>DAOTMV010000057.1:0-22873 GCA_035450485.1 Anaerohalosphaeraceae bacterium | reverse complement strand
GCGCCGTAACCCTGGAAGAAGACCTCGTCGCAGGTAACGACATGACCATCGTAAGCAGAGGCCTGGTGAAGACCCGAACCGCAAGCCTGATCAGCGGCGGCGACATGAGCATCACCAGCGGGCCAAGCAAGGCTATCAGCGTTGAGGGCGGCCTGACCTCGGGCGGCGACATGCTGCTGGATGCGGGAACGTACATTTTTGTGCAGAACGACATGGTCAGCGGCAACGATATGACCGTCCGGACGGGCAGCGATAACACGTACAGCACTGGCAACCTGATTGCAGAGCATGACATTAACCTGCAGACGAACCTTGAGTTGAGCGGCGGCAAGTGGACGCCGGATGCAGACGGTACGATGATATATGAAGGCCAGAAAGTCGATGCCCGCACCGGAACGCTGACCGCGGAAGGCTGGATACAGAAGGTAACCGCGGGCGAACTTCACCTGCACGGCGGCGATCCCGATCTCGCCGTTGACCTGCGGTATTCCGGAGAAGGCTGGTACGACCCGACAGTGGGCGCGGGCGGGAATATCTATATTTCCGGCAAGGGCGACATTCAGATTGCCGGCGATATCGACGCCACGATGGAGGGGTACATGCCCGCGCCGCCGGGTGCAGACTTCTACGTTATGCCGTATGATATAGGCGGCGTCTCGATAATCTCCGAGGAAGGCAAAATCTATACGGAAGGAACGGACGGGCTGAACGTCGGTATATACGGGTACTCCAACGATATCATGGATGAGTGGATCGATGGCGAGATCCCGGTGCCGGCGGGGGCGGGCGTCGACCTGCCGTACAAGGACGATGGAGGCAATGCCCAAGGCAAGGCGGCGATTGTTCTGCAGAGCGGCGAGACACTGAGGATCGGCGAAGACGCCGAGTTGGTCGCCTTTGGCTATTATCTGCCTGCGGGCGATTACGGTGAGGAAGGCCTGCCGGGTGTTGATGATCGGCCGGGCGTGGATTTCCTGGCCCAGGACGCGGTCATCGGCGGCTGGGCAAGAAACCAGGGCGTGCCGTCCGACATTGCGATCTACGTGGGCAGCACCGGCGGCGACGTGGTCATGGAGACGCTGGAATTCGGGGTGTTCGCGGGTCATCCGTGGGCCGAGGGTGGGTGGTATGGCCTGGGGCCGGCGACCGTTGTTCTTGATGCTGCGGATACTGTCAGTTTTGACGGCTACTTCATGGACTGGCTGCTGGAAGAGTACTATTACTACCTGGATCGCGGCGATGGTTACGAGTACGGTGATGGGTCCCCGCTGCGTCTTGAGGTTTGTTCGCGCCGGACGGAATGGCTGGAGCAGGCGATCGCCTGGGGTACGCTGCCGTTTGCCGACGAGCCGGAGTTCATGGAGTGGGTGTTGGGCGCCGATTACGTTCTCCGCGGCGCCGGCGGCAGCAATTACCCGCCGGGCGGCAGTGCGTGGGTTCTGGAAGACAACTCTCCGGAGCCGGAGCCTGTGCCGGTGGCGGCGCCTCTGCCGCATTTTGAGGACCCGCAGTTGAAGGGCTGTCCGGCGGAGTTGGCTGCGGCGGCAAGTGAACTGGGCACGACGGCGGATGAACTGCAACTGCTGATCGGCAGTTCGTTGGCGGCCAATCCGAATGTGCAGGCCTGCGACACGTGTGCTCAACTGATCCGTGCGGCGACGGTCCTGAAGGACTTTGACGGAAGCCACCTGGCGGCGATGAACCGGGTGTTCAACCAGTTGGCGCCGGCGGATGCACCGCTGACGCCGGAAACGGTTGCGTCGATTGTGGTGGCGTTTGCGGAGTTGTCGCAACAGAACGCGGATTATGCCCTTGCTTCGGCTTATGTTGATGCGTACGCACAGTACGCGGCGGCTCTGGACAGCCTGGGGGCGCCGGTGGGCGATCCGGTGACGTTTGTGATGAACAAGCATGGTAAGGCGTTGATGGATAACGCCAATGCCAACATTCGGGCCTTTGTGGCAGTGCGGCTCGAACAGATTGGCGGCTGATGAAGGGTTAGATGTGTTCAGGGGGTGCGGTTATTATGAAGCTGACGCTATGTTCAATGGTCGCGGCGATGGTGATTGTGTTGTCCAGTCCGGCGCAGGCCGTTCTCTTAAAGTATTTCGAAGTTCCCGTCGAGGATGCCACCGTTGACAGTGTGCAGTCGTCGACGAATTATGGCAGCGAGCCTACGTTGGCGATCCAGGGCTATGCGGAATTTCCGGCCATTTATTCGTTAGGCTCGGTCAAGCGGATCTTCCTGAAATTCGACCTGTCGTCGATTCCGGACGACGCCGAGATCCACAGCGCCAGGTTCGGCATCTACTTTACGAAGGGCAACGGGGGCGGCGCGAGCACGACCGATCCGCATGCGGCGCTGTATCTTGTCAACGACGATTCGTGGGAGGAGATGACGATCACGTGGGATAATATGCCGAACCCTGTGGGTGGTTACGTCGATGACGAGGTACCGTTAGGCGACACGGGCCTGTACTACACCTGGAATCTGCTGAGCGACCTGGGCCAGAACGCGTGGACGAACTACGCGGACGATCTTGCGGACAACTTCATCACGTTCATGTTGGTTGTCCCGGATGAGCACCTCAACAATTTTGCGATCTTCAACAGCAGCGAGGCGGCCGGCAACCTGCCGTATCTTGAGATCGGCTATGTGCCGGAGCCGGCGACGCTGATGATCTTGGGCATCGGCGGCCTGTTCCTGGTCAGGCGGAGATAACAGAGCCTGCCTGCAGTGAAGGATTGAGAAATGCGCCTGCGCGTCCATCTGGAGCGCAGGCTTTTTTTGTTCAGAGCCTGGCGAGGCGTACGGCGTTGCGGATGTCTTCTGCTTGCTGGTGCAGCCGGGCAAGCTGGACAGGGTCTCGTACCGTTGCGGCGGCGGCAAGGGCCTTATCGATCTGCTGTTGGCAGCCAACGAGGTCGCCGGCAGCACGGCAGATTCGCGCTTTGAGGAACATCGCGGCGATGGTCGCCGAATGGCCGGCTCCGCAGTACTTTCGCCGAATGGCGATTGCCTTGTCGATGTGCGTTTGTGCCTGGTCGAGGCCGCCGCAGGCGAGATATAGTTCGGCCGCTTCCTGGCGGACCTCGGCCGTGCACAGATGGCCGGGCCCCCAGGTGCTTTCGATCGCTGCAATCGCCTTGTTGTAAAGATCACAGGCCTCCTGGCGTCGGCCCTGGTCGGCGAGTAGTTTGGCCTGCTCGGTGTGGAAGAAGGCCAGCGCGGGATCGTCGGCGGCATATTCGTGCAGCATGAGCGCTACGGCCTCATCGAGGACCGCCTGTGCGGCTTCGTACCGCTGCTGGCGGCGGTGCACGGAACTGAGCATACGCAGGGTGTAGGCCATGTAAGGGTTCTTGTCGGCGGCCCGCCTTTGCAGCGCGATGCCCGCAGAGAGCATCTCTTCGGCGCCGTCGAGGTTGTTTGTGTATTGGTAGACCGTGCCAAGGTCGATGAGGCACATGGCCAGTTCCGCGTCGTCATCCTGAAGCTGGGCCCGCGCAAGGGCCTCTGCGGCAAGCGTTTGGGCTTTGTCGTACTGGCCAAACGTGATATACGTTCGCGCCATGGACCGCAGGGTGCGGCTGGAAGGTGAGGCGGCAGCCGCATCGGGCGCAAGACACACGAACAGCGCAACCGCTGTCAGCAAGAGAGATTTCACCCGGCTGTCTCCAAAGTTTTTCATCATTCAACAGATCGGTCCGATCGGCAAGGGGCGTCTGTTAAAATTTAGGAAACATTGCGGTGAAGGGCGAACAGCGCACGGCGATTTGGTTTTTTGCCTGTGGGGAACGGCCGGACCGCGCCTGAAAGCAGCAGCGGCCATTATTATCGGCAGGTTTGGCCGGCATACGAGGCGGAGCCGGAGATTCTCGGCTCTGCTTCGTCACGCGGACATTATGGGACGCGACGCGTCATCGCGGCAGTGCGACGATGGAGCCGGGTTTCAATGCGTGGGCCGGCCGAGGGTGCGTTTCGTTGAAGACGTAGAGGTCTGCGTAGGGCTGTACCGTGACAAAGGACTCGTCGATCTTGCCGTCCTTATTCGTGATGCGGGCAAGGTCCAGCTTGAGGTGTTTGGCCATGAAGGGGTAGAGCCCTGCGCGTTTGGACGGGCCGTAATCGTGGCCTTCGTTGGCGAGGTGCACGTTTTCGACGTTGCTTTCGGCGTTGTAGAGGCGATAGATGCTGCGGATGTGGGGGAACTCCACGTCAGGCGTGTTCTTTGTCCAGTCCTTGCCGTCGGAGATCAGCAGGAGGGGCTTGGGGGCGATCAGTGCGGCGATTTCGACGTTGTTGGTTTCGTGATTCCTGCTCTTGTGGATCGGCATGCCGCTTTCGCAGTTGCAGCCGCCGAAGAAATGGGCCGAGACCATGACGCACGGGGCGCTGACGGCGACGCGGTCGTCGACGGCGGCCAGGAGGAAGGTCTGCGTGCCGCCGCCGGAAGCGCCGGTGACGCCGATGCGCTTAGCGTCGACGTCGGGCAGAGACGTGAGGAAATCGACGGCGCGCACGCTGCTCCAAAGCTGCAGCGTTAATGCCTGCGGATGGCTGTGCGGCCAGCCGGCGGCCTTCGACTCGCCGTAACCGATCATGTCGTAGGCG
Source organism: Anaerohalosphaeraceae bacterium (assembly GCA_035450485.1). GTDB lineage: Bacteria > Planctomycetota > Phycisphaerae > Sedimentisphaerales > Anaerohalosphaeraceae > JACZKQ01. Next base: position 18,258 of record DAOTMV010000057.1, on the reverse strand, counting down.
AATACGATGGCCCCCATTCGCGCCATGGCGGCGCAGCGCCGCTGCATTTCCTCGCGCAGGCGGCCGTGGTCCTTTGGATTTGACCAGTGGCCGTGCGGACACAGCCCGGCGGCGTACGGTCCGTCGACGCCTCGCGGCCGGTAGAGATTGCCCGTGACGAAATAACCGGGCAGGGCCTCGAACGCGGCGTTGGCGACGCTGTAGCCGTCGAAGTCGCGCGTGCTGTGGATGATGGGATTCAGCGGGGTCTTGGCGGGCAGTGGGTTAAGGCCGGCGCCTTTCAGGATGCCGCGGCGAATCACGGCCGCCCGCGCCTCCCACGCCGCGCGATCCGTATACAGAGCCGCAAACCGCGCAAGCTGCTCCTTTGCCTGGGCCTCGGTCTGATAATTGCCTTGGCAAAGCTGCGGCTTGTCCTGCTCTTCGGCGGCCGCACCGACGCACGCCGGGGACGCAAATATGCCGACAAGTACCGTCGCGAGAATCGCAGCACGCCGCCGCGGGGAGATGTTCGAGCTGCTCATGGCCGCCTCCTTTTCGCTTGCAAGTCGTTGATCGCCGTGCATGACCGGCCTCGACCGGTCAGCGCAAGTCTACCGCAAGGCACGCCCGATGTCAACGGCGACGAATCGGTCTCAGGCAACGGCCGCGAAGGCTACTCGGGTTTGCGGGGTTTGAGTTCGCTCCAGTCGTAAAGCGTTACCTTGATCGTTGTCTCGTCCGGCCGGCCGCCGACAATCTCGGGGGACCGGGGCTCGACCACGCGGCAGTCGCCGGTGTTCAGGTTGTATGTGCGGCCGGTCTTCATGGTGCTGAAGCGGAACCGCCCGTCATTGTCGGTCTCGGCTTCGGCATTGAGGTGCTCGCTTTCATTGGTGAACCGGTCATAGCACCACGCCCTGACCTGGACACCGGGGATCGGCCAGCCGGTCGCATTGTCGACGATTCGGCCGACGGCCACAGCGCCTTCGGCGAGGGTGACGGTGATTTCCTTCTCGAAATCTTTTATATCGATTTGGGCCGGCCGCCATGTTTTGTTGCTCTTCACCGTGAGGATGTACCGACCGTCGGCGTTGGGGTTCACGTTTTCGCAGGTAAACCTGCCCTGGCTGTCGGTGAAGCGGGGGCCCCAGCCGAAGCTGCCGGCCTTGTTGGCCACGAATGACAAGCCGTATTCCATGCCGGCGGCCGGGCTGCCGTCGGGCTGAAGCACTTGGCCGGTTAATCTCACGCCGCGCGGAAAGACAAGATCGACCTGGCGAATAGGCTGCTCTTCCGTGAGGGCGATTGTTTCGGACACGGCGTACGAATCGTGGCGGTGGGCGATGATGCGGTATTTGCCGCCTAACGGCAGGGGCTGGACAGAGTACTTGGTCTGGCGTTCGGCGGCGCTTGCGCTGTTCTTGCCCTCGACGCCGCTGAAGTGAGCGTTCTTCGGGAGCAGGGGCGATTGTTCGACCGTTGCGAAGCTGACCATCGTGTTGCCGGCCGGGCCGCCGTCGTGTTCGAAGACTTCACCGAAGATGGTACCCGCCGGCACGACGTCGATTCTGGCGACATAAGGCTCTTCCGCAACGTCGACCTCAAGTCCATGCTGCTCACCGAACCAGTAGCCGACCGTGTCGGCAAGCTGGATGCTGAGTTTGCAGGGGGCGAAGAGCTCGGTTTGCGCGCGGTTGTCGACGATTTCTACAAGCCTGCCGGTGCTGTATTGCTTGCCGGGCGCGAGGGTGGTCACGCGGATCCTGCCGCGGACTGGCGGTGCGCCTTGCGGGACGTTGAACTCGATCACGACACCGCGTTTGGCGCCGGGAATGTCATCGGGTTGTTCGGAAAGGTTGATGACCAGCAGTTCGGGAATGCTGTCACGGTCAAGATTGAAACGTTCCTTATAGCGGTCGGCGCCCACGTTGAGACGGTTGCCCCAGATGTTCCTGATCTCAAACGAGACGCCGTCCTCAGTTTCGATTACGGGCGCATACTGTGTCACATCCCAATAGCTGTCGTGGTCGTGCTCATAGCCGCATGCGTAGCTCACGGCGGTTTGTCCCTTGTGGGTCGGCAGATCGTCGAGTGGTCCAACGATCCGGCCCTTGATGATGATCTCATTCTGAAGGGCAATGCGGATGTCCTTATCGCCGGCGCTGACGCCGGTCAGGAAGGCATAGGCAAAACCGTCGGCCTTGAAGGCGAGGATGTATTTGCTTTCGGAATTGAGGCTGGTGATGGTGAAGCGCCCGTCAGGGCCGGTTGTTCCGACAATGTCTCCCTGATCGCGGCCCCAACTCACACCATGCGGGTCGCTTTTGCGCTGGATACGAATCTCGGCCCCGGCGACGGGCTCGCCGGCAGCGGCCGAGACAACCACGCCCGTCGTCGGCAAGGCTTTTCGGAGGGTCAGCACCAGCGGTTCCGTGAGCGAAAGCATGATCTTCTCGAACTGAGTGTGCTCGTATGCATCGGCCGTTGCGCGAAGGGTCACCGGCACGTTTTCGACATAAGCGATACGTGCTTTGCCCTGTGCATCCGTGGTGACGCCGATGGTGTAGTGCCAGCCGCTGGGCTGAAAGACATGGCCGCCGCTCAGTTGGACGCCTTCGACGGCTTGGCCGGTTTCGGCGTCCACAATTTGAAACTGGGCGTAGGCGGGTTTTTGGAACAACACTTCGATGTCGTTCTTTGCGTCGCCCGGTTCGAGTTCGAAGGGGCCCGCGAAGAACGGCGAATAGCCTTCGGCGTGTGCCGAGATGTAGATGACGCCGTAACTGCCCCTGGTGGAGAACGTCGCGTGGCCGGGCTCTTTGCGGTCGATGCCGATTGCCGCGCTGATGCCGTGGCCGGGACGTGATGCATGTACGGTCAGATGCGTCTGGTTGGGCAGCGGCAGGCCGTCCCACGTGCGCACGATGCCGCTAAGCGTGACCTTCTCCTCGTCGGTCAGTTCGCGGTCGGCTTGCGGGTCGTAGGCGGGTTGGCCGTGCGTCTTTGCGATCTCGGCCATTTTCTCGATCCGCTCGGCAGGCGTGAGAATCCGCCCGGCCAGTTCGACGCCGGCCCTGGCGCCATGCCAGAGGCCGATGAGCAGGACGGCGGCCGCGGCCATCATCGCCAAGGTCATCGCCGCGGAGATCCGCATACGCGGCCTGTGCCCCGTGACCACGATGCGTTGAATGCGGTCGAGCATGTGGCCGTCGTCGGCCTTTTCTCCGAAGGCGATCATGGCGGCGGCGGCGGTCTTCGGCGCATTGGACAGCCTGACTGCCCACGTATAGAGGAGTTGTGCGTAGCCGAGTTTCTGCCCGGTCATAAGGACGCTGGCGGCGTCGCAGCAGGCCTCTCGCTCGATGCGTATCTGCCGCGACACCCACCACACGGCCGGGTTGAAGAACAGCAGGGCCTCGACGACCATCTGGCAGAAGTTCACAAGACAATCGAAACGCTTGATGTGCGCCAGCTCATGGGCGAGGATCGCCTCGATGTCCTGAGTCGCCATGCCGCTCATCATCGAAAGCGGCAGCAGAATTGTCGGACGAATGAAGCCCACGACGGCGGGCGAGGCGATGCGATCCACCGCGGCGACACCTACGCGCCGGGCGATACGCATCTTCTCTCGCAGGTTGTCCAACATGGCAGCCAAGCGGGGGTCGTTCACCGGCGTGCAGTTTCGCTTGAGCCGCGAGGCGCCGTAGACCATCCAGCCGGCCCGCACCAGCATGAGCGCCACACCGGCAAGCCACAGGCAAATCGCCGGTCCGTGCCAATCGGCGGCTTTTGCGCTGCCGGCCGACTGATGCGGCGCCGCAGAGGTTTGCAGGTCAATCGGCGACGCGGGTCCCGAGGGCAGAGCGACGGGCGGCTCTGCCGCGGCGCTCGTTTTCAGGTGATCGGACGGCGCGGCGGGCAACTCGCAGTTGAGTACGCCGAATGTGAGCATGGGGCAGAGGGCAATCAGCCCCAGAGCGCCGACCGCCAGGCCGTAACGCAAGCCGGTGCGCGTAACTACCGTTTTCAGAAGCAGATACAAACCCGCGGCCAGGGCGGCGCCCTGCCAGAGCGTGTGCAGCAGGGCCGCCGTCAGATCGGCGGCAAACGGGCCGGACATGGCGTCGATCAACGTATTCATTGTTTTCCTCCCTCTTCGGCGTTATCAAGAACCTTTCGCATCTCGGCCAGTTCTTCCCGGCTCACGCCGGACTGGGCCAGATAGCTGACCAGTGCCGTCGGCGAACCATCGAGCACCTGATCGACGAATTGTCGCACCAGGCCGCCGAGCACCTTCTGCGGCTTCTGCGTGGCGAAGTACCGCCAGACGCCCCCCTCCTTTCGCCGCGTCAGAAAACGTTTTGCATGCAGCCGCTGAATCACCGTCAGGACAGTCGTTCGGGCACACTTGCGGGTCCGCGAAATGATTTCCGCAGCTTCCTGAACCGTGCAGCCGTCATTGTGCCAGATGGTCTTAAGCACTTTAAGTTCAAGCTCACCAAGGCCTTGCAAGTTATCCGCCATTTCAAGGTCTCCTGTAACAGGATATCAATTGACTACGTCTGTAGTCATAATATACTACAAACGTAGTCACGGTCAACCCGAAAAAATTTCACAGCAAAAAATTTTTTTCGCCGGACCGCCGCACGGCCGGACTCGGCGGACCTGCCACAAAGCCAATTTCGGCTTGACGCAACGGCCTTGGCGTGGGATAAATGTGCCTGTTTAAGCGGGGGGCGAGTGGTTTTTCCCGGGAGAAGCATGATGAAGACGTTTCTGGCGATTGACCTGGGGGCTGAGAGCGGACGCGGGGTTCTGGTCCGGCTTGACGCCGGGAAGGTGGCGATGGAGGAGATCCATCGTTTCCCCAACCGGCCGGTTCGCTTGGGCGGCACGCTGCATTGGGATTTCCCGTTTCTGTTTGCGGAGATCATCGTTTGCCTGAAGATCTGCGCGGAACGCCAGATTCCGCTGGAGGCCATCGGCATTGACACATGGGGTGTGGACTTCGGCCTCCTCGGTCCGGACGACAAACTGCTTGGCCTGCCTGTGCATTACCGTGACGGGCGAACGCAGGGGATCCACGACTACTCCGACCCGATCATGTCACGGCTGGACATCTTCAAGGCCAGTTGCTGCGAGCCCTGGGCCATCAGCTCGCTGTTCCAGTTGTTAGCGATGCAGCGGGACGAATCGCCACTGCTTGCGGCCGCCAAGACATTCCTGAATATGCCCGACCTGATCAACTTCTTCCTGACGGGCGTGAAGGCCTCCGAGAAAACAATTGTCAGCGGGGCCAACCTGCTGAGCCCGGAGGGCCAATGGGCCAGGGAGGTCATCACCCGGTTCAAACTGCCGGACATCTTCGGTGTGCTCAATGAACCGGGCACGCTTCTTGGTCCGCTGAGCGATTCCATCCGCGAGCAGACGGGGCTTGGCGAAATCCCCGTCATCGCCACGTGCGGGCACGATACGTCGGCGGTCGCGGCGGCGGTGCCTGCGGCCGGCAAGAACTGGTCGTTTCTGAGTTGCGGCACATGGTCCATCCTCGCGCAGCTTCTCGACCGGCCGCTGACCACCGAGGAGGCCTTCAACTTAGGCTTCTGCAACGAATTCACGATCGGCGCGTGGTTCATCTGCCGCAATATTCTTGGCCTGTGGCTCGTACAGGAACTCCGCCGCAAGTGGGATCACGGCTCGGATCCGTGGGACTATACACGTATGACCGCCGAGGCGCGACAGGCCAAGTCGACCGGCATGTTCAACGTCGAAGACGGCACGCTGATGGCGCCTGCGGATATGGAACAGGCCCAGTACGATCTCTTGGCGAAACTCAAGCAGCCCAGGCCCGGCTCGCGCGGCGAACTCATCCGCTGCGTGCTGGAAAGTCTTGCACTGGAGTATGCATACCGCCTCCGCATGATCGACCGGCTCACCGGGCGGACGACGGAGGCGCTCTACATGGTTGGCGGCGGCATAGCCAACACGCTGCTCTGTCAGCTTACTGCCGATGCCCTGCAGATTCCCGTTTACGCCGGGGCCGACCAGTGCACCGCGCTGGGCAACGCGCTAACGGCGGCGGTGGGGATGGGCGCCCTGAAGGGGCCCGATGAGATCCGTGAGGTCATGCGCAACAGTTTCGAACTAACATGCTATGAACCGCGTGACGCGCGTCTCTGGACGGAAAAACTCGAACAGTACAGTCAAATTAAGTCGTTAGACAGGAGATAAAAATGGCCCAGGCGAAAAAGCTTCCATTGGCTCGAAAGAACACTGCACGCGTCGTTACGTTCGGCGTGTGTGCAACGGGTGATCCGCGGATCGATCAGGCCTCTCGCGACCGATGCGCCAATATTGTCGAGACGATCGCCGAGATCATCGCCGAGAAGGTGACCATGCCGGACGGCACGGCGGTCAACGTGGTATGGAGTCCGCTGTTGATCGACGGTGAAAAGCAGGCGGACATCGTCGGCCGGCAGTTCATCGACAGCAACGTCGACGCCGTCGTCTGTGCGCCGGACACGTGGGCCTTTCCGCAGCTTTCGCTGATGAGCCTGCTGGCGCATCTGCCGGCGCAGACGCCCGTCAACATCACGTGCGGCAACAGCGCCCCGAAGCCCGGCGTGGTCTTTGCGCATGCGGTTAACGGGGCGCTGGCGCAATCGGGACGACTTACGCACCTGAACGTCGGCTCCTGGGCGGATACGGGCGCAAATCCCAAGCCCTCCGAGGCGACTGTCAAGGCGTTTGTCGACTGGTGCTACGCGGCGGTGACGTACGCAGGTTTGAAAGGTCGCCGCGTGCTTGTCTTCGGTCACGACTCAATGGGCATGGAAACGGCCCTGTCTCACGTCATCGCCACGCGCCGCACCTTCGGTATCGAAATTACGCGGCTGGATATGAAGCTTCTGGCCGACATGCTCAACAAAGGTGCGTACGACGATAAGGAACTCCACATGTTGCGGGCGTGGATCGAGAAGAACCTCGGCAACCGGCTCGATCTGTCGCAGCCGCACGCACTGGCCAAGCTCGACCAGTCCTTAGCCATGTACCTCATCATGCGCGATCTCATGGCGGAGATCAACGCCGTGGGCGGCGGCTTCATGAACCAGCTCGAATGGGGCAGCGATCCGCGGGGCATTCCGCTGCCGATCTGCGACATGGCGGAGTCGCTGTTGAATTCCACGTTTGACCACAACGGCGAAAAGCCGGCCATACCTTTTGCCACGGAGGCCGACGCCCAGGGGCTGCTTACGATGCTGGCCATGAACTGGTTGTCCGGCGGCAACCCGCCACTGTTTATGGACTTCCGCAAGGTCTGGGAGGCGGACGAACTGGCAAGGCTTGCGGCAAAGCTGAAGGTTACCATTCCCAAAACGGCGGCCTGGGCCCGCAAAGGCCTCGTCGACGGCGACAACTCGGGTTCGGCGAGCCTGAACTGGGCCGGCAAACCCGGCGACAGCGTCAACGCCATTCTCAAGAATATCTCCATGCCCGGGGCCGAACTTTACTACTTCCCGGGCGGCGGAAACAGCGTCACCTTCATCACGCCGGGCGGCATCGAGGGCATCGCCGGCCGGCTGGCGTACAGCGACCTCTGCGGCATGTTCAGCCTCGTGTGGGATGAGGCGTTTACCGTTGATCTGCCCGCCAAACTTGCCGATGCGATTGCCAATTCCTCCAACGTCACCTGGCCGCACACCTGGGTAGTGCCGAAGTATGCCTCGATGGCCGAGTACAAACAGTATGCGCCGGCCAACCACTTCCACATGGTGTGGAACCTGGAAGTCGCAAGGCTCCAGTATTGGATGGACCTGACAAACGTCATTTCGGTCGCCCCGTGGCAGGCCAGGCCGGCGTTCATCGAGGGCACCGACCGCCCGACACCGCTTATGTACCTGATCAACGGCGGAGAAAACGAAACCAAACGCCTCCGCGCCAGGTGCAGTTGACTGCCTCAGTGATGGCCCGCGGATGACTGACCGTCAAGGCGGCCTGTCCGGCCTGTTGGTGCGCATATAGTAATTGCGGTGCACATGAGTCGGCAATCTGCCATTTTTTCCTTGACTTTTTATGCGACGGTGCTAATCTTATAAGGTCTGGAGGTTACTGCTTCGCGTTCGGCCGCGCCGTATGGGCCGACGCTATTTTTTTTGTGGGAGAAAACACAATGCGCCACGCCTTAATAGTCCCCGGTATCGTTCTGTCTGTTAGTGTCTGCAGTTTTGGTCGGGTGATATCGGTTGCGGCGGGCGGGTCGGGAGAGTATGCGACGATCCAAGCGGCGATGGATGCGGCGGTCGACGGAGACGAGATTGAGGTTCGGCCCGGGACGTACGCGGGCGTGGTGGATTTTGCCGGCAAGGCTGTTCGGCTGTATTCCAGCGATGGCCCGGAGGTAACGACGATCGCGGGGGCGTACGTCGAGCCTTTTACGGAGAATTTTGACGACGGCGATTACGACGGGTGGGAGATCGTGGACCAGGGCAACTGGGACGGGCCGTCCGCCTGGTCGGCGGCGGGCGGGGAGATGGTGCAGAGTTCCAACATCTACACCGAACCCACAACGGATCAGCGGTACTTAGGGACATACGCGCTTTCGCCGGCGATCCCGTGGGATGTGTACGAGCTGAGTCTGACCATGAAGAGCGACGACGACGACTGGATGGGGGTGATGTTCTGCTACCGGGGTCCGAGCAACTACTATCGTTTTGCGTGGTCCAAGCAGCTCGGTCAGCGACAGTTGGTGAGGTACGAAGACGGTGTTTTCGAGACGGTGAGAAGCAACAGCGCTGCGTACGTGACGGGGCAGACGTACAGCATAAGAATTTTGGTGGATGAATGGGGGTGGATACGTGTGTTTGTAGACGGGGAGTTTGTCTTCAGCTGGAACGACGACGGGCCTCGGGACGGGCGCATCGGTTTGTATTGCTGGGGCAACCAGGGGACGCACTTCGATGATATCGTTGTGCGGCCAAGCGCCGCCGCCTTGAGCGCGATTCAGTGCGTAAGCGGCGAGGGGCCGGGGACGGTGGTGGAGGGGTTTACAGTCACGTCGCCGTTGGATGAGGGCCGTTGTGACTTCGGGATGACCAACGCGGGCAGCGGACCGACGGTCAGGAACAGCGTGTTCGACGGTTTTGTGAGCGGGATCCGGGATATTGAGAGCACGGCGGCGATAACGGGCTGTACGTTTCGCAACTGCAGTGCGGAGGTCGGCGGGGGCGTTTACAATATCGACAGCGATGCGACGGTTACCGAGTGCCTCTTTGAGAACAACTCGCCAGACGACCTGGTCAACAGCGGCGGCAGTCCGCGGATCGAGCGATGCACATTTGCCGCCTGGTCGGGCGGCGTGAAAAACAGTTATACCAATGCAACCATAACAGGCTGCTCCTTCACCCGCAGCGCGTTCGAAAACCAGGGCGCCTCCAGTGCGGCTGTTGTGAACTGCACGTTCAGTGCTACGACCTTGTACAATTCTTACGGGAGTACTGCGACGGTTGTGAACTGCGTTTTCACCGGCTGCGATGGCGCCATGGAGAACTACCAGAGCAGTCCGACGGTGACGAATTGCACGTTCGTACGGAACGGCCCGGACTGGTATTATGGTACCGGCGGGGCGATGCTGAACCGCAGCAGCCGGCCTGTAGTGACCAACTGTATCATTCGGGAGAACGGGGCGCTTGCGATTGACGACCGGGACGGCAGCGTGACTTCGGTTACGTACAGCAACGTAGAAGGCGGCTGGTCGGGCGAGGGGAACATCAATGAAGATGCGGCGTTCGTCGATGCGGACGCGGGTGACTTTCGGCTTCGGTGGTATTCGCCGTGTGTGGATGCGGGTTCGGATGCCGCGGCGGCGGGGATCGGGCCGGACCTGGACGGGAATCCGCGCGTGGCCGACGGCAACCTCGACGGGGCGGCGGCCGTGGATATGGGCGCCTATGAAGCCGTGACGGCGTCGGAAAGTCTCGGTACGTCGCTTCAGGTGACGATCGAGCCGCAGGAGGCGGTGGATGCCGGGGCAGGGTGGCGTCTGGCGGGAGAGGTCGATTGGCGCGCGTCAGGGGAGACGGTAAGCGGTTTGACGCCGGGGTACTACGAGGTGGAGTACGGTCCGCTCGACGCCTGGTTCGAGCCGCAGGCGATGCATGTTTGTGTGGAGCGGGATTTGCCGGTGGCCAAGACGGCGGCGTATAAGCCGGTGGGGGTGTATGCGATCGGACAGATACCGCCGGGGGAGGTGCCGCATGGGGGGACCCTGGCGTTTTACGTGTATTCGGAGGTTTTGGGCGTGCCGGCGACTCTGAGCGCAAGCGCCGCGCCGATGCCGGCGGGGGCGATGACGTTCGATGCGCAGACGGGGCTGTTTGTTTACCGCCCAGACGATACGGCGGACGTGTTGCCGTTCGAGGTGACGTTTACGGCGACGTTCGGCCGCGAAGTCGATGAGCAGGCGGTCCGGATCATGCCGGTTGCGGATTTGCCGGCGGAGTATTCGTTGGTGAGCACGCCGACGCAGCAGATACCGAATGCGGAGAGCCGGGACTACCTGGTTGTCAACGAGGTGGCAAGCGACGCCGATGAGGTGCTAAACGGCCTGTCGAGGCGGGTGCGGTCGGTGACGATTGCGGGTGAGACGGTGGTGTTCGAGCCGGGCCATGCCAGCGGGCTGTATGAGGCGTACAGCAGCCCGCCGGGCGGACCGTACAAGGCGGATATCGAGGAGATGACGATTTGTGCGGAGACGCTGGTCATCGGGGGCCCGCTGCACCTGCCGCAGACGCGTGTGAGGGTGTATGCGCGGCGGCTGGAACTGAGGGGGGCGGATGCGTTGTTGAGTACGGTACCCTGCGACCAGCGGACGGTCGAGCCGGGGCCGGCGCTGGCCGGGCTGGACGGAGGCGACATCGAGCTGCACATTTCATCATTGAGCGTTGTACAGGCCGACGGGTGGTGGTTCCGGGCGAGCGGAACTGCGGGACATAACGGCGGGGCCTGGGGCAAGACGGGGAACGTCATGCATACGCTGCACACGCGTGCGCCTTTGGCGTGGATTGCCCCGTACTCAGTGAAGATGGTGCTGGCGCGTGCCCGCGATATGTATCTTTCGGGGCATACGGCCGAGGCGCATATGAAGCTGGCGGAGTATCGCGAGCTGCTGGGTGCGACCATGGGGCTGGACTCGTGGGAGGGGCTGGATTTGCAGCAGCAATTGGAGATCGAGCAGATGCACGGAGAGGTCGCCACCCTGCTGCATCGCCTGGAGAGCGGATTGGATTACTTCGGGAATCCGCCGGGGTGGACGCCGATGCTCTCATTTGAGATAACCAAGGCGTTTTACGAGCAGGAGATCGACCGGGCGGTGCGGGTATTGTATCTTTCGTACTGGGTTCAGAACAAGGCGGCCTCCATCGAGCAGAAGGCGGCGGCGCTGTCGCGTTCACGGCAGGCCGCGTGGGACGAAGCGCAGGCATTCGCCGATCAGTACACGCAGGTTCAGGCGCTGATTCCGAAGCTCAAGAGCGATGCGGAGCGGATAGCGGCCCAGATCGGCCGGGCGGACGCGGGGGGATGCTCGGGACTGCTTTGCCAGTTGAAGAAAAAGGAGGAGGAGCTGATTGCGCGGGCGGACAGGATTGTTCAGAAGCGTCATGAGGTCCCGTGGTGGAAGAAGCTGCTCAAGGGGCTGGCGGGTGTGGTTACGTCGACGATCGGCGGGGCGGCCTCGGGAGGCCAGGCGGGCGCAGCGGCAGGGTTTGCGACGGGTTCGATCACCGCTTTGACGGATACGTTTCTGGCGGACGAAGACCCGTGGCCGACGATCAACAATCGCACGGGGGTGGCCAAGACATTCTACGGGACGGATTTCGAGGCGGCGGCCGGGGACTGGCTGGACAACTTCGAGACCATTCCGGACAACCTAAACGCGGTCGAAGCGAGCGGGGCGGCGGACTACCTGCAGGGGCTTCGGGCGCAGGCGGCGAGCATGGCGGCAAGCATGCACAGCATCAAGGAATCGCTTCGGGAGACGTCGCTGAGCAACGAGGAGGTGGAGGCGGAACTGAAGAAGATCAAGGCGGCGGACCCGATCTTCAACAGTCTGGTGGATCAGATCACGCAGCTTGCCGTGGAGAAAGAGGTCTTCAACCGTCAGCTTACGGCGGCCATACAGAAGGTGTCGACCCTGGCCAACGGCATCACGAACAACCTGCTGGCCATCGACGGGATGAACCGGGATACGAGCCATCTGAATCGCGTGCTCGATCCGCGCGCGACGATGTACGTCAAGGACATGGAACGGCGCGCACTCGAACGCTTGCGGAAATATCATTATTACCTGGCTCGGTCGTACGAGTATCGGCTGCTGGCGCCGTCGCCGATGGATTTGAATGTCGGGAATATGTTTGCGGCGATGCAGACGATTGTTTCGGAGGACGGCCAGCTCAGTCCGACGGATTTCGATGCGCTTAAGACCGTTTACGAGGCACAACTCTGGGATCTGACCGACCGGATTTATCAGGACTACCAGAACAATGCGTCGCTTGAGGCGACTGCGCCGGTGAGGCTGGAATTGACGCCGGCACAAATCGCGGACCTGAACAACGGCAAGGAAGTGATCATCAATCTCAAGGATGCAGCACGACTGCAGTACAACGAGGAGAACGCACGCATTGTCGACTTGATCATCAAGACTATGGATTATCACGATGAAGGAGCAACATGGGAAGACTATTTCGACCTGGAGATCGAACATAGCGGCGTGTCGACCCTTCAGAAGAACGGCCAGATTCACCGATTCGTTCACTACAAGGACGTAACGCAGGAGAGCAACCCGATCAACTGGAACGTGCGCTGCTATATAGACAGCGTCGAACCGGTGGATCGCAGCCAGGCGAGCGAGAGCATGCTGTACAGTCTCCTGGAGGACAGCCCGGGTACAGGAACGGATATCATGCTCTACGCACGATCGGCGTTGTGGAGCGATCTGTGTATCCGGAAGGTGACTCACGAGGAGAATGTCGGCGAGTTTGTCATCGACAGCCTTCGTTTGGAGATCAGGTACGACCGTGTCCTTCGGCCGGCGGGTTACACGACGCTGCAAGTGGCGACGGAGCCCAAGGGGCTTGCGCCGTATTTCCAGGTTAGCCGCGAGGACCGTTACGGCCGGCGAGACGGTGTTGGCGAGTTCTGCAGAACTTACAACTCCGGAACGGTCAACGTCACGGCGCCGCTGCAGGGCGGCCATTATACGTTCGTCAAGTGGACTGACGGCGGCGGCAATGAGGTGACGCAGAACACGGCCTTGTCCGTCACTCTCGACACGAACCTCAAGCGGATCGCCCACTATGTGTACACGGGGCCGATGCCGAGTGCGGCGGACTTCAACGCTGACTTCATCGTGGATTACGGGGACTTCGTGGGACTGGCAGAAATGTGGCATTCGCAGCAGGGCGACCCGAAATGGGACGCGGCGTATGACATCAGCGATCCGGCGGATGGCGTGATAGACGTGGGTGACCTGCTGCGGATGGCGGAAGAGTGGCTCGTCGTGCCTTGAGAACGCGGCGGTGCGGTCGGGCTGGCAGAACCGGAGGAACATGCGAGCTTCCTTTCTGGGCTGATGGGAGGCGCACGGGCGAAGGACAACGGCCTGCCTTGCCCCTGTAACCCAGGCGGGATGCCACGTTGGCGCTGTCGCCATGGAACACGGGCAGGATGTCCGTGCCACGGGCGTTGTCCGGATTGTTCTCGCACACAGCGGGCGGTGCGGCGAGTTTCGTTGATTTTCGGGGTTACGGGTGATATTTTGGATGACTTGTGCGCGAAACGCCAGGCTAACACGGCGGCAGGCCCCGCGACTGCCGCCAGCGAAAGGAGAAATGTATGCTGCGGACCCTGTCCATCATTTCCAGTGTATTTTTATCCGCGAATGTTTTCTGTTTCGGGCGGACGATCACTGTCGCGCCAGCCGGGTCGGGTGAGTTTTCGTCGATCCAGGCGGCGATCGATGCGGCCGCGGACGGCGACGAGATCGCCGTCGCACCAGGGCTGTACGAGGAGGCGGTTACGTTCGGGGGCAAGGCGGTGCGGCTGTATTCCACCGAGGGGCGGGAGGTGACGACCATCTACTGCGATTGGGTTACCGCGGTCGTCCAGTGTATCAACGGCGAAGGTTCGGGGAGCATCCTGGAGGGGTTCAAGGTCAGCTCGTCGGATGAGAACGCCAAGGGTCTTTATGTCGAAGACGGCGGTCCGACGATCCGGGACTGCATCTTCGAAGGCACAATGGGTTGCGGTCTGCATATCGCTAACCGGAATGGCGGCAATCCGACGATAACCAATTGCATCTTTCACAATACAGGGGCATGGGGAGAGTGGGCCGATGTGGTTATCCGGGACTGTGTTTTCCAGGGGAATGCCTCAGGACTCGACCTTATGTGGCGCAGCTATCCGGTGGTCAGCAACTGCTGCTTCGAAGACGCGAGGATGACCAATAGTGAGGGCGCCGACACGGTGGTAACGGGGTGCACTTTCCACGGGGCCGGGATGGAGAACGGCAATGCCCACACAATCGTAACCAACTGCATCTTCAGCTTCAGCTCGACCAGCGCCATAGACTTCTGCTATGGCGATGCAACCATCAGCAATTGCACGTTTTTTGGCAACAGGAACGGGTCTGAGTCACCGGGCGGAGCCATGTCGCGCTGCGGCCATGTGATCGTGACCAACAGTATCTTCTGGGACAATGGGCCGCAACCGATCTACTCTGATCTGCCCGGGTATCCTTCGCTCACAATCACGTACAGCAGCGTGGAGGGCGGCTACGCGGGCGAGGGGAATACGGACGAATGTCCGCTGTTTGTCGACCCGGAGGGCGGCGATTTTCGATTACAGTGGTATTCGCCGTGTATTGACGCGGGGAATAATGGGGCGGTGCCGGCGGGCGTCAGCACGGACCTGAACGGCGAGCCGCGTTTTGTGGACGGCAACGGGGACGGCAGCGTTCTGGTGGACATGGGGGCCTGTGAATTCCAGCCGCAGCCCTCGACGAGCCTGGGGATGTCGCTGCAGGTTACCCTTGAGCCGCAGGGGGCCGTCGAGGCCGGGGCGGCCTGGCATTTGAAGGGGGAGGGGGCGTGGCGAGATTCCGGTGTGGCGGCGACTGACCTGGCGCCGGGGTATTACGAAGTCGAATTCAGCAGGCTGGACGGGTGGTTCGAGCCGGCCAACCTTTGGGTCTGCGTGATGCGGGACGTGCCGCAGGCGAAGACGGCAACGTACCGGCCGGTGGGGTCGTATGCGGTTGGGCGGATACCGCCAAAGGCGGTCTCGCACGGGACGACGTTAGCGTTTTACGTATACTCGGAGGCGCTGGGGGCGGATGCCGTGTTGCAGATGTTTGCGGCACCGCCGCCTGTAGGCGAGATTGCGTTAGACCCGGCGACGGGCCTGTTCGCGTACTCGCCGGACGACGAGGCGGATGTGCTGCCGTTTAACGTGACGTTTACGGCGACCTCCGGCGGCGAGGTCGAGCAGCAGGCGGTCGAGATATCGCCGGCGGCGGACCTGCCGGCCGAGACGTCCCTTATCAGCAGGCCGATGCAGGCCATGCCCGACGACGAGAGCCGGGACTACCTCATTGTCAATGAGGCGCTGAGCGAAACGCAGGAGGTGTTCAACGGGGCGTCAAGGAAGGTGCGATCGGTGACCATCGCGGGCAAGACGGTGGTGTTCGAGGCCGGGCATCGCAGCGGATTGTACGAGGCGTACGCCAGTCCCGAAGGGGGGCCTTACATACTGGACATCAAGGAGATGAACGTCTACGCCGAGACGCTGATTATCCGCAACACGCTGCATTTGCCTGGTACGGACCTGGCGGTGTACGCCAGGCGGCTGGAGTTGGATGGGGCGGATACGCACATCAGCACGAAGCCTCATGATACGCGGACGATCCCACCGGATCAGGCGGCGGCGGGATTGGACGGTGGCGACATTCGTCTGTATATCGAATCCTGTGACAGCGATCTGGGGGCAACCGTGCGCTTCAGGCCCGGCTCGACGGGGGGTGTCAATGGCGGCCTGCCCGGACAGCCCGGTGTTGTGAGGTACACGCCCAACGAGTCGAGTCCTCTGGCGTGGCTTTCGCCGTACGGCGTCAATATGGCCATCGCGCACACCCGCGACCTGTATCTTTACGGGTATACGACGCAGGCGGCCCAGGAATTGGGCGATTATCGCGAGCTGCTCAATGCGCGCATGGGGCTGGATTCGTGGGACGCACTCGACGCGCAGTGGCATCTCGAGTTCGAGCAGATGTACGGCGAGACCGTGACGCTGCTGCACGGGCTCCAGGGCGGACTGGATTACTTTGGGAATCCGCCGGGGTGGACGCCGATGCTGTCGTTTGAGATCACGAAGGCGTTTTACGAGCAAGAGATCGATCGGGCCATACGCGTGTTGTACCTGTCGTACTGGGTGCAGAATAAGGCGGCCTCCATAGAACAGAAGGCGGCGGCGCTAACGCGTTCGCGCGAGGCAGTGTGGGACGAGACGCAGGATTTTGCGAATCAGTATGCGCAGGTTCAAGCGCTGATTCCCAAACTCCAGAGCGATGCCGCACGGATCACGGCGCAGATCGGCCGGGCGGATTCAGGGGAATGTTCTGGGCTGCTTTGTCAATTGAAACAGAAGGAAGCAGAACTGGTCGATCGTGCGGACAAGATCGTCAAGAATCTGAACCAGGGGCCGTGGTGGAAAGGGATCGTGAAGAGTCTGACGGGTATTGCCACGTCGACGATCAGCGGGGCGGCGGGCGGCGGGTGGGGCGGTGCAATCATGGGGGCGGCCAGCGGGGGCCTGAACCTGCTGACGGAGGAGTATTTGGCCGACGAGGATACGCCGATCCTGACCAACCGGATGCCCGTGGCCAAGACGTTTGCGAGCATTGATTTCGAGGAAGCGACGGGCGAATGGCTGGACGGTTTCACTGACATCCCGGACGACCTGAACGCGGTCGAACAGAATGGCGCAGCGGGCTACCTGCAGGGGTTGCGGTCGCAGGCGGCAAAAATGGCCGGCGGCATGTACCAGATCAAGGAATCACTGAAAGAGACTTCGCTGAGCAACGACGAAGTAAGCGCCAAACTCAAGGAGATCAAGGCCGCCGACCCGATTTTCAACAGTTTGGTGGATCAGATCACGCAGCTTGCCGTGGAGAAAGAGGTCTTCAACCGTCAGCTTACGGCGGCCATACAGAAGGTGTCGACCCTGGCCAACGGCATCACGAACAACCTGCTGGCCATCGACGGGATGAACCGGGAAGCGAGCCATCTGAATCGCGTGCTCGATGCGCGAGCGACGATGTACGTCAAGGACATGGAGCGGCGGGCCCGCGAGCGGCTGTTGAAGTACCATTACTACCTGGCGAAGTCGTATGAGTACCGGCTGTTGAGGCCGTCGCCAATGAACCTGAACGTCGGGAATATGTTTACGGCGATGCAGAGCATCGTGTCGGCGGACGGCACACTGAGCGCAGCCGACTTTGAAGCGCTCAAGGCGGTGTACGAAGAACAGCTTTGGGACCTGACGGACCAGATCTACCGGGACTACCAGGACAACAAATCGTACGAGGCGACGGCGCCCGTGCGGCTGGAGCTTACGGCGGCTCAGATTGCGGATTTGAATGCGGGCAAGGCGGTGGTGATCGATTTGAAGAATACGGCCCGGTTCCAGTACAACGAAGAAAACACGCGGATTGTCGACATCGAGGTGGAGACGGTGGATTTCCACGTGGAAGGGACTTACGACAGGCGGGATTATTTCGATCTGGAGATCGAGCATGCCGGCGTATCGCGGCTGCAGAAGGACGGTGAGATTTATCAGTTCGTGCACTACAAAGACGTCTCGCGGGAGACGAGCCCGATCAACTGGAACGAGCGGCATTTCGCGGACGGTTACTCGCAGCCGGTCGACCGCAGCGAGGCGAGCGAAAGCATGCTGTACAGCCTGCTGGAGAATTGCTCGCACGCGGGAACGGGCGACATCATGCTGTACGCGCGGCCGGGTGCGTGGGCGGACATCGTGATCCGCAAGAGGCCGCACGAGGAGAACAGCGGCGATCTGATGGTCGACGCCGTTCGGCTGCTTGTCAGGTACGACCGTATTCTCCGGCCGGTGCAGTACAGCACGCTTCAGGTGGCCACCCAGCCCGAGGAGCTTGCGCCGTATTTCCAGGTTAGCCGCGAGGACCGTTACGGCCGGCGAGACGGT
>DAOTMV010000056.1:0-23546 GCA_035450485.1 Anaerohalosphaeraceae bacterium | reverse complement strand
CCGCAACAAACAAACCCAGCAAAGTAAAACTCATTAAATTGAAACGGCACTAGCTTGTGTACACGGCATATCTGCGCATCTATACAAGGACGGAGTGAGTTGCACCTCGGCGGGTCCATGGTCTGCACCAAGCCGCGGAATCTATGAGCTGAACATCAGCGCCTCGGCGAAGACCGTCTGAAATTCCTTCTGGTAAGCGATCTCGACATATTCAATGCGTTTGGCCAGATCCGCGGCGATTCGCCGGCATTCGCTGCTCAGCAGGATCATGCGTGCGCCGCTGCCTGCGGCATTGCCAACGAAATGCACCTTCTCAACGTCAACCTGCGGCAAGAGGCCGATCCGCAGCGCACTGTCGCGACGAATGTAATTGCCGAACGCGCCGGCCAGCAGCACCTGCTGAATGTCCGAATCGACGATACCGGCCTTCTTCTGTAAAAGGCGGATGCCGGCGCGAATCGCCGCCTTTGCCAACTGCATCTCGCGAATGTCCTTCTGTGTAAGCACCACGGCAGCCCCACCGTCCGCACCGTGGGCCAGGACGAACGCCGGATGTCCGCCCTGGTCGATGAGTCGCCGCCGAATAGCGGGCGCAAGCCGCTCGTCAGCCTCTTCTCTGCCGGCCAGCCGCCCCATCTCCTCCAGCAGCCCCAGTTCGAGCAGCACGGCCACCGCATCGATCAATCCGCTGCCGCAGATCGTCCGCGCAGGCCCGCCGCCGATGACGTCCACGTCGAGATCGCCTCCATCGTCGCAGATAACCACCGCTTCGATAGCACCCTCCACCGCCCTGCTGCCCTGTCCGATCCGGGCTCCCTCCAGGGCCGGTCCGGCCGCACAACTGGCCGCGTACATCTCTTCGCGCGTCCCGAGAACAATCTCGCCATTGGTCCCGATGTCCACCAGCAGCGTCATCGCCTCGATCTCGTCCATGCCGACAGCTACCGCCGCCGCGGTGGTATCCGAGCCGACGAACCCGGCAATGTTTTCGATCACATGAACGTTCCCCCGCGGATTGATGGCGATACCCATCTGTCCGGCATTGCGGTCCTGAGCCTCCGTGACGTAAGCGCAGTGCGGCGCCTGCCCCAATTGCCTGAGAGGAAACCCCAGGAGAATATGCGTCATGGTTGTATTTCCGGCGACGGTCATTTCGTAGATGTCGCGGGCCTCAACCCCCGAATGCATCGTCAGTCGGCCGAGCAGTTCGTTCAGGCAGCCGATGATCGCCTTGTGCAGTTCCTTCGCACCTTCAGGACGCTCGGCATAGGCGATGCGGCTGATCACGTCGTCGCCAAAGGCGATCTGAGGGTTACCCGCGGCCGCTGTGGCCCTGCACTCACCCGTCGTCATGTCCATCAGTTTGGCAACGACAGTCGTTGTGCCAAGATCTACCGCAACGCCGAAAACATGATCCGCCTTCTTAAGCTCCGGCAGATGCGCATGAATGGGAGGCTCGACAACGATCTGTCGGTCGATGCCGTGGTGCAGGATCTGCTGCTCAAAGAACCGCGACTGCACCGGCACCTCTACTATCAGGTCCGATTCAACGTGATACCGGCAGGCCAGCACCCTGCGCCGCTCCGGCAGAAGCAGCACCTCACACTTGCCGCATGTCCCGCCCCCCCCGCACACAGTGTTCAAGACGATCCCCGCCTGTCCGGCCGCCTCGAGCAGCGTGGCTCCCGCATGTATGGATATCTGCTGCCCTTCCGGCCTGAAGGTCACACTGTAATGCTTCATATGGACAATCGACCTCCCCCCATGGTCATGCGGGCGACGGCGCTACCCAAGCACGACCCCCACAATAATGCCATTCAGCCGATAAGGACGACCTAAAGCCTCCCGAATCGGCTGAATTGATACTGAAACAAAATACTCGCAGTGTCTAAATCTTATGGCGTACTTTCCAGCGGGCCCGACGTTTCTTACTGCCCACTTTGCGTCTTCGTCGCGATTTGGCCATCAAAGTCTCCAGTAAACAATTTTCCTACAGTCCACAAAATGCGTTCCGGTTGCACATCGTATATGGTATTATGATACAAATCAAGAATCGGCCGGTTTTTTTCTGAAAATTCAGGTGATGCGATGATCCAGTGCAAGGATTGTGAATTCTACGGGGAAGATGAGCGCGGAAGACGCACCTTCAAATGCGATCCTTTTGTCAACGTAAAGGAGCCGGAATGCCTCACCAAGTGGCAGTTGTTAAGGCTTGACATGCTGCTGACCGCATACCGTGGGATGATCGGATTTCAAGAAAAAATGGCTCCTCTACAGGACAAGATTCTCAGGTACGTCAAACGAGAACTCGAAGACCTCGACGAGTCTGAAAGCTGGAAACTGGACGACGATGAACCTGATAGCAGTTTTTGATGCCTGTCTGGTGAATGCGCGGCGGTCATGTTGAGTCCGATATGCCGCAAGCTGCTGTACAAACTGCTGCAACTTCCTGAAAACATGCCATTTAGGCGAATAATGCAATATTTCCGTCGAAACCCGCGTCTGAACTCATGTCGACAACCGGCAAGATAGATAACCCCGAGAAGTTGAACGAGATTATTGCGGGCTGTCAGAACGGCGATAATCGCGCGTTCACTCAGCTCATTGATGCATATTCGACGCGATGTTATGGGTACTTTTACCGACTGACCGGTAACACAGGGGTCAGCGACGATCTTTTGAGCAGGCTGTTTGTGCGCCTTGTCGAGAAGATCGGGTCATTCAAAGGCGGCTCTTTTGAAAAGTGGTTGTTCACGATTGCGTCCAACATATTTAACGACTATCTGAGACATGAATACCGCCAAAGAAAGCTGTTGGAGGCACATGCCGAGCAGTTGGCTGAGGAGACGCCGAGGCGCCGCTCGGACGACGAAATGGCCGATCGCCTGCAGCAGCAGATCGCCAAACTGGACGACGACACAGCCGAATTAATTACGTTGCGGTTCTACGGTGAATTGAGCTTTAAGGAGCTCAGCGAATTGCGCGGCGAACCGATAGGGACAACGCTTTCCAAGGTCCACCGGGGCCTTAGAAAGCTTAGAGAGTTGATGGGAGCCCAAGATGGCTGACATGAAGGAAAAACTTGAAGATATGCTCAACGGCTTCTTAGCCGCCGACCAGGCACGACAGGCTGCTGAAGATATCCGAAGTGGCGACCGGCTGATGCGCCAATATCCGGCCCCGCTGCCCAGCGCCGACCTGCTGAGGGATATCAACTCGAAGGTCAGCAGGACCTTGCGTATCAGGCGGCTGAAACGCGTCGTACGCTCTGTCGCCGCCGTGGCCGCTGTATTTGTGTTAGGCGGCATGCTGCTGTTTTTCTCCGGCGACGAGGGCGACAGGACGGTTCGTCACGTTGCAGTAGCGCCCGACTGGTGGGATGATTCTGCTGTCGAGACGCTGACGGCTGAGGTTGACGACGTCGTGCGGACGATGATTTCGATCAGTATCGACGACACGTTTGTCGACGATCACATTCCTGATTTTGATGAAGCCGAGCTGGAGGAGCTCGAAGCAATTGCCATGAGCGACGATTTTTGGAAGGGATAACCCATGTCGTTTTGGATCAATAGAAAATTGCTGCTTAGCCTTGTAATGGCCGCTGTGCTGTATCCTGTTGCGGCGGCCGGCGCCGATACGGCGGACCCCTTCAGAGGCATTTGGACCGAAGACCTGCCCAACCGAGAACAGATCAGCAAGGAAAGGCTTGAACTGATCATCAGATACGTCTCCGAAGGCAAGCAGTCTCGCCAACAGCAGTTGCGCGAACTCTACGAGTCGGACCGCGGCACATTCTGGACTGAAGTGCGAGATTTCTTCAGGGCCAATCCCCCCGAAGCACCGGGGCAGTCGGGTGATCAAGGCCCCGTCCCCAGGTGGAAAGAAGATCTGCAGAGACAGCACGAGGAGTTCCTCGCCTGGCTGAAGGAGGCCTATCCTGACAAAGAGAAGGAACTTGCGCACCTGCGTGAAACCAATCTCGACGAGTACTTCCGCCATTTCGGCGGCCTGTACTGGAAATATGGCAACATAGCCGCCACCCAGAAGAGAAACCCGGAGTTGGCCGCTGTCCTCAAGGAAGACCTGGATCTCATCGACCAGCGTGACGATCTGCTCAGGCGCATTCGCCAGGCTGACGAAAAGAGCAAGAAACGGCTGACGGAAGACCTCCACGCGGTCATCAGCAAACGTTTCGACCTCATCGTTCGCAAGAAACAACTTCAATATGGCGAACTGCGGCGGCGCCTTGAACGACTCCGGCGGGACCTGGAAAACAAGGAAAAGGAACTCGGCAAGCTTATCGAAAGCAAGGATGCCGTAACGCGACAGCACCTTGAGAAACTGCTCAATCCGAAGCCGACAGTCGACTGGAAGTAACCGCAGGCGATCATGGCAAGACCGACACGCGCTTGTCTATCGCTGCTCGCGCCGTGTCGCTTCCCGCAGAACCTGCTTTTCCCGGTACGTCAGGCTCTTGATGCCTGAAGTGTGCACTTTGGCAAGAATCCGGTCCACCTCCGCCTGAAATTCCCGTTGGCGCTCCATCTTCTTCGCCCAGTTGCCCTTTTTCTGCATCCTCAGGCGTCCTTCAAGCCAAGGGCCGCCGAGCACGTACGTCAAGCCTGCGGCCATCCCCGCGAGATGTGCCGCCTCTCCCCCCGCGTTGCGGCCGCCTGCGAAACTCAGAAGACTTATTACGACCAGTATAACCGACAACGTCCGGAGGCTCATGGGAAACAGGAACATAAACATTACCCGCACCTGCGGGAATAGCACGGCCCCCGCGCCAAGCATGCCGTAAATCGCGCCGGACGCACCTACCAGCGGCAACGGCGTCAGCACTTTGGCGAATACAAGCAGTGGGTAGACAACACCGCCTGCCGCTCCACAGACCAAATAGAAGACAATAAATTTGCGACTGCCCCACATCCGTTCCAGCAGCGGGCCAAAGAAGTAAACTACCAGCATGTTAAAGAAAAGATGAAAAAAATCGCCGTGCATGAACTGGTAGGTGATAAGTCGCCACGGCTGTAATGCCATGAACACAGTGGCGGGAAAGACCGAGAACCACTGAATCATGAACCTGTCCGCCAGGATTTGCAGCGCAAAGACCACGCCGTTAATGATCAGGAGCCACTTCACTGCCGGCGTAATCGGAGGCAGTGCCAGATTCATCCCCGGAATATGGCCGTGAAAACTGTCGCGTGTGTAATCTCTGTCGTAAATTCCCATGCGGCTGCCCGCTATTCGCTAAACACATCCACTCACATGGTTTATAATATCGGCAGATTTTCGTTCCGTTCAAAGGAAATTCGGTAATGGGCAAGTTTGCGTTCCTGCATGAACATCTCAGACAACTCGAAGCCGACAACCTCCTGCGGCGTCTTCGCCGTGTGGAATCCGCCGCTGACGTGGTCATAAGAACCGATTCCGCAGAGCGTCCGCTTGTCAACTTTTCCAGTAATAATTATCTCAACCTCGCTTCGGATCCTCGTGTGGTGGACGCCGTATGCAGTGCTATTCAAACGTGGGGCTTCGGCGCCGCGGCTTCCCGCCTCATTTGCGGTACGATGGGGCCCCACCTGGCTCTCGAAAAGGCATGTGCAGCGTTTTTTCGAAAGCAGGCCGCTCTCCTGTTCACCTCCGGCTGGACCGCCAATGCGGCGGTCATCGGCACGCTGCCGCAAAAAGGCGATCTGATCCTCATGGACAAAGCCGACCATGCCTCCATCCTCGACGCCGCCGCCGCAAGCGGGGCCGATTTCAGGACGTATCGGCGAGGCGATCACGCTCGCCTCAAGCGGCTGCTGCAGATTTCAGGGTACAAGCGCAAGTTCATCGTCACTGAAAGCGTGTTCTCCATGGATGGCGATTGTGCCGATCTGGTATCACTCGTCGAACTGAGGAGGGCGCACGATGCAATCCTGATTGTTGACGAAGCCCATTCGGCCGGCTGCATGGGCCCGACGGGCGCCGGCCTGGCCGAGCACCTCGGCCTGCTTGAAGAAATTGACGTGATAATCGCCCCCCTTGGGAAGGCCTTCGGCGCTGCCGGCGCCATTGTGGCGGCAGACCAGGTGGTAATCGACTATCTCATCAATCGCGCCCGACCATTGATCTACACCACCGCCCCGCCGCCGGGCAACGCCGCAGCAGCTTTGGCGGCACTCGAAATAATCCGTAATGAACCACATCGCCGCCGGAAACTCCAGGAAAACGCCGCCTGGCTCCGCAGCCGGCTCAAGGAACAAAGGCTGGATACCGGCAACAGCTCAACGTGGGTTATCCCGGTGATAATCGGGGACTCAGGCCGGACCTTGCGCGCTGCGGAACGGCTCGCGGAAAACGGATTCCTCCTCGTGGCGATTCGTCCCCCCACGGTTCCGCCCGGCACGGCCCGACTGCGAATATCCGTTCAGGCCGGCCACACGAAAGATCAGTTGGACGCCCTCGCGGCCGCCTTGCCCGACGTCCTCGCAGGCTGATTCGGGGTGGCCCCTTTACGCCCTGCCCGCCAGCAGGCAATGAATATCACCGATCCGACGATGAACAGGTAAATGCCCAGGTTCTGCGAAACGGTGCCCCCCGGGTAGATGGTCCACCACGCCTTCTCGAACGGGTTGTCGTCGCGAAT
Organism: Anaerohalosphaeraceae bacterium; assembly: GCA_035450485.1. Lineage (GTDB taxonomy): Bacteria > Planctomycetota > Phycisphaerae > Sedimentisphaerales > Anaerohalosphaeraceae > JACZKQ01. The sequence goes on along the minus strand of DAOTMV010000056.1, from coordinate 16,912 downwards.
CGCCTCCAGCACAAAACGCGTGGGACCGTACAGAAGAAACATCAGCCCCAACGTACACCCGGGGTACTTCGCCCCGAACCTGCGCCAAAACGCAAACAATATCCCGCACAACGCCAGCGCATTCAGGGACGCATATATCTGCGTAGGATGAACGGGCAACATCTGGTAAAGCGTCCGGACTTGCTCCTTCTGGGCGTCCGCCAACAGTTCCTTCGGCTTCAGGTACGCACGGTACTTGCTTCCCTCGTCCACACTATACCAGCTCGCACCGTCTTCGCCAACATAGCCGAAGTATTCCGCCGGCAGGTCGAAGTAAGGACGCGAACGGTCTCGCCGCAGGTCCGGCTTGACCTGCGTCAGGTACGGCGGACTTCCGTAGGGAAAACGCACGGCCCAGGCCACATCGGTGGGCTTGCCGAAACAACAGCCGTTCAGAAAACAGCCGATGCGACCGAAGGAAAGGCCAAGCATCAGCCCGATCGCAAGAATATCAAAGTAGCGCCGCAGCGGAAGCCTGTTCGCAAGAACGTAGACGAACACCACGCCGATCGCCATCAGTACGCCGCCGAGAAATTCCAGGCCTCCCTGCCACACCGCAAATACCGACATGAAGTCGCCGGCAAACAGGTTGTAGTGATGCACGACGTAGAAAATGCGCGCCCCGACGACACCCGCAATGAGCGCATAAAGCGCGACATTGGTGATATGATCCGGATTCTCGCCCACCCTCCGACTCGCCCGCCGCATCAACAGCACCGCCAGCAGAAAACCGACCACCATCATCAGGCCGTAGCTCTTGACCGTCACATGGATGATCGGCAGTTCGAACAGTTCAGGATGCATGGAGACCCTACAAAACCCGTCGTATTTTATTGTTGCCGTCCGGTATTACTACCTTCGGCTTTAGCTGCCGTGCCTCTTCAGGGGTACACCACGCAAAATTCATGAAAATAGCGATATCACCGGGGCTGAACAGCCTCGCCGCGGCCCCAAGGACCTCAATCTGCCCGCTGCCCGCTCCCGCCGGGACCACGTATGTCTCCGCCCTTGCCCCATTGGTCACATTGGCCATGAGCACGGCCTCATACGGCACAATCCCGGCCGCATCCAGCAGGTCCGTGTCGATTGCCACGCTGCCCGGATAATCGACCCGGCTTGCCGTCACCGTCGCCCGATGAATCTTCGCTTTGAGTACCTTAATAAACATCAAGCCATTTCTTTCCCTTAAGCCCGGCGGGCCGTAACCAGCCCAAATCCTTCATTATACCAGGCCTGCATGCTTGTTCAAGTTTACAATTGTATTATCGATCAATCTTGTTTTTCCCACTCGCGCTGCCACGGCGATCAGTGCCTTGTCCCGGATGACCGCCAGCTCCGCCAGCGTTTCAACATCTGCGATACTGACATATTCAACGCTCACGCGGCCGGATGAGTTCAAAATGGCCGACATGGCGTCGACCAGCCTTGCACAGTTGCGCTCACCTCGCTCAATCATTGTCTCGGCCGCCGCCAGTGCCCTGTACAGAAGCACCGCATCCTTCCGTTCATCGGGGCTGAGGTACTGGTTGCGGCTGCTCATTGCCAGGCCGTCGGGTTCCCGCACCGTCGGACAGACGACGATTTCCAGCGGCAGATTCGTATCGGCGACCATGCGCTTGATCACAATCGCCTGCTGAGCGTCTTTCTGCCCGAAAAACGCCACATCCGGTCGAACGATGTTAAACAGCTTGTTACAAACAGTCGTTACGCCGCGAAAATGCCCCGGCCGAAACCTCCCGCAAAGGCCCGTCGTGAGTTCCTCAACAGTCACCAACGTCAGATTCCGATCGGGGTACATGTCCTTAACGCCGGGCGCAAAGACAAGTTCAACACCCGCCTGCTCGCAAATTCGCCTGTCCGCCTCGAGGTCCCGCGGGTAGCGTTCGAAATCCTCTCCCGGCCCGAACTGCGTGGGATTTACAAAAATGCTCACAACCACGAACTGGCACTGTTGGACCGCAGCTTTGATCAGCGACACGTGCCCCGCGTGCAGCGCCCCCATCGTCGGAACAAACCCGATCCGTTTGCCTGCCGCCCGAGCCGCATCCACCCGCGCACGAACCGTCGCTATGCTTGCGGTGACGTCCATATGTAGTGCCTCACTTCCTCTGCCAGAGCCTTAACCTCCCGCCAGTTCATACAGTTAAATGTACCGACGTCCAACCGGATAACAGGGCTCTTATGCCACTCGTCGAACAGCCGCGCGTAGTCGCCGGCGAAACCTTCCAAGGCAGCCAGATCAAGACCTTTCTCGTAAGGCCTGTTTCGCAGGCCGATCCGCTTCAGGCAGGACGCGGGCGTATCATGCATGTAAAGAACAAGCACCGGCGACGTCACCTGTTCAACAACTGCATCGTGCTCCTGCAAGTAAGCAGCCAACTGGGCCGCATCAAGCGTGCGCCTGGCGTAAATCATCTCCTTGTCGAAGACGTAGTCGGTGACAAACGCCCGACCCGGCTCGAGCGCCCCACGATGCAACTGTTTCACGCGGCTTCGCAAGAAATACAACTGCGAATCCAGGGCCAGCTCTTTTTTCCCCGCATACACATCCGCCATGTATGGATTTGTGTCATATGCCTCTGCGATCATTTCGCAGTCGAGTGCCTCGGCCAGCCCCTGTGCCAACGTCGTCTTTCCCACCCCGATGATTCCCGCCACCGAAATAAGCTGCGGCCGCTCACCGGACAGATCAAAACTGCCGCCCGCCAGACGTTCAGCCAACTCCCGTATGGTGCGTTTCAGGACCGGATGAACGACGTCTTGTGCAATCCGGCACATGGGCTCAAGCACAAAACTGCGCAGATGCATGTGCGGATGCGGCACAACCAGATCGCCACTGCACATGATCGCATCCCCATACAGCAGCAGATCGAGGTCGATGGTCCGCGGCCCCCAACGCACAGTGCGCTTCCTGCCCAAAGATGTCTCAATCGCCTGCAAGCGTTCGAGCAGCGCCTCGGCCTCGAGGCTCGTCTCCACGCATGCTGCGGCGTTCAGATATGCCGGCTGGTCCTGCGGCCCAAGCGGCGCTGTCTCGACCAGATTGCTCACCCGGGCCACGCGAACACCATCACAGGCGTCTAACATGGCAATCGCCTTGCGCAGCGTAACCTCCCGCTGCCCGACGTTGCCGCCCAGGCCGATGTAAGCCGTTATCGTCTTGCGTTGCCCATCCATCTCTATTCCAATGACAGCCTCGACAGCCGCTCCATCGCTTCGCGCACACGTTGGGGTTTGTTAAATGCGCTCAGCCGCAGATAACCCTCGCCTGAGGCACCGAAGCCCGCCCCCGGCGTCCCAACCACGTTGGCCTCGCGCAGCAGCTTGTCAAAGAACTCCCATGAGCCCATGCCGCCCGGCGTCTTCAGCCACACGTAAGGCGCGTTGACTCCACCGTATACTTCGTAGCCGAGAGAAGTCAGCGCCTCGCGGATCATCGCGGCATTAGCCATGTAAATGTTGATAATAGAACGCACCTGCGCCTGGCCCGCCGCCGTGTAGACCGCCGCGGCCGCCGCCTGCGAAATGTAACTTGCCCCGTTGAACTTCGTCGAGTGCCGCCTCGCCCAAAGCGGATGAACCGCCACCGCCTCGCCGTCGGCTTTGTAGGCGTGCAGTGCCTTGGGAACGACTGTCAGCGCACAACGCACCCCCGTAAAGCCCGCCGTTTTTGAGAAACTGCGAAACTCCACCGCCACCTCCTTGGCGCCATCGATCTCATAGATCGAATGCGGAATCTCCGGATCTCTGATAAAGGCCTCATACGCCGCATCAAAGAGGATAATGGCCATGTTCTCCCTGGCGTATGCAACCCACCTGGCCAACTGTTCCCGCGTGGCAACCGCGCCCGTCGGGTTGTTCGGGTAGCACAGGTAAATCATGTCCACCGGCTGCTTTGGCAGCTCCGGTACAAAACCGTTTTCCGGTATGCACGGCATGTAAACGATGCCGCCGTACCGGCCCTTCTCCTGGGCTTGGCCGGTCCGGCCGGCCATAACATTCGTATCGACATAGACAGGGTATACCGGGTCTGCCACGGCGACGACGTTATCCAGCCCGAAGATCTCCTGGAAGTTTCCGGTATCGCACTTGGAACCGTCGCTGATGAAAACCTCGTCGGCCTCCAGTGAAACACCGCGCGGGGCAAAGTCGTTGTCGATGATCGCGCGCCGAAGAAATTCGTAGCCCTGTTCCGGTCCATAGCCGCGAAACGTCTCGCCGGAAGCCATCTCCTCCACCGCCTTGTGCATCGCCTCAATGATCGCCGGCGGAAGCGGCTCCGTCACATCCCCGATACCAAGCCTGATGATCCGCGCCTCCGGATGCTGTGCGGCGTACGCGGCGACCCTTCTGCCGATTTCGGGGAACAGGTAACCCGCCTGAAGCTTCAGAAAATTTTCGTTGATCCTGATCATACTGCCCGTCGGTTCCTTTCAGTTGCGATAAAGGAATGTGTCAAAATGTCTCACAGATTCTGTTTCACGAATTGCACGGCATTGTTGAACAGAGTCATGCCGTAGGCTCCATTCGTTTCCGCCAGGCGTGTCCAGTGGGGGTGCTGCGTGCGATGCACGAACCGTTCGGGGTGCGGCATGAGACCCAGCACGCGACCCGTGCTGTCCGTCAGGCCCGCAATCGCATTGACGGACCCATTGGGATTAATCGGAAACGCTCCCACCTGTCCGTCACGATCCACATAGCGAAAGGCAACGTGTCCCTCGGCCTCCAGCCGGTCCAGAATGTTCTTGTCCCTTGTCACGACCTTGCCCTCACCGTGTGCCACCGGCAGATAGATCCGCCGCCCCGGCTCGACAAACACGCAACGCTGCGAAACCGGCTCAAGGTATACCCAGCGGTCCTCGTATTTACCGCTGTCATTGTACGTAATACTCACCTGCTGCTGTGTCGGCTCCCGCGCCGCCGCGTCCGCAAAGCCGGGCAGTATCTGCGCCTTGACCAGCACCTGAAATCCGTTGCAGATACCCAACACCAGTTTGCCGTCGGCAATAAACTTCCGCATGGCATCGGCCAGATGATGCACAATCTGATTCGCCAGGATCTTGCCCGCCGCCACGTCATCACCGTAACTGAACCCGCCCGGCACCACAAGAATTTGATACCGCTCCAGTGTATCCGGCGACTCAATGATCCGGTTGATATGTACCCGCTGGGCCTCTGCCCCGGCCAGCCTCAAGGCAAATTCCGTCTCGACATCGCAGTTGATGCCCGCCGCACGCAGTACGATTGCTCTTACCTTTTCCATTGGCCTTCGATCCCTCAACCCCACATCAACGGTTTGCGCCACGCCTCCCTGAGGCCTTCCAGATCCGCACTGATCACCGGCGAGCCATCACCCGTCCGGATTACCAGCCGCTTGTCCTCCACCACCGTACCCAACTGGCCGAACGGCAGATTGAGCATCAGCCGGGCAAATGAATCGTACATGTCCGGCTCGACCTCCACCACGTAACGCGAGTTGCTCTCGCTGAACAACCGGCTGGCGGTGCTTACGCAATCCGCATCGCAAGGCAGCCCGCGAAGGTCCGCTTCGATCCCCAGGTCGCCTGCAAAGGCCATCTCGGCAAGCGCCACTGCCAACCCTCCTTCCGAGCAGTCGTGACAGCTCACGATCAGGCCATGCTGAATCGCCCGGTGCATCCGCGCGGCGGTCTCAGCGGCCACGGCGGCATCCACCTTCGGAACGTTTGCCCCGCGGCAGCCGTGTATCTTGTAGTAATGCGACCCGCCCAACTCGTTGCGCGTCAGCCCAACAACAAAAATCAGGTTGCCGGCTTTTTTCACATCCATTGTCACGCACGTATTCACGTCGTCCACAATACTGATTGCACTGATCAGCAGCGTCGATGGAATGGCGATTGTCGTCCCATCGTCGCACAAGAACTCGTTGTTGAGCGAATCTTTACCCGAAATGAACGGTGTTCCGAACGCCATTGCGCCGTCAAGACACGCCTGCGCCGCCCGAACCAGCGCACCAAAGGTCTCCGGCTTGCGGCAGTCGCCCCAGCAGAAATTGTCCAAAAGTGCGATGCGGTCCGGCCTGGCGCCCACCGCCACGATGTTTCGAATCGCCTCATCGATCGCCGAATACGCCATCCAGTACGGATCGATATCCCCATACAGGGGGTTCATCCCGCAACTGATCGCCAGCCCCCGCTGCGAACCCAGCTTCGGCCGGATCACCGCTGCATCGCTCGGCCCGTCGTTGTGCGCCCCCACCAGCGGCTTGATGACACTGCCGCCCTGCACCTCATGATCGTACTGGCGTATTACCCACTCCTTGCTTGCCACATTGTACGATGACAGGATTGCACGCAGGTCGTCGTTGTAATTGTCCTTGGCGGCGATCACCGGCTCGCTGGCCGCCGGCGGCTTCCATACCGCCTTTCGCGAATAGCGGCATATCCCTTCGTGCAGGAACTCCATATCGAGCTGCCCCACCACCTGCCCTTCGTACCGAAGCGTCAGCTTGCGGTCGCCCGTGAACCGCCCGATCACGGTCGCCTCCACGTCCTCGGCCGCAAACAGCCTGCTGATCGCCTCCAGATTCTCGGGCCGCACAGCGATAACCATCCGCTCCTGTGCCTCGCTGATCCAGATCTCCGTATAACTGAGCCCCGCATACTTCAGCGGCACCTTCTCGAGATCGACCTCCGCCCCCAGTTTCTCGCCCATCTCTCCCACCGCGCTGCTCAAGCCTCCGGCCCCGCAATCGGTAATCGCCTCATAAAGGCCCGCATCCCGCGCCTGCAGAAGCGTGTCAAGCATCTTCTTTTCAACGATGGGGTTGCCGATCTGCACAGCGTGCGAAAAGATGTTCTCGTGCTCGTGCGTCATCTGTCCGCTGGAGAACGTCGCGCCGTGAATACCATCGCGCCCGGTTCGCCCGCCGACAACCATGATCAGATTGCCTGCCTGCGGATGCTTAAAACACTTGTCGTAGGGTATCAGCCCCACGTTGCCGCAGAACACCAAAGGGTTGGCCATGTACCGATCGTCAAAGTAGATCGCCCCATTGACCGTCGGAACTCCCATACGGTTACCATAGTCCCGCACGCCCGCAACCACGCCCTTCATAATCCGCCGCGGGTGCAGCACGCCCTTCGGTATCTCGTCAAGCTTCTTGTCCGGATTACCGAAACAGAACACGTCCGTGTTGGCGATGGGCTTTGCACCCAGGCCCGTGCCCATCGGATCCCGCAACACCCCGCCGATTCCCGTCGCCGCCCCGCCGTAAGGATCCAGTGCCGACGGATGGTTGTGCGTCTCAACCTTGAAGCACACCGCATCCTCTTCGTCGAACGCCACCACACCGGCATTGTCGGTAAACACCGAAATACACCAGTCCTTATTCAGCTCCTGCGTGGCCTTGAACACCGTCTCCTTCAGAAGGTTGTCGAAGCGAATTTGCTTGCCGTCGCAATCCAGCTCCACGCTGCTGCGAAGCGTCTTGTGAACGCAGTGCTCGCTCCATGTCTGCGCAAGCGTCTCCAGTTCCACGTCCGTCGGCTCGCGCTTCAGGCCCCGGTAGTACTTCTGGATCGTCTGCATCTCTGTCAAATCCAGAAACAGATCGCGTTGGCGACTCACCTCCATCAGACCATCGGAGTCCAACCCCGTAATGGGAATCTCTACTATCTGCAATTCATATGGGCGGGTATGCGGGCTTGGCGGCTCTGCGTCGGTGCCGTACACCACCTCCTCGATACAGTCGTTGGCCAACACCCGCCGCGCGATCAAATCTCGCTGCGCATCCGTTACATGCCCCAGCAGGATATACTTGCGCGCGGTTCGTACACTCTGCACCCGCCCGCCCATGTCCGCTATCGCCATCGCCACAGATTGGGCGACAGGGTCCGTTACGCCGCTCTTGAGGTGCACTTCGATAATCGTCGCCTCCATTGGACCGGCCGGTGCACTGCTTCGGCCAATGTAGTAATCCTGGCATACCGTGTCGGTCAGTAATTCCTCGACAACGCGTTTTGCAAACGCCGCATCGAAGTCCGCCTCAATCAGGTATACCCGCGCCGAGTGCACCGACTCGACCGAACGAATGCCCAATTCTCGAATGTCCTCAAGCACCCCCTGGCCAACCACGTCGGCGAAACCGCTCCGACTGGATATCTCAAAACGCCACTCTTTCACGACAATCCTTTATTCCAAAAACATCAAATCGCCCCAGAGGGGCACGGCCCGCCTGGCCATCTTCGATTCCTGATTGCGGCAGTCCGCCGCCTCATAACAATTCCTTGTTCTTCACCTTGTACTTGATCAGGGCCGCCCGCTTGGCGCCGGCCTCAGAAAGAATACGTTCGACGGCCTTGGCATCCTTGTTCAATACGGCACGCTGTATGCGGTTCAACTCCCTGATCACGGCATCGATGCCCCTGCTGATGTTTTCTGCATTCGTCATCAGGATATCCGTCCAGACGTTCGCCGGCCCAGAGGCCACCCGTGACGTATCGATGAATCCCTTGCCGGCGTACTTCAACTCCTCCGAATCGCCGGCATTCACCAGTGCCACCGCCGTCACATGCGGCACATGGCTCACCCGCCCGAAGATCCGGTCATGCTCGGCAGGTGTCATCACATTCACAGAGCACCCCAGATCCTGCCAGAATCGCCGAACCCGCCCTAATGCCGCGGCGTTCGTACGCCGGCTTTTCGTCACAATGCAGCGGGAATTGGCGAACAGATCGTCCCGGCCAAATTCCACGCCTCGCTTCTCTGACCCCGCAATCGGATGCGAGCCAACGTAGTAAATTTTCCGGCTCAGTGTCCGTTCCGCCCAGCGGTGCGGCAGCACTTTGACCGACCCGACGTCGGTTACAATGGCCCCGTCCGGCAGGGCCGGGGCAATCTCGCGAAAGATCCCCTCGAACGTGCAGACCGGCGTAGCCAGGATCACCATGTCCGCCTCACGCACGCATGTTTCAATGTCGTCGCACACTTCGTCGACAACGCCCAACTGGCGGGCCTTCTCCCGCGTCACCCCCCGGTGGCTGTACCCTACCGTCTTCACTCCGGCCAGCGACCGCGAAATCGTCAGTGTTACACTTGAGCCCAGAAGCCCCAGACCGATGACGCTTATTTGACGTAACTTCTTCACGAGAAAGACCTTACACGATTTCTTGCCTTGAGCGGAATAACCCTCAGAGGGTATCTCACCCCACTACGTATGTCAATTTTTTTCTTTCATTTGCGCCGCAAAACTGATAGTATGCTGCCGTTCCGGACCATCGAGGCCGAGGGATGCGGCTGGGGATGGCTATTTTCTGATTCACCGCGGTGAACAGAATTTTTTTTGGTATGGACGCCGCTCAAGACGACAAGGTTATATAACATGGCCAATAACGAAACAGTTACCAATGGGCTGCAATACCTGCCTTTTGAAGATAAAATAGCCCAACTGGACCGCCAGATCGAAGAGCTTAAACGCATTGCGGCCAAAGATGGTATAGATACTTCCGCGGAGATCCGCCGCCTGCAGCGGGAGGAAACCAATGAGCTCAAGAGACTCTACGCCAATCTAACCCCCTGGCAGATCGTACAGGTTTCGCGCCACCCTCAGCGCCCCCTGCTGCGGGATTATCTCAACTACATGTTCAAGGATGTCCGGGAGCTCCACGGCGACCGCTGCTTCGGGGATGACCGTGCGATCGTCACCGCGCTGGGCCAGATCGGCCGCGAACGTGTCCTTATAGTCGGCCAGGAAAAGGGCCGCGACACCAAGGAAAAGATCGCCTGCAACTTCGGCTGCCCCAATCCCGAAGGCTACCGCAAGGCCCTGGCCAAGATGAAACTCGCCGAGAAGTTCGGCCTGCCCGTCATCACACTGATCGATACGCCCGGGGCCTTTCCGGGCATCGGCGCCGAAGAGCGCGGCCAGGCGCAGGCAATTGCCGTCAACCTCATGGAAATGAGCCGCCTCAGGGTTCCGATCATCTCCATTGTCATCGGTGAGGGCGGCTCGGGCGGCGCCCTCGGCATCGGTGTCGCCGACCGGCTCGCCATTCTCGAATACGCTTACTACTCAGTGATCTCCCCCGAAGGCTGTGCCGCCATCCTGTGGCGCGACGGCTCCCAGGCCCCGGCCGCGGCAGAGGCCCTTAAGCTCACAGGAAAGCACCTCCTGAAGCTTGGCCTCGTTGACGCCGTCATCCCCGAGGCGCTTGGCGGTGCGCATCGTAACGTCCACGACACGATCTACAACGTCGAGCAGTACATTGTGAAGACACTGCGCGACCTCAAACGCACCAAAATCGACAATCTCCTTGCAAACCGCTACAAGAAACTGCGTTCGATCGGTGATCCCTCCCAGAAGGTCCTGCGCGAAAAACCAGCCGTCCCCGAAAAACCGACGATTCCGGATCGGCTTTCGGCCGCAGTACAGCTCGACAAGGCCAAAGAACCGCTGCCTGAAGAGGCCGTTGAGACCAAGAACTGAAAAACCGGCAACCCGCGTGTGCACCGCACACACTGCAAGGAATTTTGTGCGATCGGCTTAGGCGGCAACCTCACGCAAAATGCCGCGAAGCTGCTACACTTCGCGGGGATCGCGCCCTTCCTCAATCGCCATGATCTTGTTAACCCGCCGCTGATGACGCCCGCCGCTGAATTCCGTTGTCAGCCAGGTCTCAACGATTTTGCGAAGTACTGTCGTCCCAAGCAGGTCCCCGGAAAGGCACAACACGTTGGCATCGTTGTGGTTGCGTGAGATCTTTGCGTTCAGCTCGTCGTAACAGAGCGCAGCTCGCACTCCCTTGACCTTATTGGCCGTGATGCTCATGCCGATGCCTGTGCCGCACACAAGAATTGCCCGGTCGGCCTTTTTGTCCGAGACCGCCTTTGCAGCAAGATACGCCATATCCGGATAATCCACGGGCTGCTCGTTATCGTTGCTGAAATCAAGGCACTCGTGGTTAAGCTCGGCGATGATTGCCTTTACCTGCTCGATTGCGCTCGCTCCACGATGGTCATTTGCTACCGCAATTTTCATCCCAGATCTCACCTAAACGCTTCCTCAACGCCTTATCTATCTGTTGGGCACACCACCGATACATTTCGACGTTTCCGCCGATTGGATCGGAAATGTCGCCCGCTTCGTCCAGCAGGACACACTTGTCAGCCGTTTCCGGACAGGACCGCACAACCGCGTCGACATGCTGCCGTGTCATGCCGAAGATGTAATCGCATTCCTGCGCCTCTTTGCAATCGAACGGTCGGCTGCGATGCCCGCTGATGTCCGCGCCCAGCACCCGACACACTTCGATAGCGTGCGGACTCGCGACGCCGCCCCCGCCCGATGCCAGCCCACAAGATAATACTATATAACCCACACGTTCCAGTTCGTCAACACCACAGTTCAGTTTTTCGGACAGCAATTTCCGAAAAAGACCGGCCGCCATAGGGCTTCGGCACGTGTTGCCGGTACAAACGAACAACACCTTTATTGTGGACATCTCTTCGAGCGCTTTCAGACTTACCGCGCCCTTCCTCAGAACGCTGACCGACGTATCGGTGACCTTCACGACTGTGCTGCTTTGGCCGGAAATATTCTGTTCGTCCGGCCCCGACACAATCATCGCGATCTTGCCGCCATAAGCAGCCAACACCTCTTCGGCTGTCACCGCAGGCTTTTCACCTGACCGATTGGCGCTCGGGGCAACAACGGGTCCGGCAGCCCGCCGAAGTAACGCCTGTCCTATCCTGTTGTCAATACAGCGGATACCAATCGTACCGCCACCATATAATACGCTGAACGCCCCCGGCGAGAGCTTCGCTTTTTGCCGTTGGAGGTCGTGCCGGTCCAATGAAAAAACAACGGTAATCGGTCCCGGCCATACATGCTCGATCAGCTTGCGCGCCCGCGGCCCTATTCGCGGAACGTACTGATAAACCTGCTCCTTGTCTCCGATATGCAGCGTGTAGCGTTTTTCAGTTGGCCGCCCCTTGACCTCGTCCAACCTCGCAATCGGGCCAGGTTCGGCAACGCAGCCCAACCCATAGACCGTCTCAGTTGGAAATGCGACAATCTGACCGGAGTCCAGCAGACGCCCCGCAGCCCGGATCGCTTCGCCGTCCAAATCCCCAGGCCCGATTGTTACAACCCGCGTTTTCATATCTGTTGTTGGCATGTGTCGACATACGATTATCTCGATTTAACGTTCGAATGCAAATCGTTTATGCCCTGAAGCTGCCGGCACAGAATTTTGCGTACTCGGCTCCGGCCACACATACACGTCCAGCCAGTGTTCCGCCACCGCCGCCAACAGATCAACCGCCGGCCACTGCCGGGCAACAATCCCCGCATCCACGAGATCAACGCCACAGTCACCTGATAAATCCCCTGCCACGAAACGGCCGTAACACGGGCCGCGCGGGTCCCATGCAGCGTCTGTCAGCAGGCCGACCGCACCTGCAATGCTTTCCCACGGCACCAGTTTGTAGTTCTGATTGCCGCCTGAGTTGGACCCGTGCGCCACCCAACTACAAAAACTCACCTTCGGCTGGCATCGCGGACAAATCCGCCAAATCGCTTAAAAGTACCCTCAAGAGTCCCGGCCGTAGTCGGGCAGCGCACGCTCTCTTACAAGTTCATAGCGAAAAAGGGCCTCCGGTTACCCAGAGGCCCTTCGCGGCGATTAAGCACGCCTTCGGTGGAGGAGAAAAGCTCCGAAGCCCATCAGCACCAGCGTTGCCGGTTCGGGGATGAACTGGATGTTATCAATCGTTGGGCTATAGCCAGCTTCGTCTATTAGCCGGATATTGAAAGGCGAACTGTCCAGCCAGTTGCCCGTTAGAATTTTGGTTTGTGTGTTGTAGTTGACGGAATCCAACTCGCAGACAATCATAATATGGGGATTCGGCACGAGTACTGGCGGGTCGCCATCGTATTTCCACGCATTCTGCCTGCTGCTTAACAGATCAATCCGCCCGCCAGAAAGAACTGCTGTCCCATACGTCCCGAGGTCTAACTGGTGGACTTCACCACCGGCAAATTCGAGATGTGCCTCGCCGCCCACAAGCAACGTCCAGATGCCGCCATAGAATTCTTGCAGTGGCGAAGTTCCTTCTATCCGGGCAAAACTGTGGTCCGTCATCATCAGGCCGTCCCCCCCACCTCCTGTCATCAGCAGAGTTTTTGAACCGTTTAATTGCGGCAAGCCATATCCGCTCTCGATCACGTAGTCATACCCGGCTTGCGCGGCCATACCGCATGTTACCACAATCAAAAAGACCATTGTTGAACGTTTCATACTACACCTCCCATGACAAAAGTTCTCTTGCTTACAGTTCCTGTTCTACATTCGCAACCCACGTATATATTTGGTCCATGAACTCCTTCCACGCCTTCTTGTCTATGACCTCACGAGCTTCCTCGTCGTTGGCCCACAAGTCCTCCAACCATGCGACAATCTCTTTGGCCTGGGCGTACTCCTCCTCGACCGTCGGCTCGGCGGGGTATGCCTCAACCCTTTCCGCCATCGCGACCGGTTGGCTCAAGGCCATCATTTCAAGCTGACCGCCCCCTTGCAGGAGTCCGCTTTCTCCGAGTGCCCATACGCCATACCCGGAGTCACGCCAGCAGGCCCTCCATCGCCAGTAGTAAGCAAAATACGCCCAGTCGCCGAAGTCAATCCAGTAGTCGGAATTCAGATCGCACCGGCCATCCCAATTGACAAACCATTCGGGATCACGGTATTGCGGCTGGCCGATGTAATTCGGATCGGTCGTTATTCCCGGCTCGTTCGGGTCGCTGCTGAGCCACGCGGCCGCAAAGATGGCAAGTTCGGCCGGGTCGATAATTCCGTCGAACGTCCAGTCGATAGAGTTGGTCAACGCCTCGCACGAGAATTCGTCAGCCCCAATGTCCACATAATCATTGATGATCCGGTCGTCACCATCAATATCCCATTCGCCCGTGCCGTTCGGATCGACGTACGTTGGATCACCGACATCGATGCACGGCGAATCGGCGGACAGGTGATAGAGGCCATAGGGTTCCTGTGAGTATGCAAACAGCGGGTCGTCATTGATATTGTAGCCTTGGTTGATATCGTTGCAATCCTGAATGCAGCACCAATAAACCGTATCTTCATCCAAACCGGAAAGCTGGGTGGCAGCATTGCCCCACAAAATGCAATTGCGCACGTCCGGCAAGTTCGTTCCTGCAAAGTGGATGCCTTCCTTAGAGTTGTGAGCGACCGTGTTGTTGTGAATAATTCCACCGTCAATTGGCTCGCCCACGTTGATACCGTAATAGTCCCCGCCCAGACCATTGGCGTAGACCAGCGAATCGCGTATTTCAATGGCGGATGCCACCGCTCGAATTCCATCATATTGGTTGCCATGAACACGACTGTTGAAAACGCGCAGCTCGCGGTTGGCCGTAGGCTGTTGCGAAGATAGCCAGATACCACGCCATCCGTTATCGGTCACTTCGCTCCAAGTGACCGTCAGTCGCCCATCCTCGCAGTAAATGCCGTCGCGCCCATTGGCTTTGACAATGCTGTTCTGTACGGAGAAGGGCACATCTGTTCCGCTCACGCCATACCAATAGGCCTCCTCAATAACCAAGCCATCGAGAGAGGCGCCCCAGCCCATCGTCACCACGGCTTGATTAACGTTCTGGCCTGACAGAATCGTTTTGTATCGCGACAGGTCACGTTCGGTCACATTTGTCTCCGTACCGCAGAAGCCTCCCAAGACGCTGACGCCAGCCGGGACCCCAAACGTGTCATCGTAATCCGTACCCGGCGAGTACAGTCCCTGCGCTACCCAAATCTCATCCCCGCAACCCTCCCCAGCACGTGCGAGTGCATCCTCCAACTTGTTATATGCGTTGGTCCAACTCGTTCCGGACCCGGACCCCGTGGCGAAGCAGTCCACGAAAATCACGTCGCCCCCGAAGCAGTCGACGGGCGTATACTCCCTCGCCTCCTTGTACGCCTCGTCGCTCTCTGCCACCACGATATTCTCGAGGTCGGAAAGGGGTTCGGCCAGATAGTTGACGCGAACGGTCAAGGCAAAGTACTCATTGGGATCGCCCGGTTCATTCGGATCGTAGCCAGGCAAATCCCCCACGGCCCAGACTACGGCATGCGACTCGCTGTCGTAATAGGCATCGTTGGGATCAGCGCTCACGAAATCCACACCCCACGGCAGGAAGTCCGTCACCACTACATTCGTCTCGTCCAGCGGGCCGGGGCGAACTGTGATCGAGTACGTGAACTCATCGGTCGGCAAAACGCTCTCGCTCAGTTCATTAACATCATCGACCTTTTCGACGAACATCCGAGGTGCTTTGTATGTTGGCCCAACTGCAATCCCCGCCGGACCATTATTGTCTCCACCGAAGTCTGCATCGTTAACAATGTCCAGCAGCACCAGACTATTGGCGTCGTTCGCTACCCAACCCGTGGGATCGTAGACCTCGACCGCCCCGACTCGCCCATCATACAATCGATAGGTAGTCAGATAGATGTAGCCGGTGTCCTCATCGACCGCGATATCCATTACCGGCGCTTCCATATCGTACTCCAAGTATGTGTTCGGGTCGTTCGGGTCGCCCTCAAGGTCATAACGCATGAGGTAATTCTGGCCGCCGCCACCCGGAAAGAAACCGCCATAAAGATATCCGCGAGACCTGTCGAGGCCGATGCCGACGGCAGGATGGCCCAGGGTAATGCTTCCTTCATAATTCCATGTGATTGTATTGTAATACCTCACATCATCTGAGTTCATGTCCGAGACGTAAAGCCGTCCACAAGGCAATCCCATAACGCTGCTGCCGTCCTCATCGAGCGCGATATCCATACCCGTTCCGACGTTTGTTAGCGTCACCTCGGCCGTGGTATCTCCCAAGGGTTGTGGAATTAACGTGTTCGCCTGCCCGTCATAAGAGAAAGCATAGAGTTTACCTGTGCCGCGACTCAAAACGTACATTACTCCGGCATCTTCATCAACCGCCATTCCCCCCAGACCATTCCCTCCGGTGATCATCGTGTCAAAATCATCTGTCTCCGGGTCTCGGTTGAGGTTCTTGATGCTCGCCCATGATATGACGCCGCTGCCCTCGTAAGTCACAAACATTCGATCTACCGTTGGCCACAAGCACAAGCCGGTAGCGTCGGTAAGAGGATGGGGTATCGTCTCCTGAAATTCAATTTCGTCCCCGTTGATTCGATAGGCCTTAATCTTACCGTTGGCATGCCCGGCCACGGCAAACACCGACTTGGCCTCGCAAAACTCCCCGCAGCACATGACCGATACCGCCACGACACACCACAAAGTTGAATACCGCATCCTTCTCTCCTTTCCCAAAACAAACGTTCCGTTTGCGTTTTACGACCTCCACGACAATGCGGCACATCTCGTCTCGAAACCAGCCCGAAAAAAGGAGCACCGCCGAAACGCGCCCCGCTGGGGCCCGGCAAGGCCCTTCCAGAACACGCCAGCAGTGCCCCAGCTTGGGGCACTGGCTTTGCGTCTCTGGAAAAAAACTTTGCCGGTTTCAGCGAGAACGCCAAAGTCCAGTGGACTTTCAGGTATTCAGTTTTCTAAGTCTAATACTACCCAATTATTCAAGATGCGTCAACAATATTTTCTCGGTCCGCGAAAAATCGGCCCCCCAGTCCTTAAATAAGCGAATGAGAAGCCTAACTGTTGATATGAATTCTTCCCATTTTTTCAGAATTTTTCGTGGCGGGTCACCGCCGGTTAGTACGGATTGTATATTAAGGGGCGACCTTTCCTATGGAACCAGCGACCATCGTTACTCAGCAAATCTATCAATCAGCCGAGGCAATGGCGACACAACTGCTTGCCGCTAAAGGGCTTGCACGCCATTCAC
>DAOTMV010000055.1:0-23748 GCA_035450485.1 Anaerohalosphaeraceae bacterium | reverse complement strand
AAGCCGTCTCTCCAGGTTAAAAGAGCAGAAAGAGACTTATTCAGCAAGCCCTATATAGACAACGTCGTCATAGCCAAAACCCCCATCGGGCCAATGACAAAGGTCGATTCGCGTTGACGTGATGGGTTCGGCGAGAAGCTGCCGGGTACCGGGCCGTCTTTTGAATTCACCCGGTGTCCGCCGACAGGACATGAGCACGGCCGCGGTCAAACAAAGCATGCTCGATCAGCGTTCTTGCAGCGTCAAAACGGTCAAAAGCGGAACCTGCCGTCGATCACACAGCCTTGCGGGCGATCGCTAACATCCTTTCAAATACTTGGCGTTGTTCCGCCAGCGCGGTGACGCGATCTTCGACCTTGCTGCTGTTTTCGATGAGGAGCCACCCTTTGTAGTTGCTCTTTGCGAGCAGGTTGATAAAGAGTTGGTGGTCGAAGGCTTTGTCGTTGAAGTCGTGGACGTGGATCGTGTGCCCCAGCCAGGGCTTTACGAGGTTGAAGTTGTGCTCAAGCCCCTGGCCCTTCATGTCGCGCGGATCGCAGTTGAGCTTGAGCTTGACGTTGGGGTCGCTGACCTGCGCCATGATTCTCGCCAGGTTGACCATCTCGCCCGCCGAGCCGTGATTCTCAAGGCGAATCTCCTGGCCGAGCGCGCCTGCGACAGGCCCCAGGATGTTGAGTGCGCGGGCGATACGGGCCAGCGTGGCCGCCTGCGGCTCGCCCTTGTGAAAATCGTTGGGGAACACGCGGACGCCGCTTGCGCCGATGTCGTGACTCAGTTGCAGGAACGCCTTTGTGTTCTCGATAGCTTTCCTGAGTGTCGCCTCGTCGGGCGAATCGTAACGCTCGCTTGTAGCCAGCCCTACGAGGGTAATCGGCGAATCGGCGAACCGTTTTTTTACCTCCGCGCGGCGGGCGGCGCTGATGGTCAGCTCCACGCCGTGGGCGTAGTTGGAACTGGTCCGCAACTCCACGCCCATCGCCCCGGCCTTCGTGCAGTTGGCGATGATAGTGGCAATGTCCCAGTCGCGGCCCCACGTGTACGTCGTGAAGCCGAAGCGCATGTCCGGCCCGTCGTCGGCCCACGGCCGATTTGCCGCCTGGACGTTCGGCAGTTGGCCCAATGCAAATGCACCCGCCGCCAGTGCCGTACCCTTCATGAAACCGCGCCGTGAAATCACTTTGGCGTTCATAGCATTCTCCTGTGTCCCGCGGGACGGGACAATTCAACTGAAGTTGTAATGCTTCCGCACCGCCTCCGTGACGTTCCACACGCACGGCAGTCCCACCGGAAAGATGACCAGGTCGCCCGGCCCGAAGCTCACCGAGTCGGCGCCGGCCGGCCGGTCCGTCACCGTCACCTTACCCTCGAGGATCAGGCACGTCTCCGTCTCGGTATAGTCCCATGCAAACGTGCTCGGCTGGCACGTCCAGATCGGCCACTTGCTGCACTCGGCGATCTCGGCCTCGGTGGGTTTCCTTACAATCACATCCTTTACAGTCGGCATAATCCACTCCCTCAAAAGGTTTCTCACGAACGCATCACCCCGCGGCGGCTATTATAACCCAGGCCGCCGCAAAAGCCAACGCCCGATGACGGCCAAACCGGTATTATGATGGGTGGAAAAGGCCGGCCGTTTGCGGTACAATAAGAGTTTTATGAAAATTTGGGACACAGAACACCTGAAACGTAAACCAATGCAGCCACAGCAGTTAACAGAATACAAACAGTGGTACGCCGACTACGTGGCCGGCTTCTACGGCGATGATCCATTCATCAACGCCAACCTCAAGCTCAAGGAAGAACACACAGGACGCGTTTGCGCGGAGATGAACGATCTCACCGGCGCCTTAGGCCTGCCCGAGCCCGACCGGCTGCTGGCCGAGACCATCGCCCTCTTCCACGACGTGGGCCGCTATGAACAGTTCGCAAAGTACCGCACCTTCGCCGACGTCCAAAGCGTGCCGCACGGCCCCTTAGGCGTGGAGATCCTCCAGCGGCACAATGTCCTCCACGCCCTGATTCCCGACGAGCGATTCATCGTCAACCGGGCCATCCAACTGCACGGCGTCAAGCAGCTCCCCGACGACCTTGAAGATCCTGTCGTACCCTTTGCCCGCCTCATCCGTGACGCCGACAAGCTGGACATCTTCTACCTCATGACCGAAGTCGACAAGTGGCCGCTCCAGGACCCCAAGGCCCCCGTCCTGATCAACTGGTTCCCGCGCAGCGACGAATACTCGCGCGACATCATCGAGGCCATCCTCCAGCAGCGCCACATCGACTATACCCTCATGAAGACCAGCCACGATATGAAGCTGCTGGAACTGGCGTGGGTCTTCGACCTGAATTTCCGGCCGACGTTCGAACGCGTGCGCGACCGTCGGTATCTCGAAAAGATCATCGCCGCCCTGCCTGACACCGCCGACATTCGCCGAGTCGCCGCAGTCGTCCTGGCCTACCGCGATGAAATGCTCAATGGGCATACCATCTAAGGAGCAGTCGTGATGAAGCGTTTTTCCGTTCTGATGAGTCTGGCAGTTTTGGCCGGCCTTGTTCCGGGCGCAACCGTCTCTTCGCCGGACGGCGATATCACCGCAACAGTGAGCGTTGCACAGATCGACGGCCTCAAGGACTGCCTGACGTGGCGCGTAACGTATAAAGGTAAGCCCATCATTGTCGATTCGCCGCTGACCTTCGAACTGAAAGGCCTGCCCGCCTTAGGTGTCGATTGCCGTATTGCAGACGCGGCACACAGCAGCCGCGACGAAACATGGCGGCCGGTCTACGGTGAGCGCAGCACAATCCGCGACCATTACAACCAGATGCAGCTCGATATTTGCGATGCTCACGACAGGCGGCTTCAACTGACCGTCCGCGCCTGCAATGAAGGCGTGGCGCTCCGATACGCGTTCCCCCAGCAGCCCGTCCTGCAAACCTTCACCATCGCCGCCGAGCACACACAATTCCGCTTCGCCGACAACCACATCGCCTGGGCCGTCTATTCCGCTCAGGGCATCTACAGCCGCGTCACACTCAATGACATCAAGCCCAACTGCGAACGCCCGCTGACCATCGAAATCCCCGACGGTCCCGCTGTTGCGGTGGGCGAGGCCGCACTGGTCGATTACGCCCGCATGCGTCTCAAGCCCGTCGCCGGCGTGCCCTGTGCCGTCGAAAGCATGTTAGGCAGCGAGGTGCAGGTCACCGCCCCGTACGCCACGCCCTGGCGAGTCCTGATGATCGCCGGGAACCCCTGTCGCCTCCTTGAACAAAACGACATCATCCGCAACCTCAACGCCCCCTGCGCCATCGCCGACACATCATGGATCAAGCCCGGCAAGGTCATCCGTGAAGTCACCCTCACTACCGCCGGCGGCAAGGCCTGCGTCGATTTCGCCGTAGAGCGGGGCCTGCAGTACGTCGAATACGACGCCGGCTGGTACGGCCACGAATACGATAACACGGCCGACGCCACGACCGTCACTGTCGACCCGAAGCGCTCCCCCGGCCCGCTGGACCTCCACGAAGTGATCCGCTACGCCAACGAGAAGAACATCGGCATCATCCTTTACGTCAACCAGCGCGCCCTCGAACGCCAGCTCGACACCATTCTGCCGCTTTACCGCTCCTGGGGCGTCAGGGGCGTCAAGTACGGCTTTGTCCGCGTGGGTGACCAGAAATGGACGACGTGGCTGCACGAAGCGATCCGCAAGGCCGCCGACAACCAACTGATGTTGGACATCCACGACGAATATCGTCCCACAGGCTGCGGCCGCACTTACCCAAATCTCATGACGGTGGAAGGCATTCGCGGCAACGAAGAAATGCCCACGGCCGAAGAAAATCTCGTCCTGCCCTTCACACGCTATCTCTGCGGCGCCGGCGACTACACGATCTGCTGGTACAGCAGCCGCGTCAAGAACTCCCGCGCCCACCAGTTGGCCGCCGCCGTCGTCTACTACAGTTCGTGGCAGTTCCTCTTCTGGTACGATCGGCCCAGCATGTACAAGGGCGAACCGGAACTGGACTTTTTCAAGCATGTCCCCACCGTCTGGGACGACACCAGGGTCCTGCAAGGCCGTATCGGCGAATACGTCACAATCGCCCGCCGCAGCGGCGAGGAATGGTTCGTGGGCACCATGAACGCCGTCCACCGCCGCCGACTTGAAATTCCGCTGACCTTCCTCGACCCAGACAAGAAGTACACCGCCCGGATCTACAGCGACGCCAAACCCGACGGTACAGACCGCCTCGGCGTCGCCATCACCCATTGCACCGTTGACGCCGCCACTATCCTCACCGCCGACTGCGCCCACAACGGCGGCCACGCCATCCGCCTCACCCCAACCCAAGACTAATTTAACACCTCGCCAGGCCATAAACATCACATTACAGGGTATTGGACCTGCACGCAGGCCGCGTCGCAAAATTTAGGCTACCTCAACCCCGTAAGCCGCTTTCACACGGTACTCGACACCATAGAATCTCACTGAAGATGAAGCTGGCCTCTATGAGGTGTGGGAGGCGCCTTCACGGCGATTGAAGTCGATGGCGGTCTTGAGCCTGCGGCTGCGCATACGTTTAGTGAAGCCGGAGGTTGGCCGCGCGACTCAATGTCAAATTGACAAACTGCAACAGGCCGAGCCTCGCGGGACAAAACTTTTTTGGTCTGTGCCATTTCTGAAGCGTTTCGCTAATTGTCAAGAATCTGCTTGGCGGGCCTGGAGGCGGCGGCGCAGGTCTCTTATCCTGGCGTCGAGGGTGAGCAGGTAGGCGAAAGTCGCCAGCCAGAGGACTGAGAAGGCAAGGATGAGGTACTGCATGGGTTAGTCTCCGATTGATGTTTGCTGTTCGAGCAGGGCTTTGAGTTTGATCGTTTCGGTGCGAAGGGAGATGAGGACGCCGGCTAACATGCCCGTGGCGACCATGCTGAGAAAAAATGCGGCGTGCTGCCAGGGGGAGGTAAAGCTGAAGTCCGGCCGATGGATGTCGGCCATGAAACGGGCGCTGTAGATCACCATGGGCACGTCGAGGAACGCGATGACGGCAAACACAGCGCAGATGCGGGCGCGCCGCTGCGGCGAACCCGGCAGCGAAGACCGCAGGATAAGCATCACAACATAGAGAAACCACAGGATTGCCGCCGAGAGGAGACGGGGCGACGGCGTCCACCACGGGCCCCATTCGGCGCGCGACCAGATCATGCCGGTGAGGTTAAGCACAGTGGCAAAGACCAGGCCCACCTCCGCCGTGGCGGCGGCGAGATGATCCCACCACGGACGACCGCCGGCCAGCACAGCCAGCGCAGCGACCAGCAGGACAACGAAGCAGCCCAGCGCAGTGATTGAGCTGGGTACATGCACATAGATGATGTTGCGCACGGGCGAGTCGGGATTGGCGGCGGGGCCTTCCATCGCACCCCTGGTGAGGCCGACCCACATGGCGGCCACAAAAAGCACAAATGCAATAACGATAAACAGCCTTCGCATGATTATTCCTTGATCGCAAATCCGAACAGGAGCCAGGACGCCGTGACGAAGACAACATCGAAGGCGACCATGTAGCCGACGGCGGCCTTGAACGTGCCGACAAACGCCAGCGCGCCCGTGCCGACAAGTTCCGCGGGGATGGCGCCGAACATCAGAAGCAGTGCAAACGTCGCCGGAACCATAACAGGGGCCAGCACCACTAACACGAGGATGCTCAAGAGCGACCCGCGTGTGCGGCAAAGCTGCACGATGGCCGAAAAGAGCGTGCCGACGCTGGAAATGGCGACATTGCCCAAAAGCAGCACCACAATGAGCCCCGGCCACCCGGCGCCGACGCGCAGGTTGAACGCCACGATGACGACAGGCACGACGATGACCTCGAAAATGCAGAGCATCACGACGTTGACGAGCAGCTTGGCCAGGTAGATGGTGCCCGCATCGATGGGGGCGAGCAGCAGGCCATAGATGCAGTCGTGCTGCTGTTCGGTCGCAAAGGAGCGCTCCTGCGCAAGAATGCCCGAGAACAAAAAGGCAATCCAGAATGCCACCGGCCCGATAACGGCGGTGCTGCCTGCCGCGGCCTCACACGCAATCCGCAACACCCAGACGATGAGCATGCCCAGGACGATCATCGTGGGCAGGACCTGGCGGGCGCGGAGTTCGGTAACGAGGTCTTTCACAAAGACGGCGCCAAGGCTCATCCAGAAGTATCTCATGGGCGGCCTCCGGCATAGGTGACATAGTCTCTGGCGAACGCGACCGGGTCGATGCCTTCGGTGGCAGCGTCGAACAGAATACTGCCCGCATGCAAAACAATGACGCGCCGGCAGCATTGCAGACCAGCGGCGACATCGTGGGTGGTCATCAGCACGGCATGCCCCGCACCGCCGAAGCCCTGCAGCACGTCGGTCAAATGAGCAGCCGCCTTGCCGTCCAGGCCGGTAAAGGGTTCATCGGCGAGAAGAACCGCCGGCCTGTGAACCAGCGCCCGCGCGATGGCGAGCCGCTGCAGCATGCCGCGCGATAGGATCGCCGCGCGGTCGTAAGCGAAACCGCTCAAGCCCATCTCGTCGAGCATGTCGGCGGCGCGGCGCCGGGGTTCCGGCAGGCCATAGAGACGGGCAGCGAACATGAGATTCTCCAACACCGTCAGGTCGTCGTAAATCATCGACTTGTGCGAAATGAAACCCAGGTGCAGCCTCGCCCCTTCAGGATCTTTGGTCATATCGCGGCCGCAGATTTCCACATGGCCGGCATCGGGCGAAAGCAGTCCCGCCGCAATCCGCAGAAGCGTGCTCTTGCCGACGCCGTTAATGCCGCAAAGAAAGACCGACTCGCCGGACCCGATGGCGAGGTCAACGTTCTTGAGCACGGGACGATGCTCGAAGGCCTTGCTAATCGATTTCAGCGTTATCATGTGCGTTTGACACGGCGGCCGCCGCAGGCTGGCGCGACCCGCCTTTGACAAGGCGGTAGACGCCCAACAAAACGACGACCGCAAACACGCCGGAGAGAATGACAATATCCCGGGCGTCTGAGTATTCGGCTGTAAAGCCGACGACCTTGAACTCCAGAGTCTGGCCGGCGTCATATGCCGCCGTGGGATAGTGCTCGGCGTTGAAATCGGCCATAGCGGTCGCCGGGCCGAGGCCCTGCACGCTGCCCGGCGGCAATTGCGAGAAAACAGTGAAATCAGCAACGGGCATGGACATCGTCTTGCGGATCTCCAGCGTCTCACCACTGATCGGAATCTCATAACCGAAGACGGCCTCGTGCGTACCCGGCGGGATCGCCATCGTGTCGTAGAAACCGTCGTCGCCAAAAACCAAGGCCTCGGTCACGAAGTATTCGGCGGCATAAAAATTGCCCCACCCAGCCGGCAGGTTGATCCGGATGACCTGCGGTTTGCCATCGGCGTCCTTTGTCGCGGAGGAGATAGCCCTGTCGGTCGGGTTAATCAACTGCATGATCTCGGTCACCACGAGGCGGCTGCCCTCGGCGCGAAGAATGAAATGATGGGCGCCGACCTTCAGTTGCGAGTTATCCTCCGAGACTTCGTAAACGTGGACCGTGGTTTCGAATTTCTTCTTGCCGGCCTCGAGGACGACCGGTTCGCCGCTGCTGAAGGACATATCGCCGTGGCGAGCATGGACCGCCGCGACGAGGCCGTCGCCGGTGACGACGTTTTCAAAAACGGCGGCGCCTTCAGCGTCTGCTTTGGCCTGGCGCGCGTCAACCGGACGGCCGTTCGCATAGAGGGTCAGCGTAACACTGTCGCCGGCCACGTCGGTCCCACCCGCGGTGGCATTGTGCAGCCGAACCGTTACCGTCGCGAAATCATGCGGCGGCCGGACTTCCTGGGCCGCCTCCTGTCCGGTCAAAACGCCGACCGAGAACACGGCCAGCACTAATGTCACAAACGCGTACCTCACGCGTGCTACCTTTCCATATCTTTGTTGCCGCGGCACAGCAGCGGTACGACAATCAGCAGCAGGCACACGGCAAGTAATATCCATTTGGTGACGATCATGGCGCGGCCTCCGCAGACTGCACGCCGGCTTTCTGTTTGGGTTTCAACACGGCCCCGATGACCATGAGCGTGCCGATGGCCATAAAGCCCGAGCCGATCCAGATCCAGTTGATCAGCGGCTTGACCATGACCCGCAGATTGATCATACGGGCCGAGACGTTCACATCGGTGACGGCAAGATACAGATCGCCGGCCAGGGTGCGCCGCACGTCTATTTCACTGATGGCCTTGCCGCTGGGCGAGTACACGGCCTTGGCCGGGCGAAGTGTAGTGACCGGCTTGCCGTCCTTCGAGACGGAAATGACCGCCGTGGCGGCCGTGTAGTTCGGGCCGTGGTCGCCCTGGAGTTTGTCAAAGGTCAGTTCGTAGTTCGGGATCGCCGTCTTTTTGCCTTCGGTCTCTGCGAGCGCGTTTTGGATCGTGATCTTCTGGCCCTCGGTCATCGCAACTGCGGTTTCGACCCCGTAACCGCCGGAGCCCGCGATACCGATGAACATCATGGCGACGCCAAAATGAACGATACGTGCGCCGTACCAGCGGAGGCCTCGGCCCGCCGTCCTGCCCGCCAGATCGGCGATCAGGTTGACAAAGACGTAACCGCAGAGAATGAAGTACGGCACCTGCGGCTCGCCGCTGAGGAGCCACTGTGCCCACCAGCCCATCACCGCGGCGAAGCCTTCTGGACGCGGCGCATCGAGCCCGCAAGTCCGCAGCCATACAATGGCTGCGGCAGCCAGGCACGCAACACCTGCCATGACGCGCCAGTGAACGCTTACACCGCGCCTGATAAGGTGTGGGCAGGCGCCGATGAAGAACAACAACAAAAGGCCCCCCGGCGCGGTGATCCTGGTGAAGAAGGACGGTTCCAACGTGACGGGCGCTATGGACGCAGGGGTTGTACTTACGGCATTAACGATCCTGATGGCGACCTGCGTAAGGAACGGAAACAGCGTACCGACCAGGATCACGAACGTCAGCGCAACGAGAAGCCAGTTGTTATAGACAACGTATCGATGGGCCGGTGCGGCGGGCTCAACCGATTCCTTCCGGCCAAGGTATTTCATGGCGATCAGCACTCCGGCGACCACCCAGAGCAGGACCAGCAGCACCATGTACAGAATGCCCAGGCCCGGGTCCGGGAAGGCGTGCACGCTGGAGACCAGGCCGTACTTGGTAAGAAAACGCCCGAAGATGCACAGGCTGAACGTCAGGATACCCAGCACCATCGTCCACACCGCAACGCCGCTGCGGGTCTTGTACAGGCGGAAGCAATGCAAAAGCGCCGTACTCGTCAGCCACGGCAGAAGCGATGCGTTCTCCACCGGATCCCACGCCCAGTAGCCGCCCCAGCCTAATTCTTCGTAAGCCCACCAGGCGCCAAGGACAATACCCGCGGTAAGGAACAGCCATGCAACAAGCGTCCAGTTACGGGCGGCCTTGAGCATGGGCGCAAGCCCCGCTGGTTCCTTCAGCCATGCATAAGCCCAGGCAAATGGCACGAGAAAGGCCGCGTAACCGACGAAGAGGATCGGCGGGTGAAGGACCATCGCCGGATGCTGCAAGAGCGGGTTGAGCCCTTGGCCTTCGGCCAACGGCGAAGGGGAGGTCTCAAACGGATTGCGATCGTTGATCATGATCAGCAGGAAGAACATGCTGACGAAATTGACAATGGCGCGTGCGCGTGCGGCGAAGATGCGGTTATGGCGCTCGCCGATGCACCATGCGATGACGCCAAAGCCGACCTGCAGCCACAGCCAGAACAGCAGCGAGCCGGCCGCCCCCGCCCACAGGGCGCTGAACTTGTACGCCAACGGCAGGTGCAGCGAGGTGTTCTCGGCAACGTAGACAACCGAAAAATCGCTGCCGATCAGGAGCACCCAGAGCGCCGCCATCGCAACCGTCAGGCACAGAAGCGTCGCCCACGTCGCATTGCGGGCGCTCTTGATGAGGCCCGCCTCCCGGCGCCATGAGCCGGCGATATCGGCGAAGACGGCATATCCGCTGAGAAAGAACGCCAGAAGGAGTGCGAACTGTCCGCAAGCAATCATCTATTCCACTTTCGCCTTGTACTTGGACTCGCACCGGGTCATCACGCTGTCGGCCTTGAACGTGCCGGAGGGTTCGAGCCGGCCTTGTACCACGACTTCGATGTCTTCGGCGAAATTGTCGGGCACGATTCCGGTATAGGCGACGGGGATCTCAGCCTCCTTGCCGGCCAGCGTGAAGGTCAGCCTGAGGGTCTGCATGTCCTTGACGGCGGTGCCGGGCTTGACCTTGCCGGCCAATCGGACCGGCGCATTGCGGATCTTCTCGCTGCCGGACACAAACTCATCGACGGTATAATAGTAGGACCAGGACGACTGCATCGCCTGGACCATGAAGAAGGTGAGGCCGCCGCCGATGGCGGCGATGCCGATCACCCATTTAACGAGTACTAATGCCTTCATTACTGCTCCAGCGAGAATGCAACTTTTGCATGCGGCTTTGCCTGGGCCGCAGTCTGCGGACAGGGCTTGCCTTGCCCCTACCGTACGGCTGCGGGCCGTTTTTGGTTCCGCATGAGGTCCGCTAACGAGCCACTCTAACCCAATTTGGCTCAAAAAGCCATGCCGCCCCTCAATATCGACGTTTCTATCAGTTGGAAACCAGAATTTGACTGCCCTCCACGGGACAGCAGGCGATTCAGGCGGACAACAAACCGGCCCGGCTGATGATGCCGGGCCGGGGGTAATTCCATGAAGCCGATGCTAAAGGTCGTTATTTCGTCGCGGCAGGCGCCGCGGGGGCAGGTTCCGCCGCAGCCGCCGCCGTAACCGCGTAGTCGACCGGCTTGTCGCGATCGTACGCCTTGGCGACGTGGCAGCCGAGGCAGAGGTCCCTTTGCGGCTTCTTGAGGATATGCTCAATGGAGGAGGCATGCGGCTTATGGCACTGCAGACAGCCGCCCTCTTCCGTGACAACGTCATGTGGCTCGGCGGCTGTATGGCAGTCACTGCAGGCCACGTGCGTCAGGTACATGGGACCGAGAATGCGATTATTGTCGCCGCCCTGCGGATGACTTTCTGCGGTGTAGATGTCGCCCTGGATGGTGTGCGTGTCACTGTGGCAGTTCGCACATTGCATCATGGCCTCGACAGAAGCACTTCCCGTACGGGCGTGTGCCTCTCTGCCGGGATTGCCGTGGCAGGCGAAGCATTCGACCTTCTCGTGCGAGCCGCCGTGCAGCGTGTGCAGCTCTGCTGAGTCCATTGCCTTATCCGCCAGCGTGAAACTGTGGCACATAAGGCACGTGTGCCCGTCGACGGGACTGTGGATCTCGATCTGCGCCTTGTGGCATGAATCTTCGCAATTAGCCTGGTAAGAGACGAATTCAGCATGATTGACCTTGACCATGCCGCGTTCGATCACCTTGTCGGGCACGTCATGGCAATTGCGGCAGCCTGTCGGGACAAATCGCTTCCCCGCCGACGGATCCGTAAGGAAGTGACAGGTAAAGCATACCTCGGCGTTGACGCTGAAGTGCTCGTCGCCCTGGTAATGGCTGTGGCAGGTGCCGCATTCGATCTTGATGCCGTCGACGGTCTGGCCGACGTGTTTGGCGTGGGTAAATTTCGCGCTTCCGAAGGTCACGTCGCCGGCCGCCAGCAGGTAGTCGACATCCTGGCAGCCGGACCGCAGGCATGCCGCATCCGGAACATAGCCGTTGGGTTTGGTTCCGACACGACCAACCAGGCAGTCGACCGTCTGGGCCAGGCCGTTGATCTTGGCTTTGGCATAGTTGATGACACCCGGCTGCGTGTGACACTTCAGGCAGGGCACCTCGCTGTGGGATGAGGCTTGCCAACTGTCGGAATGTTCATTCATGACGTGGCAGCTGTTGCAGAACCAGGACTGGCCGGTGATCTCCACGGCCGCGAACGTGAAGGCCCCCATAAGCACCAAGACGGCGCCGATACGCACGGGCCATGTCGTACCTTTGACAATCGCCACATGCACCCGAACACATTCCCGGTCTTCTTTATCATCACTCTCCACGCTAACAAAGCACCGGGGGGGCCCGCCGGATATCGCCTCAAACTCGTTGCGGATACATCACGCCTGCGCCTGCGGTCGCGGCAGCGTAACGTAAAACGTGGTCCCTTTGCCCTCCGTGCTGTCAACGCGGATCTTGCCGCCATGCCGCTTGACGATCTGCCGGGCAATCGACAGGCCAAGGCCCGTACCGTCGCGCTCGACCTTTCGGGCATTAGCGGCCCGGAAAAACTCGTCAAAAACATGCGGCAGCTCCGCCGCCGGGATGCCGATGCCCGTGTCTTCGATCTTGATCTGCACTCCACCGTCGGTATCCAGAGCACGCACGGCCACACTGCCGTTTTCCGGCGTATATTTTATCGCATTTAACAGCAGATTTGCAACCATTTCTTCGATGGCCGTGCTGTTTCCGACCAGGGTGTCGGTGGTGTGATCCAGCGAGGTGGTCAGCCGTATGTTCTTGCTTTCGGCCCGCGATTCGGCTGTGGCCATTGCATTTGCGATAATCTGCCGCAGGGAATACTCCCCCACCTCGTACTGGTTGGCTAAGCGAATCTGCGTCAGCCGCAGCAGGGCCCGGACGAACGTGATAAGGGTCTCGGTGCGGGTCATCGCCCGGCCGACAAATTCGCTCTGGCGCTCATTGAGCGGCCCTAACGTCCCGTTCTGGACGATTTCCAGGCAACTCTGCACGGCCGCCAGGTGCCCCTTGATGTCGTGTGTGACGCGCGCGACGTATTCATCCTTGATCTTGTCCTTTTCCTGAAGCTGGCTGTTGGCAAGCCAGCACACCTCTTCCTGGCGGCGAAGCTGCGTAGCGATCGAACTTGCCAGGTACACAACGATGTAAAGCGTCGCGGCCAGAACCCCGACCCGGACCGCGACAAACCAGCCTGTGTAATGGACATCTTCAGCGGACTCCTGGCCCAGACAATAATGCGGTATGAGTCCGCGACCCTCCAGAAGGACCAGGACAACCAGCAGCAAGGCTGCTAACGTAGCCTGGAGATAGCTTTCGCGGGCAGGCAGCAGGATGCTTGCGATCACCATGTGGAACACGAAGAAAACGACAAAAGGATTCTCAATACCACCGGAAAAGTGGAGCAGAATAGTCAGCATGACGAGATCCAGCGAGATCTGTATCATGACGATCCGGTGGACCGCCTTCAAACATCGCTCCTCCTCGCACCCGACCCCCCGGCGAAGAAGGACCAGAAAGGCCGCGTTGTAGCCGGCAAGAACGGCCGCAACCGCATACAGGGCCTTCTCACCAACAGCAATATGCATAAGACGGTACGCCACGAATGTGGCGATCACGACCCCGGCAATCGCGATCCAGCGGATTCGAATCAGCCAGTCAGCCCGTTTGGCAAGTCTGGCGTCTCGCGGCAATTGTTCCATAATCCGGCCCCGGTAAGCAATCCATGAGTTGACCCCCTTGGACCGGTGCTATTATAGCGCAGCTCGTATGATCCCGCAACCTTATAAGGGCGTCGCCCTTTCAGTCGGCCGGCTTGAAGCGGGCATCCAGCTTGAAAAGGCGGCGAACAGGCAGATTGAGGACGTCGTCCGCGGAAAGCTGCAGCTTCTCACGTATTTCTGCAAGAATCGCCGCAATTGCGTTGGAATCCGGAGCGATCAGCGTAAACCAGATGTTGTAAGCGTTATCGCGGAGGTAGCTGTGCGTCACCTCCGGGTAGGCGGCAATCGTCTCGGAGGCGGCCTCCACACGGTCCGCCAGCACGCGCACCGCCGCTAAGGTGCTGCTGTAGCCCAACTTGCGCGAATCCAAACTGACCCCGAGGCGGCGGATGACCCCCTGATGGACCAACGACCGCACCCGACGGAAGACCTCGTCCACATCCGCCCCCACCACCCTTGCGATGACCTTATACGGCTGGTCGGCCAAGGGGAAATCATCCTGCATAGCGGCGATTATTTTCTTGTCCAGATCGTCCATTGGTGCGCGGCAGCAAAATCGAATTCTAAGGTATAAGCGGTAACCGTACTTCGCTGCGGTCATTCTGTCAAGGTCAAGGCCGCCGGCGAACGGACCGCACAGACCCTTTTTCATTGACCGGCCGCGATGCGGCTCTAAGATATGAGGCATCGGAGCCCGGTTTGCGGGCGCCAACTTCACAGCCACGCGGTTTCCCGATAAGTGGGAGAGGATAATATGCCGACTGGAAAAGTCTATCTCGTGGGCGCAGGCCCCGGCGACGTGAACCTGATCACGGTCAAGGGCCTGCGATTGATCGGGGCCGCGGACGTAATCCTGTATGATCATCTGCTTTCCCCCGCCCTTCTCGATCTGGTCAAGCCGGGCGCCGAGGTCATCTCAGTAGGCAAATTCGCCGGCAGGCACACCCTGCCGCAGGAGGAGATCAACGCCCTTCTCGTCGAGAAGGCCAAAGAAGGCAAGATGGTCGTGCGCCTCAAGGGCGGGGATTGCTACCTGTTCGGCCGCGGCGGCGAGGAGGTCGAGGCCTGTTACGAGGCGGGCGTGCCCTTCGAGGTGGTGCCGGGCGTTACCAGCGCACTGGCGGCCCCGGCCTACGCGGGCATACCGCCGACCCATCGCGACTACACCTCTGACGTAGCCATCGTCACCGGCCACCGTAAGATCGGCGACACGCGACCGATGCAGATCCCCAAGGCGGGCACCGTCATTTTCTTGATGTCAGTCGGCAACCTTGAAAATATCATCAACTCGCTGCTGGCCCAGGGCTGGCCCGCCGATACGCCCATCGCCTCTGTCGAACGCGGCACCTGGTACGACCAGCGGGTTGTCACCGGCAAGCTGGATAACTTTTTGGAGGCCGCCGCCAGGGCCGACCTTCGCACGCCCGCCGTCTTCATCGTCGGCAAGGTAGTCGAGCTGCGCGACAAGCTCGACTGGTTCTCCAAACGGCCCAACGTGCTCGTCCTCGGCAGTCATCCGGAGCGCTACAGGCATTTAGGCAACATCGTCCATCGCCGGATCATCGATTGCGTACCGCTGGCCGACTACTCCGACGTCGACGCCGTCTGCCGGAATATCGAGCAGTTCGACTGGATCGTCTTCACCAGCGTCAACGGCGCCAGGTTCCTCTTTGAACGACTCTACGCAATGGGCAAAGACGCCCGCGCCCTGGCCCGCGCCGGAATCGGCGCCATCGGCCAAACCACCGCCAAACGCCTCAATGCCTACGGCCTCATCGCCGACGTGGTGCCCCGGACCGAGTCCAGTTCCGGCCTGCTGGAAACCTTCTCCGCGCATGACATGGCCGGCAAGAAGGTGCTCCTGCCCCAGGCCCGTGTCGCCTCAAAAGAACTCCCCGAGGGCCTCGCCGCCGCCGGCGCACAGATCACCGCCCTGCCCGTCTATGAAACCGTCGACGTCGACCCCGGCGACATCGACTTCGACTACATCGACACCGTCCTCTTCACCAGCGGCTCAACCGTCCGGGCCTTCATCAAAAAGTTCGGCCATCTCCCCCCAAAGGTAAGAGCCCTCGCCCTCGGCGAACCCACCCGGAAAGTCGCCCGCGAACACGGCATCAACGCCGAAATCCTGGCATAACGCGGGAACGCCCGACGGGCCATGTAAGTCACGCGTTACAGCTTCATGACTTGGGTTTTCTGATCTCGTACATGGTCGGGACGGGCTTGACGTCGACCTTGGGCAAGAGGGCCGGGTCGCTCAGGCCGAATTTACTTTCAATCGGTTTAAAGCCTACCTTCTCTGCGGGCGAGCCGGCTTTGAGGCGGAAGTCGCCCGCGGCCACATTCACAAAGAGCGGATCGGCCACAAGCGAGCCTTTATCCTGCCCGGTCTCGGCCTGCCACTGTGCCAGCGTCTTGTTTCCGGGGAAGATGTCCTGCTTGCCGGAGGCGTGCCAGTAGAGGTTGGGGCCGAGTTCGTAATGCTGGGTGGGTTTGCCGTCCTTCTCCCCGCGGACGCCGCCGTTCCAGTTGCTGCCCAGCAGCACGCCGGCATTGTCCCAATAGACAATGTTGTTGCGGAAGTAGAAGGAGATGTGCTCCTCGTCGCGGCTTCGCTGGAGCTGCTGGGTAACGGAGTTTACGAAGATGTTGTTTTCGATGATGTTCTCGCGGCCGTAGTGCTGGTGAAAGCCGCCCGTCTTTACGTCGGATACGATGTTGTTGTACATCCGAATGCCGGTGGACCCTTCATCAGTGTACAGCCCCCAGCCGCCATAGTCGTACGCGTGCACATCATGGATGCGGTTGTCGTGAACCGTCGTGCCGGGCGATACGCCCAACGTATAAACGCCGCCCATATCCGAAAGCACGCCCTGCCCGATGCGATGCATGTAATTGAAGGCGATTTCGTTGTGGTGCGAACGCGAAGGTTCGGCATAGCCCCAGACCCAGCCGACGGAGACCGCGGTGTAGTAGAGGTCGCTGATTTCATTGTGCAGGATGCGGTTGTGCGAGGAATGCCCTATCCACACGCCATGTGCCGCCGGGTGAATGCGCCCGCCGCAGGTGATGCGGCAGTTGGTAATCGTAATCGACGAGGTCGAACCCGCCAGGTCGTCCGCCGCCTCCGACGTAAGCACATTTGTCGGCGCCTTGGTGGTGCTGTAGCCGACATACGGCCCGCCGATCTTGACGCCGCCGGCGCCCAGGTCGTGCATCACGCAGTCGGCCACGGTGTTGGAGTGCGCCCCGGGGCCGAACGCCATCGCATAGCCGCCCAATTGCGTAAAGGCACAGCCGCGAACAGTAACACCCCGCGCGGCCACAAACTCCACCGCCGCCGGAATGTTCATCTCGCCCTGCGGCGTGAAGTTGCCTTCCGCCGGCGTTACCCACTGCGACTGCCGAAAGACCAGGCCCTCAATCGTGGTGTTGATCAGCGGCTGATTCTCATAGCCCTGAAAGATCAGCAGCTGCGGCAGAACAGGCGCCTCCACCACCGCCTCATCCGGCTTCTCGCCCGGCAGCGGCATGTACGTCAGCGTGCCCGTGGGCTTGTCGAGATACCACTCACCGGGCGTGCCAAACGCCTCCTTGACGTTCTCCGCCCAGTAGCGGCGGTTCTTGAAATCCGACCACCACGTGTTGTACTGCCGCGTCTTTGTGAATCGCAGCACCTTACTCTCGGCATCAATCGACGCCGCACGCATCCGCGACGCCGACCAGATATGCAGCACGTGAAATTCGATATCCGCAAGATTGGCCCAGGCCGGGTTAAGATCGCCTTCCTTGAAGACAAAGCCATTTACGCCGCGGTCACTTACCTCGAACGACTCCACGGATGTGAAATAGCCCGTCTTCGGCAGACGCGGCCGGAAGCGCCGCTGCCCGTTGACAAAAAGCTGCGCGAAATCCCACCGGCCTTCCTTCACATCCGGAATCTGCACGGTCCACGCGCCATCCACACGCACCGTCCATCCTGTAATCGTGCGCCCGCCGGTGAACACGGGCGTTTCGCCGTCCCGCCCACGGTAAATCACGGCACATTTCTCCGTGCCGCCGTGCGCCGCCTGCAGTACAATCGGCGCCGCCAGCCGGTACGTGCCGCCGGCAAAGAGCACCTCGATCCGCTCCGGCAAATCATCTGCCGAACCCTCCCTGATCGCCTTGACCGCCTCCTGCGCCCGCTGAAACGTAGCAAACGGCCGCTCAATTGTGCCGGCCGCTGCGTCGTCACCGCCGGGCGCAACATAAAACCGTTTTACCGATGCGGCGCTTGCCGCCGCGCACATTGTCAGAACCGCCGCAACCAAAGTTGTCACTCTCATACAAACCCCTTTTCGCTTGCCTGGACACACAAAACAGGATATCAAAACACCGTTGCCGACTTCACAAGCCAGGCCATTTCAGCTCCATGGTTGCACATAACCCCATCCTTGTCAAGCAAACCGGCCCTTACCGAGGGGCATTTGGCCAATGAGAAAGGACAGATTGACATAGAGGCTTGAAGCCGGCGAGGAGCCGTCTCTGCGGCCGCAACACAATTCTGAGAATCTGGGGGTCTGGCCGAACAATGCTCAGACCCCGTTTCTCCGATCAGAAATCGCGATTGAGAATTTCCACGGTGCGGCGGCAGAGTTCGCGGCCATAGTCGGCCCAGGTGCCTTCGCCCCAGTACCGGTAGCAGCTTGTCTGCGTAAGCAGCAGGTGGTAGAGGGCCTTGCGGTACCGCGGCTCCGATGGAGCCACATTTCGCTTGAGGACTTTTTCGCTGAACAGGGCGCTTGCCTGCTCCATCGGCCCCAACATATTCTCGTAGCCCCGCACCCAGGAAATATTGTTCGTCCAACTGCCGCCTTCCATATGGAAGCGGCCGTCCTCCTTTTGCAGTTCGGCAATGACACGCGCAAGCGCCTCCGGGCCGGCGGCCTCCGGCATTCGCTGCCAGATGCGGTACTGCATAATCGGCTCAATAGCCGGCAGGTCCTCCTCGCGCACGCCCTGCGAATCGAGATACTCCAGATACTCGCTGACGTTCACCGGCGGCGTCTCCGTACCGCTGCTTTCGCGCATGACCTCCTTGTACTTGCCGGGGAATTCGTTCATCATGACGCCGCCATTTTCGCCGTCGGCGATCTGCGTGACCAGCGACGGCACCGACTTGCCGCCCAATTCGATGCGGCCGAGGTTCATCGCCTCGTAGTACGGCTGCATCTGGCCGATGAGCTTGGTGTCGCTGCCCTGCGTCTTGATTATGGCGATGATGCTGGCGCTTTGACCCTGTGAATTTTTCGCGATAAGCCGGTGCGGGCAGTGCGGGTATTGCAGTCCCGAGCCGTTTTCCACGCGTTCGACCGTATGCTCCTGCACGAGCACCCAGCGGTAGCCGTTTTCTTTAAGTGCGCTGACGAATTCATACGCCACGTCCGGATGGTTCGGAAGCGCCATCTCACACGGCGAGAATCCCTTGACCCGCGACAGGGCCTCCAGACCGAAGATTGCTGCAAAATGATGCCGCCAGGCCTGTACATGCAGGCGATAGTCCTGCACCGGCGTCGACGGCGCGACGGGATGGCCCCAGGCGGTGCCAAGCCATTCGACGCAGCTGCGGTAATCGGGCTCGCAGGTGATGCGTTGGAGGTTTTCGAACACGTCGTCGAGCCCCATTCGCCGCAGGCCGTCCAGCAGGCAGCCGGAGTAATCCAGCATGACGCGCGGCTGCTTGCCCTGTTCGACCAGTTCGGGGATGATGTCGCCCATTCGCTTGTAGCACGAATGAAAAACCGATGCGTTGTAGCTGTCGGCGCCGTCGAGCATGTACTTCAGATTGCTGATGATCGCGGCCGTGTGCAGGTCAGGCCCGCCCGCGGGAATCAGCGGCTGATGCATGTGCAGTGCGACGGCAAACGCGCTCTTGATCCGCCCCAGGTCAGCGCCGCTATCCGGCACATAGACCGGCCTCCGGCTCCGTGCGGCCGCGACGGCCTCCTCCTGCCCGCAGATATTAGGAAGCCCGTCCACGTACTCGCCGATCTTTGTCATAAACCGTCCCATCATCTACAACCGTTGCCCCCGCGTACATACGTAATTAAGGTTATCGTCCAAATGTCACCGGCGGCAACACAAGCGTTTTAGCATTTTGTCATTTTTAGGCCGCTCCGCTGTGTGTGGATGATGCGCTCCGATTGCGGGCAATCAACTCAGGACTGTCAGCGCGGTGTTTGTCCCTGGCCACGGACGGCACAAACGGCACGGGAGACGGTTCCGGCGGCAGACCGAGGATCTCGCGCGCCCTGTTTAGTGCGTCGTCGATATGGCCCAGCGCGTTCTCTTCGCCGATTTCATCGAAGAGGCCGCATTTCTGCATGGCGAACAGCGGCTGCGCGTGCACGCCCGACAGGATCAGCGTCGTGGATTCCCTGCGGCACCTGTGAAGCATCTCCCGCAGTACGTGCAGCCCTGTGGCGTCGATGGCCGGTACATTGCGCATGCGCAGGATGATCACCGGCGGCGTCTTCTCGATGGGACCGGTGACCTCCTTGAATTTTTCGGCCGCACCGAAGAAGAAGGGCCCGTTGATCTCGAAGACCTCCACGCCGGCGGGCACGTTGCGCTTGCTCAGCGCGTTGGGGTCCAAACGGCCGTCTTCCCCGTCGTCCGCCAGTTCCCGGGTGATCATGCCGACGTTGGTGACCTCCGACATGCGCCGCATAAAGAGAAAGGCCGCCAGCACAAGGCCGATCTGCACGGCGGTGGTCAGGTCGACCAGTACGGTCAGCAGGAAAGTGAGAACCATGACAACCGCATCGCTGCGCGGCGCCTTGAACATGGCGACGAAATGCCGCATCTCGCTCATGTTGTAGCTGACGACCATGAGGATCGCGGCCAGACCGGCCAACGGAACACGCCTGGCTAACGGCGCCAGAAACAGCAGCACCAATGCCAGCGTGATGGCGTGGATGATTCCGGCCACCGGCGTCTTGGCGCCGCTCTTGATATTCGTGGCCGTGCGGGCGATGGCGCCCGTTGCCGGAATACCGCCAAAAGCTGCGGATGCGATGTTGGCGACGCCCTGTGCGATCAGCTCAACGTTGGAGCGGTGCCGCGTGCCGATCATGCCGTCGGCGACCGAAGCCGAAAGCAGCGACTCAATCGCCGCAAGCATGGCGATGGTGAACGCGGGCATGATAAGGCTCCGCAGCTCATTGAGATCCGGCGACGGCAGCGCCGGAGCCGGAAGCGTCCGCGGCAGGTCGCCGAAGCGGCTGCCGATCGTCTCGACGTCGAGATTGAAACACCACGCCATGACAGTGGCCGCGATCATGCCGAACAGCATGGCCGGCAGGCGCGGAAAGCGTTTGCGCACAATCACGATAACCGCAATTGTGACCAGGCCGATCAGCGGCGCGCACGGCGTGACGGTGTGAAAATGCGTCACATACGCGTGCCATTTGTCGATGAACTCCGCCGGCGGCGCTTCCATCCTCAGTCCGAGGAAATCCTTGATCTGCGTGGAGAAGATGACAAGTGCAATTCCGGTAGTAAAGCCCGTGGTCACCGGGAAAGGCACGAACTTGATCATCGTGCCCAATCGCCCGAGCCCGAGGACGATCAGCAGGATACCGGCCATGATGGTAGCACAGACCAGGCCGTCATAGCCGTGCTGTGCGACGATCGCCGAGACAAGCAGGACAAATGCCCCGGTGGGCCCCCCGATCTGCACGGTGCTGCCGCCTAACAGCGACACGAGACAGCCCGCCACAATGGCGGTGAACAAACCCCGCTCCGGGCCGACTCCGCTGGCTATGGCAAATGCCATGGCAAGGGGCAGGGCGACGATGCCCACGGTGACGCCCGCAAATAGATCCGCACCGAAATACGATTTGTTGTAGTTCTTCAGACTGGTCAGCAACTGCGGTTTCAACATATTTATACTTATCTTCTTTCTGCCGGTTTGGACATACGGCGACCGGCGGCCTTTGCATATTAATCTCATCAGCCGCACACCGTGCGCGTTATGACAGTGTGCGGAAACAAGGATGACGAAGATGCAGAGCTATACCGTTCTGCATCGACACGTCTTGGGATGTCAGGTACAGTCCTGAGTCAGCGCGTGTCAGAGGCCCAGGACGTCCTGCATGGAGTAGAGGCCTGGCGGGCGAACGGCCAGCCACACGGCTGCCCGAAGTGCGCCGCGGACAAAGTTGTCCCGATTGTGGGCGCTGTGGGAGAGGGTCAGCGTTTCGCCCAATGTGCTGAGGATAACCGAATGCTCGCCCGTGATGTCGCCTGCGCGGATGGCGTGCATGCCGATTGTGCCTTTCTGGCGAAGCGCATCGGCGCCGCTGCGGCCGTGCACGAGGCATTCGGGAAATGTGCGGCCGGTGGCGGCGGCAATTTTTTCGGCAAGGCTCAAAGCCGAGCCGCTGGGCGCGTCTTTCTTGAATCGATGATGAGCTTCGACGATTTCAATATCGTATTCCGCACCGGCCATGGCCGCGACCTTGCCCACGATACTGAATAGGATGTTCATGCCGACGCTCATGTTTGTCGATTGCACAAGCGGAATCTTTTTGGCCGCGTTTTTCACGGCGGCAATTTGCGTTGCGCTCAGGCCGGTTGTGCCAAGGACCAGTGCGATGTTGTGGTCGACGCAGTGTCGCAGTACGCTATCGGTGGCATCGGGCAGTGAAAAATCGATCAGGACATTGGCCGAGGCGGGTATTGCGCTGTCGATCGTCAGGCCGATTTGGCCGACTCCGGCGATGATGCCGGCATCTTTGTCGAGATCGGGGTGGCCGGGCGTTTCCACCGCGCCGACGATGTTGAACTGGCCGCTTTCGACGGCCAGCGCTAGAATTCGCCGGCCCATCCGGCCGGCAGCTCCGTTTATGATGAGGTCAGGCTTCATTGTTTACTCCCAAACGGCCTTGACGGGGCCGGATTCAGACATTTTCCGACGGCCGGACGATGGGGGCAGCCTGGCCCGCCAGGGTTCGCCGTCCGGCACGGATGATCATGTATTTTGCTTTACTTTGCTGCGCTTTGCACGTATATTTTTCTATCAAAACCGCTTGAGCGGTCGATTTACTGAGGGGTGTGCGCAAAAATCCTGCGACGAAAGTGTTGAAGAGCCTTGACACGGTGAAATAATCCGGCTTAGAATCGCGTCTGTTCCTGAGAGAGCGGCGCAGGCTTGAATTCAACACAAAGGTTCTTAAGGTAACGTTTTAGATTTAAGGAGTTGTAAGATGAAGCGGGTTGCAGTGTGGGCCCTTGCTTTAGGCGCAGGGGTGGCAATGGTGGCGGGGTGCGGTTCGGATGCAGGGAATACAGCCCTTATTGGCACGGCTGTCGGCGCCGGTGTGGGGGCGTTGGCAGGCGGCGATACGGAAGCCACACTGATCGGCGGGGCCATCGGCGGCGGGGCCGGCTACATGATCGGCAACGAGTCGGACAAGAAGAAGACCCAGCAGGAAATCGCCGCTGTGCGGGCGGAGCAGGATGTCATAACTGTCTGGGTCACAAACAGTAACGGCTCGCAGATCCCGGTGAGGCTGCGTAAGGACGGTCCCGGGTACGTCGGCCCGAAAGGCGAGCGGTATCCGAGCCTGCCGACCGAGGACCAGTTGAGGGAGATGTACGGCATGTAAAGAATGGCGGCCACACGGCAGCGGTGCGGGCCGCGTAAGGATATAGATAATGATGGGGCATCCGCCTGAGGGAAGGCGGATGCCCCGTTTTTTTTTGCGCAGTATGTTCCGGGGGCGGCGGAAAAATCTGTGATTTTTTTCAAACTTTTGCAATGGTTTCGTTTGACAAGCGTCTAATATAGGGTATATTGTCTTTGTGTTGACAATTTGAATGGAGGTGGAGATGGGTACCGCCGCGATGGTTTTGGTCGGGCTGATGGCCGGCTTGGGCTGTTGCGGTATCGGTCTATTCATACTTTTGGGGGTGGGGGTTCTCTCTTTTGTAAGGCTTTTGTTGGCTGGGACTTACTGCGCGCCGGATCGTGAAGCTGAGGGCGAAAGCGACTTGCCCGGGCACGTAACGGGTGGGGTGGCGGGTGCAGGGGATGAGCTGTCCGGGGAGGCAACGGGCAGGAGCGTGGCGGACGCCCGCTGGGTCCCCGCTTTTGCGAGCGTGACAATCACACATGCGGGCAGCATGGCCGGGGTGAAGCTGGTGCGGACGGTGGGTGCGGTGCCGGCGCATGGAGAAGGCGACGAGAGAAATCGGCTGCAAATGAGGTGCGGTTCCTGTAATTAC
>DAOTMV010000054.1:0-25509 GCA_035450485.1 Anaerohalosphaeraceae bacterium | reverse complement strand
AGGTGAAGTCGACGCCGTTGGTGAAGCGGCAGAGGTTGAGGTTGATCGCCTCTGTGCCGATGTTGGCAAGCTCGATGAACTCGGCCTCGGGCGTGCCGGGGGGATTGTACATGATTTCCGTGATGCGGAGGCTCTGCGGGACAGGCCCGACGGCAAAGACCGCCTCCTCAAGCGGGCCCCATGTGGTTCCACTTCTCAGTCGGGCCTTGACGCGCGAACTGCGGTCCAGGGTGACGGGGCCCGTTGTTGCGTAATTTGCGGCCGTCGGTGAGACACCACCGCCGGCAGAACCTGCGCCGATCTCACCTGTAAGCTCAACAGAGATGAGGAAATCAGAGCTTGTTGTGGACACGTTCAGACCCTGGATTGCGAGAAGATTGCTGCCTGCGCGAAGCTTTGAGATATGCGGGGTGAGGTCGAAGTTTTCGAAAAGGACGGCGTTGCCGTCGGCGTTGAGCGCTTCAGCCGCGGAGTTCCACGCAGGCGTGCCGGTGAAGTTTTTTCTGGCCACTTCCGAACCGTTGATCCATGCGATGAAACCGTCGTCGTATCTGACGCGGAGCGTCAAGGCAGTGAGAGCAGGGTTGTTTACGGTAAACGGAATGCGGATATAGCACGTTGCATTCCTGTCGTACATGGCCTCTTCCACGTTGATTCCGATGAGCGACGTGTAATTGATGCTGTCGCCGGGATTGCGTTCAAAACCGACGCCGCCGCTGCCCAGTATCCAGGCGGAGTCGTCGTAGTCGTTCTTTTCCCAATCGCCGCCCGCAGGCGAGAGGTACTGGCCTGCAATAACCGTCCTGGCGCCTGAGGTGCCGCGACGCCATGCCACGGCGAGGTTGTCGTCTCCGCCACCCTCTTTGTGCAGGGCCTCGATGTAATAGCGCTGCCCGGCGGTCAGACTGATGTAACCGGATTGCTGGCTGCTGTACTTATTCCATTGCTGCGGATCCGTCCAGCCGACTACTTCGGCGATCTTGCGGACGTTCATGGGGTTATCGTCCGTGCTGAGCC
Organism: Anaerohalosphaeraceae bacterium; assembly: GCA_035450485.1. Taxonomy (GTDB): domain Bacteria; phylum Planctomycetota; class Phycisphaerae; order Sedimentisphaerales; family Anaerohalosphaeraceae; genus JACZKQ01. Next base: position 24,492 of record DAOTMV010000054.1, on the reverse strand, counting down.
AAAGCTGGCTGTGATCGTCGCTGGCTATCCAGAAACGATAATTGCCGGATTGCGTGGGATGGAGATAGCCCCGCACACGGGTGCCATAGGTGTCGGCCCAGTTCGTCGGTATTTCAAAGGAAGTTCGCAATTCAGAGGCACTCGGGTTGTCGGGGTAATTGGGACTGCCTGTCAGTTCGGCGATGGTCTCGCCCGTGATTCCGTGCCAGTACTCGGCGAGAATTGATCCAGTCGTGCTCTGCAGCGGCCCGGCGGGCACGAAGACGCGCTTGGGCGCGTCCTGGCGCACCAGCGTCACGAAACTGCCGGCATCGCGCACCGGTTCGCGAGGATCGGTGCCGTCGGTGGTGTAATAGATCGTGCCCTGGCCGCCTGTCATCGAAATGCCGGTCGAGGCCGTAATCTGGCCGCCGAAGGTTCTTTTGCCGTCCACGAGGAAGCTGGGCGCGCCGACCGTGGGGTACCAACCATCGGCAATGAGCTGATTGAGCACGTATTGTGTTCTGTAGGGGAAATAGTTTTTCAAAATATTGTTGACGACATTTTCCCAATGCGCTTTGACGAAGGGAGTGTACGATTTGGCATCACCCCAGCGCGCCGATTCAGCGATGATGGCCGTCTCGATCTCTTTGGCGCGCGACATCATCAGGGCGGTGGCGCCTTCGGGCGTGAAGACGCCGCCATTGAAGAAGGCTTTGTAGGCCAGATCCGCAAACCGCATCCTGTACTCCGGATGAGCCATAAGCTTCTCGTGAAGCGTCTGGGGATTGAAGTACTCCGGTCTGGTGAAACGCGAATGCGTCCATGGTCCGGTGCGATCGACGGTAAGGCCCTGTGTGCCATTACTCATGCGGCCCATGTCAAGTGTGTGTTCACCATCGTGCCTGAAGAACTTGAAGCCAGTGCCGTTGACGCGGTTGTTCATACAATAGAAATTGTTGAGTCCCGCGTCGCCCATGAAGCTGCTGATGGGCGCGTCGCCGTCACCGGAATAGAAGATTCCCAACATGTAGACGATCAGACTGTCCTGATCGACCAGGACATCATAGTCTGGATTGACAGTTCCGTCGGGATTGCGACCAAGAACGCGGTAGTACATCTGGTTGGTGTCAAAGCCGGTCATGGCGTAATTGAACAGGCGATTGTAGGCTTCCAGGTTGCCGTCGGTGGCCTCGCGGGTCTGATTGTCGGCATGTTTGATCACGTCGTAATCTTCTTTGTCGCCGCCGAAATAGGACGCTCCGAACGAAGCCTCGGCCCGCTCCTGCGTCATGTACAGGCCCCAATAATGGCCGTTGATGTACAGATGGTAGTAGCGGCTGCGGGTGTAGGGCTGGCCCATCTCTCGCTGGGCGTCCCGCTGGAAGACCTCACGGAGCATGGTATTGGCCGGGCTGCTTTGGAAGCCCCATGAATAGTTCTGGCTTGTGCGCAGATCGAAGCAGTCGAATTCGTCGGCGCCCTCGTCGCCGAACAGAGGGTACCTGAGCTTCGTGGGGCCGTACTCTTCACGGAAGAACAGGCGGAAGGCATGCTTGGGGTTGTCGTTCTGTCGACTGAAGCCGCCGCGAATGCGGAGACCGCCGTTGATCTGGAATCCCTCCGTGCCGTCGGGATAGATGATTTCGAAAGAGGCCGGCCGCTCCCAGGCACGTCCCTGCCGTTCGGCATTGACATAAATGCCGATGGCGGGATCGAACAGATTGGGCAGGTCGGTCACGATCGAGAAACTCGGGATGGCCAACAGGGCGTCATCTATCAGGTTCTTGTAGCGTGCGTCGCTCTGCGTAACCTGCGGATCCATGCCATAGTCGATCATCTGGCCGTTAACGGAATAAGTGGGCCAGCCGGGGCCGGGGGGCTCGCCGTTGGGCGATTGGTTGATCACGTCGCTGATAAAGATGTAGGTCTGTGTCACGACGGGACTGTTGACATAACCGGGCTTGCAGGCAATCGCCCGCAGCACCGTTGTCCTGGAGATGGTGAGCGGTTCGTTATAGATAGTTCCGACGGACTCACTGGGGGTACTTCCGTTGACGGTGTAGCGTATGGTCGCGCCAGGTATATTGCTGGAGAGAGCGAGCTGGAAAGGTTTGTCATAGAATCCATGTGGGACACTGAATTCGATTTGAGCGTATCCCATGAAGGCCCCGTCATTGGGCCTGCCGGGAGTAGGGGCGGAGAAGAACCGTTCGTTATAGAGGTACAGGCCGTAGGAGACGTTCTCTTCCTGCGGCGGAAAGCCTTCGAGGCCATCGTTCTGAATGTAACTGACATACTCGTGAGCGATCAAGCCTTCGGGCGTCACCAGCGCCAGGTATTCGCCGTCGGCGGAGAGTTTAAAGTTGGTGTGCAGATAGCCTGCGCTGTCGACGTAAGGATAATTGCCGGGGTGGTCCTGCTGCTCCTTGCCGGATGCAAAAACGATCAGGTACTCTCCGGGTTGAATCGTAATATCGGCCGGAAAGGACCACTTGGCGAGATCGTCGGCATCGTCCGTGAGTCGCCAACCCTCCAGGTCCCAGGCCGTTGCGGTCGGGTTGTGGATTTCGATCCAGTCGGACGCTTCGCCGCTGCCGTCGAGCAGTTCGCCGGGATCTAGGGGAGCAACGGACTCGTTGTCGGCCATGAATTCAGTGATCAACAGCGGACCATAGTGTTTTCGCCAGTTCTCTGCCATTTTCGAAAGATCGGTCAGATTGATGCTGCCGTCGCCGTCGAGGTCCTGGCAGGTCTGATTTGTGGTGCCGGTGGCGGCGACTGCCCAGACTTCATCAGCGGTGAGGGCGCGATCGTAGATGCGCACATCGTCAATTCGGCCGTGGAACCAGCTTGTAGTGTCGGTAAATGCACCTATCTTGACGTCGGCGGCGGCTACGGTAGCAATAACCTGTGAAACCCGGCTGCCAGGGGACTCGGCCCTGCCATCCACGTAGAGACGGATACCGTCGGTCGCGGCTGTATCAGAAACGACGGCGACGTGGTGCCAGAGATTGTCGGCCAGCAGAGTGGTTCCGATGACGTAGCCGCCCCCCACTTCGACCCTGAGGAACCCGGAGGGGTCGACCATGACAATCCAGCGGCCTGCTGGTGTGGCCCCCTTACCCCAGGCAAGTATGATGCCTGTCGTGTGGGCGGTCTTGATCCATGCAGTACAGGTTCGCGGCGCGCCGCCAGAGATACCGGTGTAGCCGTCAATCTGCACGTAGTCGCCGTCGCCGTCCAGGGCAAGGGCGCCATTTACCTTGCCACCGTACGGCAGCCATGCGGCGTCACCGTGCAGTATGCCGGTTCGCCCGCTGCCGCTGGTGTCGTTGGCCGGGCCGGATGCCTCGTCGAGACGCCAATGACCTGCAAGGCCCTGTTCTTCGCAGAGCGCAGAGCCCAGCCAGACGTCTCCAAGAATCAGCAGGTCCTGCATATCGACAGCGTTGTCCCTGTTCAGATCACCGGTCAGGAACGTGGCTTTGGCCGGCGGGGCTGCAGTGATCAGAATTGCCGCCGAACCGGCAAATATGGTTGCTGCGTGCAGTATTTTCATCATCCCCTGTCTGCCAAATAGATTGGAAAGTTTGTTGTCGACCAAGCAACACCAGATTTCCCGCGTCCACACACTTAGCGTGATGCGCGAACTGGGCTGTGGAATGCCGGCTCACCCACACCGACGCCCCGTTAGTGCAGATATTATACTGCACAAGGGGCGGCAAATCAACGGGTTGGCGGCGCTCAGGATGGGATTCGGCAGCAAAATGAACCGTTAATTTCTACCTTCGTCGCCAGGCCCGGATTCGCCGTATCAGGGAACACCGTAATCTGCCGGCGGCGAGTTTCAACTGCACGACGAACGGCAGTGATGCGAGATAATGGCCCGAGTTGTGCAGAATCAGGGCCAGTTGAATTCTGCGCCACAGCCGCGTGATGTCTTGGTCGTCGGGGGCGAGATCGCGGGCTACCTGGATCACGTCGGCCGCCTGTTGCAAGCGACCTTCATAGAGGCACAGCCAGGCGGCATCGGCCATCAGGGCGGGGTTGGTCGCGTCGATCGTCATGGCGTGTTCGAAAAACTGCAGCGCGCCTTCGTAATCGGATTGCAGGGCCAATGTAAGACCCATGTAGTAGAAGGCGGTTGCGTTCTGGGGGTCCTCGTCGACGACGCCCAGAAGCGTATCCATGGCGAAATCAAGCTCGTTTAACTGCATGAACATGACGGCGATCGACAGAAGCACGTCCAGATCGTCCGGGTTGCGCTTGAGTTCGTCCAGCAGGAGTCTCTTTGTTCCGCCTTCCATGCCTTCGGCCATCGCAATCTGGGTGAGGCGGTAGCGAGGTCCCGGCAGGTCGTCATCTCTCTTCATCGCCCGCCGGTAAAGAGCAGCGGCTTTTTCGGTTTGCCCCTCCTTTAACGCCAATTCGCCGAGATAGAAGATTGCGGGTCCGAAACCGGGTTCAAGCTCCAGAATACGGTTGAATTTCTCTCGTGCCCCCTGCAAATCACCGCACTTGAACAGAAAGATTCCGAAGTCCAGGATAACGTCAACATCACCGGGGTTCTTGCGCAATTCGGCCAGAAAGTACTCTCTTGCGCGGGTATTGTTGCCGTTTGCCCAGCAGGCCTGTGCGATTCGGTAGTTTATCTGGGGGTGGGCAGGCTCCAGCATGGCGGTCCGTTCCCAGCACCAGATGGCGCGGTCGTACTGGCCGCGGGAGAACAGGGAGTTGCCGATATTGTAAAAGCAGATCGGGCAGTCGGGGTTGATTTGCTGAGCAAGATAGAACATGTGCTCGGCCTTGTCGTGCTGTTCCATCTCCGTGTAGGTGATGATCCGGTTGCAGTAGCAAGGCTCGAAGTCCGGGGCGATCTTCTCGATCCGCTCGAATGTGGATATAGCCAAGTCGTATTGGCCGGTGCGGGTGTAGTCGACGGCGAGGCAATTGAGTATTTCCGGGTCGTCGGCGGAGAGTTCCAAGGCCCGCTGATAGGCCTTGATGGCCAGGTCGTAGCGGTCCATGCTGTCCAGCGCCAGGCCGGCGTTGAAGTGCCAGGCGCTGTTGTTCGGGTTGATTTCGATCGCCTCGCGAAGCTGGGTCAGCGCCTGCGGTATGTTGCCGCTTTCGTACAATTCGAACGCCTGGTCGGCCATCTGATCGGCCTTGTCCCAGGAGTTAGGGTCGTCGGAGTCGCAGTACATCAACGGTCCTCGTTGCAGCCACGTTGTCTCTTTAAATCCGGCGCCGAGGCGCTACAAAGGATTCCCTCTGAGGCGGGTAGTGGAGCCCGCCGCAAGAGCGTATCGTCAGAAAGAGGGGCGGGCTTCGCGCCTTTCGGCCGGCGAAGGCGAATTTCGCGACATCAGGGCGGATTTTGCTGGCTATCGCGTTGTAAGGTCTTAAAATAGCTAAAGTTAGACGTCCCGACCAACGATGAAATCACGGACCCGCCGGGTTTTTCTGGAAGTGGCCCGCACAGGGTCTTATAATGGCGGGCGGGTAAGCGTGCGCTGCAATTGACAGGAGCCTCCATAATGATTAGGGAAATCAAGGGCAATCTCTCGGCCGGCAAGGCCAAATACGGCATCGTCGTGAGCCGATTCAATGAGTTCATCACCAGCAAGCTTCTGGGCGGCGCGATCGATTGTCTTCAGCGGCATGGCGCGGCCGACGAGCAGATCACGGTTGTATGGGTGCCGGGGTCGATAGAGATTGCGCTGGCGGCCAAGAAACTGGCCGAAAGCGGCAAGTACGGCGCGGTGATCTGCCTGGGCGCGGTGATTCGCGGACAGACGGGGCACTATGATTATGTCTGCCAGCAGATCTCGCGAGGGGTCGGGCAGATCAACATGGAGACGGGCGTGCCGACTATCTTCGGCGTTCTGACGACGGAGACGATCGAGCAGGCAGTCGAGCGGGCCGGCACAAAGCTGGGTAATGCCGGTGCAAACGCGGCGATGTGCGCGATGGAGATGGTCAACCTGCTGGAGCAATTGTAAACCGCAGCGTGTGTTCGCCCGGGTCAAGGGGGCTCGGGGCTGAGGATGGGGTATGGATGCGAAAAGGATTGTGCTTCTGGGGGTGGCGGCGGCGGCTTTGCAGTGGACAGGGCTTTCCGCCGCGGGGGCGACGAGTGATTCGAGGGCGGGCGAGGTTCTTCTGTTCTCGTATTTTAAAGGCAACGGCGAAGACGGCCTGCATCTTGCGTGGAGTGCCGACGGGCTGAAGTGGACGCCGCTGAAAAACGACACTTCGTTTCTTAAACCCACTGTCGGCAACGACAAGCTGATGCGGGACCCGTGTATCCTCCGCGGGCCGGACGGGCTGTTTCACATGGTCTGGACGGTCAGTTGGAAGGAACGGGGCATCGGCTATGCCAACTCGAAGGATCTGATGCGATGGTCGCCGCAGAAGTACATCCCCGTGATGGAACACGAGCCGACGGCCCGGAACTGCTGGGCGCCGGAACTGTTCTATGACGAGGAGACCGGGCAGTACCTGATTTTCTGGGCAACGACCATCCCGGGTCGTTTTCCTGCCACAGAGGCCACCGGCGACGAGGGGCTGAACCATCGCATGTACTATGTGACGACACGTGATTTCGAGACGTTCAGTCCGACGAAGTTGTTTTACGATCCTGGGTTTAATGTTATCGATGCGACGGTCGTCAAAAGCGGAGGCCGGTACGTCATGTTCCTGAAGGATGAGACACGGCATCCTCCGCAGAAAAACATCCGGATCGCATACAGTGATCGGGCGGAGGGCCCATACGGCCCGGCGGGTGAGCCTATTACGGGGGATTATTGGGCGGAGGGCCCCAGCGCCATCAGGATCGGCGATGCCTGGATCGTCTATTTCGACAGGTATACGCAACACCGCTACGGGGCCGTGAAATCGCACGATCTGGTCCGGTGGCAGGATATTTCAGCGGAAGTTGACTTTCCGGCGGGCTTTCGGCATGGTACAGTATTTCGCGCCGGGGCCGAGGTGTTCGAGGGCCTTCGGAGGCTGTCGGCCGGCGCGGCCCGGAAGGAATGAGTTTCTTTGAAATTTGAGAAAGGCTTGCGTGGACAGGAGAAGCAGGGCCCGCGAACTGGCAATGCAGGCGCTCTACCAGCTTGATGTGTTGGGCGATTACTTCCTCGCCGAACTGCCGATGTTCCTGCGGGAAAACGCGGAGGACGAGGCGATTGCCGCCCTGGCGGAGGAATGGACGCGCGGGGCGTGGGAACACGTTGCCGCCTGCGACGAGCTGATCCGGTCGGCGGCGATAAAGTGGGAGTTGTCGCGGCTGAGCACCGTGGACCGCAGCATCCTGCGCTTAGGCGCGTATCAACTGTTCTGCACGGACATACCGGGCAAGGTGGTGATCAACGAGGCCATCGAGATCGCCAAGAAATACAGCGGCGAGCAGGCGCCGCGATTCGTCAACGGCGTGCTGGACGCCATCCTGAAGAAGCTGACAGGGCAAGAGTGAACCGGGTGTCGCGGCCGGAGGACGTACACGGAAAGAGACGCTGAAAGGGAGTTTGGATTCGGAAGGGTGAAACGGTGAGAACAATCGCAGTGCTCAATCAAAAGGGCGGGGTAGGCAAGACCACCACCGTGGCCAACACGGCGGCCGCCCTGGCCATGAAGGGCCAGAAGGTCATGATCATCGATCTCGATCCGCAAGCGCACCTGACGATTCACTTCGGCGTCAACGCCGAGACCGACGGCAACGGGGCTTACGAGGTGCTGACGCAATCGGCCGATCTGTCCACTACGCTGATCAACGTGCGCAACAATATATGGCTGTTGGCGGCCAACATCAATCTCGTAGGGGCCGAGAGCGAACTGGTAAGCGTCGTGGGGCGGGAAACGGTCTTGCGCGAGGCGATAGAGACCGTGACGCTGCCGTTAGACTACATCATTATCGATTGCCCGCCTTCCTTAGGGCTGCTTACGCTGAATGCATTGGCGGCGGTAAACGAGGTCTTTATCCCGGTTCAGCCGCACTTTCTGGCGCTGCAGGGCTTCAGCAAGCTGCTGCAAACGGTGTCGCTGGTCGGCCGCCGGATTAATCCCCGTTTGCGTGTGGCGGCTATCCTCCTGTGCATGTTCGACACGCGTGTGACGCTCTCGGCGGAGGTGAAGGCCGACATCAAGCACTTCCTCGATAACGCCCGCGAGGCTGCTACGCCGTGGTCCGGAGCCCGCATCATCCCCGTTCACGTGCGCCAGAATATCAAATTGGCCGAGGCTCCCAGCCACGGTAAAACCATCTTCGAATACGAGCCGAAATGCAACGGCGCGATCGATTATGAGCGGGTCGCCGATTACATCCATAATTACATGAACGGCGATGCGGCGGACGAGGCTTTTCCGGGGTCCAGCAACCAGGAGACCGATCGGCCGGATGATGCGACTGAATCCGTCAGGGCGGATGGCCAGGCCGGCCATGAGGCGCAGAATGCTGCTGTCGAACCGTCCAGTGAAGGGGCGGATGTGTCGGAGCCGGCGGCGGATGAGCGAACAGAGTCTGACGACGTCGGCGAAGAGGTCGAGTCGACGGCGGCCGGTGAATCGAGTGCCCCGGAGGTGCGGGGTGGTGTGCCGCGAGCACCCGTTCAGAACCGCCGCAGGATCATCGCGGTCGCGGCGACGCCGCAGCGAAAACTTCTGAACCGCCGGCCCTTTGCCACGCCGTTAGGCAAGTAGACCGGCCGCGGGGGCCGGTCACCGGTCAAGGCGGCGTCGGCAGGTGCGCCTGGAGATCGCTAATACCCCACCTCGCCGTTGCGGTCTTTCATGCCGTTGGTCCTGTCCCGCAGCAGCCTTTCCAGGATCTCCCGCAACAGGCCAAACAGCTCATCGTGTTTCAGATATGGCCGTTCGCAGAGCACCAGCAGGGGCAACGGCAGCCTGAAGCGCCGCGCGACCCGCCGAAGCAGGATCATGTCGGGCTGTCTGCGGCCGGTCTCGATCTGCGCAAGGTGCAGCCTTGATACCTTCAGGGACCTGGCCAGTTTCGCCTGGGTGACGCCGTCGGCCATTCGAATCCGCCTGATGATCTCGCCGGTCGTCATGAATTCTCCCTCCGAACAAAACGCCGTACACCTATGACATACCTTATCCGGGCAGCGTGTCAAACACTGGAGATGCTTTCCGGTATCTGGTGTGTTAATGTGCGCTAAATCCGGTCCGTGATCCGGCACCGATCCATAATATTATACGGGAAATTATGGAAACGCGGGGCTGGATCAGGCGACTTATAGGGTGGCTGTGAAAGACAGCAGGAATGAGGAAGACAAAGCAGGTCGTTTGATAAAGGAGTACGCATATGCCGGCAAGTTTACCGGGCGAGTCGGGATACGTGATGGGCTGGGGCACACTGGCGCTGATCAACGCGGGGCTTGCCCAGGCGAAGCGTCGCAGCGGCCTTATATGGTTCCTTATTTCGCTCTTGTTAGGGCCGATCGCCACGCTGCTTATCGTGGTGCTACACCCGGGCGAGCGGAAGTGACCGCGCGACGGAAGGCAGGTTACCGGAACGAAACCGTCATCACGGGGGCTGATTTGGCCAGGTCGACCGTTTTTTCCTGCCCGTCGACGGTCACGCGGTGCCTGCCGTAGAAGGCCGGCACGCGGCATCGGCCGTCTTTGTCGGCCTTGCCCTGCCAACGCGTCCACCACTCGTCGAAGATGAGCCTGCGGTAGGCCTCGGCGGCGGGCGTCGGGGTCCAGTCACGCCGGTACAGCGAGGACTGCGGGATCCAGTTGGCTCCTTCCCAGAAGCCCCACATCAGGGTGCCTTCGACGGCCGGATGCGCAAAGCAGATGCGGTAGTAGTCGGTAATGGCTTTGGCCTTGGCCTCTTCCTCCTCGGGCGTCAGCCTTGCGCCGCGCTGCTGGTAGATGCGCGACCGCTGGCCGGGGAAGTTGAACTCGGTGATGCGGATAGGCAGTCCCACCTTCGCAAGTTCGTCGAGCGATCGGCGGAGCGTATCCGGATCGAACGAATCGCCGTGCAGGTGCCCCTGCACACCGATGCCGTCGAAACGCGTGCCTTCGTCGAGGAAACCGCGGATGTGCCGCATGTAATCGTCAAGGCGACGACCCGTGAGGATGTCATAGTCATTGAGGTAAAGGCGGGCGTATGGGTCGGCCTGTCTGACCCATTCGGTCATCTGCCTGGTGATGCCGGGGCCGAGACGGTCGGCATAGTAGTTGCCGTGGATCATTTCGTTGTTGAGGTCATATTCGGCAAAGCGACCCTTGTAGCGCGTAGCGATCGTCGTCGCCCGGTCCTTGAGGGTCTGTCGCAGGGTGTCGTCGTCCATCTCCTTGAGCCAGGGCTGTACGCGGTTGGAAATTCCCCAGAAGATGTTATGGCCGCGCAGCGGAATACCGTGTTCGTCGCACCAGGCCAGCATGGCGTCGACCGTGGCATAGTTGACCTGTCCCTGTCGGGGTTCCATATCGAGCCACTTGAGGGCGTTTTCGGTGACGGCGGCGTTAAAGTTCGCCAGGAAGGTTTCCTTGTATCGTTTTTCGGTTTGGGGGTCCATTCGCCCGCTGAAGGGGCTGTTGGCCAGGGCCGCCCCGAACCAGAATGCGTGCCGCACCTGCTCGACCTTGACCGTTGCACCGGGCGCCGCCTCGATGATCAGTTCGCCCATGCGATGTCTGCGGATCATTGGGTCGATATTCGTTTGGGCCGGCGTTTTCCAGGCCGCCGTCGCCAGGCGCAGCGGCTCAAATTCGGCCAGCTTGCTCAGCGGCACGGCGCCCCAGGTCGTATTGAGATGCCCCATGACCTTCGGGCCGGCGGCGGTTTGTGAGTAGTCGATGAGGGCCTTTGCGGCATCGGGCTTTCGCCAACTGGCCGGCCATACACGAAAGCCTTTCTCCGCAAACATCGGGATCGACGCATAATCGCTGCGTTTTTCGTAATGCCAGTCGCAGATGATGATGTCCTTCGGTATGAGGTCGACGGCCGGGGCAGTGCCGTTGGCGCTGGCCTCCCATACGCCGTACCGGATCTTGGCGGCATCGATCAGGCGGTCGCCCCACATGAGCATTTCGACCTTGCGCTTGCCGACGAGATGCGCATGGTAGTCATTGACGGCTTTGGCAAACAGTTCGGCCTTGTTCCTGCCCTTGCAGCGCGGGCAGTCGTCATCGCCGATCAGAAAGACTTCATCCATGCCCACGTGCAGGGCGTCGGCCTCAAAGACGTCGATGAGTTCATCCATGAGATCGAAGATGATCGGGTTGACGTCGGGGTGCAGCGGGCACCAACTGCGGCAATAGATACCTTCGTTTTTCGGATATTTGCCGGGCGTCTCGTCGAATTGGGGATACCTGGTCAGAAGCGTAAAGGTCGTCTTGTCCCACGACTGATGGCCGAGACACTGGAACTGCGGGATGAGCCGGATTCCGTTGGCACGGCAGGCGGCCACGAGTTTCCTGATCTGCTCAGCATTGGCGGCGCCGGGCGAACTCAGTTCGGGATGCGACTTGTAGGCGTACCCGTAGTTGACCTCGACGATCAGCGCATTAATGCCGGCCTGTGCGAGATCATCGATCACCTCGGTCAACTCCAGGGCCTTGTCACCGGAGCCCACCATGACATGCACGCCCAGCCACGGGGCAGGGTATCTTGCATCGGCCCAGGAGGAGCAGGCACAGGAAAACAATACCGCCGCATGCAACAACACTGATTGCTTACGCATCATCACGACCTCCCTACACATTTTGTTCAGCTGGATTGAAACGGTTAACTTTGTTTTGCCGTGCGGTGCTCAACGGCCTGGCCGATCCAGACGGCTATGGCATTGAGCATGTCCAGCTCCTCGTCCAGAAACGGCGGCGGCGCAGGCGATTTGGCAGGCGGCTCTACAAGGACATGGATGTCGCCGACGTGTTTGCCTGCGGCCATGATCCTGGCGCTCTGGCGACACGGCGTCTCGCGGTAGGCGGGGGATCGAAACATGCTGTTGGCAACCTCAACGGCGGCGTATGTCTGGGCGGGATTCTGAAAGCCTCGCGGAATCACCGCGGCAATACGTGCCAGAACGGCGTCGAGGTCGGCATCGAGATCGCGCAGGCAATCTGCAACACCGTAGAGGCACTCAAGCTCCTTCGTTCGCTCGCTCAGGTCCAGCGTTCGCCGGCGAAGTGCATCGCCAAGCCACTTGGATTCGTCAATCTGCGCCTGCAAACGAAGGATCTCCTGATTTGCCTCCCGCAGTGCCGCCACAAGCTCTTCCCTGCTGATATCGCCAGCCGCATCCATAACATTCCTTTCCGTCTGCCGCCTTGCAATTCGTCGACAAACCGCGGTATTCCGTCCGCCGCCTCTGCACGCAGTTTAGGACCAGCCCCTTGCCGCGTCAACGGTCTGCTGTGCATTCAGCAAGACGCTGCACCGGCCCGGAGTTTGCCGATCTTCTGCGTCATTTGGCATCGATACTGTACCGGCCGACGATTTCACCGTCGTCCCTGGTCATCACGACATCGAGCTTGTCCGGGGTGGCGTCCACGCGGATGACGGTGGCCTGTCCTCTTCTGTTGCCGCCACCTATGACCATGGGGTAATCGCGCAGGCCTTCCTGCGGCTTCATGACTGTATAAGCGTGGGTGTGGGCGGAGATCACCAGATCGACCTTTCCTTCGTTGAACAGCGGCCGCCATTTGTTGTGCAGATCCGTCGGGCCGTGCCACCGCTCCATGGGCAGGGGCGGCATGTGAACAAGGACGACTCGGAACCTGGCGTTGCGAAAGGCGTCTGTCTTGATCTCGCTGCGGAGCCAGACTGTCTGCTCTTCCCTGTAGGGATCGAAGGCGGCCAGGCCGCTGTATTCCCTGTGGTCGTCGTTCTTGTCTTCGCCGCCGTCCATTACCAGGAAATGCACGGGGCCGTGATCGAAGGAGCCGTAGTAACGGCCCTCGGACAAGGTTATGTAATTCGGCAGCATGCGGGCGAACGCGCCGCGGGTTTCATGATTGCCGCGGACCCATATAAAGGGCGTATGCGAGGCGAAGACTCTGGAGCAGGGCTTAAGGACGTGATTGACGATCTGCGGCTCGTCCTGGATATGCCCGAGGATATCGCCGTTGAGAAAGACGAGATCGTAAGGTCTGGAAGCGGACATCTCCAGCAGCGAGACCATGAGGCTGTCGTCCTGATGGATGTCGTTGAGGACGATGAAAGAGATATTCTGCTTCTGCCTGGACAGGGTTGTAAACGTCTTGACGTCACTGGTGACCGTCTCGCCATACGTGACCCTCCAATGCAGCAGCTCGATTATTTCCCTGGAGCAGATTCGGTACTTGTACTGGCGGCCGGCGGTGAGCCCGCTGATGGTGATCCTGTGAATTGTCTGGTTGGCATCGATCAGCCCGTGCTGGGCGGCGATGGCCTTCTGATCGAGCGTGTCGCCGGTGCCGTATTCCACCCAGCTTGTGCATTTGGCGTCCGTCATCCACATGATCGTCATGGATGTCTCGGACGGATTCTGAAGGTAAGGACCGGCGGTTATGCTCAAGGCGTGGCACCGGGCGGCAAAAGAAACGACCAGGAAGAAAATGCCGACGTTAATGAAGCGATGTTTACACAATGACATAAAACCTCCGATCAAAACGTTCGAACGTATTTAGCCCTGGGACAACATCATTTGGCCGCCGGAATTGGGCGGATCTTGATGTTGCGGAACGAGACCTGGCCATGGTCGCCTTGCAGTGCGATTCGTCCCTTGTGCGACTTTGCGAAGAGGGGCATACGGCCGAACTTGCTTTGGGCGACCCTCGCCTTGAAGTCGTCGCTGTCCAGAACGTATTCGAAATATTTGACGCCGTTGATCACGTGCTCGCACTTGTCCGGGGTGATGAGCAGCCGAATGTGGTTCCACTGGCCGGCGGGCTTTGTGGCGTCGAGCGGCTTGCCGGTTGCCGGATCGGTGGGCGGCTGGTAAAGGGCGTACAGCCAGCCGCAGCGCACCGGGTCGGCGGCTTTGGCGTTGTCTTCAAGCTGGAATTCCGGTCCGCTGGCCCAGGTTGCGCCGCCTTCGTCGCTGACGTGATAGATGATGCCGCTGTTGCCGCCTTCGGAGATGTTGTACTCAAGCTGCAGTTCGAACCAGTCGAACTGTTCGGCGGTGCAGAGGTCGCCGGCGTTGCGCGGGTCGGCACAGATGAGCGCGCCGTTTCGCACCTGCCAGCCGGGCCGCACGTCGCTGCGTTTGAAATTGTGCCAGCCGTCGAGGTTCTCGCCGTTGAACAGGAGCTTCCAGCCGGCGGCCTTTTCTTCATCGGTGAGCTTGTTGAGTCTGGCTGCTTCGGCCGCTTCGCGCGCGATCTTTTCGCTCAGGTAGGTCTTCCATTCATCGTTGAGTTCATCGAGCGTCTTGCCCGTGTACTCCTTCCAGAGCGCGTCGTCGTACTTGCCCTGGCGCGCCGCGGCGTTGAGCTTGCGGACAAGGTCCTTGTCATGCGTCTGGACAACCCAGTTGATGAAGTTGCCGCTGATGCGATAACTGCCGTCGTACCGTGCGCGGGGCAGGCTCCTCGCGGTAATCTCTGCGCCGCGGGTCTCGGGCTCGTACAGGAACCAGCGGATGTAATCCGGGATGCCTTCGACGACCCAGCCGGGCGTGCGCGAAGGATTCGGATTCGTGCGGCGCGCCATCCCGTAGTTCTGCACCACGTGCACCAGTTCGTGCACGACGGCGCCGCGCGCCTCGCCGTTCAGTTGGCCCCGGAACCAGTTGGCGGCACAGCTTATCCGCGTGCCGCCGGTCGCGGCGACGCCCTGCATGGTGGCGCTGAACGTGATGGTGACGCGCGTGGGCGCCTCATATCCTTCACTGGGCAGCATCCTGACGATCCGCGGATACCACTCCTTGACCACCGGCGCCAGTTCCCTGGAGACCCACTCCGTCAGATCGGGTGTTTCGGTGGTATCGATAACGATCTGGTACTTACCATCTTCCGCCTCGACGATTTCGCGCTTGCCTTCGCTGCTGGTCTGGCCGGCCGGCAGGGCGGGCTTGAGCTGCGAGGTCGCATCCAGGACGTCGATCTCGCTGAAGAAGGTGTTGCCGAAGGGGTCGTCCTGCTCGGTGGCCGAGATATCGAACAGCAGATATCGATACTTGCCGAGGAGGCCGTCGGAATCAAAGATGCTGACGCCATACTGCCCGCCGCCGGCGCCCTGCCGCGGGCGCGTGTCGACGCTGGCAATCAGTTTCCAGCCGCAGCCGGCCGGATCGATGCCGCTTGCCGGCCGCGGATTGAACCCCTCGCCGCCGCCGGCGGCATAGAGCTTGTACACCTGCGGTCCGCGTGTATTCGGATGCCAGGAGTATGTATTGACCTGCCTGATGTCGACAGCCGAGCCCAGGTCGATAGCGAGGCGACCGCCGGCTGTACCCGCGGCAAAGAAAAAGTTCTCCCCCGGCTGATCCTCCCCGGTCGGAACCCGCCCGTCATTGAGCTTGTCGAGGTTGCCGCCGTTTCGATCCCGGCGACCGTCGATAATCGTAAACGTGGCCTTTTGTGCCGCGTCGCCGGCCGATGGTTGGGGCACGTTGTTGAACTTAAACACGTAACTGGCCGAGCCGCTGCCGTTGTGGCCGATTGCCGTCCTGACCTCGGCCAGCCCGACAGAGGCAACCGTTAGAACAAGAAGAACCGCCGACATCAAACCAATTCTGACCTTCATCATCTTCTCCTTACTGTCCCATGGACCCATTTGGTATGAGATGGACTTCTTGAAGGTCAGTGTAACGTACAGGACCTTCGCAGTCAACCAACAGCGAAACCGGCCTAACACCTCCCTAACAAGGCATCAACATTTCGTCGCACGGCAAGCTACGCGTGAACAAAGTGCAGGTCCGTCGCGAATCGGGACCTTGCCTGGCGAGCGTATTGTCAACGATCCGCAGCCCAGATGGCCTTGATCGTCTCTTCGTCACCGAAACCACCGGGCGTCGCGGCACTTTGGGCGTTTGCGAAGTACCACCACTTGCCGTCGACGGCTGCGTGCAGAATGCGGCTGCCCGGCATCTGCAGGAATCCGTTGGGGTCGTGTGTCCGCACCCATTCCCAGGCATACCTCAGCCAGCGGTCGCGATACTCCCGGGGCTGATGCGCAAACCAGGACATTTCGTCATAGCCCCACACCCAGCAGCTTCCCGCGCCGGGTTTGCCGGGCTGGCGGCTGACACCCCAGTTGTCCAACTCCACCAGGTACGGCAGGTGTTCGCACGTCCAGCCGTTAGGGGTAAGGCCGCCCATGCTGCGCCCGTAGATGGCGTTGAAGGCTCCCACCTTCAAGATGCCTTCCTGCGGCTTGTCGGGCACTTCGACGATCCGCAGCGGAAACGAGTGAAAATCGAACAGCAGTCTCTCGCCGTATCGCATGCCGCCGCTGGGTACATGGGCATCGCAGATCACCATGCCCCGGCGGGCATGATCGCGCGCGTACTGCCGCACCTTCGTCAGCAACTCCCACCAGTGCGCATGCTCGGGGTCGTTGCGGTCCATGATCTCCGCCTGGCCGAAGTGGATGGCTTCGCAGCCGACGTCGATATAGGAAATAGCCAGATAGTAAAACCACAGTTTGGTCTCAGGCCTGCTGATATCGGGGATCGAAGCGCCCGGCCGCCAGTGGTCTCGGCCCCTGCCGTCGGGATAGAGCATCTCCTCGTACCGGAAGGTGCGCTGCCGGGCTTCCATGCCAAACGCCGCAAACACCCGCTCCGGCACGGCCAAGCGGGACACCTCCTCGGAGACGATCTCAAATGCGCCGGCCTGCAAGATGATCTCCGGATCGGCCGCATGTACCTTCGCGGCATATCGGCGGGCCGTCACAAGCAGTTGCGGCAAAGCGGCCTCATCGCGCCATCGATACACCGTCCGGCCGGCGAACTTCACCCCTGTCGCCAGCAGCATCCGGAGATTGTCATCGAAATTGCCCTTGCCGGCGAGCAGGTCCATGCACGTCATCGACCGCGAGAGGTAATTCTCCAACACAGGCCGGCTGATTTGCCCTTGAAATGCATAATCACGATCCGCCGCTGCCGCAACCGCATGGGTAAGACAGCCTGCACCCACAACGAACACCACAATTGCCCCGCACCAGGCCGGCGACTGTTGTTTCATCTCAGATTCTCCATGGCATATTTTTCCAACTTGCCCCGCCTTCCCATCTTATGAACATTTTATCGCATGGCGCCGGGCTGTCCAACCTTTTTCCGGGCGTAACTGTCCGACACGGCTGTCTTTAGGCGAAAGACACAGCGCCGGTCAAAATTGCCCTTGCCGGCACAAAAGGGTTGACAAGCGGGTGGTGCCCTGTTAACCTGATTGGCCGTGCAAAGGCAAAAGCGATCCTGCACCCGGAATTCAAATACCTCATTTTGCCACAAGTGGTATTGGAAAAACTATTGTTAGGGAGAACAAAAATGGCCTCTCACTTAAGATCCCTCCTGCTTGCCGCACTGGTGCTCGCCTCTGCCGGTATTACCTGGGCCCAGAGTCCGGCAGTCAGCGACCCTGTCACGGGCGATGTCCCCAAGTTACCGTTTCCTTATATTGCCGAAGTCACCGGGACGGGTGTTTACATCCGCGCCGGCGCCGGCACCACCTTTTACGAAACAGGCAAGATCAATGCACCGGCCCGCGTTACGGTTACGGGAGAGCTCTACGGCTGGTCCAAGATTATCCCGCCGGAGGGCAGCTTTTCGTGGGTCGCCAAGGAATATGTCGAGGTCTCGCCGGACATGCCCGGCGTGGGTATCATCAAGGGCGGCGACGGCGTGCGCGTCTGGGCCGGGTCCGACTATGTGGAGCCGATGCGATCCTATCAGCAGCAGGTCCAGTTGAACGACGGCGACATGGTCCGGCTCATAGAACCGGAAAGCCAGACAAGCGGCTACTACAAGATCGTGCCGCCCCCCGGCGCGTACCTCTGGATCAGCAGCCGTTTTCTCAAGCCCATTCAGCCGCTGCCGAAACCCGTGATTCCCGTCATTGAGGCCCTGAAGCCGGAGGTCAAGCCGGAACCCGCAGCGGATCTGCCGAAGGTCAATGTCGTGGTAAAGCCGGACCCGACGGCCGCATCGACGGCCCCTGCACAAGCCACCGTCACCGTCACTGCGACGAATCCGGACAGGACGTCGACCGTGATTACGCCGGATAAGATTGAGACGAGCAGGCCGGCCGTCAATCCCGCCAGCCCCGTGAGTCCGGCCCCTGCCAGCCCGGCCACCGCCGACGCGGCTGTGACAACTCCCAAGCCAGAGGTAACGGTCGAGGTTACTGTCGCCGGCGCCGAGGCCAAACGCATTCAGGAATGCTACGACATCATGGAGAAGATCAACGCTGAGCTGCAAAAGCCGCTGCTCGATCAGAAGTACGACGAGTATAAGAACGCGCTGGCCGCGATTCAAAACGACCCCGCCGCGGGCAAGGCTCAGCGGTATGCCGAATACCAACTGCAGCAGATCGCCCGTTTCGAGCTTGCTCAGCAGGCGAGTCACGAGGTCACGAAGAGGGATTCCGAACTGCAGAAGATTCGCGCCCAGATTCGCCAGGAGTTCAAGGAAAAGCTGGCGGAGATCCCCAACCCGGGCAAGTATATCATCAAGGGCACGCTTCAGCCATCGCTGGTCTTCACGGGCGAGTTCGGCAAGAAGCGCTACAAAGTGCTCGATGATAACGGCAAGATTCTGTGCTATGCCAGGTGTGCCGACGGCGTGATCAGCATCTATGCCGACCGTTATGTCGGCCGCAAGGTGGGCCTCAAGGGCACCATCGTCAGCGACCCCAGCAACCCCGTTGGTCTGGTCACCTTCACTGCTATCGAAGAGCTTACCGACGAACAAACGACGGCGACCAAGACCGCCAGCAACACCAAGTAGTGCGTTCGAACAGCGAACATGCCGTGTGCCGGCCCCGTATCAGTGAGGCCGGCACTTTTTTTGCGCAGAAACTCCAAGGCTTTGCCGGTTTGGACGTGGGAAAGGAACCTCGTTGAAAATGACACCGGCGTGCAGCGGTCCTATCTCACTAATCGACCTGCTCGCTATCGGCCCAGCAGACCCAGGGGGCTGCTCAGGACGGGAAACGGCGTTGTCACGATCCGCGGCTCGTCCAATGTGCCTGAGACGTCGACCCTAACAATTGCCGCGCCGAGGCCGCGGGCGAGCGTCTCGAAAAATGACGGGTTGGAACTGACCACGGTGCCATAGGACCTGAACTCCAGATTCACGCCGCCCTGCTCAAGGTCGATCAGCCCCCGACCAAGCAGCACATTGGAGCTGCCCGACATGTACACTTCCTGAAGCACCAGCCGGCCGCCCTGCACGAAGGCATCGACTGACATATCGCTGAACATGTAATCGCTGGGGGCGTTTAACTGCATCGCCTCCAGGACCTTGCCTATCAGTGAGCGAGGCGCCAGCTTCATCTGGCGAATACCCATGCGCAATCGCCCGACGTTCGACGATATCCGCCCGAACGTGCCGCGCAACCCCAGGCTGCCGGAGGCGTAACCCTGACTTTCCGCCGTGAGCAGGACGTCCGCCGAGCGTGCCGCCGCCACCATGCCATCTACCTGCACGCCGTCGAACAGCACCGTCACGTCGTAGCGCAAGCCGCTGTCCGTCTGCACGACGTCCGCATCGCCGAGGATTTTGCCCCCGTAAAAGGCAGCCTTGAAATCGCGGCTTGTAAAACGCTTTTCCTCCGGCTCGTAATGGATGTCCGCGCGGACGTCGCTGAAATGCCGACCCTTGATCGACATGGATTCGGCATAGAGCGCCGCATCGCCGCGAAGCAGTCCGGCATTGGCCGCATACAGCATGTTGACGCTCAGGACGCCCTCCATGTCGCCGACGCGGCCGATATCGCCGAATGCACAGCCCTTGAGCGTCACTTCACCGGCAAGATCCACCTGCGATTGCTTCGCCTCCGTCCGGAAGAACCGCGCCTTGTCGATTCGCACGTCCACCACCCCCGCAGGCGCAAGTGCGATGTAGACCTTCCTGGCATCGTCGGGCAGGATGCCCTCCACGCCTTCAACCAGCGCAAGGTTCGGCAGCCGAAAATCCTCCAGCCGAAGTTCGTCGGCCGTAATCTCAATGCGGCCCCTCACGCCGTCCACAGTGTACGGAAAGTCCGCGGGCCGAAAGCTGTTGCCCAAGCATTCGACGGTAATACGGAACGGCTCGCAGTATGTCGGGGCATTAACATTCAAAGTGCCTTCCAAATTAATTGTGCCCGCCGGGCGGAGTTGCGCCGTCGCCTTAGCCGCTTCCTCGGGAAGTCCGGAAAGCCACTGCTCGTCCAGTTCCAGCGAGTCCGCCCGCACTGACAAACAGACCCCCGACGTCGGGACCTGATCGGTCACGGGCCAGATGTCTCCGCTTACCTCGACTCGCCCCGCCTTGTGGCGGGCCGTCATGCGCTTCAGGAGAATCCTGTCGGCCGTGAGCTGCGCATCCACGTCGACGTTGGTCAGCGGCAGCGGAAACTGGCGATACACCATCGATGCGTCACGGATCTTCACGTCGGCGATGTATTCCACCGCGCGCCTTCCCACCTCGTTGGGAAAGACACGGATCACCGCATCCGTAACCGCGTCCACGTCGAAATGTTCATAAAACCGCCGCTGCCGCTCGGGCAGCGCCGCACGCAGGGTCGCATCGATCGGCACGTCGTTGGCGTCGATGCTCATGTTGAAGCGAGGTGTCTCCGAGTGGATCGCCTCCACGTGTCCGTTGAGCGTAATGACGCGATTGTCGCCGTCATACCGGCTCGCCACGTCCTTGAGCGTGATACGTTCGCCCTCGATCCGCACCGTTCCGGTGAGGTTCTCCAACGGGTAGGGAAAGTGCTCGTAGGTTGCCGTCGCGCCGTCGAGTTGAGCGACCAGAAGGTCTGTTGACCGGCCGTTCTCATCGCGCCCGAATCGGTAATCGATGCGTGCCGTCCCGCCCGGCGTAAACGCCTTCCACATCGCCTGCTGCCGGGCGCTCAGCGCCGCCCGCAGGTCCTCATCAAACCGCATGTTGTCGCTGACGAGGTGCACGTTGTACGTCCATCGCCCGCCGACCTTGACGGCACGCCCGCCGATTACGAGGTTGACATCCTCATGCCGACACCGCAGTTGATCAAAGACGACGTCCATCGCCTCGGTCTCCGGCAGGACAAGGGTCCCCATCAGGTGCTCCAGCGTATACGGGAACCTGGCGTAGCAAACCGACACATCATCGGCCCGCACCGTGCCCGTCCATGCCTCGACCCACCGGTCCGCCAATCGCCCGCGCGTCCGCACATCCAGGCCGCCGCGGCCGATCGGGCGATACATTTTCAGGAAGTGGCGCAGGCCCGAGCCCACCACCTCAAGCGCTTGCTCGCCGTAGACTACCGCGTCAGGCTCTGCGGTGGGCGTCAGCAGCCAGTCGTCCATGACGATCCGCACTTTGTATTCCGCCGCTCCGCGCCAGTCACGCACCGCGGCCTCGATCCGCCCGCGGCTCCTGGCGCCGGTCCGCCATTCGAATCGCTCCAGACGGATGTTGTCCTTGTCGTACACGAGCTCCAGGGCCACGTCGTGCATCGCCCACGCATTGCCGAGGACGGGCGAGGAGCCCATGAGGATGCGCCCTTCGTTAAGCTGGATCCGCCGGCTTGCGCCGTGCCACGTTCCTCGCACGAAACTGCCCGCGAAGGCCAGGCTGTCGTTGGCGGCCAGGTAAAAACCGTAATCGCCGCGTTTGCCGCCCACCGGCGCAATCTTGCCGTCCAGGCCAATGATGGTGTGCGTCCTGCTCTTGCCGGACGAAACACTGGAAACGCGCAGCACCCCCTCTTCGATGGCAA
Source organism: Anaerohalosphaeraceae bacterium (assembly GCA_035450485.1). Classification (GTDB taxonomy): domain Bacteria; phylum Planctomycetota; class Phycisphaerae; order Sedimentisphaerales; family Anaerohalosphaeraceae; genus JACZKQ01. Next base: position 2,631 of record DAOTMV010000054.1, on the reverse strand, counting down.
TGATCGGAAGCCTGCCGGCCCCACCGGCAGGCGCCGCAAGCGCTGCAAGGTTCACCGTCCGCCGGTCGGCGTCATACTGCGCATGGACGTGCACCTGGCGCAGCGTAATCCGTTTGAACCGCGGGCGCAAACGCAGCAGCGACCACATCGACAGCCGCCCTTGCACCTCCTTGGCATAGATCATCTGCCGGTCGTACGCGTTGGCAGTGTGGGCATCCTGGCCGCCGGTGTCGGCCGGATCGCCCGACTCGATCACCACGTCGCGGCAGGTAATGTGCCGCCCGCCGCGAAACTCCACCGCCCCTATCGAGACGCGCTCGCCGCACATCTGGCGAAGCTGCCGCAGCGCGGCCGGCCGCACGACCCACTTGCCGATCTGCCCGTACAGCACCCAACAGCCCAGCACCCCTATCGCCACCCAGAACGCACGGTGCGCGAACACCTGCCGAATACGAAACAGCCGCCTCAGCCTATCCCCGCCCATACCGTCCCTGTTCACTGCTCACCTGGCAATCGCTTTATCGGCAATATCCCGGCGGCAGTAGGCCCCTTCGAACGAGATCTTGTCCACCGCCTCGTATGCCCGCGCCTTGGCTGCGGCAATTGTGTCGCCCAAGGCCGTCACGCCCAACACGCGCCCGCCGGCTGTAACGATGTCATTACCTGCCCGCGCCGTGCCGGCATGGAACACCATCACGTCCCGCATCGCCTGTGCGTCGTCAAGCCCGCGGATCGGCTTGCCTTTTTCGCAACTGCCCGGATACCCCCCGGCCGCCATGACCACGCAGACCGCCGGGCGAGGGTCCCACTGCAGCGTAACCTTGTCCAACGTGCCGCTGCAGACGGCCATCATGACCTCGAACAGATCGCTCTTGAGCCGCATCAGAATCGGCTGGGTCTCCGGGTCGCCAAATCGCACGTTGAATTCCAGTACGCGCGGGCCGGCCTGCGTGAGCATCACACCCGCATACAGCACGCCCCGGTACGGTGTGCCGTTGCGGTTCATCCCGTCCACCGTCGGCACCAGGATTTCCCGCACGATCTGGTCGGTGAGCTTGTCCGTCACGATCGGGGCCGGGCAATAGGCCCCCATGCCGCCGGTATTCGGCCCGGTGTCGCCCTCGCCGATGGGCTTGTGGTCCTGGGACGGCTCCATCAGATAGATATTCCGCCCGTCCACGAAGGCCAGGATTGACGCCTCCTGTCCCAACAGCTTGTCCTCGACAATGACGGTGCGGCCGGCATCTCCGAAGATCCGGTCGACCATGATCCGTTCGGCCGCCAGGATGCCGTCAGCCGGGTCGTCGCAAACGAACACGCCTTTGCCCTTTGCCAGGCCGGCGGCCTTGATCACGACCGGCTCGTCACGGCTGGCGATATACGCCTTGGCATCGGGAAATGCATCAAACGTGCGGCTCTCCGCCGTGGGTATGGCGTTGGCACGCATGATCTGCTTTGCGAAGGCCTTGTCCGCCTCCAACTGGGCGGCGCCGCGGCTGGGGCCGAAGGCCTTGATGCCGGCCGCCTCGAAGGCGTCGACCGCTCCGGCCGCCAGGGGGTCCTCCGGCCCGATCACGGCCAGACCCACCTTGTTTGCCTTGGCGAAGCTCACCAGGCCGGGCACGTCCTCGGCCGCAATGTCCACGTTCTGCCCGCACAAGGCCGTCCCCGGATTGCCGGGGGCAATGTAAAGCTTGCCAACGCCTGCACTCTGCGAAAGCCGCCACGCCAAAGCATGCTCCCGCCCGCCGCTGCCAACCAGCAAAACATCCATATCATACCCCTGAAAAGTCCATCGTGTCACGCCCGTGTCCCGGGCCCCGCCCCAAAACAGAGCAAGACTATATCAGAACCGGCCCCGCCCCTCAAGCATTCTCCAAACCACGCGGGACGCGAAGAGACACGAACTTTTTATATGTTTTTTCGCTTAATCCTTCGTGGTCCTTCGTGACCTTCGTGGTGAAACTATTGCCCCCGTGGCCTGGCTCGCGGGTTCTTATTCAACCACGAAGAACGCGAAGAGACACGAAGTTTTTTATATCACTTTTTATTTAATCTTCGTGGTTCTTCGTGCCCTTCGTGGTGAGTCTCTTGCCGACGGTCCTTCGTGGCGAAGTTACAGTACGTATCTCCTGATGCCGTTCTTGAGCAACTGGACGTTGAAATTGATCAGGAGCCCGACCCTGATCTGCGCCAGCCTCATATATGTCAGCAACTGTGCTTCGTGCAGCGGCAGAATCGCACTGGCCGCCTTTACCTCGACAATCAGGCTATCCTCAACGAGCAAGTCAACGCGGTATCCCTCATCGAGGCGGACCCCCTTGTATTCGATGGGAAGCGGCCGCTGAACCTGGTGCCGCAGGCCGGCAGCCGTCAATTCAAACGACAGGCATCGTTCGTAAGCCGACTCCAACAACCCCGGCCCAAGCTGCTTGTGAACCTCCAGCGCACAGCCGATAACCTTGTTGGAAAGCGGATCGAATTCCATTCTTTATTTTTACCACGAAGGACGCGAAGAGACACGAAGTTTTTATATGTTTTTTCGCTTAATCCTTCGTGGTCCTTCGTGACCTTCGTGGTGAAACTATTGCCCCCGTGGCCTGGCTCGCGGGTTCTTATTCAACCACGAAG
>DAOTMV010000053.1:0-26037 GCA_035450485.1 Anaerohalosphaeraceae bacterium | reverse complement strand
TAAGTCATTGTAAACACACGGATAAGATCGCGCCAGAATTATTTCTCGCACACGCCACCACCTTTACGCCAAACCCTGAAACAGGGTCAGCTAAATCTTGACAAAGCGTCCAGTGAAGCTATCCCGTCGTAGTTGCCCACAACCACCGGTTTTGCCCAAGAACTCGTCTTGCCAACCGCACCGATCCCGCGTATCATGTCCCCATGAAACTTGACGGCCTCACCGCACTCGTCACCGGCTCCACCGGCAGCCTCGGCAGCGCAATGACACTCGCCCTCGCCGATGCCGGCTGCAACTGTGTCTGCCATTATCACACCAACCGAGCCCGCGCCGACAACCTCGCCGACCAGATCCGCGCCAAAGGCCGCAAGGCCCTCGCCATTCAAGCCGACCTGACCCAGCCGCACGAAATCTCGGAACTCGTAACCCAAGCCCACACCCTCGGCCCGCTGCGGATCCTCATCAATGCCGCCGCTGTTTTCGCCCGCGAACCGCTGGGCTGTGTCACCTTCGACACCGCCCGCCGAACCCTCGACACCAACCTCATCGCCCCCATCCTTACCGCCCGCGACTTCACCCGCGCCATCGCCGAAGAAACCAAAGACACCCCGGTCCCCGCGGCCAAAATCGTCAACATTGTCGATGTTGCCGGCCTGCGCCCCTGGGCCGAATACGCGATCTACTCCGCCTCCAAAGCCGGCCTCATCGCCGCAACCAAATCCCTCGCCAGGGAACTCCTGCCCGCCGTCACCGTCAACGCTGTCGCCCCCGGCCTCGTCACCTGGCCCGAAGGCTTCAGCGAACAGGAAAAGGCCCGCCAGCTCAAATACGTCCCAATGAAGCGAACGGCCCGCCCCGACGAGATCACCGACGCGGTCCTGTTCCTCCTCAAGAACGACTACATGACCGGCCACGTCCTCACCGTCGACGGCGGCCGAAGCATATGAACCTGAAACGCCCAAGAAATGCCTTTTCTGAACCAGAACCCGCCGCGGACTGTATAAACGCCATAGTCAATCAACCGCCGCACGAGGATACCCTGACGAGCAGCAAACAAGACAAACGGAATAGACTGGCCGCACACGGCCGCTACATCAAAGGCGCCGCCCTCGGCACGCTCGGTTTCTGCACATCCTCCGCCGTCGACCGCACCGGCGCAGGCCGTGAATGGCTCGACATACGCACCATTGACCTGCCCCTGGACCGCATCCCTGCCGGCATCAAGGGCAAACGCATAATCCAGGTCAGCGACCTCCACCTCGGCCGCACCGTCAGCCCCAGATACCTCGAAAACTGCATCGACCGCGTCAACACCCTTGAAGGCGACATCGTCGTACTCACCGGCGATTATATCACCCATGACCGCACCGGCGCCTTCCGCCGACAAGTCGCCGGCATCCTGAAGCGCATCCGCAGCAATTACGGCGCCTACGCCTGCCTCGGCAACCACGATTACGGAATGCTCCACTCCGCCGCCGAAGGACGCCAGGGCGTCCTCGAAAGCATGCTCCAGGCCATGACCGAAGGCGGCGTCCACGTCCTCCGCAACCAGTCCGCCCCCGTCCTCATTGAAGGACACGTACTGTGGCTCGTCGGCCTCGGTGACCTCTGGGTCGGCGACTTCCACCCCCAGCAGGCCTTCGCCGAAGTCCCCTCCAAGGAGGACACCGTCGTTTTGGCCCACAACCCCCGCGCCATCGACAGACTCCACGGCTGGCCGGTCGGCATCGTCATGAGCGGCCACACGCATGGTGCCCAGGCTATCTGGACCTTCAAGAACGGCCTCCGCCGCAAAATCCGCAACTTCCACGCCGGCATGTACGAGGTCGCCGGGCGCAAACTCTACGTCAACCGCGGCCTCGGCCGACTCGGCAGGGCTCGCCTCAACGCCAGACCCGAAATCACCGTATTGACCATCCGCTGATTGCCGATAAACTGGCATGGCCATGAAGAAATTGACCATTGCAAATGAAATCACGCTGCTGCGCATCGTCCTGATTGCGCCGTTCGTCATCTGCATGCTCAAAATGCACACACTCAACGCCTTCCGATACGCCGCGCTGGCCATCTTCCTCGTCATGGCAATCAGCGACGCCGTCGACGGCTATATCGCCCGCACCAGGCAGCAGGCCACCCGCCTCGGTGCGTTCCTCGACCCGCTCGCCGACAAGCTCCTCATCACCTGCTCCGTCATCCTCCTGGCCGCCCCACAGACCGCCGTAAAGGACTTCCTCCTGCCCCCGACGGTCGTCGTCCTCATCATTGCAAAAGACCTCCTCGTCGTCCTCGGCTGCCTGATCGTCTATCTCATCACCTCCAGCCTCAAGATCGTCCCCATCTCCGCCGGCAAGCTCGGCACCGTCCTGCAGCTTGCGATGGTCACCGCCATCCTGCTCGCCCCCGACGTCTACCCCGTCTTCCCCGCCTGGTGGTACGTCACGCGCTTGCTGTGGTGGTCCGCCGCCGCTACCGCTGCGGTCGCCGTGCTTATTTACATCCGCCGCGGAATACGCTATATTGAACAGTTTGAAGCAAACGCGGGTAAGCAATCATAAGTGGGCGCCGCCCGCCGCCGCATCTGCAAGCAATCCGGCGGTTCCTCTGCCGGCCAGGACAAGGACCATTAAAACGCATGCATGAATTCAGTCAAATACCCGAGGTGCTCGAAGACCTCCGCCAGGGCCGCATGGTCGTGCTCGTCGACGACGAAGATCGCGAAAACGAAGGCGATCTGGTCGCTGCCGCCGAGCTGATCACCCCCGAAACCATCAACTTTATGGCCCGGTACGGCCGCGGCCTCATCTGTCTGCCGCTCACCGCAGAAAAATGCGACAGCCTCGCCCTGCATCCGCAATCCGCCGAAAACACCGCCCGCCTCGGCACCGCCTTCACCGTCAGCATCGACGCCCGCGAAGGAATCTCCACAGGCATCAGTGCCGCCGACCGCGCCCATACCATCCGTGTCGCCGTCGACGACAACGCCAAACCCTCCGACCTCGCCCGTCCGGGCCACGTCTTCCCGTTGCGTGCGCGCCCGGGCGGCGTCCTCGTCCGTGCCGGCCAGACCGAAGGCGCCGTCGACCTGATGCGCCTGGCAGGCCTAAAGCCCGCCGCCGTCATCTGCGAAATCATCAACGACGACGGCTCCATGGCCCGCGTACCCCAACTTCTGCAATATTGCCGGGAACATAACCTCAAGATCACCTCCGTCGCAAAACTCATCGAGTACCGCCTGCAGCGCGAGCAGCACATCAAGCGCATCCAGACCGTTCGCCTGCCCACCGACTACGGCGAGTTCAAGCTCATCGGCTACGAAAGCACCGACATGCTCGAACCTCACCTGGCCCTCTGCAAAGGCGGCGTCGGCGACCTTGACGAAAACGGCAAAGTCATCCCCCAGAACGAGCCGACCCTCATCCGCGTCCATTCCGAGTGCATGACCGGCGACCTTTTCCACTCGCAGCGATGCGAATGCGGCACCCAGCTCGTCACCGCCATGAAGATGATTGAAGAAGCCGGCCGCGGCGCCCTCGTCTACCTCCGCCAGGAAGGCCGCGGCATCGGCCTGGCCAACAAGCTCCGCGCATACAAACTCCAGGAGCAGGGCCTCGACACCGTCGACGCAAACGTCAAGCTCGGCTTCATGCCCGACAAACGCGATTACGGCATCGGCGCACAAATCCTCCGCGATCTCGGCCTCACGCAGGTCCGCATCCTCACCAACAACCCGAAGAAAGTCAGCCGTCTCGAAGTCTACGGCATCAAGGTAGTCGAGCAGATACCGCTGCGGGTCCCGTGGAGCGAAAACAACCGTAAATACCTGCAAGCCAAAAAAAACCGCTTCGGCCACCTCCTCGACGAAGACCTCTGACCAGGGAAGGGACAGCCACAGGCTTTCAGCAAAAGGACGCAAACATGAATCCACTCACCCCTTCAATCTGTGAACGGCAGCCATTGAACGGGTGGCAGCCGCCCCGGCAAAGCGCAGGCAGCCGGCCTCATCGACCAAACCCCACCTCGCTCGTACGCCTGGCAATTATTCTCGCCGCTGTCGCCCTCACCGGCTGCGACCCCGGCATCGACCCCGCCGAATCCCGCGCCCGACTCTGCGCCTTCTCCGCCGCACGCATCCGCATCGTCGGACTCACACGCGTCGTCACCCGACCCGCCGAACGAAAAGAAGCCTTCCTCACCGCCTGCGTCGACATGCTCGACGCCTACGACAGCCACATCAAGGCCCCCGGCAAGTTTCGCTTCGAACTCTACGAATTCGTCCCCCGCTCCTCCGAACCCCGGGGCAAACGCCTCATGATCTGGCCCGACATCGACCTCACCGACCCCGACGCCAACAACAGCTACTGGCAGGACTACCTGCGCACCTACAAGTTCACACTCGACATGGACTTCCGACCAGGCAGCGAAAACACCTTCATACTCGAAGCAACCTGCTTCACCCCCACAGGAAAACGCCTCACCGACCGCCGCCAGATCCACACCGACGACAAATAACCTCAGCGCCTTGGTGCGCCTATAATTGCCGCTACCGGTCCCTACTCATTCCCGGCATAGAAGAACCGCTTGAAGTAGCTTGACTCGCAAGAACAGATGCCGAAATTCCCGTCTTCGAAATCTGTAAGCCTGTACTCGCCCGCCTTGAGAACCTCGTTTAACTGCGAGTCGCATTCCTCCGGCATACCCATGGAGCTAATCGCACAACCCCGTATCCTGTCCACCTTGGCGCCCTTTGGAAAACGGGCAGCCCCGTCAAAAACATTTTAAAGTTTCGCGTCATCTCAATGCGGTGTGCCGGCCTATCGTAGAGGTACAGTTCCGGCTCTTGGTGATCAAGCCAGTATATCAGAAACCCGTAGTCATTCGGCAGGTAGACGGTCTCAGGTCCCGTGGCTCGCCCCAACTCCGCGATCGCCAGCGGGCTGCCCGACCTGCCTGCCTTATACGCCTGCTGCCGTGCCAGCGCCTCCAGCGCCCACTTCGCCTTGTTGCTTACCGCCGGATGCCTGCTTTCCAGACGCTGGCGAAGCTCGCCCTCGAATTCGTGTAATTCCAGGTACCGCGTCATTGTCGCCGCATACGCATGGGTGCTTCCGTCATCCGGCCGTCTGAACATCTTCAGAACAATCCACGCCAACGGGCGCAAATCTCTGTCGCCACAGCCCAGCGGCTTGATCAGCACGCCGCCCGGCTCGCTCATGTCACGGCGTTTCAGGACGTAGGTGGATACGAGTTTCTCCAGTGACAGAGCAGCCGATATCGCCACATGTCTGTCATCCGCCTCCAGAAATGGCAGCAGCCACGGAATGACCTCCATCTCGCCCGTCTCGGCAAGCGTCTTGACGGCCTCAACCTGCTTCTCCGGATCACCCGAAAGCAGCTTCTCCACCGCCTTCGGATAGCCCCGGCTCACCGCCATCACGTCGAGCGATGCGACGAACGCATAGAACTCCTCCCTGAGAGCGTTTTCGTCGTACGCCGCCGGCACCCCGTCGCCGCCGGCCGCATCGCCGCCCAACAGACAGACTGCTATCAGCCAAATCAAAAGCAAGTCCTTCATCACGGGTTTTCCTTTGGTAGGTATACCATCGCCCCTCTTTCCTCTCCCATGGAAAACCCCTAAACGCCTCATGATCGACCGCTCCTTTCTCCAATGACAAGTTCTGTCAATTCCCTCAACCCCGTTGCCGACCCATGTTGTTCAACCATTATACCACCCCCACCCAAACTCACAACAAAACCGTCCTCGAACCACCGCTGGCGGCACGTGACACAAAAAAACCCTCCGCCAAGGCGTGCCCGCCGGCAGGCGGCCTTCAACCCTGCACGATCCGCGCCCAGTCGACCTGGTCGAGCACCTCTAACGTCCCTGCCCCCAGGCGCCCCGCTTCGACGTTCGACTCCGGATCGTACGGCAAGAGCGACAGGATTTTCACATCCCCGTACTCCGCAATGATCTCCGGTGCCATCTCCACCGCCGCGTCCGCCGTCTCGGCGTTGTACCCGCTAACGACCACCCCCGCCACCTTCAGCCCCGCCCCGCGCAGCGCCCCCACCGTCAACAGCGTATGATTGATCGTCCCCAGGTTCGGCCTTGCCACCACAACTACCGGCAGTCTCATCGCCGCCGCCAGATCCAGCACCTCAACCCCCTGTGAAATCGGCACGCGTACGCCCCCGATCCCCTCCACAACCACCACGTCGCTGACACTGCACACGTACTGGTACATATTGGCGATATGCTCCAGGTCCACCGCTCGCCGCTCCACCAGTTCGCACGCCGCCGGCGCCGCCGGCGTCGCATACGTTACCGGCGTCACCACCGACAGCGGATACTCGCAATCAGCACACCACGCCAGGAACTCCGCATCAGAACTGACAAGCCCCTCCCGATCGTGCCGGCATCCCGTCGCCACCGGTTTGAACACCCCCACGCGCCGCCCTTCCCGCCGCAAGAGCCGCGCAATCGCCCCCGCAACTAACGTCTTGCCCACCCCCGTATCTGTTCCCGCGACAAAAACGCCGCTATGCCGCGGCAAATCAGGCAGCTTCATCACAAACCCTCGACGATCCTCGGCAGATCCTTCTCCAAAGTCTCGCGGACCACCCCCAACAGCCGCTCCAAGGTCGCCATGTCTATGGCCGGCGGCGGCATTATCACCACAACATCCCCTAATGGCCGCATCATCACCCCCCTTGCGCGCATCGCACTGCACACCTTGGCCCCTACTCCCGCCTCGTACGCGAAACTCTCCTTCGTTTCCTTGTCTTTCACCAGCTCCACGCCCGCCATCAGCCCGCATTGCCGCACATCACCCACATATTCCAGCACGCTGACCGCTCTTAGCCCCCTCTCTACCGCCTTTATCTTCTCCGGCAGCGCATCCAACAGCCGATTCTCCTCGAAAAGCTCCAGAGACGCTACCGCCGCCGCGCAGCCCAGCGCATTTCCCGTGTAAGTGTGCCCATGGTAGAACGTCTTGTGTTCCGACACCTCCCCCAGAAACGCGTCAAACACCTGTTGAGTCGTAAGTGTCGCTGCCAACGGCAGATAGCCGCCGGTTATCCCTTTCGCCACGCACATCAGGTCCGGCCTGACCCCCTCATGCTCGCACGCAAACATCCGCCCCGTCCGACCAAAACCCGTCGCCACCTCATCTGCAATCAGCAGTGCACCGTATTTGGTCGTCAATTCCCGCACCCCCTCCAAGAACCCCGCCGGATGCACGATCATCCCCGCCGCACCCTGTACCAACGGCTCCACAATCACCCCCGCAATCTCCTCCTCATGCGCCCGCAGAATATGCTCAAGTTTCTCCAGGCTGTGCGACAGGCACTCCCCTTCGGTCCCCTCAAAACGGTACGGATGCGGCGCAGGTACGAAGAACGTTTCAAACAAGAGCGAACGAAAGATTCCGTGAAACAGGCTGATCCCGCCGACGCTGACCGAGCCAATCGTATCCCCGTGATAAGACCCCTCCAGCGCAACAAACTTTTGCCGTTTGGGCCGGCCGGTATTTCTAAAATACTGGTACGCCATTTTGAGCGCAATTTCCACCGCCGTAGCGCCGCTGTCGGAGTAAAACACCTTCGTCAAACCCTCCGGCGCGATTGCAGCCAGCTTTTCCGCAAGTTCAATGGATCGCGTCTGCGCAAGTCCAAGAAGCGTGCTGTGCGAAATGCGATTTAGCTGTTGGCGGATTGCATTATCAATATGCGAAACTCGATGCCCGTGAACATTGCACCACAGCGAACTCACGCCGTCGATGTACCGCCGTCCTTCCGTATCGATGAGGTAAAATCCTTCACCTGCGTCAATTACGACAGGTTCGGAGGTCAGCCACGCTGACATTTGTGTGAAAGGGTGCCAGATGAAATTCTTGTCTGCAGAAACAAGTTTTTGGGTTTCGTCTTTCATGGCGGCCAATTATGCAAAGCGTTTTCCGTAAGTCAAAAAGTAAAACCCGCGGATGCCGTGTCGGCCCGGCGTGTAATTTCCTAAGTTGTTTGCGAGAATTGATTTGCAAAAAGCGTTTTGCGCGGTGATGATTTGGGAATGGTGACGTTCGATCAACAAGCGCAGTTTGCCGTTCAGCGGGCCGCGATGGTCCAGGTGCAATTGAAGGATCGCGGAATTACCGATGCGCGGGTTCTGGCGGTGATGGGAGAACTGCCGCGGGAAGCTTTTGTCTCTCCGGCCTATTGGGCGGAGGCTTACGCCGACCGGCCATTGCCGATCGGGATGGGCCAGACGATTTCGCAGCCTTATATCGTCGCGCGGATGACCGAGGCCCTCGATATTGAGCCTGAAAATGAGGTTTTGGAGTTGGGGACGGGATGCGGGTACCAGACCGCAATCCTTGCGCGGCTGGCCAGGCGCGTGTTTACGATTGACCGGGTGGGGCAGCTTACGGAGGGGGCGCAGGCGGTGTTGGGGCGCTTGGGTATTGAGAACGTGGAGTATTTTGTGGGGGATGGCAGCAAGGGATGGCCGGGGGGGCGGCGGTTTGACCGTATTATCGTTACGGCCGCCGTGCCGCAGGTGCCGCAGCCGCTCCTGGACCAGATGGGTGACGATGCGGTCCTGGTGGCGCCCGTTGGCAGCGAGTTTTCGCAGGATTTGATTGTCCACGAAAAGAGCGGCGACGAGCACCGCACAAGAATCCTCTGCGGGTGCCGATTCGTCAAATTGGTGGGTAAGCACGGCTTTGCCGAGTGATCGAGCGGGGATCCGCGGCCAAAGTACAGGGGTTTTCCGGGAATTGCGGGGCCAAAGGCGGTAACTGTGGGCCCATAGGCATGGCAGTCGGCGAGGTCACAGGTAAAGTTCCGAATCAAGGTACTCGCGTACTTGCTTGTGGGGCACTCAAAATTGCTGACCTTACAGATCTGGGGTTCTGGCTCGCAGCAGGGCGGGGGTGCATGGCAGGATATGGGCCGCTTCAGGCGGCGACGGGGGCGGTTCGGAATACCGGTTCTTACCTAACTAAGGGCAAGGTGCTGCCGGCCGCACGTGCAGAGACAACCGTTGATCCCTGAATGGCCTTCTCTAAGTGCGGCATATTACATTTTACCCACTCAGGCTCAGCGCAGGTGAGTATTATTCGATTTATTCGATGCTCTGGGGAGAAATCTAACTTCTCTTGTCTCGTACGGGAGAGAGAGGCATTTCAAGTTGGCGGTTTGGATGGGCGATAGTGGAGGGCGTGGGGGAGGGTGCGGAAGCGGGTGTGTTTAAGGGGGCTTTTTTACGGTTGTGCAGGTGAAAGGGGGGTACCGTGGGGAAGTGCGGGATTTATCTGTTTGCGGGGCTGGTGGTGATTGGTATGGCCTGCGGGGTGTTTGTGGCGGCCGTGGGCAAGGACAAGGGCGAGCAGGAGGGGACGAAGCCCTGCGATGTCCGGCTGGCGGAGGATCTCTGGATGGAGATCAAGGGGTATCGGACATGGCCGCCGCCCAAGGGTTTCGAGGGGTGGCAGGAGGGGCAGAGTCCGCATGGGAAGTTTCTACGGTACTACGTCAACGACATCGGGCAGGAGGATCCGACGAAGGACGGAACGGTGATCGTGAAGGCGAACTACACGGAGGCGAGTTATGATGCGCTGGCGTCGCTGACGGTGATGCAGAAGCGACAGGGGTACGACCCGGAGAACGCGGACTGGTTTTACGTGCAGTACTCGCCGGACGGCAAGATCATGACGGACGATAGGGGGCAGAAGATCGCCGGGCCGGTGGGCAAGGGGACGGATGCGGGGTGTGTGCCGTGTCACAAGTCGGCGCCGGGGGGCGATTACCTGTTCATGACGAAGTGAGTTGTCGGCGCGGCGGAGTGCAAACAGCGAAAGGGGCGGTTTATGAAGCGACGCTTCAGGGGGATCGCCGCGGCGGCGAGCGGGCAGAGCCGTGACGACGGCCGCAAGCGCCCGGACAGCAAGCAGAAGTCGGAGGAGAAACGCAAATCGGAAGATAAACGCAGGTCGGAGGATCGGCGCAGGTACGAGGAGGATCGCAAATCCGAGGAACGGCGCAAGGAAGAGGCACGGCGGCGAGAAGAAGCACGTCGGCGCCAGGAGGATGAGCGGAGGAGGGATGAGCAGCGCCGGGAGGAGGAGGCGCGGCGGCGCGAGGGCAGCGACGCTGACGAATCGCACGCCAGATCGCTGTGGCGGCAGATCAAGGATTACCGCACGTGGCCGGTGCCGGCGGGCTATGAAGGGTGGCAGAGGGGCGTCCGGGGACATGGCAGGTATCTGCGGTATTATTACAACTATGCGGCCAGGGAGGACCTGAATCGTAACCTTGCCATGATCGTGGTTGAGAACTATTCGGAACGTGATCGAGGGGCGCTGGAGTCGGTGACTGTGATGCAGAAGCGGGAAGGATACGCCCGGGCAAGCGGGGACTGGTTTTTTGTGAAGTACACACCGGGCGGCGAGGTGATGCGGGACCGGAGAGGGCGTCCGATCGCAGGGGTTGCGGGCGAAGGCCGGGAGGAGGGATGCGTGGGCTGTCATGCAGATGCTCCGGGGGGCGATTACCTGTTCATGAGAGATTGATAAGGCGTGTCTCTTTCGGGGATTGTCATCGCTGTATTGTACGTTGTGCTGGTGTGCACTCCGGCTGCGCTTGCGGTGTTTTTCGGGCGGCCGGCGGGCGACTTTTTTTATGAAGCGGGGCGGAGTGCGGCGCTAATCGGGTTTACGATTCTCGTCTTGCAGACGGTTCTTGCGGCGCGGTGGAAGTGGGTGAGCAGGCCGTTCGGGCTGGATATCGTCTTGCGGTTTCACCGGAACGCGGCGATTCTTGCGGTGGTGCTGCTGCTGTCGCATCCGCTGCTTCTTGCGGCGGGCGGGGCTGGTGCTGAGCTGATTGTTTCGCTTGATGTGCCGTGGTTTATCTGGTTGGGCAAGATGGCGCTGGTGCTGCTGCTGTTGAACGTGCTCTTGAGCGGGCTGCGGGCGAGGCTGCGGGTGGCGTTTGAGCACTGGCGTTTTTTGCACGACATCGTGGGGCCGGTGCTGTTAGGGGTGGCGTTTGTGCACAGTTGGGTGACGGGCGGCGACCTGAAGAGCCCGGTGCTTCGGACGGCGTGGGTGGTGCTTCTGGCGGGCGGGGTGACGACGTTTGCATGGCATCGCCTGGTACGGCCGGTTGTGCAGCGGCGGAAGGCGTGGCGAGTGACGGCGGTGACACGGGAGACGGATGACGTGTGCACGCTGGAACTGGCGCCGCCGGAGGGCGAGGCCGGGCCGGAATACCTGCCGGGGCAGTTTCATTTTCTGACGCTGCATCGCGGCCGCGGGCTGCCGCACGAGGAGCATCACTGGACGATATCGTCATCGCCGACGCAGGCCGGGCGAGTGACGTCGACTATCAAGGCGATCGGCGATTTTACGGCGACAATTCCGGATACGCGGGTTGGCGACGCGGTGAGCGTGCAGGGGGCGTTCGGGCGTTTTTCCTATCAACTGCATCCCGGCGAGCGGGACCTTGTGTTTGTCGTCGGGGGGATTGGTATTACGCCGGTGATGAGCATGCTGCGGTGCATGAGGGACCGGCAGGAGAATCTGCGCGTGCTGCTGCTGTATGCCAACAGGACGGAGTCGGCGATCGTGTTTCGCCAGGAGCTTGAGGCGATTGCGGCGGGGAGGTATCCGCTGCTTCGCGTGGTGCATGTGCTGAGCCGGGCGGGGGAGGAGTGGACGGGTGAGAAGGGGCACATCGACCGGGAGATGTTGGAGCGGTACATCGAGGGCGACCTGTCGCGCAAGACGTTTTACATCTGCGGGCCTGGGCCGCTGATGAAGGCAACGGTTGCGAACCTGAAGGCGATGGGCGTGAAGGACCGGCAGATTCGTACGGAGCTGTTCCGGCTGATTGATTAAGGGGCGATTATGCGAGAGACGAAGCTCAAGCGTGTGACAGCGGTTGTGGCTGCGGCGGTTCTGATCGTTGTTGCGGCGACAGCGTATCTGCGTGCACGTCCGGACGATGCGGGGTCGGCGGCGGATGAGGGGAGGCGCCTGGTGCAGGCGAACAACTGCACAAGCTGCCATTCGATGGAGACGCAGGAGACCAAGGTGGGGCCGGGGCTGGCGGGAATCCTGCGGCGGGGCAAGCTGCCCGTGAGCGGCCGCGAGGCGACGCGGGAGAATGTGCGGCGGCAGATTATCGAGCCGGTGAGGGTGATGCCTTCGTATGCGGGCCGGCTTACGGAGGAGGAGATCGAGCATATCGTGGACTATCTTGAAACGCTGTAGGTTGGTGACGGCGGCAACTGGCCGGTGGGTGGAGCACCGCCAAACACGGGGGACTTCGCTGGGACAGGGATTAATTTTCAGCTTGGGCATACGCGGGGTTGGTACGTGCCGGGTACGCGTTTGACGGTGGCACCCACGAGGAGCCAGGCTGTGATACCCGATGGCCTGTAAACCGGCGGCTGTCCTTATTCTGGGGGCCGGGTCAGTGGTTGGTAAAGAGGGATTCTGCGGGCGGGGCAGCGGCGGCTCTCTGGGCCATCTGATCGAGGCCATCAAGAAATATCTGCGACCAGGTTTCCATCTCGCCGCGGACGGCGCGGAGTTCGTCGGCGGTCATGAAGGTCATTTTGGTGATCATCTGTTCACGTCGGCGGACGTCAGCGTTCTGGAGCGTCCACAAATGGACGATACCGAGGTGCACCTTGCCGACGTCGTTGGAGTCGTCGTTGAGCAGGGCGACGATGTGGTCGGTATGCGCGGCGGCAACGGTGGTTTCTTCAGCGACTTCGCGACGGACGGCCTCGAGGTAGGTGTGGCCGAAGTCACCGAGGAGCGGCATGTCGTCAATGGGGTTGATGTGGCCGCCGATGCCGATGGAGCGGTTGCCGACGAGGCGGGTTTCACCGGCGCGCTTGCCGCGGACGTAGGTAAGGTACCGGCCGGCGTGGGTCATGATGACGTAGGGGATGAGCTGCTTGTAGTCGGGGTCGTTTTCGGCGGCCGAGCGAGGTATAAAGCGCGGCACACCGGGGGCAAAGAGGGCGGCCAGATAGGCGTCGACGTCGAAACAGAGGCCGTGAAAGGCTCCGATGTCTTCGACGATCTTACGTTGGACGACGAGTACGTGTTCTTCGGCCATGCGAGGGTCCCAATGACAACAGGGTTACATTCTTTCTTTGCGCGCGGCGGAATCCGGCGTGCGACAGCCCGGGCGCGGCGCGGGGCGATCACGCGGGAAAACCAGTGTCGGGTCTTCCTTGTTTCCCGGGCGGCAACGGGCGGCGGCAGGATTTGCGCCTTACAGGCGTCGCAGATTAGCCGACAGGCACAAGACTGTCAAGGGCAAAGTGAGGCTGCGCGTTATTCGACGTGCATGACCTGCTGTTTGCGGTCGGCGGCGAGCGTGGCCTCTTTGAGGATGTTGTAGAGTGTTTTGTGGTCGCGGATCTTGAGGAAGTCGAACTGCGGGTGGCTGGTGTCGCGGGTGACGAGCGTGATGGTGGCGATTCCGAAGAGGCGGTCGAGCAAGGGCTGGTCCTGCTGCATGTCGATGACCCGGAACATGTCGAGGTTGTCCTTCTTGCGGCGGAAGACGCCTCGCTCCCATTCGATGCGGTCGGGCGTGACCTCATAGCTGATGCTCTTGAGGTCGGCGATCCTGTAGCCGACGACGAGAAGGGTGGCCAGCGCCAGGACGGCGCCAGCGCCGTGCAGCCAGCGGATGATGGTTAAGGTCTGGTCGAGGGTCAGGTCGCCTGTGGGTCTGATTATGTTGTGCAGAGGGTAGAAGAGCAGAAAGAACGCAAAGACCAGCAGGAGGGTTGATGTGACGAACAGCCTGGTGAGGGCGAATAGGGAGGGGCTGCCCCGGAATGTTTTTTTGCTGTCGTCATTGCCTTCGGCGGGCGATCGGTCGGACGCCGGTTCATCAAGCGGCAGAGGCGTCAGGGCCGGCGGCGAGGAGGTGTAGTAGATGCGCGGGTCGAGGAACTCGCAGCAGTAGCGGCACTTGACCGCCTGGGCCTGGATGATCTCGGCACAGAAGGGGCATCGCTTGGTCCTGGGTTTTTCTTCTCTTGCCTCGGGCATGTTCCTTTTTGATTAAGAATTTTGCAGCAGCGTGAGCATTTTTCGGTCGAGTTTATGGCCGTGGAAATCCTCGTACGCAACGTCGCTGCGGCCGCTGTCGAGGATGCCGAAGGAGCCACGGAAGTTCCACAGGGCGTAGCCCCATCTGTTGGTCTTGAGGATGTCCATGACGTCGGCGAGCCAGGCCATGACGATATGGTAGGGGGTCTTGTTGTAGGCGCCGCCTTCGCCGAAGTGGACGGGCACGCCGCTTCTGCTAAGCGCGACCCAGGGTTTGTACAGTTCTTCGAGTTTGGCGCGGTCGTAACCGTTGCCGGGCCAGGCGGGCTCGGGCTTGTCGCTGTTGGCGACCCAGCTTGCTTTGTAGTGGGTGAGACTGTGGGGATCGTAGGCGTGGGCGCTTTGGACGCAGCCGAGGTCGGCGAGTTCCGGGCAGGGAACACGTGCCCAGCGGAGGCCGTCGATGAAGATGATGCGGTCGGGGGAGATCTCGCGGATGGCCTTGACGGTGGTGCGGACGACGCGTTCGTGGTCGGCGCGGGTCATGTGGGCAGGGTTGTCGTCGCCCCGGGGTTCGTTGATGAGGTTGATGCTGAGCTTTTCTTTGGGGATGCCCTTGTAGCGTTCTGCCAGGAGGGTCCAGTGGAAGACAAAGGCGTCGAGGGCGGACTGGTCCTTCCAGAGGTTGTGCGGCTCCTTGAACTCGGTGTTGACGGAGTAGCCGGGGCCGCGGTGGAAGTTGAGGTTGACGTGGATGCCGTACTTCTGGCCGAGGTCGACGGCGCGGTCGAGCTTTTCGAGCATGGCTTCGTTGATCCTGTAATCGTCGCCGTCGATGATCCAGAGACGGTAGCACAAGGGCAGGCGCACGAAGTCGAAGCCCCAGTCCCGCATCCAGCGGAAGTCGTCCTCGGCGAAGTCGCCTCGGCTGCGCATTGTGAACATGTCGAGGAGGTTAAAGCCGCGCCAGCGGGGGATGGACAGGGGCAAAACGGGCTTTGCGGCCTGCGGGGCGGCCCGAAGGCCCTGTGCGGGTGACATTGCGGCGGAAGCGGCGGCAGCCGCAGTCCATTTCAGGAATTCACGTCGGTTAGCCATGATCATCTCCCTGAGATTCTATCGTCATTTTGGCGGTGACTGCATTGACAATTGTAGCCCGGCGGCTGACGAAGAACAAGCGATTGGCGCGACGAATGCACAATCGGGATGTCGGAGGGCCACTATTCGCCTGCCCCGTGAGTCAGAGGATTTCTGCAAGGCGGTCCGGGCAGACCAGTCCACCGGACATGATCATCTTGAAACCTTCCTCAATGGTGAGGTCTGTCTCGATAACCTCTTCCAGCGGGACGATTTCCATAAATCCGGTGGTGGGATTGGGCGTGGTCGGGATAAAGACCCTTCGGTACTCTTTTCCGTCGGCTGAGATAGTCCGCCCTGTCATGAAAGCGAGCGATTTGTATCCCGGCCGGGGAAAGTCGATGATAACGACCGATTGAAAGGCACTTCGGGGCTGCATGGCGATGACGTCGACGACCTGGCGGACGGTGGCGTAGATGTTCTTGGCAACGGGGACCTTCAGGAGGATGCTCTCGAAAAGGCCCACAATCCGGCGGCCGACGACGACTTGTCCTATTGCCCCGACGAGGTACACGATTGTCAGGAGGAACAACAGCGACAGCACGAACAATCCCGCCCGAATGAACCAACTTGGCCCAGGTCCCCTCAGGAGGACAGGGTCGATATATCCGGCTTTTTCGAGCGAGAAGAAAAGGTACGTTACAATCGGGTTAAGTATCCGTCGAAGAAACCCGAACAGCCACAAGAGCACCATCAGGGTGATGACGAATGGGACCAGGATCAGAACGCCAGAGATCAGGCGATTTCTGGTGCGCGAGTATACGCCGATTCTTGCCCTTGGGGGGCGGCGCGTACGACGTTGGCCGGCCATAGCATCGGTTCCTTCAAGTGGTGTCTCATACTCTACGGGGCGGGCTGTTGTGCCGCTGTGCCGCCGCCGTGCAACAGACAATCATACAGGTTAACAGACGGCCTGACAACTGATTTCGGCATGTCGCCTTATTTTCTTCAGGAAGGCGCGATTTCTCCGGGGTGCGGGCCAAAATGAGATTTACTTGCTGAATGTTTATGGTATTATCGTTTTTTCACCGTATGAGGAATTTTGTATTGCATTACAGGATTTGGACGTGGCGTTACCGGTAGTGGCGATTATTGGCCGGCCCAATGTGGGCAAGAGCAGTCTTTTCAACGCATTGTCGGGGCAGATGATCAGTATCGTCGAGCCGACGGCGGGGGTGACGCGCGACCGTATTTCGGCCATTGTGAACGTGGGCGAGCGGTATTTCGAGCTGGTGGACATGGGCGGCTACGGGATCGTCGACAGCGACGCGCTGAGCGAGCACATCGAAAACCAGATCCACCGGGGGATTGCCATGGCCAACCTGGCGCTGTTCGTGGTGGACGTGCGTGACGGGGTGATGCCGCTGGATGTGACGATCGCCGAGCTTCTGCGAAAGAGCGGGCTGGAGGTGCTGCTGGTGGCCAACAAATGTGATGCACCGAAGCAGATGCACCAGGCGGGCGAGTTCGTGCGATTGGGATTCGGCGATCCGATCTGCGTGTCGGCGACGCAGAACGTCAACAAGGCCGTTCTGATGGAGCGTGTCGTCGAGGCGCTGGAGCATCTGCCGGCGGAGAGGCCGGAAAAGGAAGTGATGAAGATCGCCGTAGTTGGCAAGCGCAATGCCGGCAAGAGCACGCTCATCAACGCCATTTGCGGGCAGGAGCGGATGATCGTCAGCGAGATTCCGGGCACGACACGGGACGCGGTGGACGTGCGATTCGAAAAGGACGGGCGGGTGTTCGTGGCGATCGATACGGCGGGCGTTCGCAAGAAGAGCAGGCTGGCGGATGACATCGAGTTCTACAGCTACACGCGGGCGATGCGGAGCGTGCAGCGGGCGGACGTGGTGCTGTTCATGATCGATTCGACGGTGAAGATTTCGCAGGTGGACAAGAAGCTTGCGCACCTGATCGCGGAGGAGTACAAGCCGTGCATCCTGGTGGTGAACAAATGGGACCTTGCCAAGGACGTGGCATCGACGGACGACTATGGGGAGTACCTGGGCAAGGTGCTGACGGGTCTTCGGCATGCGCCGATTGCGTTTACGACGGCCAAAAACGCCAAGAACGTGCAGAGCGTGCTGGACCTGGCGGTGGAACTGTTCAAGCAGGCGTCGATGAAGATTCCCACGGGCAAGCTGAACAAGGCGATCAAGCAGCTTGCAGAGGAGCGGGTCGGCGGGTCGCGCAAGGCGGGGCACCCGAAGATCTATTACGGCACGCAGGTGGCGACGAATCCCGTCACGCTGCTGCTGTTCGTGAATCGGCCGGAGCTGTTCGACGAGGCGTACCAGCGGTTTGCAATCGGGCGTCTGCGCGAATGGTTGGGCATCGAGGAGGTGCCGGTGCGGCTGCTGCTGCGGGCACGACGGTCGGAACGCGGAAAGCAGGCCCGGGCCGACGCCCCGAAACGCTGACGCTGCGCATCACGCGGCGGCAGTGCGGCGCTCACTTACGGAGCAGGCCAATGACAATGCGAGCGGCTTCGGCGATGAGAATCAGCGCCAGCACCAGCAGGCCGCCGGCGATAATGCCGACGGGCGTCGGGCCATACTGCTTCAATAACAGCAGCAGGGCCCAGAGGGTCATCACATTCATGAAAACCACCGGCCCGAGGATGAAGCCGACGCGTTTTCCGGTCTTCTTGAGCCAAATGGCGGCCACAAGCAGCACAAGGCCGGCCAACAGTTGGTTTGTTGCGCCAAACACGGGCCAGATGGCCTTCCATGCGGGCAGGGGATTGCCATTTGGGTCTTTGAGCGTGATGAGTACGAAGGTCAGCGGCAGAATCAATGTCGCGACGGTCGAGAGATATCGCGACCCCGTGCCCTTGAGGCTGAAGAACTCTTCGAACACGTAGCGGCCCAGGCGGGTGGCGGTGTCCAAGGTGGTCAGGATGAACGTTGCCAAGGCCAGAAGGCCGAACGAGGCGCCCAACTTCTCCGGTATTCCGAAGACGCTGAGGAACTTGCCCATGCCGCTGCTGTAAACGGCCAGAGGCTCCTGTGAGACGAGGGCGTCGTTTCTGGCCAGCATCGCAACCGTACCCAAGGCGATTACGGCGACAATGCCCTCGATGAGCATGGCGCCATAGCCGATCAGGCGGGCGTCGGACTCCTTGTCCAACTGTTTGGAGGACGTCCCGGATGCCACAACGGAATGAAAGCCCGAGCATGCGCCGCAGGCGACGGTGACAAAGAGAACCGGAAACAGTGTGCCAAGGGCGGGGTGCGACCAGCCGGCAAAGGCGGGGTACTGCAATGTATGTCCGCCCAGGAGTATGCCGATGGCGCCTCCGATTACAGAGGCATAGAGCAGAAACGAAGAGAGGTAATCTCGGGGCTGCAGGAGGATCCAGACCGGCGTAGTTGAGGCCACAAAGCAGTACACAATCAGGACAAGGCACCACATCTTCGCAGTGCTCAGGCCGGCAATTGTCGGTATCCTGTCGGCGTTGAGGGGCAACTGCTGGCCCGCCCAAACGGCCGCGAAGACCAGCGGCACAAAGACCAGCGATGACCACAACACGGGTACCTTCAGTCGGTATACGGACAGGCCGAAGCACACTGAAAGGGCTATGAACATCAGCGACGACGTGGCGACACCGCCCTCTTTGACGAAGGATGCCGCGGTCATATCCGCGAATACAGTGAGGACATAAACCAGGCTCAGCCAGATAAATGCCAGGAAGAGCCTGTAGGCCAGCGGCGACATGTACTCGCGGGCGACTTCGGCGATGGAGCGGGCCTTGTGGCGAATGGAGGCGACCAGTGAGGAGAAGTCGTGCACGCCGCCGATCAGGATCGAACCGAAGAGCACCCAAAGCAGCACGGGCAGCCAGCCAAAGGCAATCGCGGCGATGATCGGCCCGACCACCGGCCCGGCGCCGGCGATGGAGGAGAAGTGGTGGCCCAACAGGACGGCCCTGTGGGCGGGCACACGATCGACGCCGTCATAGTCAGTGTGGCTTGGGGTGGGGCGGTCGGCCTGGACATCGTACCGCTTCTCCAGGAATCGGCCATAGGTCAGGTAAGCAAGTATGAATAACAGGACGGCGCCTGCGAGAATTGCTGTCAACATAGCGTATTCCTGCCAATTCTGAACCGAGCGTAACAGGTGAACGTTGGGGAAGTACTTGCGCCGGCTTCCGTTTCGCCGGCGAGATTGTGTTTCGACTTCATGGCTGATGCTTCCGTTTTTCCAGAAACTTCCATGATACCACAGAACAGGGCGGCTATCAAGGGTCGATTGGTATGGCCGCGGAGGCGAGGGCGTGGTGACCGGACATTCAAAAGAGGCCGTTGGGCGTCGTTTCAGGGAAAATCTTTTCTTTGCGTCGGCTTTGTGCAACAATAACCGATGGTGCGGAACCGGAGTATGAACTTGTCCTCACCGTCGCCGGAGACCGTCACGGCAATGAAATCCCCGCAACTATCACATACCTTGAAGGAGAAGAGAAGTGAACAGGAAGCCCCTCATCGGCGCCATAACGTTCATGATCACAGCGTCAGGGATCATCATCGGCTTGACAGGCTGCAGCCAGCGCCAAGGTAAATCAGTTACGTATTCGGCGACATCGCCCGACTCGGCGGCACTGTTTGAGTCCGCGGCGGAGGAGCGATTCGAGTCGGAACGCCCGATTGTGGGAGGCGATATCTACGTGTCGGCCGATGAGGTGTGGGTGATCGTGCGGCCGGAGGGGGGGATTGTGCGGGATGATGACACGCCGGGGTGCGGGACGATACGGGTGCGGCCGCCGGGCGAGAAAAAGGAGATCGATCTTCCGCTGAAGCATACTGACGTGAAGGCGGACATCTGCGGGTATATCGCAACGGTAAACGTCACGCAGCAGTTTCAGAATCCTTACGACGAGAAGATCGAGGCGGTGTATGTGTTTCCGCTGCCGGACAATGCGGCGGTCAACGAGTTCGTGATGACGATAGGGCGTCGCAAGATCCGTGGGATTATTCGTCGGCGAGAAGAGGCTGAGCGAGTGTACAAGGCCGCCAGGAGGCGGGGCTACACCGCGTCGCTCTTGACGCAGGAGCGGCCGAATGTATTCACGCAGAAGGTAGCCAACATCGAGCCGGGCCGGGACATCGATGTGACGATTCGCTACTCCAACACGTTAGCTTACGTCGACGGCTGGTACGAAATCGTGTTTCCGATGGTGGTCGGACCCCGGTTCAACCCGCCCGGATCCAGGAGCGGCATCGGGGCCGTCGGCCGCGGCCGCGGCGGCATCAGCGGGCAGGTTGTCGAGGTGCAGTACCTCCCCCCGGACGAGCGAAGCACACACGGCATCTCGTTGGCGGTCGACATCGATGCAGGCGTCGACATCGAGGAACTGGTCTGCCCCACACACGTTGTCAGCAAAAAGATGCACTCGCGCCGCCGCGCGGAAGTGGTGCTCAGCGACCGCGATGACGTGCCGAACAGAGATTTCGTCCTGCGGTATCGCGTCGCCGGCGACAGGCTCAAGTCGGCGATGGTTACGCATCGCGATAAACGGGGCGGCTACTTCTCGCTGATGCTCTACCCGCCGGCACAGTTGGAGCATCTGACCCGCTCGCCGATGGAGATAATCTTCGTGCTGGACTGCTCGGGCAGCATGTCTGGCAAGCCGTTGGCCCATGCCAAGGACGCCATCCGCCGTGCGCTCAAGAAGTTAGGGCCGGACGACACGTTCCAGGTGATCCGCTTCTCCAGCAAGGCCTCGCAGTTGGGGCGCAAGCCGCTGCCGGCAACCGCCGCAAACATCCGCAAGGGCCTGCATTACGTTGACTCGCTGAACAGCGGCGGCGGCACCATGATGATCGAGGGCATCAAGGCAGCGCTGGATTTTGAGCATGATCCGCGGCGTTTTCGTGTCGTGTCGTTCATGACCGACGGATATATCGGCAACGAGACGGAAATCCTCGCAGCGATTCATGACAAACTGGGCGACAGCCGCATCTTCAGCTTCGGCGTGGGCTCGTCGGTCAACCGCTACCTGCTGGACCGCATGGCGGCGATCGGCAAGGGGGCGGTGGTGTACA
Source organism: Anaerohalosphaeraceae bacterium (assembly GCA_035450485.1). Taxonomy (GTDB): domain Bacteria; phylum Planctomycetota; class Phycisphaerae; order Sedimentisphaerales; family Anaerohalosphaeraceae; genus JACZKQ01. The sequence goes on along the minus strand of DAOTMV010000053.1, from coordinate 4,778 downwards.
TCGGCCCTGACGATTCGCCGGGGGAGATCGTGGATCTGTTCTACGAGCGCATCAGCCACCCGGCCTTGACGGATATCGAGATCGACTGGGGCGGCATGAACGTCAAGGACGCTTACCCGCGGCGGATTCCGGATTTGTTCGTTGGCCGGCCGGTGGTCGTGACCGGGCGCTTCGGACGGGCCGACGGCGACATCCGCATCCGCGGGCGCATCGACGGCCGGTGGAGAACGATCAGCGTTGCCGCGGCCGACGCCGCCGACGCCGACCGCCACGAGGGCATCGCCTGCGTGTGGGCACGCAAGAAGATCGAAGACCTGGCCAACCGTGCAGCATACAGCCGCGACTATGCACTGCACGAACAGATCACCGCGACGGCACTGGAGTACGGCCTCATGTCTGCATACACGGCGTTCGTGGCCGTCGATTCGTCGCATTGCACCGAGGGTGACCATGGCGTCACCGTGACCGTATCCGTGCCGGTCCCCGATGGCGTCCGTTACGAAACCAGCGTACAGAATTGATGCATTTCGAAGGAGCCGCTCATGCGATTGTCTCCAGTGTTGGCAGTCATTTCGCACGTTCAGATTCCACGGTGCATCAGAGCAGTTCACGCACGACGTCTGTTTCGTCCCGCGGCAGCTCAATGTGGTGGAGAAGCTGTTTGAGCCGTTGTTCCTCGGATTGTGACCGCCATTAGCCGGGGGGTTCGGTGACGGGGACGAGCTTGAAGACGGCCTCGCGCGGGGCGCCAGTCAATTCGATCTCGCCTTTGCGAACGGACTCGGCGGGGAAATTGTAGATAATGGGCCGGCGAACGCTTTGGGCGTTCTCGTCTCCGTCGCGCACCTCGATCATTATCAGGTACGGCATCTTCTCGTAGGCGCTGTGGGCGTCGTCGGAGGCCCTGTACTGCACGGTTCGCAGCTCGTTTTCGTTAAGCAGTTCAAGCGTATACTTGCCCTGGAGGTTCTTCGAATAGATCACGCCCAGCTTCAGCAGCGGGCTGGTGACGCGGTCCTTCAGGGGGCTTTCGGTCGAGGGAAGCTTGATCTTCACCGGCTCGGCATACCAGCGCCGGCGTCCCGGCTCCAGCTCGATGAACGGCCGCTCGGAGATCGGCTCCCTGCGGGCCTTCTCGATCATCTCGGCGGTCAGGATCACGTTGGCCTTGAGGCTGTCGCCGGCCCAATCGTCGAAGGCGTACATCTGAATCGTGGACGGCTCGATCAGCTCATGCCGCAGAGGGACCTTGTTTTCATCCAGGCACTGCACAGTGAACCACTTCTGCGTCAGCTTGCGCACGTCGACGTTGATCGTTGACGGTTCGCACTGCTCCACCGTGACGGCCAGATCCTTGAGCTTGTCGCTTTCCTTGAGAAAGGCCAGCAGGTCGAGGGGGTAGCGGCCCGGCACATCGTGGTTCTCGAGCTTAGCGTCGTAGAAGAATTCGAGGCGCTCCTTCTGGGGGTCGGTATCGTCGGCGCGAAGGCGTTTCTTCAACTCGCTGATGTGCGAGGGCGAGCCCTTGAGCGTCAGGTTGAGGGTCACCGGCACCGGCTGCTGATCGAAACTGACGAACAGGTCCGGCTGGGTGGCCGGTGAGATGTTCAAAGTGCCGGTTGCGGGCGTGGTCTCTTCGAGGGCCTGATAGGCCCACGCCCAGATCAGGATCGTCAGGGCGACTACTGCACAGATTTTCTTGAACCTGTCAAACATGGCGGATGGCGCCTTCCTTCGGTGTTATTCGGCGGTTTCCCGTGGCTGCACAGCCTCTTTCATACGGTTGATGAGCGGGGTTGTTTCCACCACGGCGGTGGTCAACTGTCTTCGCAGTTGGGCCTCGGAGACGTTTCGCATGAGGTTGCCGTTGATGGCCAGCGAGACGATGCCGGTTTCTTCGCTGACGACGATGACGGTCGCGTCGGAACTGTTTGTGACGCCGACGGCGGCGCGGTGCCGGGAGCCTAACTGGCGGCCCTGGAAGCTCTCGCCCTCGGCCAGCGGCAGTTGGACACGCGCGGCGACGATGCGGTCGCCCTGTATTACCACGGCCATGTCGTGCAGCGCTGAACCGGGATAGAAGATCGTCTTGAGGAGTTCGGCGGTGACCTTGGCGTCGATGCGCACGCCGGTCTCGATGAACTCCGCAAGGCCCACCTGCTGTTCGATGACGATGATGGCGCCGGTCCTGGCCGCGGCCAACTGCGTCACGGCGTTGATGATCTCCTCGACGCTTCGCGTGAGCTGCTGCGGCGAGCTCGACAGGAAGCCGGCCTGTCCGATACGGATCAGCGCGCGGCGGATCTCCGGCTGAAAGGCCGCCACGGCCACGATCAGGACGGCCAGCAGAAAGCCCTTGTACAGATAGGCAATGCGGAGGAGGCCGACCTCCCTGGCGACGAAGTTGAGGATGAGCGAGCCGACGATGAGAATGAAAATGACACCGCGAAAGAGACGCTCGCCGCGGGTGCCTTCGAGAAAGCTGATGACGGTATAGACAAAGCCCCCGATGAGAATCAGTTCTATGGCTACGATTAGGCGTTCGTGCAGGTCGATACGGTAGAGATACTGATAGATCGCGTCAAACAAGCAATCCACCTCCCATCAGATTGACGGTTTTCGAGTTACAACGCGCCCGAGAAGTCCGCACCCGATGGGTTAGCGGCCTGTCTCAGCGAACGTATCTGCTGCTCAGGCGGCTGGGCTTATCGAGCATAAATATGGCGTCCAGATCGTCCTGCATCATACCCCAATTGGTCTTGACCACGTCACTGTGGTTCCTCTGAGTCTCGGCGCGAGTCTGGCCGGTGCCCGCGCAACCGAGCAGCGCCACCGTGATCGAAACCAGCAGGCAGGCGAAAATCAGGACCCGTAAACTTCTTGCCAGCAGCATTTTTTTCATTATCGCCCTCATCTTCTCACGAGAAATCGCTTTTCATCGGTCCTCCGTGGGACCCGGCCGCCCTTGCCTTTGGGCACAGTATACTCATTTTAACAAAAAATCCACCATTGTCAAAGAAAAAACGCAGTTGGCGCGTTCAAGAGGCACGTTTTGGCAAACCGGGTAATCCATGTGGGATTATCGGACGATTCACCAGATGCCGGGCAGGAGACGATAGCGCGTCCTGTCGGCGTATACGGCGTAGCCCGGCAGTTCGCAGCGCAGCGTACGGTCTTCCAGGGACGTTCGGCAAACCAGAACCGCAATCGCCGCAACGGCCGGAACAAGGGCCGCGGCCGACCGCGCCATCATCGGCGTCGTGATGTTCCACAGGATCGCCCCGACGTAGCCGGGGTGCCGCACAAACCGGTACGGCCCGGTCGTGACGACCTTGTGATTCCGGTCAGTCTGGATTCGGACGGTCGTCTCGAAATGCGTATTGGTCAGCATCGCCCACGTCAGAAGCGCCGAGCCGGCCAGAAAACCCGCGATGCCCAGGATCGCCGTCACCGGTCCCAGATCCGACCAGCCGTACCGCCCCACGTCCAGCCCGATTACGGCCGGCGTCAAATAGCAGCTCAGGATGCCGTACGTCGGCACAAGCCAACGGTCCCACGGCATGGTGTCCTTCTTCCGTCTGAAATCGCCGCGATGGTTAATCAGCACGGGATTGCGGATGCACAGCGGCACAATACCGCCGAACATACCGATGAAGCTGACGACCAGGTAAACCCATATCCACGGCAGGTCCATCCGGCCCGCACACCCGAAAATGATCGCCCCGTGCAGCACCGGCGAGGCGAAATACCCCGCCAGCACCTTGTATCCGTTCCTGTTGAGCCTGTCGCGCGTCATCGGTTCTCCGTGATTTTGGCCCGGGTATAATCATCGGCACCGGCCGGACAAAGCCAAACGTGTCCTCCCGCGGGTAATTTGCCAAGCCGCCGCCAGATGTGTTAGAATGCGAGTGTCAAAAGAAAGGGTCTGCGATGCGAATCTATCTTCTTAGCCTGGCGGCTGTGGCTTGTGCGGCCTGTGCATGGGCAGCCGACAATGCGGAAACAGCGGAACCGGCAGTAAAGGATCGACAGGACATCGTCTTCGCCTGCGACTTCGAGGCCGAGGACTGGTACACGCAGTTCGGTATGCCAAAAGCCCCCGGCCGCACAGCCCTCGTCGATGCCGACCCGGCCCTGGGCTTTGAGCCGCTGTCGGGCAAGGCCTTACGCATCAAGGTTGAGGCCGGCGGCCACTATGGAACGAGCATCGTCTACGCCTTCAGGAAGCACGCCGGCGCCGAGCCGGAGGAGATCTACTTCCGCTATTACCTGCGTTTTGCCGATGACTGGGACCCGGCCCGCGGCGGCAAACTGCCGGGCATCTCCGGCACGTACGGCCGGGCGGGCTGGGGCGGCCGCCGCGTCAACGGCGAAGACGGCTGGTCGGCCCGCGGCCTCTTCCGCAAGCAGGTTGACGGCCTGACGCCCCTGGGTTTCTACTGCTACCACGTCGACATGCGAGGCCAGTACGGCTCGGAATGGCTCTGGGACCGCCAGAAGCAAGGCTGGCTCGAAAACAACCGCTGGTACTGCATCGAACAGTACGCAAAGATGAACACCCCCGGCAAGAACGACGGCATCCTGCGGGCCTGGGTCGACGGCCTGCCCGCATTCGAAAAGACCGACATCCGCATGCGCGACACCGACGCCCTCAAGATTGAGGCCGTCTGGCTTAACGTCTACTTGGGCGGAAGCTGGACCGCAAGATCCGACCACCACCTCTATATAGGGCTTGCTGAATAGATTGTAAGTTGCTGTTTTACAGTGGTATGCGTTTC
>DAOTMV010000052.1:0-26890 GCA_035450485.1 Anaerohalosphaeraceae bacterium | reverse complement strand
CAGCTTGCTCAATACTGTCTGGATCATGGTTACTTAAAACATGCCATTAGCATCGATGCCCCTCTTGAGATGCATACAGGGAGCCCTCTCGAACAGCCCGAAATTGACGAGATCGTCCGTCTGCAGAAATTTGCGTACGTGGTCGTGCGGTTTCCCAAGATACTGCCTCTGGTCCGCAAGCTCGTGCATCTGAACCTTGGCTGTTTATATCTCGTCGTCCATCGCATATCCTATTTATTATTGTACTTCCGCGGGCTTATCAAACGTCGTGGCGCGAGATGTTCCATCACGCATGGAAAGCTCTCCGGCAATACTGACAGGCTCGGTGGTTGCCAACGACATTTTCTTGAAAGGTTTGAGAATGCACAAGCAGGTACGGATTATGCCCTGTCTTGATATGCGGAACGGGCGGGTGGTTAAGGGCGTTCATTTTGTGGATATCACGGATGCCGGAGACCCGGTGGAATGCGCCAAGGCATATTGTGCAGCGGGGGCGGACGAACTGGCGCTTCTTGACATCACGGCGACGGTGGAGAACCGGCCGACGATGCTGGAGGTGGTGCGGCAAGTCGCCAAAGCAGTGACAGTGCCGTTTACCGTGGGCGGGGGGATTGCGGATGTTGCAGGGGCAGCGGCCGTACTGGAGGCGGGGGCGGACCGCGTGAGCACCAGCAGCGCGGCGTTTCGCAAGCCGGAAGTCATCGCGGAGATGGTCAAGGAATTCGGGCCGGATAAGGTGACCGTAGCGATCGACGTCGATCGGAATGCCTCGCTGCCGTCGGGGTATGAGGTTTATATCGACGGCGGGCGGACGGCTACAGGCCGAGACGCGCTGGAGTGGGCCAGACAGGTGGACGGCTACGGCGTCGGGGTGATTCTGCCGACGAGCAAGGCCGGCGACGGGGCGAAGACGGGTTACGACCTGCCGATTATCAGGATGATGTCGGAGGCGACATCGGCACAGATCGTTGCCAGCGGCGGAGCGGGCAAGATGGAGCATTTCTATGAGGCCGCGGAGGCCGGGGCGACAATCCTGTTGGCCGCGTCGGTCTTTCATTTCAACATTATCTCGATCCCGGAACTGAAGGCATACCTGCGAAACAAGGGCCTCGATGTGCCCGGCCGACAGGATTAAGGGTCTGGGCTGCGGGTGTTCGGCCAGTTCTTGGGGATTAGTCTGCCGGGCGTGTGGCGCCCGCGGGGAGGCGGGCGGTCAAGCGGCGGCCCTCTGTCTCTTGGCGGGCTGGCCTTTCGCCATTGCCAATAAGGTTTGGGGGTGATACACTTCGCACGTTCTGACGTATGCAAGGGAGGTGTTTTTATGCGAACGCGAAAACTCGGCACAACGGATCTGGAATTGACGACGGTAGGGCTTGGGACATGGGCCATCGGCGGACCGTGGGAGTACGGCTGGGGGCCTCAGGACGATGCGCATTCGGCGGCGGCGATCCGGGCTGCGCTGGAGAGCGGGATCAATTGGATCGATACGGCGCCGGCGTACGGGTGCGGGCACGCGGAGGAGATCGTGGGACGCGTGCTGCGCGAGATGGGCACGATGCCGATTGTGGCGACAAAGTGCGGAATTCTCTGGAACGACAAGCGGCAGAAGGTGACATGCCTGAAGAAAAAGAGCATACGGGCCGAATGCGACGCGAGCCTGAAGCGGCTGATGGTGGACGTGATCGACCTGTACCAGATGCACTGGCCGGACCCGGAGGCTGATATCGAGGAGGCGTGGGAGACGATGGTACGGCTGCGCGAGGAGGGCAAGGTGCGGTACATCGGCGTGTCGAATTTCAATCGGCGGCAGTTGGAGCGGATTGCGACGATCGAGCCGCCGGTGTCGCTGCAGCCGCCGTACAGCATGATCAGTCGCCCGGTGGAGGCGGAACTCCTGCCGTACTGTGCCGAGCACAAGATGGGGGTGGTGGCGTACAGTCCGATGCAGAAGGGGCTGCTTACGGGCAAGTACACGGCCGAGAAGGTGGCGGAACTGGCGCCGGATGATCATCGCCTGCGGGATCCGGACTTCCGCGGCAAGCGCCTTGAGGCGAACCTGGCGCTGGCCAAAGGGATAACGGAGATCGCGCGGGACTGCGGGCGAACGGCTGCGCAATTGGCGATTGCCTGGGTGCTGCGGCGGGAGGAGGTAACGGCGGCCATCGTTGGGGCGCGGAGCGGTCGGCAGATCGAAGAGACCGTGCAGGCGGGGGACTGGGAATTGGACGAAGAGGTGCTGGGACGCGTGGATGAACTGCTGGAGCGTCATAAGGAACAGATACAGAGTGCGTGACCGCGTGATGCGGAAAGGCTGAGAGATGACGAAGGATACCGACACATACGTCAGTCCGCTGGTGGAGCGGAATGCTTCCAGGGAAATGGCGCGGCTGTTTTCAGCGCAGAAAAAGTTTTCGACGTGGCGCAGGCTCTGGCTGGAGCTTGCGCGGGCGCAGATGCAGTTGGGTCTGGATATAACGCAGGCACAGATCGACGAGATGGCCGCACACCTGGAGGACATCGATTATGAGAAGGCGGCCGTGTTCGAGAAGCGGTTCCGGCATGACGTGATGGCGCACGTGTATACGTTTGGCGAGGCGGCTCCGAATGCAGCGCCGATTATTCATTTGGGCGCGACGAGCTGTTACGTGGGCGACAACGCGGATTTGATAATCATGCGGGAGGGGCTTGAGATCATCGCGGGCAAGGTGGCCTGCGTGATCGACCTGTTGGGGCGTTTTGCCGAAGCGCACCGGGCCCTGCCGACGTTGGGGTTTACGCATTATCAGCCGGCCCAGTTGACGACCGTGGGCAAGCGGGCAACGCTGTGGGCGTATGAATTCGTGATGGACCTTGCGGAGATCGAGCGGCGGATTGCGACGATGCCGTTTCGCGGCGTCAAGGGCACGACAGGGACGCAGGCCTCGTTTCTGGCGCTGTTTGGCGGCGATCACGAGAAGGTCAAGCGACTGGACGAGATGGTCGCTGCGGCGTTCGGGTTCGAGAAACGGTGCGTGGTGACGGGCCAGACGTATTCGCGGAAGATCGATACGATGGTAGTCAACGCGCTTGCGCTTGTTGCGCAATCGGCGCACAAGATGTGCAATGATATTCGCTTGCTTGCGAATCTGAAGGAAATCGAGGAGCCGTTCGAGAAATCGCAGATCGGTTCATCCGCGATGGCGTATAAACGCAATCCCATGCGATGCGAGCGGGCCACGGCGCTGGCGCGGCTGGTGCTGAGTCTGGCGTCAAGTCCAGCCATGACGGCGTCGGAACAGTGGCTCGAGCGGACGCTGGACGATTCGGCGAACCGGCGGGTCGTGTTGGCAGAGGCGTTTCTGGCGACGGACGGTATTCTGGAGATTTTGATCAACGTGGCCGGCGGGCTGGTAGTGTATCCGAAGGTGATTGCGTCGCGGGTGGAGGCGGAACTGCCGTTCATGGCGACGGAGAATATTCTCATGGCGGGCGTGCAGGCGGGCGGCAACCGGCAGGATCTGCATGAGAAGATTCGCGTGCACTCGCATGCGGCTGGGTCGCAGGTGAAGGAACATGGCAAGGCAAATGACTTGATCGCACGGCTCAAAGGCGACGCGGCATTTGCGAAGGTCGATTTTGACAAAGTGCTGGATGCGGCGGCCTACATCGGCCGCGCCCCCGAACAGGTGGATGAGTTTATTGCCCAGTGCGTTGCGCCTGTGCGGAAAAAGTACAAGGATCAGCTTGACAGAAAAGTGGATTTGAAGGTTTAGTTGCGTGCACGGTGCGGCATTGAGCCATTGGTAAAGACAAAGGAAAAGCGAAGTGACAAGAGATGAATTGATCAGGCGGATTAAGGAAACGGCTTATCTCGAGGGTGACTTTGTACTGCGCAGCGGCAAGCGAAGCAAATATTACCTCGATAAGTATTTGTTCGAGACGTGTCCGGACATTCTGCGGGCGCTGGGCGAGGCATTTGCAGAGCATGTGAGCAATGATGTAACCCTGGTGGCCGGGGCCGAGTTGGGCGGCGTGGCGCTGGCGGCGGCGACGGCGATGGCGTCGGGCAGGAACTGGATTATCGTGCGGAACAGCAAGAAGAACTACGGCACGTCGAAGATGGTGGAGGGGGTGCTCAAGCCCGGCGACGTGGTGCTGCTGGTGGAGGACATCGCAACGACCGGCGGACAGGTGCTTGAAGCCGCCAAGGTGATTACGGATGCGGGGGCGACGGTAAAGAAGATCGTCGCCGTCATCGACCGCAGGCAGGGCGCCCGCGAGAACATCACAAGCGCCGGATACGTCTTCGAGAGCATCCTCACCAAGGACGACCTGGGCATCAGGGATTAGGCCATGAGCAGTGTCTTTGAGGCGGCGATGCTGCTGTGTTTCGGGGCCGCCTGGCCGGTGAGTCTCTATAAATCGTGGGTGTCTCGGACCACGGCGGGCAAGAGCCTGGTGTTTCTGATTATCGTGGAGGCGGGGTATCTCTCCGGGATTGCGTATAAGCTGACCGGCACGTGCGATTATGTGATCGCGTTTTATGTGCTTAACGCGGCGATGGTTCTGGCCGATATTATCCTGTATGGGAGAAATGCGGCGATTGTGCGCGGCCGCCTTAGGCATGTGATCCGAGATGAACCATAACCATAGCCAACTGCTTTGCGATATCGACGAACTTGAACACCTGTTCCATGACAGTGTGAGCGTCGAGAATTTTCTGCAGCAGGCCGTCGAGATGGCGGCGCGGCACCTGGGCGTGGACGTCTGCTCGATCTACACGTATGACGACAGCGACCGGATCCTGATGCTGCGGGCGACAAAGGGGCTGTCGATTCATTCCATCGGCAACGTGTGCATGCGTCTGGGCGAGGGACTGACCGGCAAGGCGCTCCAGGAGCGACGGTGCATCCGGGTGGAGAACGCCAGCCGGCACCCGCAGTATAAGCACTTCGGCGGCACGGGCGAAGAACGGTTCGAGAGTTTCATGGCGGTTCCGATTCTGCGGGGTTTGACGCGGATCGGTGTGCTGGTCCTGCAGCGGCGGGCGCAGAGGCCGTTCACGGAGGAAGACGAACTGACATGCAAGGCGGTGGCGTCGCAGCTTGCCAACATGATCGAGAACGCGCGGTTCCTGATGAAACTGGAGGCGCCGCCGGTGTCCCGGCCGCCGTCGGAGATGGCCGGGCGGCTGCAGTTCGTCAAGGGCAAGCCTGCCTCAAAAGGGTTCGCATACGCCGAGGGGCGGGTCGTGGATACGCATCGGCGATTCAGCGACCTGCTGGCGACGCAGTTTGCGCCGGGGCAGACGGTTGCGGATCTGGAGCGGGCGCTTGCGGCGACGGCGGAGCAGTTGGAGCAGCTCCAGCACGCTGTGGAGGAGAAGCTGTCGGACGCGGCATCGCTGATCTTCGCGTCGCACCTTCTGATCCTGAAGGACAGCAAGTTCATCGAGCCGATGAAACGGCTGATCGCCGACGGCGTTGCAGCGCCGCGGGCGGTCTTGCAGATCGCCAAGGAATACATCGATGCCTTCGCGACCGCCGACGAGTACTTTCGCGAGAAGGTGCAGGACATCGAGGATTTGACCGTGCGGATCGTGGGTAATCTGATCGGGCACGTGGAGGAATTGGCCGATTACCACAACTGCATTGTGGTTGCGCGGGAGTTGTTTCCGTCGGACCTGTTGAAGATGTCGTCGGAGAACGTACAAGGCGTGGTGTTGGTCAGCGGAGGCGCGACAAGTCATTTATCTATCCTTGCGCGGTCGCTGCAGATTCCGATGGTGATTACCAACCAGCCGGCGCTGATGGATCTTCCGGAGAAGGTCCAGATCCTCATTGACGCCGACGCGGGCCACGTTTACATCAATCCGTCGGGCGAAATCGTCGCGCGGTTCGAGGATCGCAGGCGTGCGCAGGCGGCGATGCGGGCTCGGAAGGGCAAGACGCGGACGCTGACGCGAGACGGTGTCGAGGTGCGGCTGATGGCCAACATCAACCTGCTCAGCGATATCGATGTCGCACTCGAGGCCAACTGTGCCGGTGTGGGGCTCTATCGCACGGAGTTTCCCTATGTCGTGCGAAACGATTTTCCGTCGGAGCAGGAGCAGTACCTGACGTATCGGCGGCTGGTCGAAGGAATGGCGGGCAAGCCTATCACATTTAGGACGCTCGATATCGGCGGCGACAAGGTGCTGAGCTATTACCGGCACGCACACGAGCAGAATCCGGGCATGGGCATGCGCAGCATCCGGTTCTCCCTGGACAACAGAGAGGTGTTTACGGCGCAGATCCGGGCCATTCTGCGGGCGGGTGCCGGGGCGGATATTCGCATCATGTTTCCCATGATTTCGTCGGTGGAGGATTTCACGCAGGCGCGAATGATCGTGCACCAGTGCGTCAACGAATTGGCGGCAGCGGGCGTGGAGCACAACGGCGCCCCGGGGATCGGAATGATGGTGGAGCTGCCGTCGGTGCTGCATTTGATCGAGGCGTTTGCCGAGGAGGTGGATTTCTTCTCCATCGGGACTAATGACTTTGTGCAGTTCATGTTGGGGGTGGACCGCACCAACGCCAACGTGGAGCGTTTCTATATCCCGCACCATCCGGCGGTCATCCGCGGGATTCACACCATCGTGCGCGGGGCGGCGCAGGAGGGCAAGGACGTGTCCATCTGCGGCGATATGGCGCAGCAGCCGCCCTACGTACCGCTCCTGGTCGGGTTGGGGGTGCCAACGCTGAGCATGGAGCCGGCGAATATTCCTCAGGTTCAGGAGCTGATCGAGGGGATCGACCTGCAGGAGGCGGAGGCACTTGCCAACGAGGTGCTGCGACAGACCAGCGCCGAGGCGATCGCGCGACTGCTGGGTATAGACGACCAGGGCACCACTTGAACCGGCCGAAAACGCGGTTAAACGGGCAATTCGCGGATTTGAACAATTCCTGAAAATAATTTTGTATGAAGTCTTGACAGGTACCTTGTTATGAAGTATAGTGTAATACATGGAACAGCGATTCTTCGATAATTGGGCCACGCAGCTTCGAAAAGGGATGCTGGAGTTCTGTATTCTGAATGCGATCCGCCACACCCGCTTGTACGGCTTCGAGATTGTTCGCATCCTGCGCGACATCGAAGGGCTGGTCATCAGCGAGGGTACTATCTACCCGATCCTGAGCCGTATGAAGCGCGAAGGTTTTGTGGACACGACGATCGAGGAATCGAGCGAAGGCCCGCCGCGCAAATACTACCGGCTTAGCGGAAAAGGGGAGGCGATCCTCGACGAGATGAACGCTTATTGGCGCACCATCTGCAAAGGGGCCGACGGCCTAATGAAGGAGAAGAGTACATGAAAGACATGACCAAAGCAGCACGGCGGCGGTTGGAGACATACCTGGATGAGGTGAAGCTTTGCCTGAAGGGGGCCCGAAGCGTCGACAGCACGGAGGTTGAACGTGACATCACCGAACATATCGCGCAGGAACTCGAGTCGGCGGCCGAACCGGTCGACGTCGACGTCATCGAGAAGGTACTGACGCGTCTGGGCAGTCCGCGCCAGTGGCTGCCGGCCGAGGAGATGTCGTGGTTCCGCAAGGCGGCCCTTCGTCTCCGTACCGGGCCGGACGACTGGCGGCTGGCCTACATCACTATCGGCACGTTTATTGCGGCATGCATCTCGGGGCCGGGGGCGATTCTGTTTCTACCGCTCAGCTTCTATTTTGCCCGCGTGACTCTTCACATCGCTGGAGGCGCCGAAAAGCTTGGCAACCAGAAGTATTTACTGTACCCATCCCTCATCTGCATCTATGTCCTGCTGACATTGGCCTTGCTCGGCCTGCCGCTTCTACTGCTGAGCGCGGCCGACGGACTCGAGCGTCGTCATGCGGACTGGGGTTTTTCCGACGACTTGTACTACTGGCTTTTCGCATGGTCCGTAATTTCGGTCATCACCGGTGGATGGTGGCTCGCGACGGGGTTTTTGTCCCTGAGACGCGCGGAGCAAATCTACTATCCGTTCAGGGGTTGTATCGTGAAAAGATTCGGGTGGGGCGTTTGCATAGTGGGCGTCATGCTGGTCGCGGCCGGCCTTATTTCTATTGTCCTCAATCCGACATGGGCAGGTTAATCGGCCGTGTTGCGCTCATGCCGATGGTGTGTAAATCAGATTATTCGTGCTTGTTCGTGGAAAGGGTGGATGATGGAAAACGTCAAAGTGGAAATGTTCGCGCTAATGATCGCAAGCATGCTGGTGGTCGGAGATTCACGCGAGGTCTGCGGCAAAGTCATCTATGATTCGGGAACGGAGGTTTACATTGGCCATGCGGTGCCGGGCGTAGACGATATCTATATTGCTGACAGCAGCCAGGGCATGCCCACCATCGTAAACCTGACGGCCGGCGGCAGTGTGGTACAAGACATCATCGTGTCAGGCAACAGTGTGCTCAACATCAACGGCGGTACGGTCGGCAGTGACGTGCTGGTTGCTCATCATGGGCGAGTCAATCTTCTGGCCGGGCGGATTGTTGACGAATTTGAAAGCGGCGGCAACAGCACATGCATCCTATCCGGCGGCGCCATCGGCGACCACCTGTTCGCCCGCGGCGACAACAGGACGTTGTGGAAAGGCGGGCAGATAGGCGGCACATTGGCGGCTTACGACGACAGCGTCATAACGATTGAAGGAAGCGGGTTCAACTATTCGTATGGCGCCATCACGGACTCTGCGGGGATCCTTACGGGCACTTTGGCCAACGGCGACCCAGTCGACAATTTGTTTGCCATTGGCGGTAATGCGTCCATCGTGCTTATACCCGAGCCGGCGACCGTTCTGCTTCTGGGGGCGGGCGGCTTGCTGTTTAGGGGCCGCAGGGGCCTCGCAGGCGAAAAGGGAAGTGGTCTGGGGGGAAGGCCGCCGGCGTCGCTTTCAACGCGATCGTTCTGAACGTGGCTGCCTGTTCGTGAGTGCCAAACCCTCGATCCGGGCGAGGAGTTTTGCGGCGATTCGCGTCTTGGGGATGTCGGCGAAGGTCGTCCACGGCTCGTGCACGCTCTTGATGTGAACGGTGGAGGCGCTTGCGCCAATGGAGTCCGGCGCGTTGGCGATGATGAGGTCGAGATTCTTGTCGCGCAGCTTCTTTTCGGCGCGTTGGCGGAGGTCGGTGTCTTCGAGGGCAAAGCCGACCACCAGTCGACCTTTCTTGTTCCGGCCGGCCCACTTGAGGATGTCGCGGGTGGGCTTGAGTTGCAGCGTGAGGTTTGCCCCGGATTTCTTCAGCTTGGTCCGGGACGTTCGGACTGGCGTGTAGTCGGCGACGGCGGCGGCCATGATTAGACAATCGCAGGCAGCGAAGTTGTCGCGAACCGCCTTGAACATGTCGGCGGCGCTGACGACGTTGACGACGCGGACGCGGTCCGGCGGCCTGATCGCGGCGGGCGCCGTGATGAGGGTGACGAGATGGCCGCCAGCGGCGGCCGCACGGGCGATGGCATAACCCATCTTGCCGGTGCTGGCGTTCGAGATAAACCGCACCGGATCGATGTATTCGCGTGTGCCGCCGGCTGTGATGAGGATGCGCATGGTTCGATCCGAATTGTCGATGTAAATTGCGTGGGCCTCCTGCCCCACAGGAATCGCGGCCGCGACGGCCGTTGCCGCTGCAGTTTACGATTTGTTGATGCGGGCGGCGATAGCCTCGATTGCGGCGAGGATATCGACGGCTTCGGCCATGCGGCCGACGCCTTCAACGCCGCAGGCGAGGCGGCCGGCCTCCGGGCCGACAAACTCAAAATTCATGGCCCTCAACGCTTCAACATTACGCTGGACGGCGGGGTTGGCCCACATCCGGCAGTTCATGGCCGGCGCGATGAGGACGGGCTTGTTCCAGCATGCGCACAGCGTCGTGCTGAGCAGGTCGTCGCAGATGCCGCAGGCGGCCTTGGCGATTATGTTGGCCGTGGCGGGGGCGACCACGACAATATCGGCGGCATCGGCAAGGTTTATATGCGCGATGCTGTGCGACTCCGGACGGCTCCAGAGCTTCGTGAAGACCGGCCGCTGCGTCACGGCCTGAAAGCTGCGGGGCCGCACCAGCTCACAGGCGCTGCGGGTCAAGATGCAATCGACCGCCGCACCGCGGGCGGTGAGCTTGCTGGCGAGATCGACCGCTTTATACGCGGCGATGCCGCCGGTAACACCCAGCAGGACGCGCAGTCCGCCAATTGAATCCGTCCCGTCGGCCATCGGGTGTCCTTTAGAGCAGCGGCGGCATGTGTTCCTGCGGCGCCGGCGTAGTGTCGATGGCAATCTTGTCGTATTTGATCTCTTCGATGACGATTTCCATCGGGGTCTTGCCTTCGGTGTCTTCGATCAGGGGCCTTCCGCCCTGCATCAGTTCGAGCATGCGTTTCTGGATCAGCGCCGACAGTTTGAATCTGCCGCCGACCTTGTTGATAATGTCCTGACTCTTGAGTTCTTCTATCATTGTACTTCTCCGGTATTTCCCTGGATAATATCCATGACTTCGCGGATGGCCTGTTCGAGGTCCGCGTTGATGACCATGTGCTTGTAATACTGCCATGCGGCCGCGATTTCGCGCGCGGCGGTGTCGAGCCGGAGCTTGGCGGTGCGATCATCCTCACCGCGTCCGCGGCCCTTCATACGGTCGGCCAAATCCTTTTGCGTCGGCGGCAGGATGAATATCATGATCACGTCCGGGTAGAGCTGCTTGACCTTGCGAGCGCCCTGCACGTCGATTTCGAGGATGACGGTCCTGCCCTCGGCCAGTGCGGCTTCCACCTCGCTCCGTGGCGTACCGTAATAATTGCCGAACACCTCCGCGTATTCGAGGAACTCGTCATTGCGGATGCCCTGCTCAAAGGCTTCGCGGCTCATGAAGTGGTAATCGCGGCCGTCGACTTCGCTGGGGGCCTTTGGCCGGGTGGTCGCCGAGACGCTCAGGTGCGCACCCGTGCGTTCGACGACGGCCCTGCAGATGGTGCTTTTGCCGACGCCTGAAGGTCCGCTGATAATGACCAGTTTGCCTTTGTGGCGTTCAATCATGATTCATTCGACGTTCTGAACCTGTTCTTTGATGCGGTCGACTGCGCACTTGATATCGATCACAGCCTGCGAAATGCGGGCGTCGGAGGCCTTGCTGCCGATGGTGTTGGCCTCGCGGAGCATTTCCTGGCTGATGAAGTCGAGCCGGCGGCCGGCGTGATCGGCGGTGCGGCAGCATTTGATGAACTGCTCCAGGTGCGAGGCGAGGCGCGTCAATTCCTCGGAGATATCGCAACGGTCGGCAAAGACGGCGACCTCGCGGGCCAGCGTCTCTTCATCGATCTTCAGGTTGCCGTCGGAAAGAAGCTGCGAGACGCGCTTTCTGAGCTTTTCGTGGTATTCCTCGACGACAACGCCGCTGCGTTTGCGGATCTCCTCGAGCTTTTCGGCGATGACTTCGCAGTTGGCAATGAGATCCTCGGCTAATGCTTTGCCTTCGGCGGCGCGCATCTCCTTGAGCCGGTCGATGGCCTGGTCGGTCAGCCGGAGGATGACCTGCTTCATTCTTTCGCTTTCTTCGCTGCCGGGGCTGACGGGCTGGACGATGCCGGGCAGGGTCAGCAGGGCCGCCAGGTCGATACGGCAATTGGCCTCGTTGTTGCCGGCCAGTGATTTCAGCTTACCGGCGTAAGCGGCCAATGCGTTTTCGTCGATTTCGAAGAGGGCCCGTCCCGAGACGTTCTTCATGCGCAGCGAGTAATGCACCGCGCCGCGATGGATCTTCTCGCGGTGAACCATCTCGATGTCGGCCTCAAGATGAGCGGCGATATCGGGCAGCCGCACGTGCGGCTTGAAATAGCGGTTGTTGACGGTGCGGATTTCGACGGTGTAGACGATGCCTTCAACTTCCTCCGTCGCTTCTCCAAAACCGGTCATACTGCTGATCATACAAGGCTCGTTCGCAGATTATGGGTTGGTTGATCCGGCCGGCGCGGCGTCAGGCGTGTCTGCCGTGTCGGACGGGGTGGATGGGGCTGCGCTGCCGGATGTTCCTTCGGCAGGCGGCGGCGTTTCGGTCCCCTGGGACTCCGCGGGTGTTTCGGTCCCGCCCGATTCCGCCGGCGTTTCGGTGGATGGTCCCGGCTGCTGCAACTCGGTCGTCGGGATCTCGGGGCCGGAGGGTTTGTAAAACTTGACCATGATCACGCCCAGGCCGAGAAACGCCACGACCAGGCCGATGGTGACCCAGGTGAGGAAGTCGCCGGTCTTGGTGCCGAGCAGGCCGCCGGCGCCGAGTCCGCCGAAGGCGCCGCTGAGGCCGCCGCCCTTGCCCTTCTGGATCAGAATGATAAAGATCAGGCAAAAGGCCGAAAGGACCCATATGATCCCGACCAGCTTCATGATGAACGGTACACCTGCGGCCAGTGGCAAGTAATTCATGGTTCTACCTCGTTATCCTTCTTTCGTTGTTTCGTAATCCTCAGCCCTTAGTGTTACGCCACGGTCTTGACCATGGCGGCGAAATCTTCGACTTTGAGACTGGCGCCGCCGACCAGCAGGCCATCGACGTCGGGGTTGGCCATCAGTTCAGCGGTGTTGGCGGGCTTGGCCGAGCCGCCATACTGGATGCGCGTCTGCCCGGCGACGGCGTTGCCGTACAGCTCCGCCAGGAGGCCGCGGATCATCGCGTGCACTTCCTGGGCCTGTTCGGGCGTGGCGTTGCGGCCGGTGCCGATGGCCCAGACCGGCTCGTAGGCGATGGTGACGGACTTCATCTGCTCGGCGGTGACGCCGGCAAGCCCCTTCTTCACCTGCTCGGCGACAACGGTTTTGGTCTTGCCGGCCTCGCGCTCCTCGAGCAGCTCCCCAACGCACAGAATGACGTGCAGGCCCGACGCGATTACGGCGGCGGCCTTCTTGTTGATGAGCTCGTCGCTTTCACCGATGATGTGACGCCGCTCCGAGTGGCCTACAATGACATACTTGCAGCAGACGTCCTTGAGCATGGCGCAACTGATCTCGCCGGTAAAGGCGCCGTTGTTCTGGAAGTAGACGTCCTGGGCCCCGAGTTGTATGGCCGAGCCGTCCAGCGCCTTGGCTACCGTCTGAAGGTAGACAAACGGCGGGCAGACCGCCACGTCGACGGTGGTGACCTCGGCCAGCGCCTTGACCAGCCCGGAGGCTAAGGCGGCCGCGCCGGCGGCGTCGGTATTCATCTTCCAGTTGCCTGCGATAAACGGCTTGCGCATTCTCGTGCTCCCTTCGTCCTGTAAAGTATCGACTATAACAATGTCGTGTTCCGCGGAAAACTGCCCAACACCGACAGTTGGAGGCAGTGGTTGCGGGCGATCTCGAGTGCCTTCTTGACGTTCTCGTCCTGCTTATGGCCCAGGAAATCCACAAAAAAGTAATATTCCCATTCGCGCTTGCGGTTCGGTCTTGAACCGATGTTCGTCATGTTGATGCCATGGTCTTTGAAGACGCTCAGGACATCGACGAGGGCGCCGGTCTTGTGGGCGGTGCTGAAGAGGATGATGGTCTTGTCATCACCGGTCGGCGGGGCGTCTTCGGAGCCGATGACAAGGAAGCGGGTAACGTTGTTGCCGATGTCCTCGATGTCGGCGCATACGATCTTGAGGCCGTAGATGTCGGCGGCGATGGAAGAGGCGATCGCCGCGGCATTGGGTTCTTCCTTGGCAAGCTGGGCGGCCTTTGCCGTGGAAGGCACCGGGATGGTCGGCTTGTCCCTGAAGGTGGTGCTCAGCCAGTTGCGGCACTGGGCGACAACCTCCGGCTGGGAGTAGATCTTCTGAACCTCCTCAAGCGCACAGTTGGCCAACAGGTTGTGGTGAATCGCCATGTGGATTTCGCCGCAGACCATGACGCTGGTGTCGATGAAGGCGTCCAGCGATTCGCGTACACCGCCGCCGGCGGAATTCTCGATGGGGACGATGCCCAGGTCACAGTGCCGCTTGCTGACCTCTTCGAAGATGGCGCGGATGTCCGGCAAGGCCTCGTATTCGACGCTTTGGCCGAACTTCAGCATGGCGGCGGTGTGGCTGAAGCTGCCGCGCGGCCCCAGAAACCCGATCCGCAGCGGCCGCTCAAGCTGAAATGAGCCGCTCATCAGCTCGCGCCAGATGGCGTGCAGCGTCTTGTCGGACAGAGGGCCCTTGTTGGCGCGGGAGATCCGCTCAAAGACCTGCTTCTCGCGGTCCGGAGCGTAGATCGGCTCGTCCGTCTGGTTCTTGAGTTTTCCCACCTCGATAACGATGTTGGCGCGTGCGTTGAGCAGTTCGACCAACTGCGCGTCGAGGCGGTCAATCTGTTTTCTCAGATGTTCAAGCGACATACGTAAAGCTGTGCGGGGAAATCCTTAAACTGTACAATCTGTAACGATACCGCCTCTATTTTAGTGAAACCCATCCATTTAACACAAAACGCGGCTTTAGTCAATGAAAATGACGGCAGATTTTCAATTGGCCGGGACAAAATTGACATTGTGCCGCGTGCGGCTACTATGTTACGGAAAAGTGTCCCGGCGGTTCTTGCAGGACGTATCATAACCAGGGAGCTTTGGGTAAGATGGGCAATTCGTATCGACATGTCGTTTTCAAGACTGCCTGGGGCTATTTCGGCCTGTGCGGGGCCGACGAAGGTGTAAGGTACAGCAGCCTGCCGGTGCGGGATCGCGATACGGCGTTGGGGCTTATCACCGCCCGGCCGGCGGATTCGCGGTACGATACGGGGATCTTCCGCCAGCTTCAGGAACACGTAAAGGCTTATTTTGAAGGCGTTTACGTTGATTTCTCGGATGTATCGCTGGACCTGACCGATGTCTCGGCGTTCCGGCGGCGCGCCCTGGCGGCATGCCGCAGGATAGAGTACGGCAAGACGGCCTCGTACGCCCGGCTTGCCTCCCTTGCCGGCTCGCCCAGGGCCGCGAGGGCGGCCGGATCAGTGATGGCCGCCAATCCTTTGCCACTGATCATCCCTTGTCACCGCATCGTTCGTTCGGACGGCAGCGTGGGCTGTTTTTCGGCGGTGGGCGGAACGGAGATGAAGCGGCGGCTGCTGGCGATGGAGGCGCAGGGCGTGCTCGCGATGAAATAGGGCGGTTACAATCCCCTCCTGTCGTCTCGCAGGGGCGCACAATCCTGGAAGTCTGCCGTGTCGTCTGCGGGGGCGATTTCCATTGTGTTCGGCTGTTGTTTCTGTTATCAGTGTTGCCGCAATTGTCCAGTTTTCATTGAAAGGTTTTGATTGATGTCCAAGGGGTCGAAGGGCGCGGTTACGCGGGCGGCGGGTTTTCTGGCGGCAGGGGTGGCGTGCGGTTTGAAGCGTTCGGGCAAGCGCGACCTTGCGCTGGTGCACTGTCCGGGCGGGGCTACCGCCGCGGCCATGTTTACGACCAACCGCATCGTATCGGCGGCGGTGGAGATCGCGCGGCGGCACGTACAAAGCGGCAGGATCTGCGGCGTCGTCATCAACTCCGGCAACGCCAACGCCTGCACGGGGCAGAAGGGCATCAATGATGCCCTTACCATGTGCAGGACGGCCGCCAGGCACATCGGTGCCGATACGCATGAAGTGCTTGTCGCGTCAACCGGGATCATCGGTCATCCGCTGCCCATCGCCAGGGTCAAAGCGGGAATTGCCGCCGCGGCCGGAGAGCTTTCGGCGAGTGCGGCCGCGGGGCACAATTTCGCGCGGGCCATCATGACGACGGACACGCGATGCAAGGAGGCGGTCAAGACAGTACGCATATCCGGCAAACAGGTCACCATCGGCGGTACCGCCAAGGGCGCCGGCATGATCGGGCCCAACATGGCCACAACGATCTCGGTGATTACCACCGACGCGGCGATCAGCGCCGGCATGCTGAAGAAGGCCATGGCCGCCGCCGTGGGCGAGTCGCTCAACAGGCTCACAGTGGACGGACACCAGAGCACCAACGATACCGCGATTGTCTTAGCCTCCGGCGCAGCGGAAAACCCGATCATCGAGCGCGACTGCCCGCGGTATCGCGCGTTTGCCGCGGCGCTGAAGGCGGTATGCGATGACCTGACGCGCCAGATGGCGCTTGATGCGGAAGGGGCGACGCGGATGTTCAAGGTCGTCGTCACGGCGGCGGCAAGCCAGGCCGAAGCCGCCAGGGCCGCCCGCGCCGTGGCGGACTACGACCTGGTCAAATGCGCCGTCCACGGCGGCGATCCGAACTGGGGGAGAATCATCTGTGCCGTGGGCTCGTGCGGCGTCAGGCTGGACCCGCAGAAACTGGCCTGCAAGATCAACAATACAACCGTCTTTTCAAAGGGACGTCCGATAAAATTCGATCGCGCCAAGGTAAGCAGCATGATCCGCCGGCAGGAGCACACCATCACGGTGCATCTCGGCGTGGGTACACACACCGATTTCTGTTACGGCTGTGACCTGAGCCGTGAGTATGTCACGATCAACGCGGATTACCATACGTAGCGGATATTTGCATCAATCGCAGGAAAACACTTGAAAATACATTTGAAGCGGATAGACTGCTCACTCCCAATGTGAACATCTTCATCTAAACGTTTTGGATTCTTTGTGACTGGAAAGGAAAAGCTGTGAAAAGAGTCTCTACATCCACATGGGTCGCGGCCGCGCTGGGCGTACTGTTCTGCGCGGCGCCGGTGCTGGCGGGTGACGGCAGTGAAGGCGCCGGTGGTGTCGCATTGGCGCCGTTTGGAGCACTGGCTGCGGCAATCGTCGCGCTGGTTTTCGCCAAGATATTTTACAATCAGGTGATGGCGGCGCCGGCGGGCAACGAGACCATGATCGAGATCGCCTCGCATGTGCGCGAAGGCGCCTATGCGTATCTGTTCCGGCAGTACCGGGTGGTGACAATCGTCTTCGTGGTGTTGGTCCTCATCTTTGTAGGGCTGGCGGCGATCGGTGTGCAGAACCCGTTTGTGCCCGTGGCGTTCCTGACCGGCGGCTTCTTCAGCGGCCTTTGCGGCTTCCTGGGCATGAAGACGGCAACCAACGCCAGTTCGCGTACCGCACAGGGCGCCAGCGAGAGCCTCAACCGCGGCCTGCAGGTTGCGTTCCGCAGCGGCGCGGTGATGGGCCTTGTTGTGGTGGGTTTCGGCCTGCTGGATATCTCCATCTGGTACCTGATTCTCGATAAGCTTGTCTACACGGAAGCTCACATGCGGGACGGCTGGTGGATCCTGGTGCACGCAGGGATGGACCCGGAACAGAAGCTCGTTGAGATCACCACGACCATGATCACGTTCGGCATGGGCGCTTCGACGCAGGCGCTGTTCGCTCGTGTCGGCGGCGGTATTTACACGAAGGCCGCCGACGTCGGCGCCGACCTGGTGGGTAAGGTCGAGGCGGGCATTCCGGAAGACGACCCCCGCAACCCGGCGACGATTGCTGACAACGTCGGCGACAACGTGGGCGACGTGGCGGGCATGGGCGCCGACCTGTACGAGAGCTACTGCGGATCGATTCTGGCGACTGCGGCTTTGGGTGCGGCACTGGCGCTGCCGACCGACAAGCGGACGATGGCCGTACTGGCCCCGATGATTGTCGCGGGCATTGGTATTATCCTTAGCATCGCGGGCATGTTCATGGTCAAGTGCAAAGAGGGGGCCAGCCAGAAGAACCTGCTGAGGGCCCTGCTTTTCGGAACGTTAGGCAGTTCGGTGTTCATCCTTGTGGCGCTGGCGCTGATGGCTCGGTTTGGGATGATTTCGTGGGGCATCTTCGGCTCGGTGGTATCGGGTCTTGCGGCCGGCGTGATTATCGGTCAGATCACGGAATACTACACGTCCGATGAGTACAAACCGACGAAGGGCATTGCCGATCAGGCGGTGATGGGCCCGGCGACGGCGATTATCGACGGTTTCGCCAACGGCATGTACTCCACGGGACTTTCAGTGGTGACGATCGTGATCGGCATCGTCTGTGCGTTTGCGTTTGCCGGCGGTTTCAGCGATATTTCGATGGGTCTTTACGGTATCGGTTTTGCGGCGGTCGGCATGCTGTCGACCTTAGGCATCACGCTGGCGACGGACGCTTACGGTCCTATCGCCGACAACGCAGGCGGCAATGCCGAGATGAGCGGCCTGGGGCCGGAAGTCCGCAAGCGGACCGACGCTTTGGATTCGCTGGGCAACACAACGGCGGCAACCGGCAAGGGTTTTGCCATCGGCTCGGCGGCCTTGACGGCGATGGCCCTTCTGGCGGCCTACATCGAAGAGATCCGCATCTGGATCAAGAAGCTGGCGACGGCCAATGACGGCACCTATACGGTGGGCAACGTGCTCTTCTCGATCAAGGAGGGCGTTGAGGGGGCCATTAATCCGAAGACCGCCACGGTGCTGGACTTCGTGCACGCCTATGACCTTACGATCATGAACCCCAAGCTGATCTGCGGCTTGTTCATCGGTGCGATGATGGCGTTTGTCTTCTGCGCGATGACGATGAAGGCCGTGGGCCGCGCCGCGGGCGCGATGGTCAACGAGGTGCGCCGCCAGTTCCGCGAGATCGCCGGGATTATGGAAGGCAAGGCCAAGCCGGATTATGCACGCTGCGTGTCGATTTCTACGGCCGGCGCCCAGAAAGAGATGCTGGTGCCGTCACTGTTGGCTATTGTCGTGCCGGTGGTGACCGGCCTGCTGCTCGGCGTACCGGGCGTGATGGGCCTCTTGGCCGGCGGCCTGACGGCGGGCTTCGTGCTGGCTATCACCCTGAACAACGCCGGCGGCGCCTGGGATAACGCCAAGAAGTACATCGAAAAGGGCGCCCACGGCGGCAAGAAACTGCAGGACGGCACCAAGAACCCGGTGCACGGCGCAGCGGTTATCGGCGATACCGTCGGCGATCCGTTCAAGGACACGTCGGGACCGAGCCTGAACATCCTTATCAAGCTGATGTCGATGGTCAGCGTGGTGTTCACCGGCGTCGTTGTGAAGTTCGCCCCCATCATCGCGGCAAAGCTGGGGCTCGGCCAATAACGCCCTTGCGGACGAACTCGCAGACTCTTTTAAAGGTATCAGGGGTGGCCGATGAGGCCGCCCCTTTTCTATTGATTGTACGTTATTGACGATTTATTATGACCCCCGGGTGGGGCTGTTTTGGCAGTGATTTGCAGGAGTACTTTGGCGAAAAAGCGAAAAGATGGCAGCAGGGCCTTTGCGATCGCCGCCGCGCACATCGCGATGGAGCGACATTGCAAGGACGTGACGGTTCTCGACCTGCGGGGCTTGAGTCCCGCGGCGGATTACTTTGTCATTGCAACGGGCACCAGCGACCGGCAGCGGCGAACGGTGATCGACGAGGTCTGCGAGCGCGCCAAGGCCGAAGGGCTGCAGCGGTTCGGCCAGGCCGGCTATGAACAGGGCCGCTGGATCCTCGTCGACTTCGTCGACGTTGTCGTGCACGTCTTCGACGAGGAGTATCGGGCGTTTTATGATCTTGAGATGCTGTGGGGCGACGCCAAGCGCGTCCGCGTCACGCAGCGACGGGAGCAGGGATGAAACCGGTCATCACCATGCTGGACGAACTCATCGGGGGGGCACTGAAGGACATCACCGGCCAGACGTTCCCGGCCCTGGTCCGCCCCGCCAGTGATCCTAAGTTCGGCGACTACCAGGTCAACGGTGTCATGGCCGCCGCCAAACAGCTCAGGATGAATCCTCGCCAGCTTGCTGAAAAGATCGTCGCGTCGCTGGACATAACACAGATATGTGACCCGCCCCAGATTGCCGGCCCCGGCTTCATTAATCTTCGATTGCGCCCCGAATACCTGGCCGCAAGGCTGCTGGAGATCGCCCACGACGAGGAGCGATTGGCCGTGGACAAGGCCGACACGCCCCGGCGCATCGTGGTCGATTTTTCCTGCCCGAACATTGCCAAGCAGATGCACGTCGGGCACCTGCGAAGCACTATCTTGGGTGATGCGATATGCCGCCTGCTGGAGTTCGAAGGCCATAGTGTCATCCGACAAAACCACATCGGCGACTGGGGTACACAATTCGGAATGCTGATCGCCTTTCTCAAGCAGACCAGCCCCGAGATCATCGACAGGCCCGAGTCGGTCCATATCGCCGACCTGGAGCAGTTCTACCGGGACGCCAAGGCACGGTGCGACGCGGATGAGGCGTTTGCCGCGGCGTCCCGCCAGGAGGTGGTGAACCTGCACGTCGGCGATGCCGAGACCCTGAAGGTATGGCGTCACATCGTTGACGAATCGCGCCGGCACTACCAGCCGGTGTACGACATCCTCGAGGTCAACCTGCACCAGGACAACGAACGCGGCGAAAGCTTCTACGCCGACCGCCTCGCCGGCATTGTCGAGGAGCTCAAACAGAAGGGGCTGGCCGTCGAGTCGGACGGGGCGATGTGTGTCTTTCCAGAGGGGTTCGTCACCAAAGAGGGACAGCCGCTGCCGTTCATTATTCAGAAATCCGACGGGGCGTTTCTGTATGCCACGACGGACCTGGCGGCCCTGAAGTATCGCATCGAGGAACTGAAGGCCGATGAGATCGTTTACGTCACCGACGCCCGCCAGAAGCAGCATTTCGAGATGCTCTTCGCCACGGCCCGGCTGGCCGGCTGGGTGCCGGACGGGGTCAAACTGGTGCATGTGATGTTCGGGACCGTGCTGGGCGAGGACAACCGGCCCCTGAAGACGCGCTCCGGCCAGAACGTAAAGCTGCGCGACCTCCTGGATGAGGCGGTGCAGCGGGCCAGGGCCATCGTCGAGGAGAAGAACCCGCAACTGGACGACACGCGCAAGGCCCGGATCGCCCGGGCCGTGGGCATCGGCGCGGTCAAGTACGCCGACTACGCCAATAACCGCACCAGCGATTACGTGTTCAGCTTCGACCGAATGCTGGCCATGGACGGCAATACCGCGCCGTACATGCAGTATGCCTACGCCCGCGTCAAATCCATCGAGCGAAAGGCCGCCGGCAGGGACGTCGATATCGAAAAGGAAGTGGCCGGCATCTCGACCTTGACGCTCGTGGAGCCTGCCGAACTGGACCTTGCCCGGCATCTGGTTCGTTATGGTGAGGTGATCGAAAATACCATAGCCGACTATCGGCCGAATTACCTCACGAGCTTCCTGTATGAGCTGGCGCAGAAATTCAGCGGCTTCTATAATACGTGCCCGGTTCTGGGCGCCGATGCTCAGTCGCGTCCGACGCGCCTGCTGCTGTGCGACGTAACGGCGCGGACTATCGCCCACGGGTTGAGCACGCTGTTGGGTATTCGGGTTGTCGAGCAGATGTAAGGCCGAAACGGCCGGTGTGAACGGAGGTCCTCATGAAGCACGTGATCGAAACGCTCAGCATTTCCACACGCAAACGCTGCGAAATGATCGACATCACCCAGCGCATCGAAGACGTCGTCTCGAATGCGGGCATTTCTTCCGGGACGGTCGTTGTGAGTTGTCCGCACACCACCGCGGCGATCACCATCAACGAAAACGCGGATCCCAGTGTTGTGCACGATATCCTGCTGACGTTGGACGAGCTTGTCCCGAAGAACCGGCGCGGCTATCTGCACGGCGAAGGCAACAGCGACGCCCACGTCAAGAGTTCCATGATCGGCTGCACTGAGACGATCATTGTTGACGGCGGCCGCATGGCATTAGGCACCTGGCAGGGCATCTACTTCTGCGAATTCGACGGACCCCGCAGCCGCAAGGTGCGGGTGTACTGCTCCGGCCAGTAAAGCAGCCGCAGCTTGGGATCCGGGAACCCCCCCGCCCCATCGCCTGTCGGACAGACGAAAAATGCGCATAAAAATGGCGAGGTTGTGGGTCCGTCTGGGGGGGAAAACGGGGTCCCACGTTAGCCTCGCCGAGGTCTATGGTAAAGCTCAACTGAGCCTCACATTCCGTCAATTACTATATCGGACGAACGGTTCCAGGTCAATGAAAAAAAACCAAGAAATTTAAAAAAAAGCGGTCGAAACCGCCCAAGGCCCCTAAATTGCCAAAAAAACGAGGTTTTTGCCCGCTCCGAATCAGTAAATTGCGTAAGAAAAACAAAATCGGACGGTGCTTGCGGCACGGCGAGCACGCCGGTAAGATTGCCCGTTCAAAGGAAAACACGGTTATCGGAGTAAGTTGACATGTCCAAGACCATCCCGGTGGCACGGAAGATCGCCGACAATGCCCAGAACGTCTACAACAAGATCATGAAGCGGGAAAAGCCCACGATGAGCACCCCCGTGCGGTCCCTGGCCAACGTCAAGTATCAGCCTAAACGGGGCTTTTTCGAGATGCGCGGCAAGATTAAGCAGCGAACGCTGACCGTCAGCACCGTCAAGACCTTCGCCCAGACGCTCAAGATGATGGCCCTCTCCAAGGAGCTCATCGAAAAGGATGACATGGCCACCAAGAGAGAGGCCTACTATATCTCCAAGAACTGGGGCAAGGCGGGTTTTGCCGAGCAGCCGGAGTCGGACACCATTATGGACGACGTCGAAGCGATGTTCGGCGTCAACCGCGAGCAGCTCAAGTTCGTCCCGGAGGAAAAGGGCGGCGACGTCGCCGGCAAGCTGATCGTCATCGACCGCGACGCCTCCGGCAAGAAACTGCGGATCGACTGCACCAAGTTCGGTTCGGGCGCCTATTCCATCCCGATCGACGTGGAACACCTGGCCTTCGAGAGCAGTGCAAAGTTCATCCTGGCCATCGAAACGGCCGGCATGTTCCAGCGCCTCGTGAAGTACGACTACTGGCGCCAGAACAACTGCATTCTCATCAGTATGGGGGGTGTGCCGACGCGGGCATGCCGGCGGTTTATCCGGCGGCTGAGCGACTGCCTCAAGATCCCTGTCTACGCCTTTGTCGACGGCGATCCGTACGGCTACTTCAATATCTACCGCACGCTCAAGGTCGGAAGCGGCAACGCCGCACACCTCAACGAGTTCTTCTGCGTGCCGCAGGCCACGTTTCTGGGCGTCACTCCGCAGGACGTCATCGACTACAAGCTGCCGACCCATCCGTTGAAGGACGTCGACATCAAGCGCGCCAAGGACGCCCTCAAGAACGACCCGTTCGTCCTGCACCACAAGCCCTGGCAGGAATCGATCAATCAGATGCTAAAGATGGGTGTTCGTGTCGAGCAGCAGGCCTTCGCCAAGCACGGCCTCGACTACGTCGTCAACAAGTATCTGCCCGATAAGCTCAAGAACCCCGCAAAGTTCCTGCCTTGATGCGGCGCGGCGGCTTGCCGCCGTTCAATTTGCCCTGAACTGGGCCCGCCCGGCAGCCGTAATCCGATTACGCACGGGCTTCCGTACAGCCTGCGCGAACGGACTCTGCATCTTTCCGCATTGGGGACCGCATGAAGAATATCAAAGCGTTGTGGCCGATCTTCTTGTTGATCATCTTTCTTGGCGGTTGTGCTGCGCCGCCGCCCGCCGAACAGAAGACCGCAAACCCTGTAACGCCTGCCGACCCCCCCGGCGCTCACAGAGAACCATTGCCCCCCGGCACGCCGTTTCGCTTTACCGTAGGTTCGGACAGCCGGCCCAACTGGCTGCGCCGTGCCGCCTTCCAGTGGACGCTTCAGGAAATGAACCGCCTCGTCGGCGGCGAAGGGGCGTTTTTCATCATGGTCGGCGATTTCGATCCGCCCCAGGTGACCGACGCGGACCTGCGCACGGCCCTGGGCCAGGACGTTATCTGGTATCCGGTGGTAGGCAATCACGATGCCGAAACGCCCGCCGACATGGCCTGGATACGCAGCCGCTTCGAACATCTGCCCTTTGTGGTTCGCCATGGCCCGCCCGGCTGCGAAACCACGACCTACTCGTTCGATTACGGCTCGGCGCACTTCGTGGTGCTCAACGAATACTTCACCGGCCGGGATGACCATTCCGGCAAAGGCGACGTCTGCGACGCCCTCTACAACTGGCTCAAGGCCGACCTGGAGGCGACCCGCCAGCCGGTTATCTTCGTCGCAGGCCACGAACCCGCGTTTCCCCGGCGGCGGCATGTCGGCAGCAGCCTCGATGCGAATACCGCTCACCGGGATCGCTTCTGGAAACTGCTCAACGAGCGGGGAGTTGTGGCATATTTCTCCGGGCATACACACTTCTACGGACGCATGCAGCAGGCCCCCGTCGGCGGCCCCGCAACCACGTGGCAGGTGGATACCGGCAACACCGGCCAAGGCCGCCCGATGACCTTTCTGGACGTGACCGTGACAAACACCGCCGTGATCTTCGATGCCTACTCCGGCATGCCCGGCCGAGCATTCAACAAGATAGACACATGGACGGTCCCCATCGAAGCAGAAGCTGGCCCCGTCGAAACATCGGCGATCGAATCGCCCGGTGCCGAGGGGGTCGACGCGCTGCAACTGCTGAGTCAATGACGCTCAGCGCCCTGCTTTGACAACTTGGCGATACGCTTAGAGAGCCTTGGAGCGCCGCGGGCAAGAGACGAAGCACGGCCATTTGAAGCGACGTCACAGCTTACGGTAATTGTGAAACGCCGGACATTGCCCGGCCCGCTGCCGAGCGATTGCCCGACAATGCGGGCTTAAGCGCGGACTACCAGCGCCCGTCGATGCAGACGTTAGGTACGCTGTTGGCCGGCCGGCCGCAACCTATTCCTTCTTGTCACCGCCGAGCAGGCCGCCAATGCCCTTGATCAGGCCGCCGGGGTCCTTGATCACGTCCTTGACCTCGGCAGGCAGCTTCATGACCTCATCGCCCAAGGCCTTGTCGAGCTGCTTCTGCAGTTCCTGGTTGAGACGTTCCTTACCCGCCGCGACCAGTGCCTTCTGGAACTGCTCGCCAAGCCCCTTTGTGTCGAACGCTATGCGCGGGT
This sequence comes from Anaerohalosphaeraceae bacterium, assembly GCA_035450485.1. Lineage (GTDB taxonomy): Bacteria > Planctomycetota > Phycisphaerae > Sedimentisphaerales > Anaerohalosphaeraceae > JACZKQ01. The sequence continues at coordinate 2,069 of DAOTMV010000052.1, read as the reverse complement.
CGTTCGGCGGACCGATGAGCCGCAAATTCGTTTGCAGCGTGTTCAGTGCCCCCAGCACCTCGGCCGTGTTCTTGGCGTCCAGGCCCAACATACCCTTGCCGCCGCTGTCCGCCTGCATGTCGTTCAGGTTCACCGTGATGTTCAGGTCAATCCCCTCCACGGTCGCCGTGCCGCTGAAGGTGCCCGACGCCGTGCCGCTCTTAAACACAATCGGGTTCTTGTCGCTCATCTGCGACTGAAACCTGCTCAGGTCGATCCTGTTGAAGGCGCCCTCGATAGGCGGCGCCGCCTCGGCCGAATCGAATCGCACCGCCATCGCAAATGCCTCAGGGTTCTCCTGCGACTGGATCTGAATCTTCACCGGCAGCCCCGCCGCCCCCGGCGCATCGGAGGCATTCTCGATAATGATCTTGCACGTGCCGAACGGCGTGTCCGCAAGCTCGACCTTATCCAGCACTATCCGCATGGCCAGAACCCGCGGCGTCGGACTGCTGACGGCCCGCGCCTGCAGGTATTCCAGCACCGTCTGCGGGATCTGCTCCGGCGCGGTCCTGGCCTTTTCATCCCGCTTGGGCAGGTACGGCCGTATCTTGTCGAGGAATTCCTTGACCTTCTTGGCCTTCTCGAAGTACGACTCCAGCTTGCCCAGGTCGCCGAGCACCTTCCAATCCTCCGGATCGAACGGCTCTTCCGCAGGCTCCTGACGCTTGAATACCTCGCCCGGCGTCTGCCGCTGCGTATCGAATCGCACCTCCGACAGCAGCATCTCGTTGAAGACCAGCTTGCCGCAGGACAAATCGTATAACCCGGCATCCGCCGAAAGCGACCCGATAACGACCTGGTTGAACTCCGGCTTCTTCGGGTCGGTCACCTGGATGTTCTCCGCACCCAGCCGCCCGTTGCTCAGCGACAGGTCTATGCGCTCGACGTTCACCTCGGCCCCGTTTACTCGCGACAGGGCCGCCGTCGCCCTCTGCGCGATCAGGTTGTCCTTCAGCACGGCCGTCACGCCCACCGTAATAATGACCAGCACGATCGCCAGCCCGACCCCCGCCTTGCGAATCACCGGACTCTTGCCCTGCAAGGCCTGTCGCACATCCTTTGCGCGCTTACCGATTACGATGCGGTCAATGACCCGCACCCAGCCCTTGTTATACCACTTGCGAAAGGCCTCGCTCCCTTCTTCGAGCCGCAGCCACGTCCGGCGAAACGCCAGGACGAGTTGCGCCAGAATAAGACCCGCCACCAGCCCGCAAATCGGCCCGATCAGAAGTCCCGCCGCCACCGCATAACGCCCGAAGTCCGTCAGACCCAGAACGGGCACGCGCCCCAAAACGTCCAGCACGCCCGACAGATGCGCCTGAACAAAACCGCCGACGTGATACAGCACCGGCGCCGCCGCAAAACAAAACCCCTTGCCCAGCGCACCCGACAACAAAAACAGCCCAAGATGAATGTTGAGCAGCACAAACAGGATCAGTATCAGGGCGTGCACCCCGTAGAAGCCCGGAATTATACCGAACGTGAAACCCAGTACGATCGACAGAACGATCATCAGGGGCGATACACCGCCGCGAAAGACAGCAATGAATTTCCGAATCGGTCTTGGCAAGAGCATAGTCGACTCCTTTTCCGCAAGGTTTGTGTATGTTGTGCGCATTATGGCCGCGGTGACCCATTCCTGCAAGCCGAAAACGTGCCGCCCGACCCGTGTCCCACCGGCCGTCCTTCAGGTCTGATAGAATAACGCCCTGATATTGCCTGCCCGACCGGTTATTGCGGTTTGCTCAAGAGTGGGTTATTCTCACATCTGCTCAAAGGAACAAACCCTGTACATTTGCCGAGACCTTGAGCTTTGAATCAGGAGGCGCTTTGTGATGAAGTGGCATGTTCTGGGAATCGGCCTGACGGCGCGAAAGAGCATTTCTTCCGAGAGCACTGGGCCAAGTTCGACGAGAAGTCAGCAACCATCCCGCCGGCCGCCCTGCGAGCCGCATGCCTGACACTGTGCTTAAAGTAGGGCTTGCTGAATAAGTCTCTTTCTGCTCTTTTAACCTGGAGAGACGGCT
>DAOTMV010000051.1:0-27716 GCA_035450485.1 Anaerohalosphaeraceae bacterium | reverse complement strand
TTGAGTTTTAGCCTTGCGACCGTACTCCCCAGGCGGCCTACTTAACACTTTTGCTTCGACTGTGAGAATGTCAGAATTCCCACAACCTAGTAGGCATCGTTTACGGCGTGGACTACCGGGGTATCTAATCCCGTTCGCTCCCCACGCTTTCGCACCTCAGCGTCAGGACAAGCCCAGTGTGCTGTCTTCGTGTTCACCACATGGTTAGGCAACCATCGGCGGGGCACTGTCGCGATCCTATGTATATCTTCATGGCCTCGATGTTCTTCCACGAGGTCGAACCGTCGAGGAGTCCCACGTTGCCACCTTCGGCACCAATGTCCTGTGGCGGACTGCTGCCGGCCCCCGGACTACTGTAATTGTTGATTGGTCCCCGCTTGCCATGGGGAGTGAAGGTCACGATCTTCCCCGTGCTCCACGCGTTGAGTTCGGTCACGACTGGCGCAGTCCCTCTGTCACTGCTGGTCTGCGGGCTTATCCATTCGCTCGTAGCGGGTGCGGTCAGAGGCCATGGTGTTCCGGCGTGTCCTCCCAAATAGTTGTATCCCAAGAGGTAGCCGTAGTCTCCGTGCTGCTGGTAGTACCAACTGTTCGAGTTGGTAAAAGGATCCTTGAGCCAGGGGCACGTCAGGAACTTAATATCACCGGCACTTCCGACGAGGGCGTCGTACATGGCACTGGAAAGGATTGGCGTGTGCTCATCTTCGCCGTGATTAGACAATCCACTTGGCAACCGGTCGGTGTTCTCGCTGGCATAGGCGTGTATTTGCACGATGAACTGGCGAACGTTGTTGGCACAGACTGCCCGCCGTCCTCGTTCTTTCGCCCTCGCCAGTGTCGGCACCAGGACAGCGGTCAGAATCGCAACAATTGCTATTATGACGAGAAGTTCGGTGAGGGTGAAGCCATGTCTTCGCCAAACGGCACCACCACGATTATGGCCTTGTGACATCGCGACCTGCTCCTTGATCATAGATGCCGTACAGCAACAGCTGTTCACGGGTGAACAAGCAGAACCTCGTCTGAACCTGGTCAAGTAGTCCTTCATTCAAGTTCATCGCAGGCGCTGAAAAGGGGCCTCCGGGTGGCCGGAGGCCCCTGGGTCGATCAGTGCCCTCGTCGTAGGAGCATGCCTCCAAGAGCCATGAGAAGCAGTGTTGCCGGTTCGGGGGTGATGACCTGAATGTTCTTCCAAGCCGGGGGGTACTCATCCTCCCAATAGGGGTTAAAGCGGATGTTAAGGTTTGTGCCGTCATACCACGAGCCCGTGATGCCTCTTATCTTGCCGGCTTCGTAGGTCCACGACCAGCCCTCTTGAGCGTAAATAAATATCCGCGGAAAGTTGGCATTCTGAGCGTTGCTGATAGCATCAATGCGCCCGCCGTAGAGGTAGGCTTTGGCATTCTGCCCTATGGTGAGTTCCTCTGTTTCGCCGTCGTAATAATCCAAACGGCTGTAGCCCCCAAGCACGAGGTCCATTATACCGCCGACTCCGGTACCTAAAGGAGAGCTTGTTGACTGAACCTCAATTCGGCTGAAGTTCCTGGCCTCCATCACGTTGGCTCCACCCCCGTCTACAACAAGGGTGTCACTGAACCATTCTACATACCACTCATACTCGCCGCGGGAAATCAGGCCGTCATCGTAGGCCGCATAGGCCGGCCAGACAGAACAAGCGAACAATACTAGCCGAACCAGTCTCTTTATCATGGTATATCCCCTAACCGATCTGATTATACCCTTTGACGACTCCAAAGTCAAGCGGTCACTCTATAAGGAGTATGCCGGTCTCTAATTCAAGGAAGTTATAGTGCAAGGCGTCCATGAACCGCTGCCAGTCAGCCGCGTCAATGTGCTGCTGGATGTCCGGGTCCGTCAGCCAAAGCGATTCGAGCTTCCAAATGATGTTGGCCAGGTGCAACCTTTCTTTGTAGCTTGACCTCTCCGACGGGACGGGTGTATCGACGGCTATCGCCTCGAAGGTACCCAAGAGCATGCTCTCGCCGCCGCTCGGCATCATCTGGGAATAGCCGCCTTGCAGCCAGCAGGCTTGCCAGACAAGCCAGTCCTCGCTTTCGATCAAGGCCACGAGGTCTGCAAAATCAACGGCGTATTCGCTGTAGCCGGTAGTGGACAGGTTGTACTTGGGGGCGTTGGGATACCAAAGTGCCAGATTGGCCGGCTGGGCGAAGCCGTTCGGGTCGTTCACATACTCATAGCGCGGGTTATTCGGGTCCGTAAGCGCCGGGTCATTGGGGTCATGCGCCCGCCAGACCGAGGCCAGCGCGGCGAATTCACCCCAGTTGATGCGGCCGTCGGCGTTCCAGTCCATTTCGTTAGAGGTGTCTTCGCAGCTTACCTCATAGGCCCCTATGTCGACGGTCGTGCCGTAGACCCTTTCGTTGCGGTCCATCTCCAATTGGTCTTCATAGTCCAACGCCGGATTGCCCGCATCCTTACAGGGCGAGTCATACGCGATCCGTACATTGTTCGGGTCGACGTAGGCAAACTTGGGTCTTGCGCTGAAGTTGTAATTGAGGTCGCGAGTAAGGTCCAAGCCATCGGGGTCGTTCGGGTCATAAATGCAGCTATACGCAATGCAATCCCGCCCGAACCCTCCAAACTGGTCACCGCCTGCGTTATTCAGCCAGAGGATACAGTTTTCAACGTCCGGCCAGTCCTTGCCGTTCGGATCGCTCACCGTGCCGTTGTCCGAAAAGAACAATCCTTTGCTCGTGTTGTGCGCCAGTGTGTTGTTAAGTAGCAGGGGCGGATAGGTCGGGTTCACCATAAGAACGCCTTCGTTTCCGAACTGGTTCATATCGCTTTCGGATACGATAGAGTTCAGCACAACGGGAGTCGCATTTATACAGTGTATGCCTCGTTCCCCGCTCTGTCTTATCCAGCAGTTCTCGGCGTACAGCACGGAGCCTTCCCCTTGATGAAAGATGCCGTCACGGCGGTTGTCTCTGATTGTGCACCACTGCAAGACAGCGTCGCCATTTGCGGCGCGGACGCCATACCCACCGTTCCTTTCTACCGTGCAGTTGGCGATAGAACAGTCAACGCTGGAGGCATAGATGCCTTGGCCCAAGAATGCTGAAGCCGTCACCACAAAACCGTCCAGCAGACTGTCTTGGCCCATCTTCACTACCGTCTCGTTGCGTTCCGCGTCGACGCCACCGGTGAGGATGGTCCTGTGGATGTTGGGATTCCGCTGCTCGCGCGAGGTCTCGTTGCCTGCGAAGCCACCATACATGGCGACGTTGGCGGGAATCGTAAACACCGTTGCGGGGAGCCGGCCGGGGTCGTAGGTTCCCTGTGCCACCCATATTTCCGTCCCACAGCTTTCGGCCGCCCGTCTGAGCCCGCGTTGCAGATCAGTGTAAGCATCAGCCCAGCTTGTCCCGATGTCAGCGCCTTGCGCATTGCAGTTGACGTAGATGATGCCGGTTTGGTCCCAGCAGCAGACGTCGGTGGCCCATTGCACACTGGCGTTACCCTGTGAGGTAGTAAGCACGGCGTCGTTGCGCATGGGCATACCGGGTTCGGCTTTGTCATTGACTACCACCGTCAATTGCACCGACCCGTATCCGCTTGCCGGAATGGTTCCCAGGTCCCAGCGGTACGAATGCGTCCCGGTGTCGTAGGCCGGGTCGCCCGGAATCACCACGAAATTCGGATCGAGCGTCGGCCAGCCGGCCGGGTAATCGACGCCTGCGGGTAAATAGTCAACCAGCACGGCGCTCTCGGCATCTGCTTCGCCGAGGTTCTGCCAGCTAATTGTGTAGGTCAACTCGTCCTCGGGGCTGACACAGGATTGCGCGTCATCGGTCTTGTTCAGGGCCAGCGACGGGGCATCTTGTTCGGGCCCGCACATGAAGGCAATCGTCATTGATGTCGTCTCGTTCGGGTCCAGGCTGCCCAAGGACCAGCCCATCGCGCCGCAGACCTCCTCGTTGAAGATGCAGTCAATGCCGTTCAGCTTGTGCTGTTCTACGTTAACATGCGTCCCGCTGGCAGGCTTGCCGCTGTGGCCTTTGTATGTGTCGTTGTCAATCCAGTCCGGTTCAACCGTGCTGCTAAAGCCAACGTAGTCAGCATGGCTGACCCAGCCTGCGAAGGGTGGTGTATTCCATTGTGTAATGTCATAGCGGAAGTTGCCGACGTCGTGCACCGAATCAATGGGTGTGTACAAAGCGAGCGGGTCGGAGAACAGAGCATCCGTGTACGTGGAGTTGACCTGCGCGCCATACTCGTCCGCGCCGTGGGAATGAAGCATTTGATAGAATTCCAGGCCCGTCATGGTCTGGGCGCTCACGTTCTGAATGGTGTACGTCTGGAGAAAAACATAGCGGTCGCTGTACATGCGCTGGGCCACGACGCTGTTGGGTTCGGTGAGGAACGACATTGGCGAATAGGTCGAGCCGAGCCCTTCCAGGTCGACGACCTCATAGTCGATGGTGATCTCAATCTTATTGTTGCGAATGGTCGATTGGCCTGTGTTCAGGAGTGGCGAAGGGTTGGTGGGCTCGTACCATGCCTCGCATGGCTGGCCGGCGGACTTCTGGAAATTGCTGTTCGTGGGCCAGTTCGGGTAGTCGAAGTGTTTCGTAAGCCACATGGCCTGCCTACGGTCTCCGTCGTTGGGGTCTGCTGTCAAGTCGGTGCTGATCCCGTCGTAGTAGATTGCGGCCGCCCATTCGCCGCTGAGGACTTCGTGATAGTCATGGTCGTGGATGGGTGACGCTCCATACCAAATCCAGTCCGAGTACCCGGCGGCGTCCAAAGTGGCGTAAAAGTACGGTGCCGTTTGGCCCGACCCCCCCTGCGGATTCCCGATCAGGAGACTGTAGCTGTCAAAGCTGGCCAACGCAGTTGACGTACAGACGACAAGCGCTGCAATCGCAAATACAATTCGCATTTTCTGCCTCCATGGTTTGAATTGAGTTCTCTCTTGCCCGCCACACGACACCCCATCTGAATACCACATACTTCTCTCCGTTCCGGCACCGTTTCATCCTGACGATGATGCGGCCCGGCTCCTCCGAAACGGCGCCTTAAAAAAGGAGCACCGCCGCAACGTGCTCACACAAGGCCCGCCAGAGCCCGCCGAGAACACGCGCAGACGGTGCCCCATTGCAGGGCACCGACCTTCTACGTCTCTCGGCATATAAACTGGCGGTTTAGTGCGAGACGGCAAAAGTTCAGTGAACTTTCAGGTATTCAGTTTTTAGAGATGTACCACCTTCTTTGGACGGCGTCAACCGGCATTTTGAGGTCGTCGCGCAGAGGGTCGGCGCGTGTCACGTCTGTAATGGCGAATGAGACGGGGGGATGTTGATAGGAAAAATCGACGGATTTGAAAAAATTCTTTTAGGGCGTATGGCGTGGCGTGGCGGAACATGGCATTGCGTGGCATGTGCATGTTGCGCGTAAGTTCTGTGTTTATAAGGTCTTACGGTTGTTTTATGTGGACGAAGGCGGCGGTTTGGACGTAATATGTAGGGTAGAGAACGAAGGCGGAGGTGCTACGCCTTCGTGACGGGTTTAACAGGATAGCAGGATGGCTGAGACTGATGAGAGAGAAGCCGGTGGGCGGAGGTTTGAGACCGACTGGATATTCGGCGAGTACGAGGGCGGGCGGGCGGTTTCGGAGATTGCCGCCGAGTTGGGCAAGTCTGAGAATTATGTGTATGCGGCGATGCGGCGGCGGCCTGAGCGGTATGAGGATGTGAAGCGCATTCGCGAGGAAAACCACGACGTACGGATACGGCGGATACGCGGCTTGGCCGACAGGTTGGTGCAGAAGTATCTGGAGAAGTTGTCGGCTGAAGATGCGAAGGGCGGCGACGAAATCGACCGCGTGAACCGGATCGCTCGCGACTATGCGCACCGGGTGCAGTTGGCTGAGGGCAAGGCGACGGAGAACGTGGGCGTGGGCGGGCTGCCGTTTGAGATTGTGATTACGAAGACGTACGAACGGCCTGCCACTGAGGGCACAGAGGGCACTGAGGGAAACGCAGATTGACACAAATGAATGGGGATGTTCGGACAATTCAGTGGAAGCCGGTGCTGACGGCCAAGCAGACGCTTGCCTGGGACGCGCTGGAGCGCCCCGATGTACGGGAGGTGCTTTATGGCGGGGCCAAGGGCGGGGGGAAGAGTGTGTTCGGGTGCTTCTGGTGCCTTCACAAGGTACTTGAGATTGTGAAAGTCTGCGACATTGGTCCGCGTTTGCATCCGATTCCGGTGGGGTTCATGGGGCGGAAGCGCGGGGTGGATTTTACGAATACGACCCTTGAGACGTGGAAACGGTTCATCCCGCAGGAGTACTACGAGATTCGCGGCAAGCCCGCGGAGATCATTGTCTTAGGCCGGGTGAAGATCCTGACTGGCGGGCTGGATAACTCCGAGATTGTCAACAAGTTCAACTCGGCGGAGTATGCGTTCTTCTTTCTCGATCAGGCCGAAGAGGTCGACGCCGGGCAGATCGGGGAACTGCGGGCGACGTTCCGGCTGATTGTCAACGGCACCAAGATCCCGGGCAAGGGGCTCTTCACGGCGAACCCAGCGCCTTCGTTTCTCAAGGATGAGTTCATTCTGAACCCGACGCCGGGGCGGCTGTTCATACAGGCGCTGCCGACGGACAACCATTACCTGGGCCCGGAGTATATCGCGGTTTTGAAGGATGCGTTCCGGAACCGGCCGGAACTGCTGAAGGCGTACCTGGAGGGATCGTGGGACTGTCTCGGCGGGTTCAATCAGGTGATTCGCGATGCGTGGGTGGCCAACGCCGGCCGGATTACGCAGTATCCGCCGGCGGTGAAAAAACTGATTACGTGCGACCCGGCGCGGTATGGCGACGACGAGACGGTGATCTATTATCTGGAGAACACGCAGATTAAGGAGGCGGTGGTCTATGGCAAGAAGGACCTTATGCATACTGCTAACGTCCTACACGTTCTTTCGCATAAGCATGGCGGCTGCCTAGTGGTGGTGGATGTGTGCGGGCTCGGCGCGGGGGTGGTGGATCGCCTCGTAGAGATGGGCGACGATGTCCTGCCCATCGACAACGCCGGCAAGGCGTCGGATACAGAGAAGTACTACAACCTGCGGTCTGAAGTCTGGTGCACGGCGGCGGATATGTTTGCCGACGGCGACGTGGAACTGAAGAACGTCGAGCCGCAGCTGCGAGGCCAGCTTGCCACTCCGACGTACGAATTCCGCAACGGGCGCATCCTGATCGAATCCAAGGCGGACATCAAGCAGCGACTGGGCCGGAGTCCCGACCGGGCGGACGCGTATGTGAACGGACTGTATGCACTGCAGTTTGTGGAGGGTGAACTGGTCGGCGAGCGGGATGGTTATGAGGGGTTTGAAGATTCCATCTACGATGGGAGGTACAGCGCGATGGCGATGTGAGTGGAAGTAGTGGAGTAGTGAAGGAGTGGAGTAGGTTGAGTAGACGAGTAGTCAAGTAGATAAGCAGAGCGAATGGGATGGTTAGTGCCAGTTACTGAAGTACCAATACCCGAAGAGAAGCCATGCCACGTAGGCAAGAAAGCAGATCATGAAGATGATACAGAGCACCCCTGCGGCAAAGCAAAGTGTGGCGAATATGGGTTTAAGATTCCTGTTGGCCATGAGGACAGTGTAGTTGCGGAGCGGTGGAAAAGCAAGGTATATGAGTGAAGTTGAACGTCTGAATCTGGTGCGTGACTACTGGAAGCATGCGGATGCGGGTCTGCATGATGAACGGGACCGCATGCAGACGGGGTTCAACTTCTATGTGGGCAACCAGTGGGATGCGGCGGATCTGGAGAAGCTGGCCGCCGAGAAGCGGCCGGCGCTGACGATCAACCTGATCCTGCCGATTATCAACCTTCTGGCCGGTATTCAGCGGCAGGGACGGCAGGATATTACCGTGGTGGCGCGGCGCGGGGGGCTCACCGGGCTGGCGGAGGTATTTACTGCGACCCTGCGGCACTGCATGGACGTGACCGACGCCGATTACGAGATCGCCGACTGCTTCCTGGACGGGATCATCGGCAACAAGGGCTGGATCGGCGTGGGGGTCGATTACGCCGACGACCCCTTAGGCGGGGACCTGAAGGTGAGCAAGGTGTCGCCGTTCGATATGCGGGAGGACCCGGATGCGAAGGAATACGACCTGAACCGCACCGGGCGGTTTGTGATTCGCGATATGTGGATGGATAAGGAGGCGGTTAAACTGACGTGGCCGGGGAAGGTCGGGGATATTGACGCCGGCGGGCTGGATGTCGATCCGGCGTCGGCGGACGTGGCGGGCGGCGGCGACGCGGGGGTGCTCAGGTACCGCGTGCGGGAGTGCTGGTGGAAGGCGTTTGAGAAACGCATTGTGCTGATCAATGCGGCGACCGGTGTGATGCGGGTGATCGATGCGGCACAGGCCCAACTGGCCGCGGCGATTGCGGCGCAGAGCGGGCGGTGGACCGTGAAGGAATGGGTTGCGCCGGTGCTGAATAAGACGGTGACGGCGGGCAACGTGGTCCTGGAGGATGTGCGGGACCCGTACGGCGGGGTTACGGCGTTTCCGTATTACCGGTTCTGTCCGTACTGGGTGGACGGGTACGTGATGGGCGTGGTGCAAAACCTGCAAGGTCCGCAGCAGGAGGTCAATAAGCGCAGGTCGCAGGCGCTGCATAACCTCAACCAGACGGCCAATTCCGGCTTCAAGGTCAAGAAGGTGCTCAACAATTACGACCGGCACCTGGCCAAGCACGGGGCGACGCCGGGGGTGGTCCTGGATGAGTCCAAAGCGGGCGGAAAGATCGAACGGATAGAGCCTGCGCCGCTGTCGGAGGGACATATTACGGCCGCGCAGATGGGCGCGGACGATATGAAGGAGATCTCCGGGGCCAACCCGGACCTGTTAGGGCATATCATGGAGGGGGTGCTGGAGTCGGGCAAGGCGATCGAGCTGCGGCAGGCGCAGGGGATGAAGGTGGTGGAGGTGGTCTTCGACAACTTCAGCCGGACGCAGAAGCTGCTGGCCCTTGGGCTGGTGGATATGATCCGGTTTACGGATGTGTACTCGGATGCGGAGATTCGGGCGATTGCGTCGGAGAAGCTGGGTGCGGGCGAGATGGAACTGCTGCGGTCGCGGAAGGTGGGCAAGTACGGCATCCGGATCGAATCGTCGTCGACCTCGCCGACGGCGCGGTACGCCAACTTCATGAGCATTATGGAGATTGCCCGGATGTACCCGGAGCAGATACCGGCGCAGGTGGTGGTGGAAAACAGCGATCTTTTGAACAAGGAGAAGATCCTGCATGACATTGGGGGGCGAAGTGCGGGCGATGGTACGGGCGATGTGAGACGCGGGAGTGCGAGTGAGACGAAGAAGCTGCAAGTGAGCAGAGGCTTTGTAAATACCCTGAGTCGGCCGCAGGGACGTGTCGGCTGATGACCCTGACTGCAGGGGATGATTGCAGGTAGAGGGCGACTTTGGCCCGTGAATTCAAAGGAATGGTAAGCATGGAAAGCGAAGTAACAGCAGTAGAGGTCGAAACGAACACCGAAGGCGCGCCGCCGAAGGTCTACAGCGAAGAGCAGTTTAACGGGCTCTTAGCCGACAAGCAGGCGGAGGTTCGCAAGCGGCAGGAACTGGAACGGCAGTTGGCCGAAGTGCAGGCAAAGCAGAAGAAGGACGAGACCCCACCTCCGGGGGAAAACGGAGGACAAGCGAATAGTCCTGACGATGCAAAGCCGGTGACAATGGCCCAACTGCGGATTTTCCTGGCCGAACAGCGCAAGGCGGATGCGGATGCTGCGTTTGCGTCGCGGGAGTCTGAGAGCCGTGCGGCGGCGGTGAAGGAGTATTCCGTCGAGGCGTGCGGGGACGGGCTGGATTACGAGTCGGTGGTCGCGGCCGGTGATGCGCATCTGACCGAGGGCGACCGCATGGCGATCCGGCAAGCCAGTGACCCTGCGGCGGAGCGGTACCGGCGGTGCGTGATGCTTGCGCCGGAACTCCGCGAGAAGGCCGAGGCGGTTCGGACGGCGAGACTGCTGGAGAAGATCAAGTTAACCGGCCGGGTGCCGGCGACGGGCGGCGGACAGGTGAGTACGACGCCTGAGGACGTGGGCCGCATGTCCGAAGATGAGTTGGACAGGCTCGCGGAGTCGTTGGGCTGACCGGCAAGAGAAACGAGGTAATGCATTATGGCGAATACGGTATTTTTGCGGGGCGGGAGTCATTCCGCGTCCGTGGAAGAGGTCTGGGGCGAGAAGACGTGGCGTCAGGCCGAGAAGGACAGCTACTTCAATGACGGCCGCTTCGTGGGCGAGTCGAGCAATGCGCTCATCCAGGTCAATACGGACCTGACGAAGGATAAGGGCGACCGGATCAATACGCCGCTGCGGGCCCGGCTGATCAGTGACGGCAAGGTCGACGACGCGGCCAGCGAAGGGCAGGAGAAGGCGCTCACCTTCTACAACTGCCAGACGACTATCCATAAGCGCAAGGAATCGGTGCGTCTGGACGGCGAGATGACGGAGCGGCGGACAAAGATCCGACTGCGGACGGAGGCCAAGGATGCCCTGGGCCTGTGGCTGGCCGAGACGCGGGATACGGACATCCTGAAGGGCCTGTCGGGCCTGGCCAATTCGGTGGGGACGATTACGGCGGCCGCGCCGACGGCCAACCGCAGGTTCTACGGCGGGCAGTTGCTGGACGGCACGGTCGGGGTGACGGTGGTCGCCAACGATGCGGCCATTACCGCGGCCGGCAGCGGGCACCTGTTCGGGACGCAGGTGCTGAGTCATCTGAAACGCATGGCGCAGAAGGATGGCGGCGTCAACTACAGCAAGCTTCGCCCCATCGTGATCGGCGGCAAGCAGTGGTTTGTGTACTTTGCCAGTCCGTGGCAGGTCAAGGCGCTCAAGCAGGATATGGCATGGGTGGCCGCTCAGCAGCTTGCCAACGTACGGGGCGAGAGCAACCCGCTGTTTTCCGGCGCGGCCGGCGTGTGGGATGGGATCATCGTCCACGAGTACGACAAGATCGAGCTGCGGACCGGCGACGGCGTGGGTACTGCCCCGGCGACGTACTTCGAGTCGGGCGATCCGTGCGGAAATGGAATCACCGTGGCGCGGGGGCTCTTCTGCGGTGCGCAGGCGGGCATCTTAGCCTATGGGCGGCGGATTCGCTGGGTCGAGAAAATCTTCGAGTACGACAGTCAGTTCGGCTGCGAGGTCTCGAGCATCTACGGGTTCAACAAGGCGAAGTTCAACAGTGAGGACTTTGCGGTGATCAGTTGTGATACCCGCGTGGTGTTGGACTCCTGACGAAGTAGTCAAGTTGGGCAGGGGGCAGGCCGGTGGGTTTGCCTCCTGCTCTTGCTTCGATGAGGTGAATCATGGCGGAAGTGTATCCGAGTGATAACAGCCTGCTGGGGCTGTTGAGCGATGCCGAGACAGGCGTGGAGTATATCCCTACGGGGACAGCGCCGTACTATCTGCACTTCAGGAAGCTGTTGTACCGGCTGCTTCTGGCCTGCCGGCGGGGCAATGACCTGCGGGTGTTTGACGAGGGCGGACTCAATATCGGGGTCAAGCCGGGCAAGTACTGGATCGGGACGGCGCTCGTGTCCTATCCCGGCTCGGCGGGCAATGTGGTGGCCGATAACAAGGCGTCGATCTATGTGTACGTGGATTCGGGCGCAGACCTGGTGACGAACGCGTACGCGGGCTGGCCGGATATGACGGCGACGCCGCACGTGCGTCTGGCCATAGTGCAGACGGCGGGCGGGGATATTGTGTCGATTACGGATGCGAGGGACCATCACAGCATTGCCGTTCCGGCGCCAGCGAGTGGAGGCGGCGGGGGGAGTACGATCATCGAGGCGCATACGGGTGATGACGTGCTGACGGAAGCGGAATCGGGCAGTGTCCATACGAATCGCGGGGCGACGGGGACGGTTACGCTGACGCTGCCCGCGAACGCTGCCTCGGGGACGCGGTTTACGTTTTGCGTTCAGGAGCCGCAGCAGGTGCGGGTGGACCCGGGCGCGGCGGCGATTCGCGACAACAGCGGGCAGACGCCGGACAAGTACAAGTGGGCCGATGCGATTGGTGAGGCCATTACCTTAGTGGCCGACAGTGCGGGGGACTGGGTGACCGTGCACAAATACGGGGTCTGGACGCAGGAGGTGTGATGCGGCAGTTGGCACTGTACAAGAAAGTCAAGGATGGGGCGGAGACACAGGAACTCAGTGCAGGGGCGGTTGAGGCGCTTTCGGCTGAGGCCGTGAAGACATTGGCCGGCGTTGGGACTGGCGGGGCTGAGGGGATGACGGCGACGCTTGTGGCGAACGTGCGGCGGGCGGTGGCGGCCGAGTTGCGGCAGAAGGAGATGGCCGCGGGGGCGGCCTGGGTGGAGCAGCAGGTGCGTGCGCGCTATCCGCAGGCGGCGGCTGTGTTCAGACGCGGCAGGGTGATTGAGGTCTGGCTTGACGGCGTTCCGGCGGAGGTAGAGTAATGGGCTATCCGGTGTTCTATGGGCACAGGTCGGTGTTCTTCGTCGGCGGAAACGGGGACAAGAGCGGTCGGACGGCGCTGGCGGGCGGATGTACGCAGGAGTGGTGGGACAGTCAGTGTCCAAACGGCACGGACTCCGAAAAGACTGCGGCGATGAATAAGCTGATGGTCAACGGCGGCCCCGTCGCGGATGAGGCGGGGTGTGCGTTTACAGGCTCGGACCGGCACATCACAAAGGCGGGCTGCTTTGCCGGCGTCGAGGTGGGGATGGCGGCGTACGTGGTCGAAACGCCGGTGCCGGACGTGAATCTCCAGACGATGCGGTACCATGTGACGGCCGTCGACCCGGCGGGCGACTGGATCGCGATCGGGGATGCATCGGGCGGCAATACGACGGTGACGGTGAAGGTGGGCGGGGCTTTCGATACCCTGCAGAGTGCGCTTGATGAGACGGATGCGAGCCTACACAGCGTGACGATCTGGACGAATCTGGATGAGACGCTGGCGGGCTCGGTCTCCGTGGATGCGGGCGGGAACGTGCTGTACAACACGTTCAAGCGGATTGTGGGCTTCCATACGGTGCCGGGCGATATGGGCAGGGGCGGGGGATGGCACGAATCGCCGCTGACGATCCTGCGGAATGGGGTGATCGATACGGACCGATGCGTGAGTTTAAACGGCAACAGCGGGGGTTTTTCGGCCTTGTACTTCTATGGGGCGGATAATCTGATCTTCGAGAACGTGCATCTGCGCGACACGGGCGGCCAGAGCGCGTTGAATTTTGCGACGGTGTGTCGCAACATCGTGGTGAGGAACTGCCGTTTCTCAGGGGTCAGCTTTATTATCAGCACGGAAGCGGATCACGTGCTGTTCGACGGGTGCTATTCGCATAACGATATCCTGAGCCATCAGCACGCCGTAAAGGGCCACAACAATGTGTTTTTGAATTGCGTGGGCCGGATGGCGACGGGGACTAACCTCGCGAACGTGGTGAACCGGGGCGGAAGTGTGATCGGCTGTATTGTTGTGGGCGGGCAGTTCGGGGTGCGGGTCGCGGGTGCGGGCGGTTACGCAAATGTCCTGGGGAACACGTTCATCGGGACGGAGGTCGACGGCGTGCTGCTGGATGGCTGCGACGGGGTGACCGTCGTCGATAACGTCTTCAGCCTTGCGCCGGGGGCGGTGGGGATCTTCTCGCGAAGCGGCGGCAGTGTGCCGTACAACGACCACAACTGCTTTATCGAGACGGACGGGACGCCGGCGGCGATGACGGGGACCTCGTATGCGGGCGCGGAGGCGCCGGATGCGGGGGAGCATTCGGTGGGTGCGGACCCTGACTTTGCGAATGCGGCGGGATACGATCTGCGGCCGAGGAATCCGGCGGTCTTGCGGGGCGGAAGGCCGCAGCCGGATGGGACAGCGCCGGTGATCGGGGCGATTGGGCAGAAGTACGTCTTTCCAGAGCGGGGGCGGATGGTGAATGCGGGCCGGGCAGGGGTTATGCGGTAAGGAGGCGATATGGCAAACAGTGTGTCAACGGTGCCGTTTTACGTGGCGAAGGATGGCGAGCCGCTTACGGGTGCGGCCGCGGAGATGGCTTTTGAGAGTCTGATGACCTTAGCCGGTGCGGATAAGTCGGCTGCTGCGCCTGCGATCAGTGAGATTGGGGGCGGGTGGTACAGGTTCAATGTGACGTACGGGGCAGCGCCGTTCGATGCGGGCGACCTGGTGGGGGTGATCGATGCGGATGCCGGGGGCGCGAATGCGCTGGCGAACGCCGAGCGGTATATCCCGGTGGAGGTGCGTTTAGACTTCTATGCATTCCGGCGGCTGACGGAGAAGAGCGTGGAGATCGACGGGATGGGATGCCTGGAGAGCGATACGGCCAACAACGTCAAGGCGCAGGCGGCAAAGCTGGCGGCGGACGGGTGGGATGCGCTGGCGATTGCGGAGCCGTCGGGGAGTCCGGACTCGTGGACGGTCGCGCAGAAGCTCGTGTGGCTGGTGATGCGGTTTCTGAATGAGACCTCGTCGGATAACTTTGACGGGATCAAGGTGCGGAAGTCCGATGGGACCATGGCGACGCGGCAGGTGGTGACGGAGGTCAATGGCGTTAAGACGGTGGCGAGGGCACAGTGAGCTATCCGCTGTTGGCAGTGATTTGGGAGATTGACCTGTTGGCCCCGCCGTTTGTGGTGCCGGCGGCGGCTGGCGAAATTACGGTCGAGGGCGGCAAGGTGTTCGTGTGCGATGACCCGCTGCGGATCGGCCGGGGACGGGCGCTCAACCGGTATACGGGCGAGAAGGTTTATGTGACGCCGGCGGTGGGGTGGGGTGACGGCAGCTTTGCAGAAGGGGTTTTTGGCTGGAGTTGAACGATGACGGGTGCAGAGGTTTTGAATGTGGTGATGGCCCGGATCGGGACGGGCAGCGGCGTGACGAGTATCCATGCGGAACTGAAGGGGGTGCTGTACGACATCTCGAGCCGGGCGGACTTCCTTACGGCTGAGGCACAGGTGGCGACGGCGGCCGGGCAGGCGGCCTATGATGCGCCGGCGGGTCTGAAGCGGGTGTACGAGTGCTATGTGGCGGGGAGCGGGCCGTTGGAGGTCAAGACGTACCGGGATTATCTGAAGCACGTGGCGGACTCGACGGCCGAGCAGGGTGAGCCGACGATGTACGCCCGGCGGCATGGGAAGCTGTACTTCTGGCCGGTGCCGGATGGGGCGTATTCGGTGAACGTGGACTATGCGCGGTACCATCCGGAGACGTTCGAGCAGATTCTGTTCGGGGCGGAGTTCAATGAGGCGATCTTCGAGGGGGTGATTGCGGCGCTGTACCAGGGGCAGTTGTTCGAGAAGTTGCGATTGGCCGAGAAGCGGATTACGTCTCGGGACGTGGTGACGGACAGCGATGCGGACACGATCGACGCAGACCCGGCCGAGTACAAGGTTGAGGAGAACGTGGACGAGTCTGTCAAGGATGACAGCGACGTGCTGGTCTACCGCTTCGACGGGGCCTTCCCGGAAATCCGCCGGCATAGCGAGGCGTACGAGGCGGAGATAGCGAAGCTGATTGCGAATATGGAGGTGGATACGGAGACGGTGCTGGTGGAGTACCGGGACATCTAACAATGACGGCGCAGGAAACGGGTAACTTTTCGGGTAACTTTTAAAAAATCTTCGCTTACCAACGTGCTTTTGATGTTACCAAATATGACTTCTAAACGGTTGCAAGGCAAAGAGTTAGTGCGTGTAAGTCCTTTGCTGGCAAGTGCTTAGAAAAGGAGTCAAATTGTCTTCCAAGCTGGTCATGTGGGTTCGATTCCCATCGCCCGCTTCTATTACAATTCCACGACCCCCGCAAGGTTCTCCCACTTTTTTTCCTGCCTGTGATTTCTTTTTGCAGCCCCACATATGCCAAATCGCGGCGGCCATTCACAAGATGTTGGGGGTCGGATTCGGGCCGTCGTCCCAAGGTCCGAATAACCGAGGTATTTTTTGGCCGCCGGGTGGAAATTTGTGTTGACAGGGTGGGATTCAGTGGTAATATTTCCCATGATGTGGTTGCCCAGTGGGACGCCGGTGGGACAAATGTCATGCTCATGTTAACAGGCGAATATGAACACACGCTCGACGAGAAGAATCGATTGTTCATCTCGGGCAAACTCCGCGGACAGATCGACGTCGAGGAGCATGGCAGCAATTTCTACCTCGTGCTGGGCGCCAACGGCATTCTTTGCCTGTACCCCGAAAAGTACTTCCAGCAGATCGCCCTCGCCGGTGCGCCAGGGACGGGTGCTCCGGACGAAGCCGTTACGTATGAACGGCTCAGTTTCGCGCTGGCCAACAAGGTTGAGTTGGATCGGCAAGGGCGATTGCTGCTTCCTGAGCGCCTTCGAAAGAGGGCCAGGCTCGGGAGCAATTTGACGCTCGTCGGTGTCCGTGACCATATCGAACTTTGGAACACCGACGACTGGGATCGCTATCTGGAGGATCATCTGGACCAGTTCCAGAACCAGATTCTCCAAGCGCGGCAGTCGGTTCTGCAAAAGCAAAGCCGCGATCTCGATGAATAACCGCGGGCATGAGGTCCGCGGATAAGGCCACGGAGGGCCGTGCCATTTGGACCTTTGAGAGGGATCGAAACATGCTGGGGACACACACGGACGAAATCAGGATTGTTCAGGAAAGCCTCCGAGGGCGGCGGCCGGTCGACGAGGCGGCGCTGGCCGCGGTGGAGGTGCTCGGCGAACGGCTGGAGCGGCTCAAGCAAAGCAGCAGTCTGTTCGCCGGCGTCGTGTTTTCGGAGCACGTCGAGCGGATGGCGGGCCGCGGGGTATTCGCCGCGGCCGGTTGACCCTGGGCGGGCGGCCGAATGAACGATACGAACTCGGTGAATGGTGTGGATGAGAATTCGCCGAATTCACATACGCCTGTATTAGTTGACAGGATTGCCGAACAGATCGATCTTCCCAGGGACGGGACGGTGATCGATGTTACGGTGGGACATGGAGGTCACAGCCTTCTGTTCGGCGGCGCGTTGGGCCCTGACGGACTCCTGCTCGGGATGGACGTCGATGAGGGGTGCATCCAAAGGGCCCGAGCGACATTAAGCAGTCTTGCCTGCCGGGTTATTCTGGTGCGTGAGAACTTTCGGCGGGTTGCGGAAACGGCCGCGGCCTGCCAGACAGGTAAGGCTGATTTGATATTTGTGGACCTTGGCTTCTGCTCGGCACAGTTGGGCCAGCGAGGTCTGAGCTTTCAGGAAAACCAGCCTCTCGACATGAGGCTTGACGACAGGCTGGAATGTACGGCGGCGGATATCGTCAACGGATATGACGAGAAGTCGCTGGCCGATGTGATTTACAACTACGGAGAGGACCGGGCATCACGGAGGATCGCTCGGTTCATCGTCCAGAGCCGTTCCCAACGCCGGATCGAGACGACTGCGGAGCTGGCCGCGATCGTCTGCAGGGCCCTCGGACAGCCTGCCCGAGGCCGAAAATCCAAAATCCATCCCGCGACGCGGACCTTTCAGGCCCTTCGCATTGCGGTTAATGATGAACTGGGCGCCCTGAAGGATCTGCTTGCGGCGGCGCCGACGCTGCTCAAGCCCGGCGGCCGGATCGCCGTGATCAGCTTTCATAGCCTTGAGGACCGCAGCGTGAAATTTGATTTTCGCGAAAAGGCGGCCAAAGGCATTTATGAAATTCTGACAAAGAAGCCGATAGTTGCCGCGGAGGATGAAGTGATGCAAAACCCCCGGGCGCGAAGCGCAAAATTGAGAATCGCACGATTGCGTTGAAAAGGAGTTGCACAAATGACCGCGGACGGCAGAATTGGTTTGCTGCTGGGCCTTGCCTTTATCGCAGTCATTATCTGCCTCCTGAAGGCTCCGCCGCAGTTTTTCTCCACAAGCGAGGAAATGCCGGCCTTGACGGCGGTTTCGCTCGAAGAACGAACAAACGTGGTAATCCATCAACCGGCCGCAGAAGCGGCTGTGCAAAACAGCACCGGCGGGGAACACGCCGTCGCAGCGTCCTCCGGGGCGCCAGCGGGGCAGGCTGCTGCGCCTGTTCGGTATACCGTCAGGAAAGGCGACTGTCTGGCGGCGATTGCCGAAGCCGTGTACGGGCCCGAACTGGGCAAGAAGCAAACAACGCACAAGGCGATCGCACAATATAATGCTCTCAAGTCGCCGCACAAGCTTCAGATAGGCCAGGTGCTCGTACTGCCCGATCTGGATGCAGATGGAAATGTCGTTTCCAATACTGTCAGATAGCCGCGCGGCAGGCCTGAAATCGCCTGGCGGTTGATGTGTGTCATGTTCGCCACCCCACGGCCGAAGGAATTCATGAAATTCCGACGAAAGAGCCGATATTTGCGAGGTGCAGCAAAACCCGAGGGCGCAAAGCGCCAAGCTGAGAATCGCACGCTGAGGATGAAATGAAAAAGGAGTTTCGGAGATGACTGCTGACGCAAAGGTCGGCCTGTTACTCGGGCTTGTTTTCATCGTGATCATCGCTTTTCTGGTCAATGGCCTGCCGAATTTCTTCCGCGGCGGCGAGGTTTCTGCGGCGATCGATACATCCGTGACCGAACCACCTATGGATAATTTGATCCTGCAAAGTCCTGTAGCCGAGACCTTCACGCATCAGCAGCCCGACGTGCCGATCAGGCGGGTTCCCGAACCCACGGAAGAAGTGGTCGTTCAGCTTCCGCCCATTCCGGATCAGACCGTGATGGAAGAGGCCGCACGAGCCACAAGAGAGGTCGTGCCGGCGGCGGTTGCCGAAAAACGTATCACGCGGCACCAGGTCAAGCACGGCGAGTACCTGGCGACGATTGCCAGCCTGGTCTACGGGCCCGAAGTCGGCAAGAAAAAATCCACCATCGACGCCATCGTAAAGGCCAACAAGCTCAAGTCCCCCGACGTGCTCCAGGTCGGCCAGGTGCTTGTCATGCCTGACCTGGATGCCGCACCGGCCGCAGAAAACGCCCAACCTGAAACAGCGTTAGGGAACCTGGCCGAAAAGTTCGAAGAGGTCATCGAGATAGTCAAAAACAAAAAGAAGGCCCTTGCTGAGGCGTCCAAACCCGCCCCCGAACCCCAGCCGGCGCCGCCCCAGCCCGAATATGTCGAGTACGTGGTGAAGAAAAACGAATGCCTCTCTGAGATCAGCAGCAAACAGCTCGGCACATACAAGAGAATGGATGAGATCATCAAGCTCAACAGCGACCGTATTCGCAATGCCGACGACATAACGGTCGGAATGGTTTTGAAGCTTCCAAAAAGGTAAGGTAAAGGCCGGTCGCACGCCGGGGACCATGTCGCGAGCCAGGCTGATTTTCATTATTTTTTTTCTGACCGCTGTCCTGATCGGCACCGTTCATTTGCGTGTTTCCGCAAGCCGCGTTTTCTTCCGATGCCGCAAGGCGATTGTGGAGCAGGACAATCTGCGGCTGCAGTTGGGCCGCAAACAGTTGGCGCTTGAAGAATTGCTCAACCCCAGCATCATCAGCGAGCACATCAAAAAAGGTGCCGACGCCCCCCACGAAGAAAGGCCTGCCGGACGATGACCACACAGCGATTCATCATCGCCTTCCACCTGCTGATGGTGGTGGTTTTCGGCCTTCTGGGCTGGCGTCTCTTCTACCTGCAGCATTGCCGCGCCGACCACTACGCCAATGAAGCTTATCCCGCCCTTCACGCCTTCACACAGGAAGAGCCGCAGCGCGGCCGCATCCTCGACAGCGGCGGCGTGCACGGCCGGGTCCTGGCCGCCAGTAACAAGATACAGACCGTCTACGTCGATCCCGGCATTATGGGCCACTGGGACGACGTCATGCAGACGGCCGCCGCCCTGCAGGAAATCCTCGGAATCGATGCCATGGAGTTCTGCGACCTGGTCGCCCAGCGCCGCACTCACCGCTTTGTCAAGATCAAGGAAGGCATCACCGAGGCCGAGCGCGAGGCGATCCTGGCCGCACGCCTGCGCCCGGTCGGCATCCAGTCGGAATGGCGGCGATACTACCCGATGGGTGCCCTCACCTCCCATATTGTGGGATTCGTCGGCGGCAGTGCCGACATCGACGAACCCGACAGGGTCGGCCTGGCCGGGGCCGAGCAGCAGTACGAAGCACTGCTCAAAGGCGCTCGCGGCAAATACGTTTTTCTCGTCGATAAGCGCCGCTATCCCATCGGCCTGGACACGCAAAAGAGCACGCCCGCACGCGACGGCTCCTCGATCATATTGACCATCGACTCGACCATCCAGGAGTTCGCGCGGTCCTCGCTGCTCAAGCAGATTCAGGCCTACCAGGCCGAATCAGGCGTGGCCATCGTCATGAATCCGTGGAACGGCGCCATCCTGGCCCTTGTGTCATGGCCCGACTTCGATCCTGCCGCGTTCAGCAAGACCGATGCCGATCGCCTTCGCAACCGCGCCGTCGCGGATCCCTTCGAACCCGGCAGCATCTTCAAACCGATCGTCGCGGCGGCCGCCCTGGACAGGGGATTGCTTCAGAAGACGGACCGCATCTTCTGTGAGAACGGCTACTACGAGAAATACCGCATCGGCGAGTGGGCCGGTCATCAATTCGGCTACCTGACCGTCAAGGAGATACTGACCGAGTCGAGCAACATCGGCATGGCCAAGATCGGCCAGAAGATGGGACAGAAGGCCCTCTATGACGCCGTTCGCCTCTTCGGCTTCGGCCAGCCCACCGGCGTCGACCTGCCCGGCGAGGATGCCGGAATACTCGCCCCAACGCGCAACTGGTCGTCATTTACCGTCACACGCATCCCCTACGGCCACGAGATCAGCGTCACGCCCATGCAGATCATCCGCGCCTTTGCCATACTTGCAAACGGCGGCAGCCCCGTCACCCCCCACATCGTGCGGGCGGTCGTCGACGACGCTGGAAATGTCACGGAACTCAGCCGCAAATCGAACCTTGCCGGTCGCCTCATCAAGCAGGAAGTCGCCGAATGGATCGTCCGCGAGGCCCTCACCAACGTCGTCAAGGAGGGAACCGGCCAGGAGGCCGCCCTTGAAAAATGGCAGGCTTGGGGCAAGACCGGCACCGCCAACATCGCCACCAACGGCCGTTACGACACGGTCAACTACACGGCCTCGTTTGTCGGCGGCGCCCCAGCCGACGTACCGCAGGTCGTCACGTTTGTTGCCATCCGCAAACCAAACAAGGCCCTGGGCAAGGGCTACAGCGGCGGCCGTGTCGCCGCTCCCGTCTTTCGCGAGATCATGGAGAAAACGCTGACGTACCTTGAAAAGCGTTGACCCGGCAAACTGTAGGGCCCGCCTCATCGCTTGCGGCCGATGTAACCCGCCTCGTGACACATCTCCATGATGCGTCGCGCCAACGGTGCAGCATCCTCCGAGCCGCTTCGGCCGCCTTCGACTACGACCGCCAGCGACAGCGCCCGCCCCGAAGAATCCTCCGCAAAGCACATGAACCACGCATTGTAGCGGCCGCTCGTGGAGCCGGTCTTGCCGAAAACCTTCACATCCGTCTGGTTGAGCGTACTATGGGAAAACGCCTCGTAACCCGTCCCGTGCTCCTCCGTCACCGCCGCCCGCATCCCCTCGCGCACCACCTGCAGCGCTGCCGGCGACAAACCCAGGTCTTTCTGCCAGTTGTTCGAAACATCCGCGTCATCGAGAAAGAGCCGCGGGTGTTTGTAGATCCCCTCGCGCGCAATCACGGCCGCGGCGTTGGCAACCTGCAGCACGGTCACCGTAAGATTGCCCTGCCCGATGCCGAACTGCTTAAGGTCTGGTCTGTTCAACGGCGGCAGGTCTTCCACGCTGCGCACCGCACCCGAAGGAATACGCGACGAAATATAACCCGTCGACTCCGGCATGAACCGATTTAATCCGCTGTCGATGCCCGCCGCCTCTTCGCCCGGGGGCGCAAACGGCCCCGGAAGAATCCTGTGCCCGTATCCGAAGTCGAACAGACGCCGCTGCAGGACCGCCGGGTCCATCCGATCGGCCGCGTGCGAAAAGAATACGTTGCAGCTCACACGAATGGCGTTCCTCGCATTGTTGGGCCACGGCCGCCAGTCGTGCCCGAGCCCCGTCTTGCGAAAGAACAGGCAGTTCGGCCAGCCTTCCGGCGCCGCCTGCGACGGGCACGAGATCACCTCACCCGCAGACAGCTTGCCCTCCTGCAGGGCAATCGCCAGCAGAATCGGCTTGATGGTCGAACCCGGCGGATAATGCTCCGTCAGCGCCTTGTTGAGAAAAGGACGCCGCACTGCGTCCGCGGCCAGTTCGTCGTACCTCCGCCGCACAGTGTTGAGATCGTAAACGGGAGTCGAAACCATGGCCAGGATGTCGCCCGTGGCGACCTCCTGCACCACCGCCGCAAGGCACTTGTCGCCGCAGGAGTGCTGATTCGGATCCGACAGAAACTGCTCGATCTGCTGCTGCAGGTGAATGTCTATCGACAGCCGCACGTTCTTTCCGAACTCGACCGGCCGGCGGGCGATCTCGTTATCGTTCTTGTCGTACGTGACCTCACCGCGGCTGCCGCGCAGCAGGGCCTCACATACCCGCTCCACGCCGCTTGCGCCGCAGACCTCATTGTCGAGGTACCGACGGTATTTGTCATCCTGAAAGAACCTCTGGTCCGCCTCCTGCACCGGCCCCACCCAGCCGACGATCTGACAAGCCGCGCTTCCGAACGGATACACGCGCTTCGCTTCCGGCTCAATCGTCACGGCCTCGATGCCGAGAAACGCCACGTGTGCACGCGCCAGTTGCGATTCGTCCAGCTCGAACAGCGGCTGCGGCTCGTACATCTCCGCCTTGTCGCTGGCATACGCCAGCCGGAGCCGCTTGTTCACGCTGAACACACGTGCGAACTCTTCACGGGCCTTGCTCTGGGGCACATAACGGTACTGATTCCTCAGCGGCGAATCCGGACAATGGTCGAACCACGCATAGAACTCCCGCCGTTCCCAGATCCGATCGTTGATCTCCGCGATGCGCTGGCGCACCTCGTCGGTCGAACACCCCATGACCTCGGCACACTTGATCACCGCCGTCTCGAACGCCTTCAATTGGTCTGCATTCTCGCGATCGTACATGCGTTCCGCCGCTTGCGGTGTCTCGCCTTTGTCGATCAGGGTCAGAATCGCCGCCTGGCGGTACCGCTCATCGGCGTACTTCGACAGCCGGTAATTGATATGCAGCCAGAAAACGGGTCGGTCCACGGCCAACACGTTGCCGTTGCGGTCCAGGATGCTGCCGCGGACGGTGGGCAATTGCCGTGCCGGCAGGATGCGCCACCGGTCCATGTCCTGCCGATATTCCTGGCCGCGCAAAAGCTGCAGGAACGCCAACCGCAAAATGCATAAGGCCGCCGCTGCCGCGCAACACCCAAGAAGAACGTAGAGCCGTCGCTTATACATCCATCACCTGTACGACATACGCCGGTAACGCTGCGGATAGTACCCGACCCAGATCGCCGCGGCGTTAAACACCAGCCACGCCACCGGCGCCACTGCACCGGAATAGAGCGCGTTGCCCAAAACCACCTTGAGCACGTGCTGCACAGTCAGGTCCATCTTCAGCAGGAACAGCAGTTGCGTCAAGGCCCCCGCAACAAGCGCTATGACAAAAATGGCCGCCATCTGGTGCGTAATCCGCTTCATGAGCACCACGCGCTGAAGCTGCGACATCAGCGACCCCAACAGGCCGAACGCAATCATGTGAGGCCCCATCGCCGCCCCGGCGATATCCGCCGCGAAACCGATGATGAACGACGTCGCAATCGCCTCCGGCGTGGCGCACTGAACGGCGAAGAACACCATCGCGATCAGCAGCACGTCGGGCTTGACGTCCAGGCGGCTCACCGCCAGCGCGTTGTAGAGGTTGCCCGCGGTGAGAACCGTCAGCACCAAGATGAAAACCAAGAACCGTATCCAGTATATTTTCATGCCTGCTTCACCTGCCGCCGCCCGCACACGCTCATGGCGCCGCCCTCGGGTTCATGACCACGATACCCACCCTGTTCAGCGATTCGCGGTCGAAGAGCGGCCGGATCGTGATATCCCATAGTAACGGTTCCTTCTCATCGGGCTTGACCGCCGCCACTTCGCCGATGACCATCGGCGAATCCAGAAGCCCTTGTTGCGGCGCGGCAAACACCGCATCCCCGACCCGCACGTCGTACTCCCGCGAGACCAGTGGAATCTTGCAGCCATCCTTTCCGTCCCCGACCATCCGCCGCTCGACGTAGTCCTCCCGGCCTTTCCGCCAGATGGCGACCTTCATCGCGTGCCGCGAATCCGTAACAAGCTGTACGGTCGCCCCGGCCTCGCTGACTTCGCTGATTGACCCGATCACGCACGTCCCGCCGCCGTCGAGAACGATCTGCCCGACCCTCAGACCCGCGGCGGTGCCGGCATTTAAATACACCTCGTGCCCGAAGTCGCTGATAGCCGACGTCACCACACTCGCCAACACCAGCGGCCCCGCGATGGGCAGCCCCGCGCGCATCTGCGCAAGCTCCTCGTAGCGCTTCTGCAGTTCCAGCAGCTGCGCTCGCGTGTTCTGGTACTCCTTCAACAGCTCGTCGTACTCCTTCCGTTTTACCACGTCGCCCGTTGATGCAGCCGGACGCAGGATCTTCGGCAAGCCGGGCATCCCGATCTTCAGAATGGGGGCGAACATGCTGCGGAAAAAAAAGTTGAGGCGTTTGGTGTAGTCGTGAGGCGTGACCTGGAAAGCGACGGCGATGATCAGCAGCGTTGTGAACAGTTTTCCCTGCGATACATTGATTTGTCTGTGGGCCATGTCATTGACACTTCTCTCTGCGGCCCTGCGGCGCCATCCCTCGCACGGCCGGCCGTCTCGCCGTTACTCCCATGCGTATCCCGTCTGGTCCAGCGTATCCTTCCACATCTCCAGGTTCTCGAGATATACGCTTGTCCCCCGTGCGACGCACGACAGCGGATCCTCCACGTGAATAACCCGCAGCCCGGTCGCGTTCGAAAGCACCGTGTCCATACCGCGCAAAAGCGAGCCCCCGCCGCACAGGTGCATGCCGTTTTCGATCAGGTCCGCCGCCAGTTCCGGCTCAGCCCGCTCCAGCGTCCGCATCACCGTCTCGATAATGCCCGCGATAGGCTCCTTGAGCGCCTCGCGAATCTCCTCGCTGGTAATCACGATCTTGCGCGGCAGCCCGCTGATCGTGTCCCGCCCCGCGATCTCCATCGTTAATTCCTGCTCCAACGGCGCCGCCGAGCCGATCTGGATCTTCACCTGCTCGGCACGGGGTTCGCCGATGAGCAGATTGTACGTCCGCTTGAGGTGGTTGATCAGCGCTTCGTCGAAGTCGTCGCCGCCGATGCGGATGGATTCGCACGTGCTGATGTCGGCCAGGCTCATGATGGCCACTTCCGTCGTCCCGCCCCCGATGTCGACGATCATGGACGCCGTCGGTTCGGTGATGGGAAGCCCCGCCCCGATCCCCGCCGCCATCGGCTCGTCCACAAGGTAAACCTTGCGCGCCCCGGCACGCTCGGCGCTCTCGATTACCGCCCGACGTTCCACCGCCGTGATACCGCTCGGCACGGCGATCACCACCCGCGGACGCACCAGCCCGCCCCGGCCGTGCACCTTGCGGATGAAATAATGGAGCATCGCTTCCGTAATCTCGAAATCGCTGATGACCCCGTCTTTCAACGGGCGAATGGCGGTGATGGAACCGGGCGTCTTGCCCAACATCTCGCGTGCCACAAGGCCAACGGCTTCGCCGTTGTTCAGCACGATATTGGTTCCTTTTCTGACGGCGACCACAGACGGTTCATTCAGCACAATGCCCTCGTTGCGAACGCAGACAAGGGTATTGCACGTGCCCAGGTCGATTCCCATATCGACACTGAACCATCCCAGGATCGTATCCAAAATCACATTTGACTCCCTTCAAACTTGGATAGGGGGCACTATTCAGATGTCAACCGGCCGGACCTCCTGACCCGGCCTGCCGCAACTACATCAACGCGTCGACTGGACGATCTTGAAGATCGTCCCATAGTCGATGTGGCATTTGACCGTAACAAAAATCGCGGTCGCTAACACCACCCCCGTCGCCAGAGCCAGGATGGCTGTGTACAAATCGCTGACTGCCGAAACTGGTTTCTTTGCTGGACCCATGCGCTTATAGCCTTGTGCTTACCGTATCGCCGATTCGGGGCTGCTGCAGCTTGAGCTCCAGCACGCCCGCCGCCTTATTCGTGTCCACGTCCGTGATCACGACGTTGCAGACGAACTCATCGCCGCGCGTCACGTGAAAAACCATCCCTTTACCCACGCCGTCGGCGCTGCCGATCGAAATCGCCACCAGCGACTCACTGACCTCCGTAACCAGGCCTTTCAGATCGCCGGGCGCCGGCATCGCCTCCACGGGCGTCGCCGTCGAAGGCTTTGGTGTTACGATGTTCGCCTTGGCCGCCGCCGTCCCGCCGGCCTTCGTGCGGAACAGCTCTTCCATCGCCGCCTTCTCTTCCAGCAGCCTGCGCTTGTCCGCACGCAGCGCCTCTAACTGAACAATTGTCTCGTACAGCCGCGCCGTCAGCTCGTTGAATTCCTTCTGCTCCTGGATGTCCTCACGGCGAACCTTGTCCAACTGATCCTGCGTCGTCTTGAGCGACTGCTCCAGGTTGGCGATTGTCTGCTCGAAACCCGCAAGAATAGCCGTGGAGCTGTCCGCTCGAGCCTGGTACTTCAGGCTTTCGCGCTGGGCGCTCCGCAGGTCCGCATCCAGCCTGCTCTTCTCGTCTTCCAGCAGTTGAATCTGCGCGCTGAGATCCTCCTTGATCTTCTTGACGGCCTCAACCTGCTCGCTGTACTGCCGCAACGCGCTTGCCTTTTCCGCAAGGGCCACATCCTTGGCGTCCTTTTCAATGTCGTAGAGTTTCTTGTAGTTCGTGGCGTTGCCAACGTAAGTCACTATCGTTCCGCACAGGAAAAACGAGAATAGTGACAGCAAAACAATCAAAACCTTGGTCAGGGTACTCAAACTAAACTCCTTTCCTCGTGATTAAATTGCGTGTTGGCGGCCCGCGTATATCAGTAGTGACAAGGTCGTTACACCGCCTCCGCAGGCAACATATCTGCGGCAGATCTCAAGCAAAATTGTAGCCGCCCGAGGCCCTGAGGTCAAGCATATTTTGGTATGCGCTAATATATTATCACGCATACAGTTAAGCCCCTTATCAGGGCCGTCTCATAGGTTATCGTTGCGGAACCTGCGTTCGGATGTTACCGAACAAAGCCACATCTGTTAATCGACAAAAAACGGCCGCAACATTAGCGAATCCGCCGCCCGCGTACCGCACTGTACGCCATCACGGCGGCTGCTCGTCGGGCTTGTTGCGACCCCTTCCCGCCTCGCCGGCCGCCTGCGCCGCCCCACGTCCCCTTTATTGAATATGAGTAAAATTCGTGCAGATTCGTCCTCATTCGTGGCTTTGCCTGACGGCCATATTGCCCTGTCGTCACGCTGGCACACAAACTCCACATAGCACCAGACGCGTTGACATTTTCTGCCTGCCGCCGATTTTCTGAAAAAATTTTATCTCCCTGCCGCGCAAAGACTTACAAATCCTCCACCCACGCACAAAACCGGATTTTTCGCACGAAACACGCAGGTTCGTGC
>DAOTMV010000050.1:0-28564 GCA_035450485.1 Anaerohalosphaeraceae bacterium | reverse complement strand
GTGCTGGCGCAAGCTTATAATTTTGCAAAAAGTTAGGTTGTGAAATGGCTTCTACTCAAGCAGATTCAAGTCCCAAAGTTCCGAATGGATCTGCTGAAATTGCTCTTGCTCTCTTTCAGAGAGTACCGTTTCGTCGACAATAATGTAAGGCGTAACAAAAACGACCAACTCGCTGTTCACCACCTCCTCGCCGGTAAAACGAAACAGGCCGCCGAGCAGGGGAATGTCACTGAGCAGCGGAATCTTGCTCTGCTCACGAATGCGGTTCTTTTGGCGCAATCCGCCGATCACAACGGTATGGCCGCTGCTGATCAGTGCTGTCGTGTCTGCCGAACGCCTATCAATTACAGGCTGCGGGCTGGTGATTGCCTGGGTGACCGTCGGAATAACAATTGCGACATCTTTCACGTGTACGCTGAAGACAGGAGAAAGTCTCAAAAGTACCTTTTCATTCCGTGTAATGCGAGGGGTGACCTCCAACTGCACACCGACGTTCTTGAACTGAGTGGTACCGATGTTGCCGCCGGCCGTGGTTTGTGTGAGTTGCTGATAAGGGATTTCAGCCACTATCTCGATTTTCGCCTGTTCATTGTTTACCACAAGAATTTTCGGGTTGGCCAAAAGCCTGGCCTGCACGTGGTCCTGTTTTGCTGTGAACAGAACGTCCAAGTTGAAGTTGGCATTAAGAATGCCGAAGCGCAGCGAACCCGATGTTCGGTTCGCCTTGCTGACTGCTGAACCGAAGTCGCCAAAGATGTATGGTTCCGTGTCACCCGCAATTATCGCACCGGTGTTTTGATCAACTGCGGTTCTCCGGCTGGCAAACCAGTCAAAGCCTACATCGAGACCGGCGCGACTGCTGATATCGTAAATCCGGGCGTCTACAAGAATCTGCGGCACTTCGCGGTCTACTTCCCGGATGAATTCTTCGATAGCTGTGAGTTGTTCCGCAGTACCCGTAACCATGATTGTGGCAGTGCTTGAGTTGGTTGCGATCTCGCCGCGTGATGATACAATGCCCGCCAACGACTGCACGACGTCGTCAAATTCCGCATAGCTGATCCGGAAAAGCTTCCGCTTCAGCTTGCCATGCTGCGAAGGCTGTTCAGATTTTGGAACGATGCGGACGATATTCTCGCTGACGATATACCCATAACCGTGCACGGCGAGGATGGTGTCAAGCACTTCGCGCAAAGGAACATCTGTCAATGTGGCAGTGACTGACCCGGTGACGTGAGGGCTGATCACGATATCGAGATCTGCCTGGTCGGACAGACTACGAACGACATCATTAAAAGGTGTATTAAGAAAATTCACTGAGACAATCGTGGACATCTTCTTATTGGCCGCCGTGAGCTGTTCTGAAACCCCCATGTTTTGAGCAGGCGTTCGTAACCACTTGGCCGCCAGTGAGTGGCTTGTCTCCGAATATTCAGATTCCTGGTCCGTTGCTTTGTTCATATTCTGTTCGGTCGCATCAGAGACTGGATTTTGCAGCGGCCCTGAAGCCTGGTTGGTTGCGTAGATGAGTGTATTGGACAACAGTAAGCACCAAATTGCGATCATTAACGACGGACCTGGCTTCAAAAGCAATAGTTGAATACAGTTGCCTGGCTTTTTTCTTACGTCTTCCATCGATGCACCTGTTATTATGCGATCAGTTTGATCCGTGATACTCATCATCAATGTTAAGGCAGGTCAATCGTAGATGTCACCCAACCGCCTCAATGCCAGACCTGTAGCTACAGCAAATGCCGGACCTCGTTCGAACATGCCCGCACTCTCAACTCGCCTGCTGCACCCCAGATCCATGAAAGGGTTCCATACTGCACAGTGCCGTCCGATTCGCTCCTCCAGACAGCGAACAAATCCATCTGACAAGACCAGACCACCGCACAACAATGTCTCCTGCACGGGCGGCAGTCTATCCTCCGCAGCGCAGAACCGTACCGTGTAGTCAATTTCACGGGCGAGGCGTTCACATAGCGAGGCTAACCACGTATCCACGGATCGAGGGCGATCACAACCCAACAAACGGTCATCGGTGAGTCCTCCCACCGCACAACTGGTGTCATGACGCAGATCTCGAATGCAAGGTACTGCACCTGGGGCGGTAACGATAACGTTCGTGTTTGTGCTGCCCACGTTTGCCACGATCGTCGTTCCTTCCTGCGGCAATCGCCCACAAGCGGTCAAGCAGTTAAGCACGGCCAGACCTTCGGCATCCATGAGGACACAGTCTGCGCCTGCGGCACCGGCGATTTGTTCCTTCTGCTGCACTGCATCCTTGACTGCCGCTACAAGGAGCCCTTCGTGTTGTAACCGTCTCTTCACCGGCCACCCGGCCGAACATTTCTTGACCACGTGATAGCCGACGACGCTCTTGTCCATGTCAAAAGGACAGGATTGCGCCGCCTCCATACGGACCGCTTGTGGCAACTCTCCTGCTTTCAGGGAAGCAAAGGCAAATCGTCGTACGGCAACCTGTGGTCCGCCAACCGCACATGCGGCCTTGCGGACCCTGGCGGCACTGGCCAACAGGCAGTGTCTCACTGCGTTTGCAGCATTGTACACAGGCGTTGCGGTTGCAGGGTCCACTGAAACTTCGATCGGCGCCTGTGCCGCGGTGTTGACTGTCAATTTCTGACTCGTGGTTTCAAGTTCTACGAGTTTGACCATGCTTGAGCCAATATCCAGGCCCAGTAATCTTTTCCTTCTTATCCTGAACACATGATCCTCGCTGTTCTTAAACCAACTCATCTCTTATGTGCTCATGAATGTAACCAGTTGTACACCGTACCCGGCATGAGTTTATGTAGGGCACAATTACTTATCGTGAGGGCGATTCCGATTAGTCATCTTCTTTGTGCATGCTCAGGTTCCAGCGTTGGTCGTTCAGCATAAACTCTACACTATCACGTTGAATGTCTGTTATGATGAAACCACTGTAGCTATCACCTTCATGAAGTAACTGGCTGTTTATGATCGCAAGCGGCTGTCCCTGGTTGTAGACAATGCCGCTGATGCGAAACTGCGGCCCCATTTCCGTGGTCACGAATGCCTCAGCATGCCTGCCTGTTTCGACTCGTGTTGGAACGATCATCAGACTATCCAGCCTCCCATGTAGATCAAATGGATCCTTCAACTTCTCCGGGATAGGCTCAGGCTTTTTCCAGTTAATTGCTGCAATTTGTGGCTCCAGTGGCGGAACCTGAGCGGCGGCGTCTATCGCAGCCGACCTGACAGTCTTGCGGCCGAACAGGAAGGGGCGGGTCAGCGTCATAAACAGCACGGTTGCCAGAAACACCGTTGCTGCCATCCGTCGGCGACCACGTGCAGAGCGTTTAATTCCTGCCATAACTTCACCTTTGAAGAGTGACCGATCAGAGGGGTACATCACTGTGGAACCGGGGCACCGAACACCGCCAAAGCTCCTCCATCATCCCGGGTATCGCTGTACAATACCACGATTTCCATGCTTACCTTTGGCGCGGCTTTCGGCCCTTGCCCGCGGACAATAGTTAACTTGTCGATGAAAAACACCGGTTCCTGTGTTTCCAGGCGATTGACAAACCGCAGAACCTGCAAAAAAGGAGCGGTGAAGGAAAGGGCATAACCGCGCTGCTGCACACAAGGGGCTTTGTCCCCAGACTGTACAACTACTCCCCTTGGGACAATGTGATTCTTGAACTGTTGAAGGCCAGCCTCACGAGCGAGTTCCTGGAGCCTGAAATCCAGCATGACCAAATCGCTTGCGGTGAACAGGAATCTCGCCTCATTTTCTTGCAATTCGTTCACTGATGTGATCATTTGTTCGCGCTGTCCAGGCATGCACCATTTTTCCAGTTCTGCAAGCTTGCGGTGCCTGCATTCCAGGGCCGCGGTTAGTGTCTCCTTTTCTCTTGTTTGCGGCAGGAGCAGGTAATAGTAGCCGGCTAACAGCATGGTAATGGCAATCAGCCAGACGATCGCCGCGAATCTGAACCCGCGCATGATCGACCTCACAATCAAAGCTCAAGTGCGCAGTGGAGCGAGTACAACGAAAAACCTTGTCCTTCCACGGTCCTGTGTTCCTGGGAGACAATGCTTATATTCTGTGCTTTCAGTTTAAGTGATGGATCGAACCGCAAATACTGAACCAGTTGTTCGATCCCCTGGGAGTCTTGACAGGTGAGTACCCCAAGTTCAAGCGTGTAGTACAGGATAGGTTTCTCCGACGGCTTATCACGAACTTCCCGCCTCACAACTGCCAGGCAATCAAGTGCCACAGAATCCGGCAGTTTGGCGGCGATGTCCGCCAGGATATTTGAAAGCGGCACACGCGCCGACAGGGCCTCGGAAAGCGGCTCCCTTCGCTCCAACAGAGCCTCTTTTTGTGCAGCAAAATCGGTCATCCAGGTCTCTATTTCGGCTAAGTCCAGCAGATTCTGTTCAAGATTACTCACCTGTCGCTGCAAGACGCCAAGTTGCGTCTGATTCGCCAAGTACTGTGAGGCCAACAATGAGGAGGCCAAGGCCGGTATCAACAGGGCTACCGTCACAAGCGCAACCGAAACAGGTTTGCTCGGTGGCGGTATCTTACGCCCCTCCAACAGATCAACTGTATAGATCATTCGAAATACCTCGCTGCGGACGCACGTTCCGCTCCGGAAGAGTACAGTCTGATGTGGCGGACCACATATTAGTACTCAGTCTTCCCACCACTGGCATAGAGTGAACATTGCGAGACCTCTCTCTTCGACATTATCCACCAGACTTGCATCGTAAACAAAATCACCCGTATTCTCCAAGGTGAGGCTGCGGGCAACCACGGAACCGCGGAAGTGGCCGTCGTTACCGACGTGGACGGCCGTATCAGGTGCATAGACAGCGGCACAGAGATCGCTGGAGTTGAACAGACTGATGCGTTGACACCCGGCACCTGTATCAGGATCGTATGGCAAACCGAGGATCGTGAATTGTTTTGCTGTGCTATCTTCACAGACAACGATTGAGCTCTCTTTTATATCCATGTCGCCACCGAGGTACAACTTCAGGCTCGCGCCGTGCTTTAACACGAGACTCGCACCCGCGTTCAGAACGAAGCAATCCCTGGACGGCACTGCATAATCCGCTGTGTTTTGGGCATCGCAGTACAGAGTCACATTCCCCTCAATACAGAGAGTACCGGTAATATCTGCATATGTAAAACGGTAGCGCGACCAAGCGCCGGCATCGCCCAGTACAGCCCTGTTCTCTCGGGCTAATTTGAAGCAGGAAAGGCGGGCAGCCCCGGACTGGCCGGCCACGCGCAAACTGATTCTGTCGCTCTTGCCGATAACATCCCACCCCGTCCTGATACGGCCCCACTTTGCCACTTTTCCAGTCGGACTATAATCGCTCACGGTGACCGTATTGTCGGTCAGCGCAATACCTTCGGAACTCTGCTGTGTATACTCAAGCAGGTTCAGAATCATGTAATTGTCCCCGCAACCTACCAGTTCGCGGATCGCGCCGCCAGACAGTGAGTAGCGGTAGTACGGGGAGATGCCCGAATCAGTCAGGTACATTGTGTACTCGGTGGCGACCTCTGTGTCGCCGAGCCAATTGACCAGGTCGGCGCACTCCGCCGCCGGATTTCCGGGCAAAGTGGTCAGGAACGCAGCAGTACCCGGACCCTCCGTAAGGCCGCTGCCTTCACAGGTGAGGTTCACGGGTCGAGAAGTCAGGAAGACTCCTGCGGGATCTGCACCACCATCAACAGTGTCGCCACCATAGTCCTTGCAGGCTGTCCAGGTTGAGGCCTCCAGCTTGTGCGTATCAGTCAGCGCAATTTCCGGCCTGTCCACCGGTGGATAGACAATCTCTTCGCCCGCGTAGACGGCGCCGTAAATGTCAGCGTTGTAGGCCCCGAGTGTCCGCGCCGCACTGCCCGTCGGGCCGTATATCACATCGCCCGGCACAAGGACGCCATGACGCAAGCGGATCTGGCTGCTGTCGCCGCTATTTGTTCGGATAGTGATCTCCTGGCCAGTGCTGCGGATAACACCATTGTTGTTGATCGTGACCGCATCTTTGACCCCGATGCCTTTCCAAAACGACTCGGCCTTTACCTTGCCGCGTACCGTCTTTGTCGCGGCTCCGCATATGCCGATGGACTCAATGACGTATTCGGGCCAGTCACCCCTGATGGTATATGTGCAGGCCGCGCCCGAGCCGCCCATCTCGACTGCTCGCGAAACCGGCGCTGTCGACCATGTCCCGGTAAGCAGATTTTCATTCATATCCCACACGGCGATCACCAGTCCAGAATCTGCAGCGCAGCGGGCATTGATTTCCTGCTTAGTGCGAATCACCAGAATTTGGGAACTGTAGGCCAGATGCAAGAGCCCAATACCCAAAACCGCCAGAACAACGCCGATCCCCATGACCGTGACCAGAACCCCTCCTCGTCGACCGTATCTGCGTGGCGGCGCATGTGCAACTGCCTCTGATGAGTTGTAAGCTA
Source organism: Anaerohalosphaeraceae bacterium (assembly GCA_035450485.1). Taxonomy (GTDB): domain Bacteria; phylum Planctomycetota; class Phycisphaerae; order Sedimentisphaerales; family Anaerohalosphaeraceae; genus JACZKQ01. The sequence goes on along the minus strand of DAOTMV010000050.1, from coordinate 22,077 downwards.
ACATCTAATCACCTGTTTCGCCGTTCGGCAGTGCATGCCACGTCAATCGACTCTTTGCCATTGTCCAAAGTCAGGAACATGCTCACACACCGTCCCTCGGAAGTCTCACCCGCGCTTAGGGCGTAACTGTTGCCTTGCCGGAAATGGCAGTAGATCACATTGTGGGCCAAAGTCACGGTGCGCGCCGTCACGTCCGGTGTGGGCACTTGCCATTGTTCCGGGTTAAAGATCACATCGCCGTCTATATCCATATCCGGGCTGCCATCGGCCGGATCCTTGTCCACATACCACGGCTGCTTGGACCCATACTGCACCTTCAACACACGGTTGTCTCTGTCCCAGTAGAACCATGCGTAACAATCCAGTTGCCGCGCGGTCTCATCGCCATAGTAGAACAACAACATGCTCTCTCCGACTCCGCTTAAGGTTGGCAGCTCACTGTCTTCATACCTTTGTACAACGCACTTACGGTATGTTGACCTGCGGGCAATCCGGTCAAAGGTTTGCCGGGCCGCGAACGCATCCACGACGACATTGCTGTACACGCGGTTATACATGCGGTGCCACTGACGATGCGAGCCGGCAAGTACAATGGCCAGGGCCAGCAGCAGAACTGCTGTTGCCGACATCGTCAGCATCAGTTCGACCAGCGTGAATGCCTTTCTACCGGCCTTCTTAGCCGTGATGCTTCGTCGTTTTCGATCAATCATAGCTTGTTATTCGTATGTGCGCGCAATCCGGGTGATAGCCGACATCACCGTGGCGGGACCAGCCGATTGTCACCTGTAACGCGCAAACGGAAACCTGTGCGGGGTTCGCGGCAGAGTGCAAGGCCGGCGCGTAAGCCAAGAGTATGTAGTACGTGGCAGTGCTGATCCGTGCCTTGTACCACCCTAATCGGGTCCAAGCCAGCCCACCGGCATCCGCAGAAAGAGGCGGACCTTCCGTTCCGGGGAGGATAGTGACAGGACAGTTCCACTGCGGGTCATGCAAAGATTCGCCTGTAACAACATCCATGGCGGCCCCATCGTACGTCCCGAGGGGATCGAAACCCGCAGGCCAATACGGCGCGCCTGCCGTGTACACGTGCGGCGTTTCTCGCCAACTCTCCAGGAGCAGCAGCGCCAGATGCATGGCCGTGCTCATGCGATCTGCCTCCCGGGCAAGTCGGGCCGAGGTGCAGAGATAGCCCATGCCGCCGAGCACGATGACCATCACTACAGCGGTCGCAACCATCACCTCCACAAGGGTCAAACCGCTTGTTTGTTTGATGTTTCGGCTAACGCCCATAGACGGCGAAAGGTTCAACGATCGCAGGAATATCGTATCTTGATGCGCACACGAACACGTACTGCTGCAATCCAGGCAGTATCCACAGTTGCAGCTTCATCTGAACAACGCACTATTGCGTTGAAGACCAAGTGACAGTAGCGGGACTTACCATGGTATCCACGTGCATCGTGTACTTGCTGGGCGTCAAGTCGAGCCCTTCGCCACTCACTGAAACGGCCAATGGATCGTTGCATATTATGTCCACGATGTATCCTCTCTCATCGGCACTTCCATTGGCGATCTCATAACAATCTTTAGTAAACCATTTGCCCGCAAGGTCCTGTTGCTTCATGAGGTCATCAAGAGTTGGAAATGAGGGCGGCGTCGCAGACGTGAAATCATCCTGGTGTTCAGCCCACCAGGCCCTTATCGCTGTGTTGATCGTCCCTATGCCCGCCTTGCCTTCGGTCCATTTGGCGGCATCGGCCCTGGAATTGAGCATTGGAATGACCGCGGCCGCCAGGACGGCTACGATGAGTAAGACTACCATCAGCTCAACCAATGTGAAACCATTTCTTTTCATGTCCCTCTCCTTTAACAAGAAACCGCAAACAATTCTGCAGGACTACGTGCCTGCAGGTATAGCTAAATAGAATCTCCTATGTTCGACATGGAGAACACTGGCATATATAGTACCAGCAGCACGAACAACACAATCGCCCCGACGGCAATAATCAGCATCGGCTCCAACAGGCGGAGCATGTTCCCAATAGCTGAATCCACCTTGCGCTCATAGCAGGCACTGACGCGGTAAAGGACTTCCGGCAGCGAGCCGCTGTACTCACCCACTTGAACCGTTTTGACCATGAGGCGCGGAAAGAAGCCGCTGAACTTCATGCTGCGCGCAATTGACTCACCTTCTGCAACGTGCGCACACATATCGTCCAGTGCGTCACAGATGAAGTGGTTTGTGCTCAGACCCTTTACGATCCTGAGCGCCTCCAATATCGGCACACCCGATTCCAAAAGCGTGCCCATTGTGCGCCCAAACGTTGCTGCGAACGCGAATCTCAGGAGCTTGCCCGTTATTGGCAGCCGCAGAACCAGGCGGCTGCCAACTCTACGGCCGCCAACCGTACGGCTATAGAGGACCAACGCAGGAATTGCCACAACAAGTAGTGGCATGAAGATAAGCATGTTCTCATGCAGTAAGTTGTACAACTGTATGAACCACCGCGTAAGGAAAGGAAGTGTGTTCTCGAAGGCTGCAAATATGTCTATGAACCGAGGGACAACGAAGACCATCATCACAATCACGACCAGAACCACAAATCCAATCGTAAAGAATGGATACGACACAGCCTGTATGATTCTGCGTTTCAGTGAATCGCGATGCTCGTAGTAGTCCGCGAGCCGCGCCAGGCTTGTTGTCAGTGAACCGCTGCTCTCGCCCGCGAGAACTACCGCGTGGAAAAAACCATTGAAGACCGTCGGATATGCCTGAACCGCCTCCGTCAAGGTCTCGCCGGATTTGATTGTTTCACCAATCTCCTCGACCACGGATCGGAAGGTTAAGTTGTCAATGTCCTCGGCAATTGTCTCGAAAGCCTCGGTGATCGGTACGCCCGCTTCGAGCATTGTGCCGAGCTGCCAGCAGAAGGAGGCAATTTCTTCACTGCGGATTCGATTGGGCCACCAGCTGCAAACTCTCTTTTTCCCTGCCGCGATCTTATCGGTGTGAGGTTCGACAGTCAGTGGCGTCAAAGCCTTGTCGCGCAGCTGGACGAGGATGTCGTGCGATGTTTCACCCTGCATGACACCTTCCACACGCTGGCCGTTCGAATTTCTTGCAATGTAGCGATAGATGTTCATGATACGGCAGATCTGCTCTTACGACCAACGGTGCTATTCTGCGTGCGCTCCAAATCGATGGCCCATCGGGCCGGAACATGTTGATACCCGTATTTCATCGCACGTGCATGTCTGACCTTCACGCTGTTCGGTGAGCTCTTCGATACACGTGACGCGCAGAATCTCCTCGGGCGTGGTCAAGCCCGCCAGAACGCGCTGCGCTCCGCTTTGCAACAGCCCGTCAAAGCCCTTACGCCGGGCAGCACTGCGGAGCTGCGCTTCGCTACACGCCTCGGTGACCATCTCGCGCAATTGAGCATCCAGCGGCAGGAACTCGAAAATCGGCAGCCGACCGACATATCCGGTGTTCTCACAAGCCTTGCAGCCCGTTCCCCGGTGGTAGACGGCACGGGTGTGCCGTGCCGGATCAAGCCCCAGGCGTCGCAGCATCTCGGTTGTCAGTAACTCAGGTTTCCGGCAATGCGGACAATTCCGCCGCACGAGCCGCTGGGCAATCAACAGGTTCAGCGTGGAGGCCAGCAGAAAGCGCTCCAGGCCCATATACGACAGACGGCTCAGTGCGCCGGCCGCGTCGTTTGTGTGGAAGGTGCTCAAAACAAGGTGACCTGTCAGGGAGGCTTGGATAGCGATCTCCATTGTCTCGCGGTCGCGGATTTCACCAATGAGAATAATGTCCGGGTCCTGCCGCAGAATAGACCTCAGGCACGCCGCGAAGGTCAGCCCGATCTCGGGCTTGACCTGAATCTGGTTGATACCGTCCAGGCGGTACTCGACCGGGTCCTCCACAGTCGTAATATTTAACCTCGAGTCGCGCAAATAGTTGAGAGCCGAATAAAGCGTCGTACTCTTGCCGCTGCCCGTCGGACCGGTCACCATCAGGATGCCGTGAGGGCGGGTTAGCTGCTCCTTAAGTATCTTCAGGTACGAGGGCTCAAAGCCGAGTTGGTCCAAATCGTGGTTGATGGCATGGCGATCAAGAATCCTGGTAACAATCTTCTGGCCGTAGATGGTGGGAATCGCCGAAACCCTCAGATCGATATCACGCCCCGGCGCCTTGACGCGAATACGGCCGTCCTGCGGTAAACGCCGTTCGGCAATGTCCATTCCGGCCAGGATCTTCAAACGTGCCAGTACCGCGGGCTGCATGCGGCGCGGCGGGGCAATCATCTCCCGCAACATACCGTCGATCCGCATGCGGATCTCCATGCTTCTCTCGCGCGGCTCCACGTGGATATCGCTGGCACGACTCTGGATCGCCTGGCTGAGCATCAGGTCGACGAACCGGATCACAGGAGCCTTGTTGGCCGCCGTTTCACTGATGTCGCCGGCGAGATCCTCATGCTCGGCGGCCGCCTGCTCAGCCGCTTCGGTGCTGATCACAACCTCCACCAGGTCTCGCAACTTTTGTTCCTGCACATCGGAGCTGTGGTAGGCCTTGTCGATAGCTCTCTGGATCTGGCACGTTGAACCGATAACGGCTTCGACATCACATCCGAGCCGCCATGCAACTGCGTCCTTGGCGCGGAAATCAAGTGGATCGGCCATCGCCAGCCTGACCATATCGCCGACGCGCTGCATGGCGATGAGATTGAAACGCCTGGCTGTGATTTCCGGGATTTGTCTTGCCAGCTCGACATCGATCTGTGCATCTTCATCCGGGCCCATGCGATCGATTCGGAGAAACTCGGCCAGAGCTATGACCAGATCCTCCTCGCTCAAGACACGCAGGCGCACAAGCACCTCGCCCAAACGCCCACCAGATTGTCTTTGCTGCTGCAGCCCCGCCAGTACCTGATCGCGGCCCATCCGCCCCGTGTCAACCAGCCATTCGCCGAACGGCAATCTCCTCCCATCCCTGAAAGACACATGTTCTTTCTTGGCTGTCATTCCCCACCTCCAGAGCCCCGCAAACAGGGTCATTGAATCCGCCTGCCCCACCCCGGCGGCGGCGTTCTGGTAACCCTATTAGGCACGTGATATTATCCATTTCTCCAAGCAGGTCAATAATAAATTTCCGGTTTTTTAAAAAAAAAATTCTTTTTCTTGACGCTGTATTCGTTTTTGGGATGTGAGCCTTTACTTGACAACGGACGGTGCGGGGCAGGTGGTTCTTGGGAGGGTGGCAAGTGGTGGGGTAAAACCCCACCCTACCTGGCTATCATCGCAAGGTTTCTTTGGCAAGCCTGCGGTGGGGTAGAACCCCACCCTACATGGCTGTGGTGGGGTAAGACCCCACCCTACGCTATTCTTGAAGGCGGTACGTGTACATGGTTTTGCCGATGTTCCTGGCGGCGGCAACTATTTCGGGGTAGGGGGTGTTGCATATGTCGATGAATCCGATCTGGTAATTTTCGCCGTCACCTCGGCCGGTGGTGGCCTGGTCTTTGTATTGGAACCAGTGCGTGCCGACGATGCAGGGGTTCCTGAGGGCGCCCTGGACGTAGGCGGTGTATTTGTCGGCGCGGTCCTGCTGGCTGATGGTTTTCCTGAGGCCGGTGTGGAACATGCCGCGGTCGAGTGCGCCGAAGTGGAACTCGCCGACGATGATGGGCACGTCGATATTGCCGGGGAGTCTGAGGTCGGCGACGGAGTACGTGTAGCAGTTGTAGCAGACGATGTCGCAGTATTTTGCGGCGGCGCGGGCGGCGCGGTCGTTGACCCATGCGAAGCGGCAGCCCATGTACATCTGGTTGGGGGCCTGGCGTTTGATTTCGTCGCGGATGGTCTTGAAGTAGGTTTCAGCGATTGTAGTGTAGAAGGCTTTCAGGTCGTCGGAGGCTTTCTGCCTGTCGGGCGCCTGGCGGGTTTCCAGCAGAGCCTGCCATGAGGCATGCTGAGTGCCCCAGGCGGCGTTGAGCTTGTCGATGGTCTGGTACTTTGTCTTGAGTACTTCGAGAAAGGCGAGCTTGGCGGGCTGATCGGCGGGGCTTTGCAGGGCGGCGATCGCCAGGGAGGTCTCGTCGCCCCAGCCCAGTTCGTTATGCACGAAGTAGCCGATGCACCAGGGGTCGTTGAGGGAGCGGCCCTTTTCGCGTTCGAGCGAGGCGCGGAGATTGTTGCGGAAGCCGGCGTCGAAGGGGTCGGGGAATTTGCCCCAGTAGCCTTCGGAGCCTTCGATGGGTTTTGCGCTGAAGCCGATGTTGCCCGTGTAGGGTGTCTTGCGCATGAGGTAGATGGCGGAATCTGACCAGTTTGCGATGGTGTTGAGGCCCCAGCTCTTGAGGCGGCGGTGAGTGATGGCGGCGAAGTCGTCCGACCACGTGGGGCCGTACTTGCGGAGGAGGTTGGCGCGGCTGAAGTCGTAGGTGCGGTAGGGGGAGTGGGTGTTGTAGTAACCGTGCGGGGCCCAACTGCCGCGGCCGTAGAAGGAGGCGAAGGGGGAGTCGCCGGCGGGCAGGTTGCGGAAGTAGTGCTCGCGATCGGTGATGGGGGTGTCGTTGACGGCGCGGACGCAGTCGATGCCGTGTGACCAGAAGAGGCGGCCGTCGGGATCGACGAGCCACCACTTGCCGGCGTGCTTTTCGACGCGGAAGAAGCCGGTTGCCTTGAGCTGCGGGCCGGCGGTCCAGCCGCCGTACTGGTTGCGGTCGGCAGGACCGGGGTTGGCGGCGAGGTCTTTCGATTCGGTTGTGCGGTGCGACTGGAATTCGGCGAGGGAGTGGGTCTTGCCGGGCCAGTCTGCGTGGATGAACTGTCCGAACTCGTCGATCATGGGGAAGAGCTTGTCGGCGTCGATGTGGTTGACGCGGCCGGCGGCGATGATATTGTCGATTTCGAAGGTGTGCTCGGTTTTAGGCCTGGTTACGAAGAAGAGCAATTGCGTGACGTTGGCAGGATCAAGCTTGTCGGGGGCCTTGGGCCAGCCGCGCATCCCGATGATCTCGACGGGCCTGGAGAGGACCCAGGGGGTGGGATAGAGGCGGACAATGAGCGTGTCGCGGGCGTTGGCGGCCAGCGTGAGTGAGTCGGTGACGCAGTTGTTCGTGCCGTCTGCGCCGGGGTTGTCGACGCGGCAGTTGAGCGTGAGGGGTTCGCTGCCGAGGTTGCGGACGTCGATCTTGAGGTACTCGAAGCGGGAAAGGTCCCATTTGCCTTGCGGAGCTTTCAGCGTGATGCCGGGCCAGGTCTTTTCGCGGCCGGTCCTGACGCGCAGGGCGTGGGAGGGTGTGAGAGTGGCGGCGGCGTCGGTAGTCTGGACGGCGTTGACGTCGAAGCCGGAACCGAAGTCGAACAGGATCTGCTCGTCGGCGGCGAAGGAGAAGGCTGAAAGCATCAGAATGGCGGTGACGGGTGCTTGTGAACGGATTTTCTTAAGCATCACATGATCCTCCATCAAGAGTTACAGGAACGATCAGTCGAACCACTCGTCGGCCGGGTCGAAGGCCGGGATGGACGTATTGACGATTTTCATCTTGCCGACGGCGCGGTGGCGGCAGCCGGGTTTGATCATGACGACAGTCATAGGCTCCACGGAGATGCGTTGGCCGTCGAGTTCGAGGAAGCCCGTACCTTCGAGCACGAGGTAGATTTCGGTAAGCTTTTTGTGGTAGTGGACGCGGGCGTCCTGCGCGATATCGACAAGGTGGATGGTGGCGGCGGTGTTGCGGCCGTCGGCGAAGGCGCGGCGTGAGAAGCCGCAGGGACACGGGACGGGGTCGATGTCGTCGAAGCGGGCGAGCATGTAGTTGGGCACTGTCAGTCCTCCTTTGTGTAAATGTTTCGGCAGACCCAGACAGTCAGCCAGGCGAGCAGCGCGGGCAGAATGATCCAGGCCAGTTCGTCGGCGAGGACCTGCTGGCCTCGGGCGCTGAAGATGCCCAGGCCTAAGGGTGCGACCTGGATTGGGCGCCAGGGGAGGAAGTAGCGGTCATTGCTGAACGGGGCCAGGAAGGCGACACCGGCGCCGCCATCGGTCATGGCGTCGATGAGGCCGTGGCTTGCGGTGAGCAGGAAGAAATAGAGTGTCAGCAGCAGGCTTCGTGCGGAGAACAGGCGGCCTTTGCGGAAGAAGATGAGCATGACGAGCAGGCTGAGCATGAGGGCGAAGAAGGGGGAGTGCAGGAAGCCGCGGTGGCCTAACATGCTGCTGGAGGGAACGCCGGCGCGCATGAGCCAAGTGTCGAGGTCGGGCAGGGTGGAGCAGGCGGCGGAGATTAGCAGGAACCTGGGGCCGGGGCGGCGGGCGGCGGCCGTTTTGGCGACGATGAGTCCGAGAACGGAATGTGTCAGGGCGGTAGCCAGGGTTTGTCTATCCTTCCGGAGTGTGTTCAAACAATTCGACGGTGCGGTCGACGTAATTCATGAGCAATCCTGCAAAGTTGTAACGTGCCCGGCGGTCGATCCGCAGGCGTCTGCGGGCATTATAACGTGGCTCGGTGATTGTGTAAACCGGCCAGCGGCGGCTGTCACGGCTGGAATGTCGGCGTTTGATCGCTGGTCTGGTGAGCGTTGTCCGGCCGGGCGGCGGGTTTCTTCCAGGCGACGATGACGGGCTTGATGATACTCCAGCCGACGAGTGCGGGCCGGCCGCCAAGGATTGGCGGCAGCGTGAAGTTCGCGTTGCAGCCCATGAAGAGGCCCATCACGCCGAGAATGATGAAGAGGCCGCCGAGGATGCAGGCCAGGCAGGCACAGATTTTGTCGAAGAGGTTCATGGTCATGGGAAGTTCCTTCGGCGTGTTTGATTGCTTGACGATTGAATTGTACCGAAGTTCGGGCGGGCGGCAAGTGAATTGCGGGTGAACGTCCGCCGGCGGGGGGTGTTGAAAAAGTGGCGCGGGCCAATTTGCGGAAGGGCCTGTCGGCGTCGAGCATCGCCAAACGCCTGAGGGCAGCGGTTTTTAGCTGGGTGAGCGTGCGGGTGAATGGATTGGGGCGGCAATAAAGGGTTTTGCCGGGGTGTTCGGCGGGTGTATACTGATGCGGCTGCGCTGACTGCATTTTTTTGAAAGGTTCGGCATCATGGAACAAACGCCCAGGAGAGAGCTGACGCTTTTCGATTCGACGTGCCTGATCGTGGGGATTATCATCGGGGCGGGGATTTATGAGACGGCGCCGAACGTGGCGCGGAGCGTGGACCACTGGTGGGGCCTGGGGCTGTTGTGGGCGGCGGGCGGGCTCCTGTCGCTGATGGGGGCGCTGTGCTATGCGGAATTGGCGACGGCGTATCCGCGGGCGGGCGGGGATTTCGTTTATCTCAGTCGGGCGTACGGGCGCTGGGCGGGGTTTCTGTTCGGATGGATTCAGTTGGTGATTGTTCGGCCGGGGGATATTGCGCTGATGGCGTTTATTTTCGCGCGGTATGCGCGGCAGCTTTACGATCCGTTGGTGGGGGCGGAGGGCTGGCAGGGGCACGTTGTGAACCTGAGCTATGCGGCGGCGGCCGTTGCAGTACTGACGCTGATCAACATCGCGGGCGTGCGGCAGGGCAAGTGGACACAGAACGTTTTGACGGTGGTCAAGATTGTGGGGCTGGCGGTGATTATCGGGGCGGGCTTGTTCATGCCGGCCGGGGCGCCGGCGGAGGGGGCGGCGCCGGACTGGAGCCCGACACTGAGCGTGGCGATGATCCTGGTGCTGTTTACGTACGGGGGCTGGAACGAGATGGCGTTTGTCGCCGCGGAGGTGAAGGATGCGCGGCGCAATATCCTTCGGGCGCTCGTGTCGGGGACGGTTGCGGTGATCGTTCTGTATATGTTGGCGAATGCGGCGTTTCTGCGATCATTAGGGCACGAGGGCATGGGCCGTTCGGCGGCCGTGGGGGTGGATGCCATCGGCGGGCTGTTCGGCAATTACGGGGCTCGCGTGATCGCCGTGATTATCTGCATCTCGGCGCTGGGCGCGATCAACGGATTGATTTTTGCAGGGGCGCGGATCTCGTATGCGGTAGGGCAGGAGTATCGGCTGTTCAGTGCATTGGGTAGGTGGCATGGGCGGCGCGGGGCGCCGGTATCGGCACTGGCGGTGCAGGGTGTGATTGCGCTGGCGGTCATTGTCGGGTTCGGGTCGTTTGACCGGACGATTCTATATACGTCCGCGGCGGTGTATTGCTTCTACCTGGCGACGAGCGTGTCGGTGATCGTGCTGAGGTACAAGGAGCCGGAGGTGGAGCGGCCGTTCAAGGTGACGGGGTATCCGGTGACGCCGCTGGTCTTTGCGGGGGTGTGCGGTCTTCTGGTGTACGGGGGGGCGACGTACAAACCATTGGAGACGCGGATCTGCATGGGGCTCGTGTTGGCGGGGCTGCCGGTGTATGTGCTTACTGTTCTGTCAGGCGAGGGCAAGCGCAAAGAAGTGCAGAGTAATTGGTGACACGTTCGAATTTGTGACGTGCCTCACAGGGGCAGGGTCTGGTTTCAGCTTGAGGTCGAATGCGAGCCGCAGACGTCTTGAGCGTGCGCGGTCCGGCGGCGGTCGGGTTTGGGCGGAAGAAGAATGCGAGGCTGGCAAGGGCGAGTTGCAGGGCGGTGGCCGGTTCGGGGATGTGGAACGTGGGCGTGGAGACCGAATCGGGCAGGTATGCATCGCTGATGACGAGGTCGACGGGTGGGTGGGGTTCGCAGGATGTGGGAGGCGCAGGAGGAACGCCCGCGGATGCCATGCCACTCAAGAAAAACGAAATGACCGAAAGCCAGGTTGCCGCTCTCATGGTTTCTCCCATTCCTTAAGATACAGAGTCCTCCTCGTCGGCGCGACTTTGGCTGTCGCGCGACGAACTCATCAGGCGTCTTATGGTAAAGGCTGTGCGGCCGGATGCAATGGGGAGAAATCCCGATCTTCAGCGGGAATTGTGAGGATTTTCAGGTAAGCGATTTTGCTCTGGGCCGATAGTGGGCTGGCGATGTTTTTGAGAGGGCGTTACTCGGGGTAGCCGTCGGGGTAATTACTGTGCCAGGTCCAGGCAGTCCGGACGATTGTCTTGAGGTTGCCGAATCGGGGGGTCCAGCCGAGCTCGGTTCGGGCTTTGGCGGCGTCGGCGGTCAGGACGGGCGGGTCACCGGGACGGCGGGCGGTTTCAATGACCTTGAAGTCCTTGCCGGAGACCTCTCTTACGGTGTCGATGACCTGGCGGACGGAGAAGCCGGTTCCATTGCCGAGGTTGTAGACCAGTTCGTGTGCGGCGTTGAGTTTGTCGAGGGCGAGCAGGTGGGCCTGGCAGAGGTCCTCGACGTGGATGTAGTCACGGATGCAGGTGCCGTCGGGGGTGGGGTAGTCCGTGCCGTAGATCATAACGGCGTCGCGTTTACCCATTGCGGCCTGGATGATGAGGGGGATGAGGTGCGATTCGGGCCGATGGTCCTCGCCGAGGGTGGCGTTTTGGCCTGCGCCGCAGGCGTTGAAGTAGCGCAGCGCGGCATAGCGGAGCTGGCCGGCGCGGCTGAGGAAATGGCAGAGGCGTTCGACGGCCCATTTGCTGTCGCCGTAGGGGTTGATGGGGGCCTTGGGGACGTCTTCGGTGATGGGGATGGTGTCGGGCATGCCATAGACGGCGGCAGTGCTGCTGAAGACAAACTTTTCGACACCGGCGCGGGCCATTGCGCGGAGGAGCGTGTGGGTGTTGCAGAAGTTGTTCTGGTAGTACCTCAGCGGGTGCTGCACGGATTCGCCGACCTCGATGAAGGCGGCAAAGTGCATGACGGCGTCGATGGCATGGTCGCTGAGGGTCTTAACGAGGAGATCATAATCGGCGAGGTCGCCGAGGACAAAGGGCACATCCGGGAGGGCGGCCCTGTGACCTTTGGAGAGGTTATCGAAGACGACGGGGTTGTGGCCGGCGCCGGCAAGGACCGCGGTCATGTTGCTGCCGATATATCCCGCTCCGCCGCAGACGAGTACGTTCATAGGCTTAACCTTGCGCGGCGATTCGGCGGCCGATGCGTTCGAGTATTCTGGCGGCCAGCGCCTCGTCGGGGTCTATCTGAATCCACTCCATGCCGGCCTGCTGCCGGGGGTTGATACGGAGTTCCTGCAGGGTGGGTGAACTGCTGGTGAACATTGCTGAGGCGTGCGACATGGTGACGTTGTCGTTTTCAGGCAGTGAGAGACGCCGGACGTCGACGCTGCAGTCGACGCGAAGGCCGCCGGCGATCTCGGAGACGGTTATCTCAGCGGTGCGCTGGATACTATGGAGATTGGAATGGCCGGCCTGGCGGGCCGAGGCGTTATCGCTGCGCCAGAACTCGAACCATTGCCCGCCGCGGAGTGGGCGGGTCTTGACGTAACCTGCGTCGGCGTCGGCTTTTTCGATTGAGAAATGCATCTCAATCAGGACGTCTTCGGCGACGGCTACGACGCGGGCCTTGTCGAGGTTGGTGACGGTCAGGGGCTGCGGATGGGGGACGGCCGTGTGTTCGCCGGCGCAGCCCGCCAGAGCGGTCAGGGCCGCCAAGGTCGCCAGATATCGCCATGTATGTCTGTGCATGATTCACCTGCCTGTGATTTAACGATTCCTTCGGGCAGATTATAACCGATCGTCAGGGCCGGACAAGGGGCAAGTTGCTTTTGTCGTCGAAGGGATTGGTGTCGGAGGGGGAACAGGGGATTGCGCGGCGGGATACAGTGCGGCAGGGCCGAAACCAAATCCTATTAGCAGGAGTCTTAATGGGACACGAAAAACAGGAAGATGATGGATCGCAGTGCAAATAAAGCACTTATGCGGGATCGTTTCATGCGGTGACAAGGCGGTTGCCGATATCAGGGGTGATGGGTTCGAAACAATTAGAGACGTTGCGGGGGCGTTTTGGATCGTCGCCTTTGTGCCGGGCGGTGGACCGGTTTCTCAGCTATATGGAGCTTGAGGCAGGGCTTTCGGGCAATACTGTTCTGGCATATGGACGGGATCTGTTGGCGTTTGTGCAGTTTTGCGAGGGGACGGGGGTGGTGGACCTTCGGGATGTCGATCCGCGGGTAGTGTATCAGTATCTGCGGTATCTGAGCGGCCGGTCGCGGGCGGAGAGTTCGATTAACCGGGCGCTGGTGGCTTTGAAGATGCTGCTGCGGTTCGGGATGTTGGAGGGGCTGGTCAAGGACGACTTTACGAGCACGTTGGAGGGGCCGAAGCTCTGGCAGCGGCTGCCGTCGGTGGCGAGCAAGGACCAGGTGTTTCGGCTGCTGGATGCGCCGGTGCCGGAGGAGCCGTATTACCGTCGCGATAAGGCGATCCTGGAGATGCTCTACGCAACGGGATGCCGGGCCAGTGAGGTGGCGGGGATGAAGGTCTCGAGTCTGAATCTGTCGATCGGGTATGTACGGGTCTTCGGCAAGGGCAACAAGGAGCGGATAGTTCCGATCGGGTCCGTGGCGATCGATGTGACGCGGGCGTATCTGGCGGCGTTGCGGCCGCACTTAGCGAAGCCGGGGAGCGGGGACTGGCTGTTTCTGTCGCGGACGGGGCGGCGGCTGGACCGGATCGACATCTGGCGTTTGGTGAAGCGGTACGCGCTGCGGGCGGGGATGCCGGCTGGGCTGACGGTGCACACGCTGCGGCATTGTTTCGCGACGCACATGCTGTCGGGCGGGGCCGATCTGCGGAGCCTGCAGGAGATGCTGGGTCATGTAAGTATCGCAACGACGCAGATTTACACTCACGTGGACCAGGACCGGCTCAAGGCCATCCATAAGCAGTTCCACCCGCGGGCCTGAATCGGCCGCCACAGGAGTTGACTTCCGCCTGGTGTGCTCTATCATGTCCAAAAGGTGGAAAATCTATTCAGCGGACAAAGACAGGACTGAGAGATCGGGTCACCGGTTACGGCTGGGGCTGTTGCTGCTGGGTTCGGTGGCGATAGCCTATAATGCCGGGCTGTTCCTTCATGAGGCGTCCCACGCGCTGGCGGCGGTCGTTTGTGGCGGGAAGGTCTTCGGAATTTCGGTGCACCCGTTCGGGTGGTCCCATTCCTACAGTTTCTGCCCCGGACATCCGGTGCTTCACGGGGCCAGCGGCGTGATCGGTTCGAGCCTGATTGCATTCCTTGTGTACATCGTGCTGATCCGGTGGCCGAAGGCGTGGCTCATGCCGGTGCTTCTGGTCGGCCCCGTCACTCTGCTGACGGGCGGTGAATACTGGCTTGTGGACATGCTCTGCGACTCGAACGGGGATGCCTGCCGATTGATCGCGCAGGGGGTGCCGCCTTGGGTCGTTGGGGGCGCGGGGGCGACTCTTTTTGTCGCCGGCTTTGTTCTGGCGGGTCACCTGTCTCGTGCGGTCGGCATCGGCGATCAACGACTCTCTTCGCGTCTGGCCGTGTTGCTTGCCGGAATCGTGCCCTATGCCGCAACGGAGCTGATTTGGAACTGATTCCATGCCCGGCACGAGTTTGGCATGTGGCTCATCTATTTCGTATCGGAGGTGAGTGTCGTCATCGCGATCGGTGTGGCGGCCGGGTTCTTTCCGACCAGGGAACGTCGGACCCTTGTGCCCGGGTGGGCGCTGGTGAGTGTGACGAACGTTCTGGCCGTCGGGCTGGTTGCCATCTTGTTGACGAAGAGTTCCGGTCAAGCGGGTGCGCAGGCCCAGGTCTACTCGACCCGCCCTGCGAGAATTTTCCGGAGGTGTTGGTCCCCTATCCGGAACATACAGAGGCAACGTATGCCGTGATTCCGCCTCACTCCATGTTGACATATTCCTTGCGTGAACATTGCGATCCGAATGACGTGCTCGACGAACTGGGGCGGCGGTACCAGGCGCACGGGTATCGGCGGCTGCAATACGAACTGGACGAGCCTTCCATGGCCTTGAAGGACGGCTGGGAGGATGAAGTGTACACACTTCGAGGCGAGACTATTCGCAGGAGAGAACGCGAACAGTGCTGGTTGAAGTTGGCACCGGCTGTGACACGTTTGAGAGTTTCGTTGAGCCAGTCTCGCGAGGGACCCGTGACGGTCACCGCCATCGTTGTGGCTCTTGCATCCGATCGGATGAAAGAAATCCTGGCGTATGCCGAGGTTCATCCGGAGGCATTCGACCCTGAGGATGTCGAGCGACTGAGGAGCGGGGTTGAAGCGAACGCTTCCGAGAAGCGTTGATGAAAGTGCTTGTAATATTGAGCTTCGGGTCAGCGGAGTTGGATTGTGGCTTTTCGGATGGAGAGGGCGTCCTGGCCGGAGAAGATGAGGAAGATTGTTGTGCCGTCCTGCGATATCCATTTTGTGGGGATGGTTGCTGATTCGCCGGGTCCAGTGTCCCACTTGCTGGTGAAGAATGCGGTTGTCCAGGGTCCCCAGGGTTCGGGGGCGTCGTAGATTGCGAAACCTCCTTCGAAGCGTGTGTCGGGGCGTTCGGTGGTGAAGTCGGGGTTGGTGGGGAGGACCTGCCACCAGAGGTATCGCTGGAGGGGGGCATTGTATGTAACGGAGGAGCGGCAGCAATTGCCTTTGTGGGTGAAGACGGGGCCGCGCCTGGTTATGTCGTTGGTCCATTGGGGTTGGCCGTCGTCGTCGAGGTGGGTGAAGAATTCGTATGCTTTTCGGTGGGTGATCCTGTTTTTGGGGACGCGGGCGAGATTCATGTGGTCTGCGGGCATGTAGGCGCTGCTGCTGTCCAGAGAGTAGATGTAGACGTAGTTGTCGCGGGCGCCGGCATAGTTTTTACCGAAGTTGAGAAAGGTGGGGCAGCCGAATCCTTCGGTGAATCGCCAGTCGGACCATTGCCATCTCCGGCCGTGATCCTGAGACCATGCGAGTTGGGAGTTTTGTGCGTTACGTGTCCACATGTAGAGCGTGCCGTCGACACAGAGCAGGCCGCTGGCCTTCCTGCCGGCGGCGCCCTGTCCGAGTTGTTCGCCGGTCAGGGAACGGATGTTTGTGCCGGTGATTGCGGTGGGCATGCCGTCGATGCGGGCCAGGCCGAGGCTGAGCTTCTTTTCGACTTTCGGCTCGAAGCCCCAGCCGTCGCCGTAGGCGGTGTAGAGGGCATCGTCGTCGGCCCAGGTGGTGGGCCAGTTGTCGCTGCCTTCGGCAAGGCGGATGATCGTATCTTTGGGTGCCCAGGTGATGGACTTGATGACGGGGCTGGCGGGATACGGAGGATCGGGTTGTTGACGCGGCTTCTTAGGGTGAAGGTTGTTCGGGGCGGGTACGTGCGTCATAACCGGATTGCTGGAGCGGTCGGTTACGGCGGCGGCGATGGGCTGGAGGAAGGGTTCGAGGACCTTGTAGTGGGCGTCGCCTTCTTTGCGCAGCCAGGATTTGCCGGCGCGGGCGACGACCATGTCGTATGCGGGCATGACGACGATGAGGCTGTCGTACAGGCCCCACGACCAGTAGGTGTCGGTGGGGACGCCTTCGATGGAGCCATCGGCATTGTTCCACCAGAGCAGGCCGTAGTGGTTGGAGGCGATGTCCATGCTGCTTGACTCGTTGGCTGTGGGCAGGCCGGCCACACCGGGGACGGGGGCGCGGGCCATGTGCACGAAGGATTCGGGTATGAGCTGCTTACCGTTCCATCGGCCGCGGTTGAGGTAGAGTTGGCCGATGCGGGCCATAGCGTTGACATTGGCGTGGATGCCGGAGCCGAATTCGCGGCGCATGATGCCTTCGATCCGGGCGTCGCGATAGGCGTTTTTTCGCCAGGTCAGGTCGGCAGGGGTGATGCCGATGGGCGTGAAGACGCGTTCGAACATGAGGTCGTTGAGGTCGCGTTTGTAGATAAGGGTGAGGCATTCGGCGAGCCAGTTGGGGCCGGCGTCGGAGTAGAGCCATTTTGTGCCGGGCTGGAAGAGGAGTTTGCCGTAGCCGCCGGGTTTCTCGAAGCCGGAGGTCTGGGTGGCGAGGTGGCGGATGGTGATCCGGTCGATCCAGCCGGTTTCGGCGTTGGTTTGGGGCGGAATGGCGAGGGTCGGGTGGTATTTGGAGGCTTTGTCGTCGAGCGCGATGCGGTTGTCGGCCAGCGCGAAGCCGAGGGCGGTGATGCCAATGGATTTGGTGGTGGACTTGAGATCGTAGCGCTGGGCCTGGTCGCCCCAGGTCATGACGAGTTTGCCGTGGCGGAGGATGAGGCCGGAGCCTGAGCCGGTGAGGGCGTAGTCGCGGGCCTCTTTAAGCCTGGCGGCATCGAGGGCGACGTCTTTGGGGCTGGCTTTCTCAAATGCGAAGGAGACAGCAGAAAAGAGGGCCTGAATACCACAGCAGAATAGCAAGACCCTGAATAAAGTCAAAGTTTTCGACTTCAGAATCTCAAGTGGGGGATCCGCGGTGTGCAGTGATTGCGAAGCTGATGCAGGGGCCGATTGGGTTCGTCTTGGTTGATCTTTGCATTTGCCTGAAGTATTGCTGTGAGTCATCATTCTCCAGCCTCTCAAAATGTTAACTGGTCGTTAAGATTGGTTTTTTTCAAATCGGAACCTACTCAGAGTAAGACGCGGCAGGCCCAAGGCAGATTTCACAAATTCCGGCGGATTTCAACGCGCAAGGCGTTCGAAACCAGGTTTGCTGTGCCAACAAGTGCGTTGATCAGGTTTGTCCGGCTTTGTTCTCTTTGCGTTTTCGCAGCGGCTGGTGTTCTTTACAGCGGGCCTATAGTGTGCTGCGGCTGTTGACAAGCGGTGAGGCCATCTGGGATAATCGGGCAGTGCCGCCGGATAGAATATGTTACCCGCTTCAAACCCAGGGAGGCTAATCATGCAAAGCAGCCGTTCAAACCATATTATCTTGTCTGTTGCAATTCCCTTTGTTGTCTTGATGATGCTGTCGCCGATGGTACTCGGTCAGTCGAAGGCAGACCCGGACTTTGGGCCAAACGTCCTGATCTTTGACCCGGCACAGACGGATATACAGCATCGCGTGGATGCCGTGTTTCGTGAGCAGGAGCGGGCACAGTTCGGATCGGGGCGGTATGCGCTGCTGTTTAAGCCGGGGCGGTACCAGGTGAATGTCAACGTGGGGTTTTACACGCATGTGGCGGGGTTAGGGGCACATCCCGATGACGTTACGATCGAGGGGGCCGTACGTACGGATGCGGCGTGGATGAACCGAAACGCGACGTGCAATTTCTGGCGGACGGTGGAGAATCTGGCCGTGCTGCCTCGGCAGGATGGGGGCGCGATGATGTGGGCTGTGTCGCAGGCGGCCCCGATGCGGCGGACGCATGTGCGAAGCGACCTGCTGCTGTCGTCGGGCGGCTGGTCCAGCGGAGGGTTCTTGGCGGACTGCAAGATCGACGGCGAGGTCATGCCGGGCAGCCAGCAGCAGTGGTTTTCGCGGAATTGCTGGTGGAAGCAGTGGAACGGCGGAAACTGGAACATGGTGTTCGCGGGCTGCGAGAATCCGCCGGCGGGCGAGTGGCCGGCGAAGCCTTTTACCGTCGTGGAGAAGACCTTCGCCGTGCGGGAGAAGCCGTATCTGTTCATAGATGCCGACGGGCGCTGGTGCGTGAGGGTTCCGCCGCTGCGTTCGGATACCGCGGGCCTTACGTGGAGCGATGAACAATCTCAGGGCGAGGCGCTGCCGTGCGAGGACTTTTGCATCGCCAGGCCGGATACGGACACGGCGGCGACGCTGAATGCGGCGTTGCAGGCGGGGCGGAACGTACTTTTTACGCCGGGCATTTATTCGCTCGACGATACGCTTGTGGTTTCGCGCAAGGATGTCGTGATCCTTGGCCTTGGGCTGCCCAGTCTGGTCCCGACGGCGGGCAAACCCGCGATGCGCATCGAGGCGGAAGAAGGCGTTATTCTCAGCGGGGTCCTCTTCGACGCTGCCGAGCCGCAGGTTGATGTTCTGCTGCAGATCGGTCTGGCGGGCCGCCGTGCGGGGCGTGCCGAATCGCCGATTTGCCTGCACGATATCTTCTGTCGCGTGGGCGGAGCGCGTGCGGGCCAGGCCCGCCGCATGATCACCATTCACAACGACCATGTCATCGCCGATAACCTGTGGCTGTGGCGGGCCGACCACGGGCGCAGCGTGGGCTGGACGCAGAACACGTGCGAGACGGGCCTGCTGGTCGAGGGCGACAATGTGACGGTTTACGGGCTGTTCGTGGAGCACACGCAGGGGTACCAGACGGTGTGGAACGGCGAAGGCGGCCGCGTGATCTTCTATCAGTCCGAGATGCCTTATGATCCGCCGAGCCAGGAGGCGTGGCGCTGTGAGAACGGCACGGGCTTCGCATCGTACAAGGTGGGCGATCACGCCAAGACCCATCAGGCGTGGGGCTTAGGCGTTTACCATGTCTTTCGAGGCGGTGTCGTCATTGCCGAGAATGCCATCGAGACGCCGGCGGGCGACGGGATCAAGATGCAGCATATGCTGACGTTTCGCCTTGGCGGCGGAAAGCCCGGCAGCGGCATCCGCCACGTCATCAACGGACAAGGCGCCGACGTTATCCAGGGCCAGAAAGCCACGGAAGACGAATTCTGACGCTCAGCCGTGAAATGGGGACAGGGCGCTGTTGATTCCCCCAATTCCGGGTCACGGGTTTTCGCATTTCTGGGTGAGTTCTTTCAGGAGGGTGTTGTGGACCTCGGCGGCGGCTTCGTCGGATTGGGTTTCGATGAGGAGGACGATGGGTTTTTCGGGGATGTGGATGGTTTCGATGCGGACGGGGCCGAGTTTTTTGGTTTGGAATTCGAGGTAAGCGCGGGTGCAGGCGGTTTTGGTCTGGTCGCCCTGGCCTGTTTTGGTGGTTTGTGAGCCGGCGTTGTAGGTGGGGTCGCTTCTGGAGCCGTCGGCGTTGGTGATCCAGTCGGCCAAGGCGCTGTGGGCCTGGACGACGGCGATGCCGACGGCGCGGTCATGGGCGGGGGCGACGGTGATCACTTCCAGGCCGTGGGACTGAACGGCAGGCTTGTGGTGGTGGCAGCCGGCGAGCAGGGCAAGTCCACATAGTACGCTTGTCAGTATGTACCTCATTGGGCATCTCCTTTTTAACCGTGTTTCCATTGGGGTAGACACGGCATGCGGCAATTGGTTACAGGAAAAAGCCGTCCGACCAAAAGGAGTGAGGAGCCTTTGGCTTCCCTAAAGGGCTACGGAAGCCAAAAGTTGGGAATACTAACGGCCCAATGGCCCACAGCGAAGATAAGGGGCATTGCGGCGATTGAAAAGGGCGGCGGGGTGGTGTATACTGTTTGCGGCACGGCGGCGTGCGGGGCGGGTATACCTCGCCCTGACGGGTAATGTCATTCTTGAATCGGAGGTGCGTTATGAATCGTTCCATCGAACTGTCTGTGCTTGCGTTCTTTTTTGCCGCGACTGTGATTTGCGGCGTTTCGCCGGCGTCGGCGGCTGTGGAGGAGGACGATGGTTTCGAAAGCATTTTCAACGGCAAGGACCTGACGGGGTGGGATGGTGATCCGCGGTTCTGGTCGATTGTGGATGGGGCGATTCGGGGGCAAACGACGGCTGAAAATCCCACGCAGGGCAATACGTTCTGCGTCTGGCGGGGCGGAAGGCTCAAGAACTTCGTTCTGAAGATCAAGTACCGGCTGGAGAACCACAACAGCGGTGTGCAGTACCGCAGCGAGGAAGGCCAGAAGTGGCGTATCCGCGGCTACCAGGCGGAGATCCAGCACGATCCGAAGGTTGCGGGTTTTCTTTACCATGAGGGCGGACGGGGCTGGCTGGTGGACGTCGGCGATATCATGGTCATCGATGCCGACGGCAAGAAGAACGTGGTTGGCAAGATCGGCGACCGGCAGGCCTATATTGATGCGGGCTACTACAAGGCGGGCGAGTGGAACGAGTATACCATCACCTGCCGCGGCAATCATGTCATGCAGGCCTTGAACGGCTATGAGACGGTGGAGTTGATCGATAACGACAAGAGGGGCCGGCACATGGATGGGCTCTTGGCGATGCAGCTTCATGCAGGGCCGCCCATGAAGGTCGAGTTCAAGGACATTCGGATCAAGCGGCTGCCCGACCATTACGGCGAGGCGATCATGCTTTTCAACGGCAAGGACCTGGAGGGGTGGACGTTTTCGAGCGACAACCAGAAGGACGTCTGGTCCGTGCGAGACGGCGTGCTTGTGAATAAGGGTCGGCCAACGGGGTATATCCGGACGACCGCGGACTTTACGAATTACGTACTGCGGCTGCAGTATCGGCATCTCGGGTCCGGCAACGGCGGCGTGCTGCTGCGGATGGTGGGCGAAGACAAGGTGTGGCCGCGGTCGATTGAGGCCCAGGGGGCGGCCGGCAACGCAGGCGACATATGGAACATCGACAAGTTCCCGATGAAGGTTGCCCAGGAGCGGACCGAGGGGCGGCGGACGCGGAAGATGCACGCGTCCAACGAGAAGCAGGGGGACTGGAACAGGTACGAGATTACTTTGGATGGCGGCGATCTGGAGTTGAAGGTAAACGGGCTGGTGCAGAATACGGCTACGGAGTGCTGGGAGACTCCGGGCACGATTTGTCTGCAATCCGAAGGTTCGCCGATGGAGTTCAGGAACATTGTGCTGATACCGATTGTTAAGGATGGCAAGTAGCGGGCGGGCCGTTGCAGCATTGGTGGCCCGGTGGCCGTTGGCGAAAAAATGTGCGGCCAGGCGCTTTATATGCTTGCAAGGCGGCGGCTTTTTCGGTAAATTCACACATCTTTCGCCGAGTGAAGGCGAGAGTGCGAGGGCAGGTAGCTCAGTTGGTAGAGCAACGGACTGAAAATCCGTGTGTCGGCGGTTCAAATCCGCCCCTGCCCATTCATATCTCCTTGTCCCACAAGCACTTATAGATAGGAGATTTCATGTCAGGGATTCCGCAATAGGGGCGCGCACCAATGCGCACCACAATGAATGCGGGCGACGTGTGCCTTCTTTGCCTAATACAAGATGGAGATGAACTACAATTCTGATGCAAATCTCTCCCACGCAAGACGGAATGACAGTCGCTCTCAAGTGCCACAAAAGGGATTAAACTGGTAAAAGTCGCACCCGAAGATTACAATAGGGCTTGCTGAATAGATTGTAAGTTGCTGTTTTACAGTGGTATGCGTTTCGG
>DAOTMV010000049.1:0-28651 GCA_035450485.1 Anaerohalosphaeraceae bacterium | reverse complement strand
ATCCCGCAGAGCACCGAGCCAAAAAAATCGCATCCACAACATTTGACAATAGCTCACGCTCTCTATCGATGTACCCTTATTGAGCATCCCGTCTACGGTCCCACATTAGAGATACAGTTTGTTGATGAGTGTGCGATCGTAACACAACTCGGATTTCGTCCGTCATCGAGAGAGGGTGAGGTAAATGGCAATTTCCAAGTACTAAGCACACTCGGTCTGCGAGAGAAGCGCGAGACAGGCGTTTTCCCATTCCGGCATCCTCTTGAAAAGGGGCCTCCATTAAGCCAGCCCGAGTTGACACGTCATGCGACAGACGAACCCTACTACCTGCGTGTGCCAGAGGTCTTGTTCGACGGCATAGTCTTAGGAGAAGGGGATATTGTTCTGATCGGCAAAGATGGTGAAGTCGTGGACTCAATGCCGCTGACTAAGGTTGATGGGTTGTAATCGCCACCAGTGCATGTTGCATTCCGCTCGATAGAGGGAGGCCACATTGGGCCGTTCATACACTGTCTGTTATGGCGATATGTCGGCGGTCATGGCTGGGGGGTTGGAGACAATGATGCTGTTGTCGACCAAGCGGCATGCGTCGATTGGCGGCCATTCGGTTTCGCATGACAATCTGGGCAATCGAACGAGTGTCACCAAGCGCGATACGGCCGCCGATGCTTATGCGCTCGACAGCGCGACGAACCGTTACGACGCATCCACGGGCGGGCCGTATTGTCACGGGGCGCTTCAAAACCGGCCAGGGATGGGCGCTTCAAAACCAGCCAGTAATTGTTGTCTGTTTACACTGTTTCCCTTCGTGTAGCAAGGCCTTTTTGGCTCTTTGCCGCACTTCAATTGACTCATCCGGTCGCGGGCACAAGGGTTTGTTGCGGGATTTTTGCCGCGGGCGGGTCTGCGTAATGGACGCCGCAGGCTTTCCGTGGTAAGCTGCGGGGCGCTTCGGACAGGATAGGGCTCCGCAGGAGTGCGACCCGAGCGGTCCGGAGCAGGACGTACAGCACGGGGTTGTCTCGGTCTTCCGGGTGACCCCGCTGTTCTTGCGTTTGTGCTGGGGTCCTCCAAAGCGATAAACTCCGGGGGTTTGGGGCAGAGCCCCCGAGCTTGCCGGCGGGACCGGGCGATACGTCAACTGTTCGTGCCGGATGTGCCATCCTTTGCCTTCTCCTTTTTGCGGTCGTCGTTGGCAGCCCTGTCTTTGAGCCGATAACTCCGGCCGGTGATGGTGATGATCTGGGCGTGATGCAGGAACCGGTCCAGGATCGCCGTCGCCGACGGCACATCCCCCAGGAGCTTACCCCAATCCTCCAACGGCCGGTTCGAGGTCATGATCGTGGCCTTCGTCTCGTACCGCCGCATGATGATCTCAAAGAGGTACTCCCCCGACCGTTTGGGCAGCTGCTTGGTGCCCATGTCGTCGATGATGAGCAGATCGCACTTGAGGTAGCCGGCGATAACATTGTCCTGGCCGGCGAAGACCTGATCCTCCAGGAAGTCTCGCACCACGTCGAAGATCGACCGGTACCGCACGGTGAAGCCACATTTGATGGCTTCGCAGCCGATGGCCTGAACCAGATGACTTTTCCCGGTGCCCGGCGGTCCTAAAAAGAGGCAGTCCCGGGTCTCACGGATAAACCGGCACGCGGCCAGGTCATAGATCTGCTTCCTCTTGATGGATGGATTGAACGTCCAGTCGAAATCCTCCAATGTCTTCACGTCCCGAAACACCGCGGCCTTGACCCGCCGGTTGATCTGCCGTTCCTTTCGGATGAGCAGCTCATCCTGTAGCACAAGCTCCAGGAATTCGCCGTGGGTCAATCCGTTGCCGGCCGCCTCCTGAAGGCGTACATCCAGCGACTGTGACATCCCCGACAAGCGCAAGGCCCTCAAAGCACTTTGCAATGCATCATTCATGCTACGTCACTCCTTCTATAATCCTGTGTCTTCCATGGGGCGTCTACCACAGAGACGCCCTGACAATCGCTTCGTAGGCGGACATACTCCGGATAATGGGATGCTCGTCGATGAACTCCAGCACCTCCTGCTTCGGACCGTCGCGTTTGATCAGTGCCCGGATGGTCCTGAGGCGGAACGCCTGATGGCTTAGAGCGATCTCACAGGCCCTGTTGATGCGGTTCTCATCGTATCGCTTGGCCAGGCTCAGCAGCCCCACCAGGACCCGAACCCCCTCCACGCCCCGCATCTGAAGCATGGCCTGGCCCCACTGGCCCGCGTGATCGCCGATCAGGGAAGCCCGTTTTAGCAGCCACACCGTCCCTTTTTCGACCTTGGTCCGTTTCTGTGAGTGGATGAACTCCGGCCGGGTATGGAACCTGCCCGGCTCGCCTTGGGCATGCACCGCGATCTGCTCCATACGCCCGTTGAAGATACGCACCAGGTGACCATCCCACCTCGCCCAGACTTCGCGGCCCGTATATTCCGGGTCTACGGCGTAGTAGGCCTTCTGAACCTCGATATAGCCGTCGCGGTGGACCCGCCGTTTGGCCTCCTGGAAACACGGGAAACGCCCGGCCGGCAATCGTATCAACTGCGATTGTTCTTCCTCGCGGAACAGCTTGCCCACCTCTTTGCGGGTGGTGCCGTGAATCCGCGTGTCGGCGATACGGGCCTCCCAGTCCAGCAGATACTGGTTCTGTTCCTGGAGGCTGTTGAAGGTACGGCCCTTCAGGCCATTGTCTTTGACATAGCCGATGCCGCGTTCGATCTTACCCTTGTGGCGAGGCGTGTACGGCTTCGTCGGCAGGATGACCGTGCCGTAGTGTTCACAGAAGGATTGAATCTGCGGATGAACCTCCGGGTCGTACCAGTCGGCATGCTTGACCGCGGCCCTCAGGTTATCGATGATCACGGTCCGGGTGGCGCCGCCAAAATGCCAGAAGGCATTCTCCAGACAGCGAATAAAACCGTCGCTGTCTTCACGGTACACCGCCTCGCTGTAGCCTCTGCGAGAAAAGCTCAGGACGATCCGGAGAACATGGGTGCGACGGCGCCTGCCTTCCGGCGTCATAATGGGCGCGCCGACGCCAAAGTCCACCTGCGCCTCCTCGCCAGGCATGCATTCCATCCGCCGAAACGGAATCGGACTGGTCTGCCCCAGGCGCCGCACAAATCTGCGGACACTATAGTAGCTGCCCGCGAAGCCATGCTCGTCCCGCAGGTCCTGGTAGATCCGCTGGCGGGAGAACCCCTTCTCCAGCTTCTCTTGAATGATCTGTGCGAATGGCTCGCACTGGCTGCGCCCGGCCGGGATCTCAACCCGCTCGGCCGCCTCCGACCCGGTGGGCGCTTTGGCTGGTTTTGAGCCGCCCGACCTGATGGGCGCTTCGCTGGCCGGTTTTGGCCCCGCCCGCCGAACGTGAATATACCGGCCGACCGTCTCCCGGTTGATCCCAAGCGTCCGGGCAATACGCCGCTGAGACCAACCACCCTGTTTTAACGTCAAAATCGTATGTACCACAGCCATCTTGAGCTGGTTGGCCATAATGATCCTCCATGAAATCCAACATTATGGATTTCAGAAGGACGCTACGACAAGCCATCCTTTCCTCAAAGTGGCTGGTTTTCAAAGCGCCCATTGTGGCTGGTTTTGAGCGCCCCTTGACACTCTAATCGCTGTTGGTACATAACTGGGGGTCAGACCACTTGCGCTGCATACTCCCTGTGTCCAATACCTGCTGCACCCGATCACCGACCGGTTCTCTCAGGGGCCGCAGTTTGACCGGGAAATTCCTGAGCCAGGTGAGGAAATGAAAGGTGGCCGTTCACATTATGAGGCACTGGATGTTTCCGAGCGTCGGGCACGGCGTCAGGGCGACAGCAAACAAGATGCACTTGGCCGAAAGCGTACTATCCGGAGTATTTATCGCTTTCGTAACCAAACTGGTACCTTTGCGCAAAAAAAATGAACCGTGCTATATCGACACGGTTCAACTTCTGAAAGTGTTTGTTGGTCAGATAACTGGCTCGCTACAATGTTGTCAGCATTATAGCCTCTCTAATGGCTAAGAGACAGCATTGGTGTCCTCCACGAATCGCAACAGCATGAGTATTTTATTCTCGACCCAGGTCTTTCTGTAGAGGTTTCGCACGTGGACTTTCACGGTTCCGATGCTGATTTTTAATCGGTCGGCAATCTCCTCGTTACTCCAGCCGCGACATATCAGCTTGGCCACCTCCAGTTCGCGCGGCGTGATCCTGTAGCGCCGCTGCAGATACTCCCAGCGCGACTTGTCAAGCAGGACGATCCGCGGCCGCCCCAAGGCCGCCACGACTTCTGTGTGGTCGAATTGCCGTATGTCTTCGGGCACTGACGATCCCTAATTGACAAGCCTGGCCAGCAGTGACTCGGCGCCGGCGAGATCCTCCTGATCAAGGCCGCCATGCTCAATTGCCTTACGAACCTGAGTGATGGCATCCTGTTTTCGCCCCGTCTTCTCGAGCGCCTGGGCCAGATGATAATGGGACCCGGCCAGTGCGGGGGCGTTCTGCGGATACAGCTTGATGCACCTGGTAAACTCGGCCGCGGCTTTTTCGTATTCGCCGGTTCGCAGGTAGATCATGCCGCTGGTATCAACCAGGTCGACATATTCAGGA
Source organism: Anaerohalosphaeraceae bacterium (assembly GCA_035450485.1). Taxonomy (GTDB): domain Bacteria; phylum Planctomycetota; class Phycisphaerae; order Sedimentisphaerales; family Anaerohalosphaeraceae; genus JACZKQ01. Next base: position 24,028 of record DAOTMV010000049.1, on the reverse strand, counting down.
TTCAATTTCAGCCCTCGGTCCACAAGCTGGCGAGCACGGTCATAGTTTTTCTGCTCTTCACAGAGGATCCACGCCAGGTTGTTGAGTACGACGAGTTGATCCGGATCAATGGCCAGGATCTGATCATAGAACTGGGCAGCTTCTTCGGTTTGGCCCTGCATATGGAGCAACATTGCCAGCGCGTTGAGCGCCTCGAGTGACTTGGCATGAACAGCAAGCACTTTCCTAAGGATATCCTCGGCTGTCTGGGCCGCTTCGTCTTCGTCACTTAAAGTGAGATTCTGTACCACAGCCCCGATTACTCCCGGCACAGCGGCGTGGCGGGTACACCAGTCAACCGTGACGGTCGCCAATTCCGCCCACGCCTTGCGTCTGCCCAGTGCCTGAGTATGGGCAATAACAACGGACGGATCATCCGGATGCGCCGCGTAGAGTGCATCGAACCTGCTCTTGGCCTCTGCCGTACGACCGCCCGCGTCCAGCGCGACGGCCAACGCAATATCAAGCGGCCGGCTGTCTGTCTCGGTTGGCGTGGCGGCACGCCGCTGCTCCAGAAGTTCAATCGCTTCCTCATGCTGGCCGGCCCTGACATACGTCATGGCAAGGTCTATGGCAATCTGCACATCGGTGGGATGCTGCTGGGCCAGTTGTCTCAACGTTCCGATAGCAAGTTCAGGCGAACGTTGGGCTTCGGCACGCGCTTTGATCATCATAAGCGCACGGTTATGGGGCAGGTGTGCCAGGCCCTCGGTTGCCGCGTCAAATGCTCCCGCCAGATCGCTGCGGTTGAGGTACATCGTCGCCAGAAGGGTCCAGGCCCGCTCGCTGGCAGGATTATCACGAACAACGTTACGCAGAATCTCTTCCGCCGCGTTCAACGCCGGCGCAGTGCCTTGCTGCATTGAAAGGGTTGCTTTGGCAATGAGCAGATCGGGATCCTCAGGACGCTTTTTGAGCGCTTCTTCCATCATCTGACGCCCCCGCTGAGCCTGCATTCTATCAGGGGCGCTGAGCAGCAGAAAAGCCAACTGCTTTTGTATCGCAAAGTCCTCCGGAGCCAGGGCCAACGCTTTTTCGGCGGCTGCAATCGCCTCATCCAGTTCGCCGAGTGTGCGGTGCAATTCGGCCTTAAGCTGCATGTTCCGGGCATCAGACGGATCGATTGCGACAGCCTTGTCCATGTCCTGTTTGGCCTTGTCAATCTCGTTGAGCCGCACGTAGGCACGGCTTCGCAGGACATAAGCTGGCGCGGTGCCGAGCCGCTGTATCATCTCGTCACAGATCTCCAGCGCTTCCCGGTGCTTCTCATCCCGTATACACAGCTCCACAAGCCCTGCGGCCGCCGGCAGGTAATCGGGGTCCTGAACCCGCAGTTCGGTAAGCAGTTGGGCCGCCTTCTGATGATCGTTCTGCATCATGCGAATCAAAGCCAATGTGAGTCGGTCGTCTTTGTTATCCGGATCGCCTGTCAGCAGGTTTTCCAGAATCTGGCCGGCCTCATCCAACTGGCCTTGGCGCTCGTGACGGCTCAGCATAAGCCGCGACAGGCGGTCGTCCGCAGAACGGATCAGGTTGTTTCGAACCGCCCGGTCCAGAATTTCGTCGGCCTGCTCGTAGCGCTGTGCCCGGTAAAGCATTGCCACGGCGGGCACAATTACGTCCACATCGTTTGGCGAACGCTCTAAAGCCTGCATGTAAACGGAAATTGCCAGGTGCTGACGACCCGCACGTTCATAGCACGCCGCAAGCAGCCTCCGGCTTGCCTGATCGTCCGGATTGGCGGCGAGATTCTCCTTCAGGAGCGCCACGGCCTGCGGCCACTGCTGATTGAAGGCGCCCTGATCCAGAACAAACCACAACGCCGCCTGCTCATAACGCCACTGCCACCCCTGTTCGCCTTCCACCGTCCTGATGCGATCGACCAGTTCCTGAAGCTCATCCGTCTGGCCTTGTCCTCGCCGGGCGGCAAGAAGCTTGCGCAGGACCGGCACGTCATTGGGCAGATGCTGCGAGACGCGCGACAGGAGTTCGGCCGCCTTATCCGGTTTGTCGGTATGGGCATAAACGTCGGCAAGGAGCAGGTTCAGGGACCGTGCGTCCTCCGGTTTCTCGACTTTGGCAATCGCTTCGGTCAGCACGGCTTCACATCGGGCATAGTCTCCCTCGACCGCCAGCAGGTTCACCATGTACGATACGGCCAAAGCCGACTGCGGGAAATCTCTCACAACGGCCTCAATTGCCGTAATGGCGCCGGCCGTGTTTTTCCGTGCGACCATCACTTCGACTTCGATAAGACGCGGCTGAATCTGGCCGGGAAACTGTTGGACCAGGTGCGCGGCAAGCTGCCCAGCCTCATCCATCCGGCCTCGCTGCAGCGCGGCGTACACCATCATCACCTTTACGCCCATCAGATCCGGCGCACTTGCATCAAGGCGCTTGAGATCATTCTCGACTGCGTCCCAAAGCGGGCTGTTGACGGGCGTCTTATCGGCAACGAGCCGGCGAATCTGCGATTGCAGATAGATCAAATGGCCCTCCATCAGTCCCGGCCTCTGCAGGGTCAACAGCCTGCTATGCTCAACGGCCTCGGCGTACCGCCCCTCGTCGGCCAGAATGCGAGCCAGCAGCTGCCGTGCCCGCCAGGCGTTTTCATCCTTGTTAACAAGGCTGCGCAGCGCTGCGATGGCCGACACCCTGTCCCCCGAACGCGCAAGCATGGATGCGATCCGAATCTGAACCTGTTCCGACTGCATACCGAGGTCCGCAGCCTGCCGGTACCTGGCAAGTGCATCGGCCCAGAGTCCCTTCTGCTCGGCGGCGATGCCCTCCAGGAACGCAACCATGGCAGATTCGCCATCGCCCTGGCGCAACTGCTCAATGCAGGCGGCGGCCTTTTCAAAGTCATTGACAAGCACGTACAACTCAGTCGCCACCGGCAGGAACGTCATCACCTCTGAACCCACCGCGGCCAGCCCTTCGTCGGCTGCCTGCCGCATCTTATCCGCCGATCCGGAGCGCAAGGCGAGATTCGCCCATGTCATCCAGAGCGCCAAATGCGAAGGGTCCTGAGCCTTTGCGGCCAACAGATGAGTCTCCGCTTTTTCAAGCTCGCCGGCCTTGAGAAAACCTTCCGCCAAAGCCAGCCGCATGCGGATTTCGGAAAGGTCCTTTGTCGCCGCCGTATCGAAATCGGCACATGCTTCCTTTAAACGGTCCTTGGCCAGATAGTATCCGCCGCGGAGGATGTATGCATGAGCGGATTGCGGATTGCACCGTATGGCCTCGTTGTACCAGTGCTCAGCACCCTCGGCCACCTCCTCGGGCCTTTGCACAGCCAGTTCCGCCATAAGGCCATACGCCGTGACATCGGACGGATCATCTTTGATGAGCCCGTTGAGTTCGCCGGCCGCCTGGGCGAACTTGCGCTGCCGCATAAGGGCCGTGGCCAGCATACGTCGGATCTCGTTATCCTTGCCGTGCTCGAGCTGTTGAGTAGCAATCAGCTCCGCCTCGCTTGGAATGTTCATCTGCAAGTAAAGTGCGATGAGCTGGACGGCCGCCTCCCGGCGAACCGCAGCATTGTCCGGCGTTTCATCCAGCCGCAATATGCGTCGGTACACGTTGATCGCCTGGTTGATGTTCGGCATCTTGGCGGGTCTGCGCTTCAGTTGGGCCTCAGCGTACTTGTTGAGGATTTCTGCATCGTTACCGGCAACGGCCAGATACTTGCCCAGGCTGTTGGCGGCCAGATCCCACTGCTTCGCCTCGTAGGCGGCCAGACCATCAGTGAGCCCCTTGGCTGAGCGCTGACTGCGATTCCACTGACGCAGGCCAAAGGCGGCCGCCCCTAAGACAACGACCGCAATGATCAGAACGATAATAAGTTTCCAGTTGATGCGCACACGTGCCATAATTTACGTCCCTCTGTCAATAACTCCCTGCTGATCTGTCTATCCCGCACGTCCTGCTGTGCTGCCGGGCTTTTGCTGCTTTTGTCAGAACTGATCCACAAAATCATTGATGAGCTTTTGTGCGGTCTTCCAGAAGATCATGAAATCGGTCTTAAACGAAAGTGTCCTCACATAGGTGCAGTCGTAGTGCACCCACTCCTGAAAATCTCTTCCCTCGCCGCGAGTCCGCTTGAGCTGCCACAGGCCCGTGATGCCCGGCCGCACGGAAAGCCTGGCATAGCGCCACTGGGGGCAGCCGGTGTTCTCGTGCTCGGGCGAAGGTCGCGGCCCGATCACACTCATCTGGCCGCGCAGTACATTAATGAATTGGGGTATTTCGTCGATATTCGTGTCCCGCAGAAATTGTCCCACGGCATTCACCCGAGGATCATTGTCCATCTTAAACTGCGGCCCATCCACCTGATTGACGGCACGCAGCTTTTCCTGCAAGCCCTCGGCGGTCTGTACCATCGTTCGAAACTTCAGGCAGTCAAACTCCTTGCCGCCCAGCCCCTGACGCCTGGCCCTGTAGAAAACAGGCCCGGGCGAACTGAGCTTGATGGCAAGGGCAATCACCGGAAAGAACGGCAGGAACAGCAACAGTATGCCGGCCGAGGCCGCCACGTCGAACAAACGCTTGATATATCTTGGATACGACCACGGCCGCCAGGTCCTGAAATAATCCCTCTCGAAGCCGCTTTCCTCCGGGAAAACACGCATATGCGATGATGGTTCGGCAGCACCGTCCTGGGCCAGTCCATCTTCCTTCAGGCCGCAATCACGTATCACAGCCCGCGCCGGCACCTGTGTTCGAGGGGCAACAATTGCATTCTTCACAATGGCCCCGTCGCCAATCCGCACGCCGTCTGCGAGCACCGCCGGCCCGACAACAACAGCATCGCGGCCAATATGAACTCCCTCGCCTACAATCACCGGGCCAATCAGCCGTGCATTATCGCCCAAGACCTCCGGCTGCGGGATGGCAAAAGATGCCGTGGCACGCGATGCAAAGCGTACTGCTGACAGAATACCCTGCCAACTGCGGATATCGATCGGATGCCCCGCCGCCTTCAAGCTGATCAGCTTCAGTGAATTCGCCGAGCACGCCGAAAGGAACTCGTCAAAGTCGCCCGTGAGTACCTTGTTGGGCCATATCTTCCTGAACGCGGCCGCCCTGATCAAAATGCGATGCGGCCAATCCTCAGGCGTGCGGCAAAGTTCCACACGGTCGCCGTAGCAACGCCGCCAACCGACGATTTCATTGTCCTTCGTCACGCACATGCGTTCATGGTAGCCGCTCAGACTCGGCTCGAACATAACACACGCTGCATCAGCGCGAAGGTCCTCAACATACCGCTCGAGCCATTCGACGCCGGCTTTGAATAGAACTGCACCATCGGAGATCACCAGCCACTTGGCCTCGCTCTTAGACAACAGCTCATCGGCTGTGTCGCCTTTTTCGACCTGAAGATTCATGCCGGTGCGACCATATCGAACGACAGCGCCGCCGCCATGGCCTGATGCCGTCTGCCAATGCTGCGGCACCGCAAAAAAAACGCTACGGCCGTCCTTGCGGCTGTGACTTTCGTACACAATGCTCCAGAGCCGCCTGTCAGACAGCGCAAACGGCAACCACCCGCTGTCCTTACCTTCACATTGCCGAAAAACCATTACTTCCATACGTATCTATTGCCGCACCAGGCAGCGTAACTGCCCACTGAACTGCCCCTCGGCTCATCTATACTGCTGCTCAACTACTCCGCTGGGCGTTCCTGCTCCTGCGGCGAAGTCAGCAGCAGACGCTTGTCTCTGCGGCTTCGGCGCCTGCTCGCTCCAGCCTCCGCGTTACCGCCGTAACCGTAGCCGTACCCATATCGGTGGTAGCTCTGGGCCACGCGGACGTTATTTAGAACCGTACCGATCACCCGCGCACCGATCTGCTCGAGCCGATCTATGGTTTCCCGAAGGTCAGGCCGCGATGTATGTTCGGCAAAACTCGTCACAATCACGCCATCAGCCATCTTGGCCCAAACCAACGGATCGCTGAACGCCAGCACCGGAGGCGTATCAATAATAACGTGGTCATATCCGTCACCGATATTCCGCATGCAGTCCGCAGTCCGGTTCTGGCCCAACAGGTCCAGGGCATCGGACGAATTGCGATGGTCCGCCGCAAGCACATGCAGGCCGCAACTCACCTCGTAAACGGAATCCTCCAACGACTTGCCGAACAGCAGGTCCTGCAGACCCCGCAGCCCCCGCGGCAGGTTGAGCGTCTCACCCACATCGGGCTTTCGCAAGTCACCGTCGATCAAGAGCACCTTTTCGCCTGACTGGGCAAAACTCAGCGCAAGGTTCACCGCAAAAGTCGTCTTACCGTCGCCCATTCCGGGGCTGGTCACAACCAGGACCTTCGACTTCGGACTTCCGTTGAGAAGCCCCAGGTTCGCCCGAATCGTCTGGTAGTCATCCGAAAGCTGCTGGGCAACCATCCGCTTGTCGAGGCTCTTGACGCTCGTCGTCGTGCCGATGATCCGCACCCCAACGCGCTTTACAAGGTCCTGCGTATCACGCAGCCGCTTGTCGGCCCTGGCTAACAGAAACGCAAAGAACCCGCCCAGGCCGAGGCCGCCAAATGCCAATGCCGCCATCAGCTTTATCTTTCTGGTCCGTGCTGGCACACTGCTGGCCATCTCCGCGATTGAAATTCGCGCGGGCCGCTTCTGCTCGACCTCAATCTCGCTGATCCGGTTGCAAATCTGATTGTAAAGCTCCTGTGTCCGTTCCAGTTCGGCCCGCTTCTCGTCGATGTGAAGCTGCTTGCGGCCCATTCCGATGGTCGCAGTGTCATAGCGCTCCAGTTCCTCGCGCAGCTTCTTTTCGTGCTCTTCCATCTGTGCCAACTGAGCCTTGGCCCGGGCAACTTCATACTCGCGACGGCTTGTACTCTGGGCTGCGTATCGCTCATCGAACTCCTTGATCAGATCCGCACGTCGTGCCTCCAGTTCCAGATTGAACTTTTCCAGCAGCATAATCTTGTTCTGCAGTTCAGGGTTCTTCTCGTTGAACATCTGCCGATCGAGAATGATCTGATTTTCGTACTGCCGGATATTCTGCGTCAGGGACTGTACCTTCGGGTCGGCATTGATAAAGGCGTTCTGCCGCTCGATGCGGTCGGCCTCGGACTGCGGGGCTTCCAGGCCCTTCTCCAGCATCTGCATATTCGCCTCCAGCGCGATCCGCTGCACGGTCACCGCAATGAGGTCCTGCTGCAAGCGGGCGACGGTCTGCAGCATCATCTGCGTTCTGGAATCCAGTTCACCCGTGCCGAACTCATCGAGCAGGCGATTTATCTCCTGCTTCTGCAGTGTAATCCTGCCTTCCAGGGTGCGTTTCTGCTCATCGAGCACATTGAGCGTGCTGTCGCTGCTGCTATCCTCCTCAGCCCGAACCACATTCATGTACGCGTTGATGATGGCGTTGATGACCTGTTCGGCTTCTCGCGGGTTACTGGTCGTCATCGATAAGCTGACAAATTCCGTCCGCCGTTCCGGCGCGATCGTAATGCTACCGCTTGTAATCGCCTGCCGTAATGCGCCCACCAGATCCGTCGTTTCCGCAAGGAGCGACAGATTCTTATTCTTCAGTTCATCGGCCACACGGTTAAGAACCGTTGTGCTGCCCATCCGCCCCGCTTCACTGTTCATGAAGTTTTCGTAGTTCGGCATCGGCCGCTCGGAGTCGGAATCGGTGAACAGAATTCGCGATACTATCGGTGATATCCGAATGCGCCCGCGTGTATCGAACTTGTCCTCCATCAGGAACCAGATGGCCGGCAGCCCGATCCCGCAGACGATAATCCACGTACCGATGATAACATACCACCGCCGAAGTATCGGAATGATCAGCTCGCCCATCGATCCGCCCAGCTGCTCGGGCGGCGCGTCAAATTGTACAACTTCCTGCCCCAAGGCACCGTAATCGTATCTTTCCAACTCACCCATAACAAATATCTCCAATCAAGACGGAGTCTGTGTTCCTGACGACCCCGTTACTGTCTCAAACAAAGCGTGTGCGGACCTAATCGACCACCCGCCTGCTGATAATCTGCGGCTTGACAGGCAGGGCGGCTTCCTCGGGCATGACAATACGCTTGAGGAGCCATAGCTCCCCGAGCACCATCCCAAGCGCCAGCGGCATCATCGCCAAGCCGCCGAAATCGTGAAATCTCTCCTCCCACAGCTCCGTATTAAGCTGCGTAAACGCAATCGCGGTAATCACTAATCGCAGCGTGTTGCACATAAATGCAATCGGCACGCTGGATGTAATCACAATTGCCTTCTCCCATGGCCGCCGTTCAACCACCAAGGCCACCAGCGCCGCAATCACCACAAAGGCCGTCAGCATCCGCAGCCCGTTGCACGCTTCGGCAACCGCAACGCTGGCTCCATTCAACTCAATAATGTTGCCCATCCGCGTCACCTCGAAGCCTAACATCTCCAGCCCGAACACGGCCGACGACGTGGCCCACCGCTGAAGCGGCACGGTAATCCACGCCTGCACGCGGTGCGGAAACGGCAACATCAAGAGCAGAAACGCCAGTACCGGCCACACCCGCCAAATTACCTTCCACCCGAACAGGAGCAACACCAACGCCCAGATCGTCATCACCAGGGAGAGATTCTCGGCCGAGCCGTACATCAGCCACAGTCCGAAGAATCGCACCGCCTGCGCCGCCGCAAAGGCCGCCAGACCCCATGCCACTGCAGGCCGGATCGCCACTCCTTCCAACCTGTGCCACCGCACCCAGAGCGCATACACAGCCAGGAACGGCACCAGCAACCCGCTGGAAAACTCATCGCTCCTCATCCAAAGCCCCCACAAACTGACGATCGTGGGGTTCCAGTACGACCACAAGAAACACGCCGCAAGCGCCCCCGCCACGATCCACCACCACGCCTGGGGCGGCACGCGACCCGCGGCGGCAGCAGATAACTTCGCGGCGGCCGTCTGTACAGCCTTTTTCAACACAGTCTCCTCTTGAATGCTCTTTTCACTTGGGCCAACTTTCTTTGCACGGGCAAGGTATGCGCGGCTCTCACGCCACGGAGTACCACGGCGTATTTTGCCCCGGCACCACTGTCCAACAATCTCGACGCCACGCTCTACAATGGCCCCCGCATCCACCAGACAGTCCGTTGCCGCCGCCTCTTCTTCAAGAACGCTGCCCTCCCAAAGAATACTTTCACTGACAACCGCTCCGCGCCCGATCCGGCACCCCGGCCCAATCACCGCCGGGCCAATCACCACCGCATTCTCTTCAATTCGCGCGCCACGCCCGACCCACACGTTTCCGCAAAGCCGGGCAGTCTGATCAATCTTTGTCATTGCGCAACCATTCCCTCGGGCCGCGGCAGTCTCCCCGTTTACTCGACTTGACTTTTCGTTTATATCTGATACTCCACAACTGGTTTGCTGCGCTACTGGGCTGCTGGGGTTCATCTCAACAAACCGCAGCACCTGCTGCACGTATTCCCTCCAGGTTCCGAACGTGCTCCACCCCTGCGGCGCGGCAATCCTCCGCACGTTCAAGCCGTTGCGCACCAGCGTCGGTATCAGGCCCTCCTTGATATCGCAGTAGCCCACCTCGGGGATATGGTCCAGCACCCGCCGCCCCGCAATGAAGATCTGGTTGCCATCCCGCCCCAGCCCCGCCACATCAGCATCATCACCTTTAACGACGGACAGGTCCGCGCCGGCTGCGGCATGCTCCGCCACCAGCCTACCAATATCCGGCAGCCACACCATATTAGCGTGCATCAGAACAAGAATTTCATCTCCGTCAGCGACGGCATCTTTGAGAATCCCACCACGCCCTCGCGGCATATGCTCGGGCACGAACTCCACGGCAATGCGCTTGGCTTGAACGGGCTGCGCTGTCGCGTACCCCACACTGTGCCCGCAACAAACGGTCGCCTTGCTGAATCCCTGCCCAGCCAATTCTGCGAGCATGTGTCCGAGGACCGTGTTTTCCGTAACCGGCCAGGTCGCCAATGGCCGCCTGGCGCCCTGCCCCTGCATGCGCGCACCATCGCCATCAACAACAATAACGACCCTGCTCTTGTTCAGACTACGGTACACAATGATTGTTCAACAACATGGCCGGCCGGCCGCCCCCGGCACATCCGTCTTGCGGATACTGTGCGATACTGTGGAATCACTCAGTGCCGACCCGCCACTGATTGGCGAGCACGGCGAGGTCTGCCATATCGATCAACCCGTCTCCCCCATCCGGCGGATCACACAGCCTGTTCCAGTTTGCGGCCCCCTCTTCCTGGGTTTGCCATGCCTCGGCCATCACCGCGAAGTCGGCCTTATCAACTCGAAGCCATTTCACAACCTAACTTTTTGCAAAATTATAAGCTTGCGCCAGCGACTTATGTCACACTTGCCATCGAAAGGAGACTTTTCGATGGCAAAGGAACGCTGGAAGCTAACGGATAAGCAGTGGAAGAAGATTGAACCTTTACTACCGAAACCTGCAAAATCCAAGAGAAGCGGACGTCCTTGGGCGGATAACCGTAAGGTCTTTGAAGGCATTCTGTGGGTGCTTCGGACCGGTGCCCCATGGGCCGATTTGCCCAAAGAGTATCCCAGTCCGTCGACGTGCTGGAGACGGCTTCGCGACTGGGAAGAACAGGATGTGTGGCTTACCATCTGGCGTGCTTTTCTGGCGGAATTGGACGAAAAAGGCCAATTGGACTGGTCGGAGGCGTTTCTCGACGGCAGCTTTGCACCGGCAAAAAAAGGGGCGACTGCGTCGGCAAGACCAAGCGGGGCAAGGGCACGAAGTGGATGGTGGTGGTCGACGGCCAAGGTATTCCTCTGGGAAACTACCTGGACAGTGCGTCCCCGTCGGAAGTGACGCTCTTGGAACGAACGGTCGAACGCATTGCCGTACCGCGAAAGGGCCGTGGCCGACCGCGGAAAAATCCGAATCGACTGATCGCCGACAGAGGCTATGACAGCGACCCGTTGCGGGAACGCCTGGCCAAACGTGGAATTGAATTGATTTGTCCCTACCGCAGCAATAACAAGGAATGCAAGTATCACGATGGACGCAAAATGAGGCGGTATAAGCGGCGATATAAAGTAGAGCGAACGTTTTCGTGGCTGGGCAATTCTCGCCGCCTGGTCGTCCGCTGGGACCGCGACATTATGATCTATCAAGCTTTCTTTCATATCGCCTGTCTCATCATAACCCTCAGGAGGTTATGAAATGGCTTCTCGGCAGTCCCTGGTTGCGCGTCACCATGTCCTAACGCCTATAAGCATAATGCGGGCCAACAAGCTGGTTGACGTCGTCGATCATGGCTTTAAGTGCAGACCTGCCTTGGAGGCGGTTTCCTCGATGACGTCGGCAAGTTCGGCCAAAAGTTTGTTCATCGTGGGTTTCTTGATCAGGCTGCATTACTGCGCAGAACAGTTGCAGTTTTTTTATTCTGCTTAGTGTCGATAACCGTTTGAAAAGGCTCATTCTGCCTCCTTTTGGCTCTGCTGCTCCTGCAAGAACTGCATCATTCTGGCCACCACCATCTCCGGCTGTGCGGTGCGAGGCACTGGCACAAAGGTTCTCAGCTCAAGAATCTTTTGCGGCAACTTCAGTTCATCCTGCGCCACTAGAATATGGCCGGCACTACCGAACTTTTCTGCAATGTCGACCTGATGGTCATGGACCACTTCGCCATATTTCGCCAATCGCGGCATAACAAGAAGCGGCTTGTTAAGCCGCATGGCCATACTGATGGTCCCTATTCCTGCATGTCCGATGATGGCCGAAGCCTGTCGAAAGTAATCGTCATACTGGTTCTTGGCCACCTCCGCAACATGATTCATATGCCGCGGCCGATATAAAGAGTTACCGATCTGAGCCACAACCGGCTCATCGATTAAACCCGCGGCACAAGCCGCGTCTACGGCCCTCACGAGCCGATCAAATGGAAATTGAGTTCCTACCGTGACGAATAACATTGCAGTTCACCAGAGGAGTCGACATTCTGCTTGTCGGCGGCGCTTAGGCGGCAGAGTTCAGGACGATTCAGCATCTCGCCTGTGGTTACCACCTGCATGTTTCCCCGCGTCTTTAAGACGTGCTTCAGATAACCGAGCACATAATCATAGTTCTCCTGCACTCTGCGCTCAAAATCGTGCATCAGAATCACTCCCGGACTAATTGGCGGAAGGGCCTTCAAGTCCGGCCTCCTGGAGCGATCGCGCGAGTCCTTCGAGTCCACTGTCCAGAACACGACCGGCATCTTTTTTGCCCACAGGTACAGCAGAACGATCAGATTGAGCTTGCCATTGGCCGGTCGATAACAGAAATGTGCGTCTGGCCTGGCGAGAATAGACTTAAGTACTGATGCCCCTCTTTCAATATTCCTGATTGCCGTCCACGGCAGGGCCAGGCAGGCGTTGACGTGGTCGTACCCATGAAGCGCGATTTCATGTCCTTGCCGGGCTATTTGCCGCACAATTTCGGGATTAGCCTGAGCATTTCGGCCCAGAAGGAAAAAGGTCGCTTTTGCATTGTATTGGTGCAACAGACCAAGCACCTCAAGCGTTAAAGTTCTTCCGGGGCCGTCGTCAAACGTCAGGGCGATCAGAGATCTACGTGCTGCAATTCTTGCCAACTCATCCTTCTTCAGGTGTGCATAGAGAAAACCAGCGCCATAATATACTACTGCACCAACGGCCACCGCCCCAAGAATCGTCGAGCTCACCAGGCCGGCCAGATCCAACAGCAAACCTTTCAGATTACAGTACCGATGTATTCTGCGTTCTTGTAGCGTGCAGCAAGTTCCGGCCACTGCACCAAGAACAGATCTGCAATGCGCCGCACCATTCTGCCCGACATTGACAAGTCTCGCACGTTTGTTATACTGTCAAGCCAGATAACCTTAGCACCCAGCATCTTGCAGAGGTAACATGCAATGCACCCAACCGCTGCCCCCGTGCTAATGACTACGTCAGGCCGTTCTTTGGCAGCTATCTTTAGACACTTGAAGAAGACCCTTGTAAGCCGGACCAGATTATTGCGATTACATTCCCGGGTGATATGCGTTCGGCCAATCAGCTCCAGTCTCGTTCTAACCATTTCACTTGTCGAAAGACAGACCACGTCGTGACCCTGCCAAACCGACTCAAGTTGCAGTAACTGATTCAAGTGGCCGCCAGCAGAAGCCGCAATGCAAATCTTAACTGACTTCACTATATGGCCTCGCTCCTGAATTGGCGAGGTACGGCGTTTCCCTTCATAATACGAAGAAGTTGTTCTCGGCGAATGTATGTGGCGAGTTCGTCAGGAATCTCACGATTCTCCGCAAGAAAATGGGCGTACATGTATCCTGCTAATCGAGCGGCTCCCCCAATAACTAAGGGCGACTCCATTACGCAGCGACGTAAGCACTTAAGCACAAAAAACAAAGGGTGGCTGGCAAGATAATATTCTCCGATCCCCTGTCGGAAGCGTATCTTGACGAAATTCCGGGACGGTCCAGTGCCCAATGGTTTATTGTGCTCGACAAGCATTTCACGGCAGGCCCACGTCTTCCATCCCTTCATTCTTGCCATGAAACATGCACATGTATCCTCGCCACCGTATTTCATAGGTACAAATCCGCCAATATCCTCATAGCACTGCCGACGAAAGACCATGATTGCCTTCGGACATGACCGCCGATCATATAAGTGTCTCTTTCTTTTTTCGCCAATTCGATCAACACAATTGCCCGATACAATGCCCAGTTTCGGATCAGCAGATAGCAGCTGCAGCATAGTGGCGTAATATTCATGCGGCAGCGTAATGTCCGCATCCAGAATTGCGAGGTATCCAAAAGCTACGTCTCTCACCGCAGCGACGCCTCGCGCTATAGCATGTACATTACTTGCGTAATAACTCTGCTCGGGTATGCGCCTCCTGAATATATACTTTATCCACAGGTGTTTTGCTGCATAGCGATTGACAATCTCCGCGGTGTTGTCAGTGGAACCGTCATCAACAATGACCCACCGTTTGGGCAAACGCGTTTGCGCAAGTACACTCTCGATCGTCTGCGTTATATAGGCCGCTTCATTATACGCGGGCGTAACAATGACATAATCCATCACACAACACCCTGAAGATTTTTTTAATTTAGTAATGACACTACCGGCCTTATTTTCCCCGCCGGTGTTCTTTCTATAGCCTCAACCGCTCTAAAGTCCACGTGCAACTCAGACGGCAAATGCTTCGAGACAAGGTTTGCGAAAGCTTGGAGATCATTAGCGCCAAACAACTTCCCAGGAACATAGTTGATGCAGATGTGGTCTATAGCATCCTGCACAATTTGACTTTCCAAAATATGGTCTGTGCCATACAGCAGGTGCGTCAGAATAGCCGCTCCGAACTCACGCCCTGACGGTGTCTTGATTACATCTGCTTGTCGCCCAATAATGGATTCAACCACCGGAAAAGCACGCCCGCAAGCGCAAACCTCTTTTGAGGGCACCACAAGATCGCCTAATTCGTATCGGATGAACGGCATGGCCAGATTCCAGAACCCCGTGGATACAACCTTGCATTGCCCTGTGTCGCCCACCGGAATCAGTTCTGTGAATCCGTATTCCGGCTGGACATGGTACGAGCCTTTCTCGCACGTAAAGATATAACAGACGCGTTCAGCACTGCCGTAAAAATCATAAACCGGACATTCAAAAGCCTTGCTGATCGTCTCGCGCATGGATCGCGTTAACGTCTCCGATGATGTCAAGACTGCCCGCAACTGCATCGTGGTGCCGCGCTCCAAACATATCCTCGCCATCAAATACACTGCTGAAGGATAACCAGCCAACCCCTTGACCTCAAAACGCCTCATCACTTCCAGGTAACTTGACGCCGTTTCCATTGACAAATGATATGTTGAGAGAATTAACTCCTTCATAAAAGGATCATAGGTATAGAGCTTGCCGCATTTCTGATCCGGCTTCGCTATGATTCGACCCGTCACATATGCGCATCGATCGTGCAGACCTAAACCTGCCCAGTCCCATTGGCGCCGCACAAAAGCATGTTCAGTCGCAATCGAAAACGGACTTCGGTAAACGTTCAACGGCGTTCCAGTGGTGCCTCCCGTAAATGCATGGCGCAATATTTTTTTAGGATAGGCTCTCGACAGAATCTTGTCGCCAGCGCTTATAACATCTTCTTTCGTCAAGGTCGGAAAGCGTTTAATATCATCCAGTGACATAATGTCGGCTGCTGTGAATTGCTCTCGCCTCATGAGCATTTGGTAATAAGGAACATACCGTTCTGCATGCCGCACAATTGCCTTTAGCAATCTGAGTTGAATCGCGTCAAGTTCCTCTTTAGACAGCCAGCTAGTCTTATTGAGCCATCTCCTCCGAAACCAGAATGGCCCCAAATACCGTCGGACCAGCACATTTCCTATGCCCTGTGCCAGCGTCTTGATGTCCATAGCAACCTGCCTCTGCCTGTCTGCACTGCTCAGCATACCCCTTTTTTAAACCGACTCGTGCCTTTTAATAAGCACCTGACTGCCTGCACATACGCCTTGACGTGAGCTGTCGCACGGTAACGATGCCTTCCAGGCACAACAACAAGCATTGCCCAATACGGTATTCTAACAAGAAGGAACAGCCCAATAAGAAAAGTACATGCACCTGCACAAATGACGCCATAGTGCTTCTTGCAAAACGTCATCACACTTAGTCGCAATTGCACAAGCATTTCCAATCTGGCTCTTGCGCTGCTCTGACCGCCCAAATGGATTATTTGTGCTTCGGGATAGAATAGATTCTTCCAGCCTGCCTGCTTGAAACGATAGCACCAATCGGTCTCTTCAGCATACATGAAGAATCGCTCATCCATTGCCCCGACTTCTTGGATGGCTTCACGGCGCACAAGCATAAAACAGCCGGTGACAACGTCAACGTTGCGAACGTCATCTCGGCTCCACCAGGTCATCCGCTCACGGCCGAAAAAGCGGTTTCTCGGGAATAATTTGTAGAGATACGTCGCAGATAGAAACAGGTTTAGCAGAGATGGAAACATAAAGCACGTTGGCTGAACGGTCTGGTCTGCGTTCAATACTCGGCAGCCCACTACCGCCGCTTCCGGGTGCTGCTCGGCGAACATAAAAGTCTTCTGTATCGCACAGTCCAAAACAATCGTGTCACTGTTCAGAAGAAGTACATAGCGCCCATCGGCCAGTTCGATTCCCTGATTGTTTGCCACCGCAAATCCGCGATTTTCTTTGTTTGGCACAAGTCGCACATGTGGAAATTCGCGAGTGACCATTTCTTGTGAGCCGTCAGTTGACGCATTGTCGACCACGATGAGTTCGAGTGTGACGCCTTTCGTCTGCTCGTAGACGGATGCAAGACAGTTACGCAATACGTCTCGCGTATTCCAGTTCACAATCACGACAGAAACATCAGGCCGTGTCAACTTGCACTCCCTGGAATAGCTGTTTTTCTCAACGAGCGACGACGTGGAGCAACAGCAGGTAACGGATATGTTCTTACCGCTGTACCGCAACGTGCCGCTACAAACAGACTACCAATCATTGCTAACAACAGGTACCATGTTATCCAAATCTGGCCGAAATAGGAGACGCCGATAAACATCATGCAATGAGCAAACAGGCTGACACCTAACGCCCATGCCTGCACCAGGCGATAGTGGTGGTATGTTTGTGATCGCCAGATTCTCCCAACCGCACGAAAAGCCGTGGCAATCACAACAAAAAACAACATCATGGTAACAACGCCACCACGAACTCCTTCGAGAATATACTGGTTTGTAACGTCGCCCTTCCAAACGCCCCACGAAGCAACCGCAGCACCAGAACAGCCACAAAACCACCACTGATCAAAATTGCGGATTGCTTGATCTATCAGAAGAAAACGGTGCCATCCGGTCGAACCGCCGACGGCACTGACTCGACAGATCAGGTGCCAGACAGGGGCGTGCATGATCAGATGCAGCCCGATTAGGGTCAAGAGTACTGTCCAGCGTATGGCTCGCATGTGCCGGCGGAGCACAAAAAACAAGCCGCCCACAAGAGCCGCCGCCACGCCAAAAACAGGTGTGCTTGATGCACAGCAGATCACAATAATGGACGTGGTCGCCAAACCTACTATGGCCCAAATTCTGTCTTTTTGGGACTTCCACCAGCGGGCCACAAACAGGGGCATCAGACTCGCCCAGAAACACCCGGCAAGAATGGCGTGAGAGAATGCTCCCTGGCAACGCAGCCGACCCTCACGGACAACCGTAACAGCGGGAACCCCGCCAAAGACCGAGAACATATTGCGTCCAGTTCGGTTTTCAACAACAAGAAGTGTTGCCACCGGAATGCTGATCAGCAACATGCCCCAGACAATTGCATCCAGATCATCCCAGCTGCGTACAAGACAGCGAAACAAGAAGTACATACCAATGGAATCAAAAGCAAAGCCGAGACGATTCACCAGTGCGGCAAAACTGCCGTGCTGCAAGACATTAAATACAATCGAACTGACTGTCCAGATTATGATGGCACTATCCAGCGGCTGCCATACAAACCCCAAGTACTCCCTACGCAGGAGCAGCCTGATTGCACCAAACAAAACCATTATACGCAGGAAATCAAAGTCCAGCCCTGCGACGACAATGCGCTGTGCGGATGGTATGAAACAGGCCATGACAAAAACCGGTATCGCTGCCCATCGCCGGGGCAGAGTCAACACACAGACGCCCAGAATGGCTACCGCCAGCAGACCCACCGGGTGCACAGTGGTCTGGCCTGACCAAGAAGGATTCCCAGCTAACCGGATTGTCTCATCCATGTACTACTCGCCCCGACGGTACCATTGTCTTGTGAACAGGCGGCGCAGAGTTCCCAGTAATGCCTTACACTTGTCCCTGGTCGCGAGGGTGCGCCAGCATTCATTAAGGGCAAAGCCGCGAAGTGCGGGCGTGGGAATCCCAGCGAGCCTGAGGAGAAGCAAACGACCAAGCAGAGCACTGCGGACCTTGTAGAGCGATTCCTGGGATTCAGGCAAGCGGCACCACTTGGCACGCTCGCAGTCAAAATAACCTGACGAGTGTACAATTTCCCAGCAATTCGTACCAACCTTACTTCGAACAAGTATCAGAGAACGGCCATCGTCACCATCGGTATCGCGATACCAAGGATCCCCTACCGCAATGTCAGCAAACTCGCCGGTCTTATCAGGGCACAATCGACAACGCAATTGCACGTGCTTGCTGAGAATCTGGCCCCAAGCCTGCGAATAGCTCATGCTATAAGACTTATTCGATGTTTGCCCCTCTGGCGGCTGGCGGTCGCCGCCTAATGCCTGATCACTATCTTGCCGCACCTCCGCCGTCGCGGCACCGGGCCAGCCATAGCCTCGGTACCGCAGCGACTTGAGCCTGCCCGGGTTGTCGATTCCCATAGCTTTGAGAAGCGCCAGCGTGCCGGCCGTCGAGGGGGTACCTGCACAGAAGATGCTGACTACCAGTCCTACCTTGGCCGCCAATTCTTTATCTATCGCACACGCCTTGCGCAAAGCAGCACAGTCGCAGGGCTTGCCGACAAAAACGCAGGGGCCGTCCGCGTCTTTTATCTTATCAAATGCCGGACAGGGTGCGGCCGGTGCGTAGCGGGAGCCGAGGGCCTCCATCAGGTCGTCGCGAGTGCGAGAGAAAACGGGGACATTGTGAATTGGGTCGTCCGGATCCGCTTTGCAGTGCAACACGCCCGCAAATCCGCCCTTTTCAATCGCCCAAAGGGCTATGCTGGTTGCAGCGCCACCTGACGAGGACTTAAAACGTATCTCGGAATCGGCTGCGTAACCTTCCCAAATATCCAAGACAGGGCCCCAGCCGCTCTCCAATTCCTTGATGCGGTTTTCAGGAAAATCGTCATGTTCCAGAGCCACCCCCGGGCACACGGTAATACACCGTCCGCACCGTTGGCATAGTTCCTCATCAACGCGGGGGCGGATTCCGATCTCGATAATATTCTCTAATGACACGGCTCGATTTGGACATCCCCATGCACAGGCACCGCATCCACAGCACAGCCGCCAGGCAGCCACATCTTCGACCGTTTGTAATCTCCTGCGGAGCACCCTTAGACCGCCTTCCTGACGTCCTCGCCCCTGACAGCGGCCTTGTCCCCACCTACGCCCGCTGCCATACCTTCCTGCCGGGACGTCAACAGATCGTCAAACATCTTGTGCACCTGCCGCTTGATATGCGGTACAATCTTTTCGAGTCTGGCCCGGACAGCATCGCTGTTGGCGTATATTTCCGTGATCTTCTGCACAACGTCCTCATCACTGAGCGTTCGCATGTCCACCACGCAGTCTTCCATGCCCGCCGTTTGGAAGACACCGGCAAACTTTTTGCTGTATGCCATGCCCACGGCCGGGACGCACTGCGACAAGGCCGCGATTGTTGAATGCATCCTTGCCCCCATGAAGAAATCGCACAGCCCGATCAGGTACTTCACCTCGCTCTGATCATAGGTGCCATCAAGCACAATGACCTTTGGGCGTGTTTCGGCCGGCAGACTTTGCACGAGGGCCTTGCACGCCTCCAGATCGTTCTCCACCGGGAAATTGCGCGGCAAAACGTGCGGCACAAGCACAACGACGTGATTGTCCTTGGCCGCAAACAAACGCGTAACTTCCAGAACCACCTGCTTGTAATCACATTTCAGATTGAAGTCATTCTTCCCTGTGTATCCGCCATTGTATAAGAGGCCAGTGATATTGAGCCCGATTATTCTTTGGCCATGACTTCTTAATCGCTCAAGTTCTTTCGTCTGCTCAGTTTTGCCCCGGATCGCATCCAGGGTAAACGCAACATCCGGGCAAACCTCGGGCACAGCCCGCATGGGTTTTCCGTTCATCAACTTGCGTATCTCACGCAGGCCCTCCTCGTCGCGCGAGTAGACTGCTGCCGACCCCGACAGGACGACACGGGCCAGGGTACGTGCCAAAGATCGCTTGAACGGCCCATATGTTTGAGGCAATAAGATCAGGTTCGTTCCGGTAAGCATTACCAGAAACTTGTACAGGCAGCCAAAGGCCAAACGCTTGAGGCCGTAAATATCGCTGAAACTATCGCCTCCGGTGATGTCCATGACTGCCCGGGCATCAACAATGGCATGGAGATAGGGATTTTTCCTGAGCCATCTCGCCCGTAAGCCTGACGGCAACAGCTTTGAGAGCACCGCCGCTGCTAACAGCCGCAGGACGTGGTCCTGTCGCCAAACGGTTTTGCTGCAACGAACACCTACGCGGGCCAACTCCACCTTTCGTCCGTTGGCAAGCCGCACGACCTGCGGCACCGGATTTCGCACTCCCGCCAGCAACTGAATCTCGGCATCTGGTGTAACTTTGACGATTTCCTGGACCGTTGAGGCCAACAGGGCGCTGACACCGAGATTGCCCGTATCCAGGCTGGCCCCAAGAATCACAAACCGTTTCGCAGTCATCCTGCAACTCCAGTCGTTTAGGGTTCAGCAGGCGGTACACTGAGTGCACGCCTTTTCGTCCACAGGATGTACCCCCAGGTCACATTGCATAAAACAATAGCCGACACAAGTTGGACGTACGCGGAATTAGTCGACACAGCGATGCTAAAGGCCGGAAGCAGAAGAACGGCTGAGAAAATCGCTCCCTCCGTTAAAGCAGCCATGTATTGGCGAATGGGCAGACCGATCAAGCGCGACAGGTTGATTTGCTGAACGATTCCCGCAACAATCATAGAAACCACTCTGGCGGCGGCGGCTCCGGTAGGCCCAAACAGGCGAATTGCTGGATACAGAATAAGGGCGACAAGGACCAGTCTTACAACCGTAAAGCCGCGATGGACTTCAAGCCTTCCGACGGCCATGTAAGCCGATGTGATCACAAGTCCTGCTGTGTACAGTATTGTATATATGGTTAACAGCCCGTAGGCGACCGATACCTGTCCGTACTGAGCACCCCAAACGACCGTGAGGATCGATCTCGAGAAGACTGCCAGACAGATCGTCATCGGCAGGCCGAACAAGAACAATAGCCGCGTCATACCCAGCAGCCGAACACGCAATTGTACCATAGAGCCGCCGGAATCCGCCAGAACCGGCAGGACCATCGGTAAGGCAATGCGAGTGAACAGCATTTCCGGTATAGACGATAGAAGCAGCGCCATGGAATACAGGCCCAGAAGCTCCTTGCCGCACAGCTTGCCCAAGAAGAAGATGTCCGCCTGCATAAACAAAAACGTCAGTATCGGAAGGCCCATCATGCCACGTGAAAATCTGAACAACTCCTTCCATGCCTGCCGATCAAGACAGAAACACAGGTGCACCGGGCAAAACGCAAAAGAGACTATGCAGCGAAACCCGGCCGCCGTCACAAAACCCAACACGAGCGACCACACGTTCGGAACCCACAGCGCCACCGCCAAGGTCAGAAGCGTGCCTGCAAGCGCCGATCCCTGCACCATCCAAACGTACCGGCCAAACTCCAGACGTTTTTCCAATACGTACAACTGCGGATTCGTCAATCCCACAAACAGCATCGACAGAAACGCGACGCGCAGAAGCGGCACAAGCGCGGGTTCGCCGTAGAAGTTGGCAATCCACGGCGCGGCAACAAGTCCGGCCACATAAAGGAAAACGCCGCGGACCGCGCTGAACCACCACGCGACGTTTACAAATTCCGCACTGTCGCCCCGTTTATTCTGTACCACCGCCTGCCGGACCCCCACCTCAGTCAGCGTTTCCAGAAGTCCGTTGGCCGCCAGAACCAGCGCCATCAACCCGAACTGATCAGGGGCAAGCATCCTCGCCAAGAGCATATTGGCGGCAAACCGCACCCCCCGCTCAAAGATCGACCCCACCGCCAGTGCGGCCCCGCCGCGCAAACACCGTGCCTTCAGGCCGCCCCCACTTGATACTGCGCGCAGCTTCGCAATGAGCGACGCAAGCTTGCCGAGGCGCTGGGCGCTACCATTAGCCATAGCGCCATTCGGACACAGTGCCTCGGCATGTGTGCCAACCTCAAAGTCAGCCGCTTCAGGCCTTATCATTACCTCTTCTGTTGCCTGGTCTTGCTCCATCTACTGCAGGTACTCAACAACTCGTCTACTGATCCTCTGTCAACGGAGCGATGATAGAATGCTGATTGCCAACAGATATTCTATAACCGGTAACCACTGTGAACACACTCCGTCCCCCTCAGTTGCGCGAACATCCGCACAACGTCCTAAAATGACATGATTTTCCATCACTTAGACAGCCGGCGGCCGATCGTTATCAGCTACGGCTGTCTTACTATCGACTGCCTGAATGCCTTACTTGCCGGATTTAGCCCGATCCGCTTGTGGCATGGCAGTATCTATTCGTCTATCCATCCACTGGCCCGGTCGCCTACTTCCTTGGCCGCTGCAACGACGTCGTTGGCATCCGGCAGATATTTCAGCACCACGTCGACGAAGTCCGCGGCGGCGTCCCGCACCGACTTTTCCAGCACAGAGCTGATTTGCACCTGCGTGACGTACCTGGCGATATTGCCGGAGATATTCGGCAGCCGCCAGGCAGCCCCGCTGAAGGTGCCCTCGTCATCAGTCATCTTGCCGTTGAGCACATAGAAGTTCAGCACCACCACGCTGCCGGCGGCCTGGCCTGCCATGTGGAAGCGATGCAGCAGGCAGGGGACAACCGTGCCCTGCGGGCTTGTAATCTCAATGCGTGTTGTGTACTCGTGCTGCCACCCCGCCGCCGGATAGCATACCTGCGGCCGGTGCCCCAACATCGTCCGCGGATCGCCCGAGTACGCCACATACAGATTGACCCACGCCCCGGCCGCCTCGTTCATGTAGCGGCGGTTGACGTAGTCGTCATTGCCAGCCACCTTCAGCACGGCCTGTGACATGGGCACATCTTCACCGCGCCACGGGCCAACCTCCATCGGAATGTTGGCCAAAGGCACCGGAAGCCGAATAGCCTTGCCCAGCCGGTCCAGGTGCGCCGCAACCACGCGATACCCGAGTCCGCTGGCCACCAGGACCACGCACGCCAACAGTACAGGCGCGGCACGATATGCCCCTGCTCTACTGCTTGAGTTGTCTTTTTTCAAATGCTCCACTGCCGGCCACTC
Organism: Anaerohalosphaeraceae bacterium; assembly: GCA_035450485.1. GTDB lineage: Bacteria > Planctomycetota > Phycisphaerae > Sedimentisphaerales > Anaerohalosphaeraceae > JACZKQ01. The sequence goes on along the minus strand of DAOTMV010000049.1, from coordinate 875 downwards.
CGGCCCGCTCTTTCAGGCTGAATTGTTCCTCGGGGAAACTGCGCGGTCACGCAACGGACCACTGATGCCCGTTCTGCCACAACGCACACCAGGAATGTCCTCGCCTTTTTAGCTGCCGGCCTCCTAATTCTTGTCCGCTTCGTTCGTAAAGCCATTTCGCTACTCGGCACGTCGGTTACTCAGAATACCACCTAAGTGGTATTCCCAAAGTCATATAAAAAAGCGGCAATTCTGGCCCAATCACACTTTCAGGAGATCCCTCCCGGCCGAGACGCGGCCTCATCCCTGTCCGACGCTCACCTACCTCATCGGCATTTTACCACCGCCATATCAGACAGTCCACCAAATTCCCCTCTCCAATAACACCCTTTCAGCACTCCAATTTCTCCACTCCGCAACTTCTTCCTTCTTGGCGGATTGTATCGTCGATTCGCCAAGCGGCTATCGGCAAAGTACCTGAATTTTCGCCGTCCTCTCCCCTGTTTTGGCTACCGGCCTACGCGACTTGCCAGACCCTCACTTTTCGATGGCATAGGCCTATTTTTTCTGAGACGATACCCCTGTCGCGGTTGGAGGTTGGTGGCTGCCCCCGTTAATAGAGATCCATACTTTTGATTGGCTGTCAGCCGTTACTCGGCGCAATCGGCGTAGCGACTTGACGATCCTTGACTTTCGGCCGGTAGCCCATATAATGGTCGATGCCACACGGAGGCAAGTTGGTGAAAACAAGATCCGACACTTTCTTAGTGCCGTTTCAAAAAAATATTTTTAATATTTGCGATTTGGCGACTTGCGCCATGCACACTCTGTTATTATATAGTGCCGTTTCCAGTAATAGCGTTTCGTGAGTTTTCATAAAGGTTACGCTGCTTTTT
>DAOTMV010000048.1:0-28859 GCA_035450485.1 Anaerohalosphaeraceae bacterium | reverse complement strand
GTTTCTACGCCAGAAACAACGTTTTCACCCCTCAACTGCGGAACTTGGGCTAATTCTGTTTCTGTTTGGTCTTGGTGGGGAGGAATTTGGCAAGAAGGTCGTAAAGGTCCTTGCGGGTGAACGGCTTGACAAGGCGGCCGTCAAAACCCGCTCTGAGGGATGCCTCGTGACCATTGGGCGTACCATCGGTCGAAAGGGTGAGGATGGGCATCTTGAGTCCGGCGGACCGCAGTTGGCGGACGACCTCGTTGGCGCCGGGGGGCGGCAGGGCGGTATCGAGGAGGACGAGGTCGTGGGTCGTCTGGCAGGCTTTCTGGACGGCACTGCAGGCATCAGCGACCTCGTCGACGCGAAGGCCTGCACGGGTGAGCATTAGGTACGTAAGAAGGCGATTGGCCGGTTCGCTTTCGGCAAGAAGGACCGTGCCGGAGAAGTAGCGGCCGTTCTCCGAGTTTTCTGCAGTAGAGTTGGTGCCGTTGGCGGCGGATTCGATGTCGGTAACCGGCGATCGGGGACCGTGTACTGGTAGAAGGAGGGAAAACGTGCTGCCTTTACCAGGTTGGCTGGTGAATTCGACGGCGCCGCCGAGGAGTTCCATGAGTCGCTTCGTGATGGAAAGCCCCAGGCCGGTGCCGCCGCGGGCAGCCGAAACACATGTGTCGGCCTGTACAAAGCATTCAAAGATATACTGCTGCTTGTCCTTTGGGATACCGATGCCCGTGTCGCACACGTCGATTCGAAGCATGGCATCGGCGCCTTCGCCCGCGAGGGCGGTCTGTATAGTTACTCTGCCAGTGTCGGTAAACTTCAGTGCATTGCCTACGAGATTCATTAGGCACTGACGGAGGCGGCCGGGGTCTGTCGTGATCACAGCGGGTAAATCCGAAGCCGACAGAACGAAGGCGAGGCCTTTGGCGTGGGCGGTCTGTTTCATGAGGTCGTAAACCTCGACAAGCACCCGACGGGGATCGCACTGACGAATGCACACGTCGAGCTTGCCGGCCTCAATCTTGGAAAAATCCAGCACGTCGTCGATAAGGGCCAGCAGGTTTTGTGCGGACCGCTGGATGATGCTGAGGTACTGTTTCTGTTCGCGGGAGAGCTGTTCCTCGGCAAGAAGGTCGCTGTAGCCGATGATGGCGTTCATGGGGGTGCGGAGTTCGTGTGTCACACTGGCCAGAAACCGGCTCTTGATGCGGTTTGCAGCGATGGCCTGGTCGGCATAGGTCTGGGCCTCCCGGGCGGCTGCTCGAAGCTGGGCATTGGTGCGCTCGATCTGCTCTTTTGCCGCCACGAGTTGTTCTTCTGCTGCTTTGGCTTCGGTGATGTCGGTGGCGAAAATGGTGATCCCGGTAACGGCGCCGTCGCAGTCGGTCCAGGGAATCCTGTCGATGCGGAGCCACCGCCAGCCGGTTTGCATCTCGGTGTGAACGATCATGCCGCATCGGGGACAGTTCGACTCCATGATGGCGTGGTCTTCGTCCGGCGTTATCTGGTGCTGCCAGCCGTATAGCGTGTAATAGTTGGCGCCGACAACGTCGCTGACGGGCATACCGACGCACTCTGCGGCGCGCTTGTTGGCGCGGAGAATGGTTCCGTTTCGGTCTATATACCAGATCATGGCGGGCGCCGAGTCAAGGATGGCAAGATAGTCGGTGCGGTGGGTCTGGAACATAGCTTCGAGCCGGCTGCGCTGTTCGCTTTCCTCAGCGAGTGCGGCCTGGTTGCGGGCGAGCTGGTCGCGGAGGGCCTCGACGCGCTTGCCGAGCTGTTCGCAGCAGCGCCGGGCATGACGCATGGCCAGTGCCTGCTGCAGGCTGGGTAAAATGGTGTCGGCAAGGTCCTCGCCGAGGGTCATGATGGCATCATCCTGGGCGGAAACGATACGAATTGTAAACTCACAATCGGATGGCGGCAGCAGCACGATAACCGCCGCATCCGGAAAAGTACTGCGAACTGCGCAAACAGCCTCAGTCTCGGCGATGTCAGGGAGCCGCGGGTCGAGGAGAACGGCATCAGGCCGCCAGTCGGCCGCAGTCTGCCGAATAGCCGCAAGCGTGTTCGCGGTACGGATGTCGAAGTGCATTTCGCGTGTCTGGTCGCCCAACAGGCTGCAAAGACGCTGCAGGACGCGGCTGTCCGCTGCGACGACGAGAATGTCAGCATGCCTGGTTCCGGAAGATTCAGAAGTTGTCGAACACGTTTCAGGGGCCATTATGGCGATGTTCCTTGAATGAACATCAGGGACTAACTCTTGCGGCCTGCTGGTTCACGATATCTGCTGCGGTAACGAACACCTCCTGACGATCCTGATGGACGCAATCCAAGGTCGCCACCGCAGGGCAACCTTGGATTGCATACTGCAAAACTGCAAAACCATTGTAAGGAGGATTGTGAGCGATTCGTTCCGCGTCAGTGCCAGTCTTTGTTTGGCGCGCACAACGCGTTTACCAGGTTTCCGTCAGTTGTCCTCTGCTCTCTTGATGTACCCGATGCCTGTTCTGTCCAGTCGATATGATGTATATCGGTCGTAGTGGTGGGGCGGCTTTCGCCGTAAAAACACTGAATTCCGTGGGGAAAGTTGCCCATTTCAGGGCAGGGCACCGCCTAAAGGCGGCTACAGGGGAAATGCTAAAACACAAGAGTTGCGCTCAAGGGCTAGTAAGGCCTTCCCGGACCGCGTATTTGGTGAGGCCGGCAATGTTGTGGATGCCAAGTTTTTCCATGATATGCTCGCGGTGCGAGTCAATGGTCTTGATGCTGAGATGGAGGATCCCGGCGATTTCTTTTGTGGTATGACCTTCGGCAACAAGTTGGAGGACTTCCCGTTCGCGGGATGTAAGGCTGTCACCGCCGGCCCACTTGGGGTTGGTCAGCATCTTTACGTAATCCGAGAATACGACCTTGGCAATCTTGCTGCACAGGTACGTTCGCCCCTCGGTCATGGCCCTGATGCCTTCCATGAGTTCCGTAAACGCCGATTCCTTGAGCATATAACCGGCAGCGCCCGCCTGAAGCATCTTGACCACCATGGATCGCCGCGAATGGGTGGACAGCGCCATAACTTTAATCTGGGGGTTGACCTCCATCATCTGGCGGGTGGCCTCGATGCCATTCAGATTGGGCATTTCGATATCCATGACCACGACGTCGGGCGAGAGCCTGCGGACCATTTCGACGGCGGCGCGTCCGTCGGGGGCCTGACCGACTGTTTCGTACTCGGGGTGACGCCGCAGAAGAGCTACCAGGCCTTCTCGCATAATCTCGTGGTCATCGACCAGCAATACTTTGATGCTCATGGCGACCTCGTTATCAAATGAATGCGCAAATCCCCGGCGGCGCTCGAACCGCCATGCCGTCAGAGTTTACCTCATTCCGGCTGGATGTCAACGAAAATCAGGGACCTATCCGGTGATCAGGTCGGGGAATTGGGAAGTGCCACGTAGAAACGGCTCCCCTGACCTTCCTCGGATTCGGCCCAGACCTTGCCGTTGTGCCTGCTGACAATCCGGCGGACAATAGCCAGGCCGAGGCCCTGGCCTTCGGCCTGTTTGGGGTCGATGCGGTAGTACATTTTGAAAATATGGGGCAGGTTGTTCGTATCTATACCAATACCGTTGTCCTGGATGCAGTAGAGGGTATGGTCATCGGCCCGCTGGCCGGTGATGGTAATGAGGCCGGGCCGGTCCGGATGGAGGTATTTGATTGCATTGTCAAGCAGGTTGGAGAAGACCTGGCTGAGTTGCTGTTCGTCTCCCCAGGCCTCGGGCAGCGGCTCGAGGCGGAACTCGACGGCGCGATGGCGGGCCTGATAGGTGAGCATCTTGATGATCTCTGCGAGCATCGCGTTCATGTCCACAGGCGCCATTTCGTCCCCCGGCGGCTCGAAGCGTGCCAGCCGCGTCAGACCGTCCAGCAACGCATGGAGTTTGGCGGCGCTGGCGCTGATGAGGTTGACGGCTTCTGGAATGTCCTGTGAAACGATGGCCTGCGTTTGCTGCTCGACGCTCTTGTCCCGCCGGCCGGACGCGAGCAGGTCATTCAGTTGGCGGCAGCTGCGCTGCAATTCGCCGGCAAATCCGGAGATGGTGATCAGCGGCGTGCGGAAATCGTGACTGGCGACATGAATGATGCTTTCGAGTTCGCGGTTCTTTTCTTCGAGTATTTCGGTGAGACGCATACGCTGCTGATCGGCACGTTTCTTGGCGCTCATGTCAAGAAAGAGGCCCATGATGACCTTTCGCTCGGTGAGCAACATGATTTGAGTCGAAATCCAGACCGGTATGGTATGGCCGTCAGCATGCTGCACCTCACATTCGAAGTTAAAGAGGCCGCCCCGGGCAACGTTTGCCTCGAACTTGCGTCTATAGAGTTCGGCCTGATGGGGTGCGTGAAGCTCCGTCTGGTGCATCCCGATGAGCTTGTGTCGCGGCAGGCCCGTGAGCTTTTCGGCCTCATGATTGCATTCGATGATCCGGCCGGTGTCGGCATCGGCCACGAAAATAGCGCCGCCGGCATTTTCAAATAAGGTTTTGAACTTCAATTCGCTTTCCTTGAGAGCCTCGATAGCCTGTTTGCGCTCGGTGATGTCGCGAACAGCGCCGACTGCTGCGACGATACGCCCCGTCTGCTCATCGCGCACCGGATGTGCGTGGTCGTGGAGCCAGCGGATGCGGCCATCCTTGGTCCGAATGCGGTACTCCCATTCGAAGGTGTCGCCGGCTGCTATCCGTTCAGTGGCGGCGCGGATGGCGGGGACATCGTCGGGGTGAATCACCCTGAGCCAGTCGTCCATGCTGGCGATTTCATGGGTCCTGTAGCCGGTGATTTTTTCAAATGCGCCGCTGATCCACTCGAGGGCGCAGCTATTTTCGCAGCACATCGCGTAGGCGTAATCGGAGATGAGCGAGGAGAGGGTACGGTAGCGTTCTTCGCTTTCGCGGAGGGCCTGTTCAGCTCGCTGGCGATCCTTGATTTCCGTGAGAAGGGATTCGTTGGTCTTAACGAGTTCTATGGTTCGCTCCTCGATTCGGCGTTCAAGTTCGTTGCGGGCCCGGGTGAGCTCTTCTTCGATTTGTTTGCGACGGCTGATATCGGTGACGATGCCGAGAATGGCCTGCCGTCCGCGATACTGAATAAGCTTGGTGGACATGACAGCCTCAAGGCGGCGGCCGGCCCTGGTGACGAGAGTGTAATTGTAGGGCTCTACCTCTTCGCCGCGCAGGTGACGCGCATAGTTGTTCTTGATGACATCGAGGCTTTCGGGGGTAGCGAGGCTCAAGAAATTGAAGTCGGGCGAGTAGAATTCATCTCGTTCATAGCCCATTATCTCGACGCATTTCTCATTTACGTAGACGACCCGGCCGGCGACATTGATGAAGATCATATTGGGCGAGTGCTCGAAGAGACTTTGAGCGAGCAGCTCGTATTCACTGGGCAGCGGATCCATCTCGGAACGGGCGTTGGCGGCCGCCTGGCCAAGGGTGTTCAGCCGGACCTTCATTCTCCGGGGCAGCATTTTCACGTAAATGCCATCGCTGTCCTTAACGAGGACATCGGCGCCCTGTTGCAGTATCGCCGTAATGAGTTCTTCCTGGACTTCTTCGACAATGCAGATCACGCGCGCCGGAGAGATGCTTTGCAGGGTGTTCTCCAGGATGTTTCCGACACCGGTGCAATCGAGCACGACGGCATCGCAGCGCCGCTGCGATAGTTGCTGTGGGAGGTTTTCCGGCGGCACGCAAACCACTTCCTCGCAGAACCCGGCCTGCGTGATTGTCTGGGCGAGAAGGCCGCGGTCGGTATCCTTGACGGCCCCGACCAGGACTCGGAACGCTTTTGTCGACATCTTGGATTCCTGTTGATCCTCTAAGATCAGACAGAACACTGTAGTGGGTCTTCAGGGCAAACACAAGCAGAAACTGAGCGATTTGTCGTCCTATTGGGCGATTGACAGGGCCTTTGAGGCGGAATGGTTGAGTCTCTTGCAGGGACCGAGGGTACACCACTGTGCTATGCTGCGCAGCGTGGCGAGGGTTGGTTTTTTGGTTGACTTGCGGGGCACAGCCGGTAGACTATCGCACCTGCAACGTGCGAAGATGCGTTAGTTGAGAGAGCAAGGAGCGTGTAGTGTCTTATAACTGTGTGGTTTTAGTGAAGCAAGTGCCTGACACGAAACGGATTACCGGTCGGGCAATGAACGATGACGGGACCGTCAATCGCGCGGCACTTCCCGCGATATTCAATCCGGAAGACCTCAATTCGCTGGAGATGGCGCTGGACGTTAAGGACCGCTACGGCGGACGGGTGACGGTGATCACGATGGGGTTGCCTGCGGCGACGGCGGTGTTGCGCGAAGCATTGTATCGCGGCGCCGACGAGGCCATTCTGATTACGGACCGCAGGTGTGCGGCGAGCGACACATTGGCGACGAGCTACATCCTTAGCTGTGCGGTCCGCAAGCTGAATTACGACCTTGTGCTTTGCGGGCGGCAGGCGATCGACGGCGATACGGCCCAGGTGGGCCCCCAGGTTGCGGAGAAGCTGGGGATTCCGCAGGTCACATACCTGGAGGGGATAATCGAGCTGAACGGCGGAACGCTGGTTGCCCGGCGGAACATCGGCAACGGCTGGCAGGATGTGAGAGCATCGCTTCCGGTACTGGTGACGGTGATTGACGAGGCCAATGAGCCTCGGGTGGCGGCCGCCAAGCGCCTGATGAAGTATAAGGATGCAACGTCTCTGGCGGAATTGGCAGCGTCGAGTAATGGCGATGTCGAGCAGCGGGCCAGGCTGCTTGAGGAAAAAGGCTTGCTTATCAAGCAGTGGGACCTGGACGACCTGGGGGCGGACCTCGCATGGTGCGGCCGAGACGGGTCGCCGACGAAGGTGCACCGTATTCAAAGCGTGGTGCTGGAGGCCAAGGAAAGCAAGGTTGTGGAAGCCACGCCGGCGGGCATCAGCGCGATGGTTCACGAGTTGATTAACGATCACACGATCGGGTAAGCGGCGGAGGCCGGACCCGTTTCGCTCATTCATGCAAGACGAGAAGTCGGGGGGACTGTAAGGGATTCTGTTATGATCGATGTAAACACCGCCGGAGAAGTCTGGATCTTCGCCGAACAACGGGACGGACAGCTTGCGGATACGCCGTTGGAATTGTTGAGCAAGGGCCGCGAACTGGCCGGGAAGCTGGGTGTGAAGCTGGCCACGGTGCTGATGGGGCGAAATGTCGCAGGGCTTTGTGAGAAACTGGGCCATTACGGGGCGGATAAGGTATATCTGGTGGAGGATGCGCTGCTGGAGCATTACCAGACGAACCCGTATGCCAAAGTGATGGATGAACTTGTCCACAAGTACCGGCCGCAGATCGTTTTGTATGGTGCGACGCCCGTGGGCCGGGATCTTGCGCCGCGGATCGCGAGCAATCTGAAGGCGGGGCTGACGGCCGACTGCACGGATTTACAGATTGGCGATCATGAGATCAAGAAGACCGGTGAGGTGTACAAGAACCTGCTGTTTCAGATTCGGCCGGCGTTCGGAGGCAATATCATTGCCACGATCATCAACTACGATCGCTGGCCGCAGATGGCGACGGTGCGCGAAGGCGTCATGCCGATGCCGGAGCCGGATACGACGCGCAAGGCCGAGGTTGTGCGTGAAAAGGTGGTCTTGAAGCCGGCCGACCTGCCGATTGAGATTCTGCGGCAGGAGATTCGGGAGCGAAAGGTAAATCTGAAGGCGTCTCGGGTAATTGTGGCCGGTGGGGCGGGGGTCGGCAGCAAGGAAAACTTCAAGCTGATCTACGACCTGGCCCATTGTCTCGGCGGGGCGCCGGCGGCGACACGTGCAGCGGTGGACCTGGGTTACATAGATCGCGACCACCAGGTAGGGCAGACGGGTACAACGGTTCGTCCGAGCCTTTATGTGGCGGTGGGCATCAGCGGAGCGATTCAGCACCAGGCAGGTATGAGCGAGAGCAAAAAGATCATCGCGATTAACAATGACCCCGAGGCGCCGATTTTCAATCTGGCACACTACAAGATCGTTGGTGATCTGAATGAGGTGGTGCCGATGTTGATCAAGGCGGTTAGGGAGAAGGTTTAGTTCGGGTTGTGAAGAAGTTTTGATATATCTACAGATTACACGGATTTACACAGACACACTATTGACTATTCAAGGGCCAGGGAACAAGGGCTAAGCGATATGGCGAATTTTTTCAGGGACAATGAAGACATCCAGTTTCTGTTCAAACATTTGGATCTGGCAACCGTGGCCGAGTACATTGAGGAAGGGTTCCGGTTTGCCGGAACTGTGGACTATGCGCCGGCGACAGCCGAGGAGGCAATCCGCAATTATGAACTGGTGCTTGATTCGCTGGGCCAGTTGAGCGGCGACTTCATCGCGCCGCGAAGCGAGGGCATAGACCGCGAGGGCAACACGCTGAACGCTGACGGGACGGTGAGTTACGCCAAGGGCGTCGCCGAGTCGCTTCGGGCGCTGGCGAAGGCGGACGTGATGGGATTTACCCTACCGCATCGGTTTGGCGGCCTGAACTTCCCGAACCTGATCTACTCGATTGCCATCGAGATCGTAAGTCGCGCGGATGCGTCACTGATGAATATCTTCGGCTTGCAGGGGATTGCCGAGACGATCAACGCCTTTGCCTCTGAGGAGATCAAGCAGAAGTATCTTCATGACTTTGCTGCAGGCAAGGTGACCGGCGCGATGGTCCTGACCGAGCCGGATGCGGGCAGCGATCTGCAGGCGGTGAAGCTACGGGCATACCAGGATGCCGACGGCAAGTGGCGGCTTCACGGGGTCAAGCGGTTCATTACGAATGGGTGCGGCGAGGTATTGTTAGTCCTGGCGCGCAGCGAGCCGGACCGCAGCGGCGGGCTGGGCCTGAGCCTGTTTGTGTGCGATCGCGGTCCGACGGTGACCGTGCGGCGGCTGGAGGATAAACTGGGCATTCATGGGTCGCCGACGTGCGAGCTGTTCTTCGATCATACGCCGTGCGAGTTGATCGGTGAGCGGCAGCGGGGTCTGGTGACATACGTGATGAGCCTGATGAATGGGGCGCGGATCGGGATTGCCGGGCAGTCAATGGGCATCGCCGAGGCGGCCTATCGTGTCGCGCGAGATTATGCGGCCAGCCGCGAACAGTTCGGCGGGCCCATCGAAAAACTGCCGGCCGTACGGGATATGCTCATCGACATGAAGATTGCCATCGAAGCGGGGCGGGCGCTCTTGTATGAAACGAGTCGCATTGTCGATATCGAGATCGGGCTGACGAAGATTGCGGAAAATCCGGAGGCCGACAAGGACAAGGCCAAGGAAGCCAAGAACCTCCTGCGGAAGATCAAGCGGCAGGCGGCGATGCTGACGCCGATGAGCAAGTACGTATGTTCGGAGATGTGCAACCGTGTAACGTACGATGCCATCCAGGTTTTAGGCGGCAGCGGGTACATGCGGGACTATGCATGTGAGCGTTTGGCCCGCGATGCGCGTATCACGACGATCTACGAAGGGACGAGCCAGTTGCAGGTGGTGGCGGCGGTGCGCGGCGTTTGCGGAGGGGCGTTCGAGAAGTACATCGCCGAACTGGCGGAGGCGGAATACGCCGACACGGTCAAGGATCTCACAGAGATACTGGCTGCCGGGACGGAACAGTTGATGAAGGCGGTTGCATACGTCAAGGAACAGGGCATTGACTATATGGACCTGTATGGGCGAGCAATAGTGGACATTGCAACGGATCTGATCATCGGATATCTGTTCTGCGGGCAGGCGTCCAGCAGCGTGCAGATGGATGTTGCGGTGGCGCGAGCCAGGGGCAACGGCGAGGTGCAGACGGTGCCGATGACGCGGCGCAAGGCGGTAGTTGCGCGGCGGTTTGTGACAAGCAATGCCCCGAAGATTGCTTCGTTGGCAGCGCGTATCTGCAGCGGCGACAAGACGTCATTCAGCGAATACGATGCGCTGGTGGGCCCCGTGCCGGAGCCGGCATAGAACGGATGTGTATGCTGCAGGCGGTGATTTTCGATTTCGATGGGGTGGTGGCGGACAGCGAACTGCTGCACTACAAGGCGATGCATGAGGCCCTCAAGCGGCGGGGGGTGGACATTCCGAAGGAGGTGCACTGGGAAAAGTACCTCGGGTTCACGGATTGTGAGAATGCTGAGGTCGTCAATGCCGATTACGGGATGGGGTGGGATGCGGCCGAATTGGCGGCGATCGTGGCGGAAAAAACCGCCATTTTTGACCAGTTGGCGAAGGAGGAGACCGCGATCATTGAGGGAGTGGTGGAGTTCGTACGTCGCCTGCGAGAGGCTGGAATCCCCATGGCGGTGTGTTCGGGGGCAACCCGGAAGGATATCGATCTCATGTTGGCGGGAACGGAACTGGCCGGGGCTTTCAGCCCAATAGTGACGGCCGACGACGTAAGGCACGGCAAGCCTGACCCGGAGGGATACCTGCTGGCACTGCGGCGGCTGAACGAGGGCCGGACAGATGGCCTGTCGGCGGGGGGATGCGTGGCTGTAGAGGATTCACACTGGGGCTTGCAGGCGGCCGCAGCGGCGGGGATGCGCCGGGTGGCGGTGACGAACACGTATTCGGCCGGGCATCTGCGGCCGCATGCGGATATTGTCGTCGACCGGCTTGACAGGCTCGATATCGCACAACTTGAGCGGCTTTGTGGCTAAGTTGTCTTAGTTCGCAAGCTGTCCATAGGGCTCTTAAACCGCGTTTTTCAGTGTCTTAGGCCGGTTTTCTGGGGTTCACTTGACTTTTCAATACTTCGTCCTATACTTTAATATCCACCTGTTTTCCCACCATGCGGCGGATGTTGCTTAAGCGGATTTTTAAGGGTGGTATTTTAACGCCAATGACCCATGCGTCAGGGATGGCGAAGCAATGTGCCAAGCTTGTATGTTAAAGATAAGACGGAGCGGGAGTGCCAGTTAGCTTTGATCATAGCACCATAAGTCGCGTTCAGCAGGCAAGCGATATTATAGAAGTCATTTCCGAGCACCTGACCCTTCATAAAAGGGGCAAGGAATTCGTCGGTTTGTGCCCTTTTCATTCCGATCATCGCCCCAGTATGTATGTCAACCCGGAAAAGCAGATTTTTAAGTGTTTTGCCTGCGGGGCGGGTGGGGACGTTATCAAGTTTGTTCAGATGCGGGAACAGTTGACATTCGTTCAGGCGGTGAAGCGGCTGGCGGAGCGGAGGGGAATTCGGTTGCCCAGCCCGCGGCAGAGGCGGCGTGAAGGTTCGGAAAACGCGGCCCAGGGCGATCCGGCGATGATTGCGCGGGTCAATGCGTGGGCCCAGAAGTTCTTCGTGCAATCGCTTTTTGCTGAACAGGGCGGCTCAGCGGCGCGTAACTATGTTGCCTCGCGGGGGATCGATGAGGAGACGATGAAGGCGTGGGGGCTGGGTCTGGCCCCTGACGGCTGGGACAACCTGCTCAAGGCGGCGCGTGTTCGCGGCATCAGCGATGCGCTTTTGCTTCAATCAGGTCTTGTGGTGTCGCGAGACGACGGCAGTCTGTATGACAAGTTTCGCAATCGGTTGATGTTTCCGATTGTAGATGTGACCAACCGTGTCATCGGCTTTGGCGGCCGAACATTGGGCAGCGACCCGGCGAAATACATGAACACGCCGGCGACGGTTTTATTCGACAAGAGCCATTCGCTTTTCGGACTGGACAAGGCGCGACAAGCGATCGGGATCGACGGTACGGCGGTGGTCGTGGAAGGGTACACGGATGCGATCATGGCGCACCAGGCGGGCTGTGCGAACGTGGTTGCGACGCTCGGGACGAGTTTTACCGAAGGGCATGCGCGGGTGCTGAGGCGGTATGCCAAGCGAATCGTACTGGTCTTCGACAGCGACGTGGCGGGCATGGAGGCGGCCAACCGTGCACTGGAAGTCTGTCTGTCGCAGCGGATCGACATCAAGCTGGCTTTCGTCACTGAAGGGAAGGACCCGTGCGATTACATATTGAGCGAGGGGGGCGAGGCATTTGTGCGGCTTGTGCAAAGCGCCACTGACGTAATGGAATACAAGTGGCAGCGGCTTGAATTGGGACTTGCCGGCAGTGATACGTTGGCCGACCGCCGGCGAATTATGGAAGATTATCTGCGGACGGTGGCGACGGCCATGGCATCGGGGACAAGGGACCCGATTGCGGAAGGACTGATCGGCACCAAGCTCTCGCGGATCATCGGACTGGGTGAGGCGGAAACGGTACGGCTGCTGGCCCGGCTGGCGCGGCAAGCAGGCCGAGGGGCCGGCGTCAATGTGCCTAATCAGAAGGTGGCGGTGGTAACGGCTAATCCGCGACAGGCGGTGCAGCGAGAAGTGCTGGAGGTGCTGCTGTGCAGGCCGGAGTTGCTCAACGAGGTCCGGGACCGAATTGACATAACGGATTTCGACGAAGGCCCGCTTCGCGAGATTGCCAAGGCGATTGCCGAGGCCCTCGATGGCCAGGAGACGGCGACTATCGCCGATGTGCTTGTGTGTATCGAATCGGAGCGGGCGGCGGCGATCGCGGTCGAACTCGAACAGAGCGGTTCGGCCAAGGGCAACTTCGCAGCGCGGCTGGCCGATGCCGTCGGAGTATTGGAGGGTCGGCGGCTGGAAATAAAGAAGGCTGAGCTTAAGCGGCGGCTGAGCGATGACGATGAGAATAATCTGCTCAAGGTCGCCGAGTTGATCGTCCAAAGGAAAAGGGGGCAGCGGACCCCGGGCCTGATGCGGCGATAGAAGGGATTATCGGCGGCATGGATGTGCACCGACGGAAACATGAACGCGATGCGACGGATCGACGCGGGGGCGCGTCAAGAGATGATAAGTTCGAGATCTGTGTATGGTGACCAGGAAGAAGCAGAAGAGTACGGTGAAAAAGTCGCAACGTAAGACGGCGGTGGCGGACCTTGAGGATCCGGCCGAGGTTGCCGAGGCTGTGCTGGACGACGAAGAATCCGCCGCCGATGGTAAATCGGGTGGCGTCAATGGCGACGGCGAGCAGCTCGAAGAAATCAATCCGTCCGATCCGGCAGTGCGGGCGCGCCTTGCAGAGGGCATGATCAAGGCCCTGATTGACAAGGGAAAGAAGAAGGGCTATCTCACCTACGAGGAGATGAACGAGGAACTGCCGGACGAGGCGATCACGCCGAATCGGCTGGACAGCCTGCTGATGACGCTGGACGAGATGGGCATTCAACTCGTCGATGAGGCCGAGGCGGAAAAGAGAGAAGAGCAGGATTTCGACGAATCCGAAGAAGGGGAAGAGGCCGAAGAGCAGGAAGAAGGCCTCGATGAGGACATGTTCCTCGAACAGCAGCTCAGCGAAAGCGAAGGCCGTCGCATCGACGACCCGGTGCGCATGTACCTGACGCAGATGGGCGAGATTCCGCTGCTGTCGCGAGAGGAGGAGATCAGTCTGGCCAAGAAGATCGAATTGACGCGGCTGGCGTTCCGGCGCAAGGTCCTGGAGAATGACTACTGCGCCCGCAATGCCGTGGAGATCCTTCAGCAGGTCAGCGACGGCATCCTGCCGTTTGACCGTACGATGAAAATGAGCACAACGGAGAACCTCGTCCGGTCGGTTGTAAAGAACCGCATGCCGCAGAATCTGGAGACGGCCATAAAACTGCTGGATCAGAACGTGATACTGTTTCGGCGGGCGATGTCGGCGCAGCGTGTCAGCGAGGCCAAGAAGGAGATCAAGCAGATTCATCGCAATCGGCGCAAGACGGCGACGCTGCTGGAGGAGTTAAGCCTGCGCACAAGTCGAATCCAGCCGATGATGAAAAAGCTTCAGGGCATTCGCCAGAAGATGCATCAGTTGGAAGCGATCATCGCCGCCGGTCCGACGCGCGAGTACACCGAGGAAGATATTGCCGCGATGAAGATGGAGTTGATCGGCCTGCAGGAACTGGTCCTGGAGACGCCGCGGCAGCTCGACAAGCGTCTGCGGGCCATCGAGGCCGTCTATTCGGAATACGAACAGGCCAAGCGAGATCTGTCCGGCGGCAACCTGCGGCTGGTGGTGTCTATCGCAAAGAAGTACCGCAACCGCGGCCTGAGCTTCCTGGACATCATTCAGGAAGGCAACACTGGCCTGATGCGTGCCGTCGACAAATATGAGTATCGCCGCGGCTATAAGTTCAGCACCTACGCGACGTGGTGGATTCGCCAGGCAATTACCCGGGCCATTGCCGACCATGCGCGGACGATCCGCATTCCGGTGCACATGATCGAGACGATGAGCCGGCTGCGCACGGTCAGCAAGAATCTTCTGCAGGAGTTGGGGCGAGAGCCCACGATCGAGGAGATCGCGGCCGAGGCGGACATGAGCGTGGCGGAGGCTCGGCGGGTGCTGCGGATCAGCAAGCATCCGTTCAGCCTGGATCGGCCCATCGGCGAAAGCGAGGACAGCTACTTCGGCGACTTCATTGAGGACGAGAGTGTCGATTCACCGGTACAATCCGCCACGCAGGAGATGCTCAAGGAGCGGATCGACCACGTGCTTAAGACACTGACGTACCGCGAGCGAGAGATCATCAAGCTGCGGTACGGTATCGGTGACGGATACACCTACACGCTTGAAGAGGTCGGGCGGATCTTTAAGGTTACGCGCGAACGGGTACGACAGGTCGAGGCCAAGGCGATTCGCAAGCTGCAGCATCCGGTGCGGTCGCGCAAGCTGGAAGGGTTTCTCGATCACAAGTCGGCCTGAGCCGGCAGACACTGATTCAACCATACAGGGCGGTCACGACAGCGGCCGCCTTTTTGCTGCGCTGCGGCAGCAACTATGGCATAGCCAGCGGGCGGTAGAACTGCTCGGGTCGTGGACCCAGGGTATTGACGAGCGTACCGAGTCCCTGGATTTTGCATTCGATGCGGTCTCCGGGCTGGAGGAATTCACCGGTGGCCATGCCGACGCCGTGCGGGGTGCCGGTGGCGATCACGTCGCCGGGCTCCAGGGTCATGAGGTGGCTGACAAAGGAGATCACTTCAGCGACGGAGAAGATCATTTGTGATGTGTTGGCCTTCTGGCGGACGCGGCCGTTGACGGTCAGTTCCATTTCGAGGTTGTTGGGGTCGGCGATTTCGTCTGCGGTGGTCAGCCATGGGCCCAGCGGCAGGAAACCATCCGACCATTTGCCGTTGAGCCAGTCGAAAAATTCATCCCACGGGCGCTTGGTGCGGCCCTCGCAAAACGTGACACTGCGGGCGCTGACGTCATTTGCAATGCAGTAGCCGGCGACGTGGTGCAGGGCATCGTCGATTGACACGCACTTGGCGTGCTTGCCGATCATGACGGCCAGCTCGATTTCATAATCGACCTCATTGCTGTACTTGGGCCAGGGGATTTCGGTCTGTGTGGCGGTCGCGGCGGTCGGCGGCATAAGAAAAGGCCGCGGCACCGTTGTCGTGCGGGGCGACTCGCTGAGGCCGAGTTTGGCGCCGGCTTCCTTGATGTGCTCGCTATAGTTGCCGGCCAGCGCGATGAGTTTGGGCGGCCGCGGCACTGGCGGCAGAAACCTGACGTCCGCCGGATCGAGAAACGTATTGACCGTGTGTTCGAGTTCGCGGACCATGTTCAAACAGGCGTCGCCCCGTATGAGAATTTCCTTGATGCTGTGGGGGCGGACCTTGCCCGTACAGGCGGAACGAATGTCGATGATACCCTTGTCTGTGACGATGCCGCAGGTGACGGCGGTGCCATACGCATAGGTTGCAAGCTTCATGAAGGTATTCCTTTCGCGCTGTAACTTCGGCGTTTTTTATAGCGAAAATGAGGTTCGGGTGCAAGAAAACAGGTTAGAAACCTGTCAGCGAAGCTTGGTTGCGATGTGTCCCATAATGGATGTGACAGGCACACTGGCAGTACGTGGGACTTTTCACAGCAGCCTGTGCTGTTTTGCTGGGGATCGTTGCGACCGGGTGCACGGCGAGCGGCGGTTTATCCCGCTGCAGCGGCTCTGAAGAGGACCATGCGAAAATTTTTATTTTATGCTTGAACGCCTGCCGGGGCGGCTGTATAAAGCGGCCCATTGTGATGCTCTTTTTAAAACTGTATATACGACGTCAGGTCCGAAGGCTTTGCCTTACGGATAAGTAAATGGGAACACGGTGAAAATCCGTGGCGGTCGCGCCTCTGTAAGCGTCCGATGCGAGAAGCGATGAGATTGTCGTGTAAATCGCAAGTCCCCAAGGCGGTATGTCCCACTGTTTGCTTATGCGAATGGGAAGGGGCCTTGGGGTAGGATGCAAGTCAGAAAACCTGCCTGTCGTCGCAAAGCATTGTCATGTTCTCGCGATTTGGAACAGGATGCGCCCCGGGAGTGCATGGGCCGCAGGTTTTCTTGCGGTCCGGGCGTACGGCCGGGCTGTATCAGGCGAATTCAACCGCCGTTTCCTTCGTGGGAGCGGCGGTTTTTTGTTGCGCCACAGCGTGCCGGCGTGCGGAACGGGCAGTGCTGATGAGACCGTGAGTTGCTCCATATCCATTCGAGCCCGAACAGGGCAGCGGCACGGGTCGATCGTCACGACTGTCGCGCGGATCTGCCGCAGCGCGACGATCGGCCGCCGCGAATGGCGCGTAAACAAGAGTTTCATTTGTTCAGGAAGGAAGGTGAAGGATGAGTGCAAAGATGTTGTCTACGGCGGTGGTTATCCTGGCATGTGTCGGCATTGTGCAGGCGACTCCGATAGAAGTCGGCTCAGGTGATAACACCGCTGGTCTGTACATCGAATGGAAGGACGGCTTCAGCATGAAGTTCCTGGTGAGTTTTCCCGAGGAGTCGATCACCGGCATGGAGTTGATTCAGCGAGTCGCCGACGCAACGCCGCTGACGATCGTGGTGAACGACTTCGGATTTGGCCGGTTTGTCGACGGGATCGCATGGGAGGAACACGCCAACGCCGGGTGGGGCGGCGGGGAGGACTGGTGGCATTACTGGACCAAAGAGGGGGGACATAACTGGGCAAGTTCGATGATCGGGGCTTCGGACAGGGTGGTGGTTGACGGCGCATGGGATGGCTGGGTCTATGGTCGAGCCGGCATTCCTGAACCGGCGACGCTGTTGCTCGTCGGATTGGGCGTTATGTTTGTGCGGCGGCAAGCAGCACGGTAGGCGGCGAGAGCGGAGATGGGTGAAAATTCCAGGGTGAAAGGGGACCTGAAGATGCGAGGCCGGAGACAATGGGTTGTGTTGGTTGGTTGCGGGCTGTTGGCCTGTCGCGCCGCGGCGTTTGTCTACGACCCGAACGACTTTGCCGTGGAGGTGGTGGCATATGTCCAGGGCAGCGGTGTGCCCCAGGATTTCATCACAGGTGCTCTGTTTAACGATCCAACGGCGGCGTTGGGGCGGCCGACGGTGACGACAACCGGCGATGGATGGCACATTCCGGTGAGCGCCGCGGTGCCTGTGCTGCCGATCGGACCGGCCTTTCGCAGTTTCGAAGTGGTCTCGATCGGCAACGGCGGGTCGCTTACGCTGAAATTCAGTCACCCGGTGGCCGACGACCGCAACAATCCGTACGGCATTGATTTTATTGTCTTCGGCAATGCGATGCAGGCGATTGGCAGCGGGCCGGCATGGCGCAACGGCAACCCGGAGGATACGGTCATTACAAGAGTGACGCATGGCGATCCCGGGATTGTCTCAGTAAGCCAGGACGGTGTGACCTGGTATACGTTTTCCGACGGGCCCTACGCTGACAGCTTCGCGCCGACGGCGAGTTTTCGCTGGGATTCGGCAAACGACGTGTGGGCGGAAGAACTTGACCCGACGCGGCCGGTGGACCCGGAGTTAAACGTCGACGGGATGAATGTCGCGCAGATGATAGACGCATACGACGGTTCCGCGGGGGGGACGGGGTTCGACATCGGCAGGCTCGGGCTGCAATGGATACAGTACGTGCGCATCGAGGATGACCCGCGGACGTCCGTAACGACGGAGATTGATGCGGTCGCGGATGTGAGCGCCTGCGGCGATTATAAGCATCCGTTCCCGGCAGGCGATGTCAACGGTGACTGCCGTGTAGACATGGCGGACCTGGCGGTTCTTGCGGAAAACTGGCTCGTGTGTACGTGGAGGTGCTTATGAGCCAACGTGCTGTGCGTGGGTTCAGCTTGCTGGAATTGCTTGTTGTCATAGCGATCATCGGACTTCTGACGGCCCTGCTCGTGCCGGCGCTGGCTGTGGCCAGACAGCAGGGGCGCGGAGTTGTCTGCCGGAGCAACCTGCGGCAGATGATGATTGCCTGCAAGGTTTACACCCAGGACAACGACGGCTATTTTCCCATTGCATATTGCTACCAGATCAGTGACGCATTGGTTGTGTCGTATGCGTGGGATTTCACGTCAATCAAGAACTGGGATGCGGGTACTGAAGAGGTAAACCCCGGCGTGTTGTGGCAGGGTGAAACGAATGAGCGGATACAGCAGTGTCCATCGTTTGGCGGCGAGGCGAACTGGCTCAACGATCCGTACACGGGCTACAACTACAACACCAGCCACATCGGCGGATTCGGCAGCGGGGCGGCTTTTGTGCCGTCGGCGCGGGAAAGTGAGGTGCGCATGCCTGCGGCTGTTGCGATCTTCGGCGATGGCGGGTTCGAATCCGGGGCCAACAAATTCATGCGTTCTCCTTGGCCGACGCCGCGCGACGGTTTTGCCGAACGCTACGCCGGGACGCAGCACTATCGGCATCTCGGGCGGACAAACGTTGGCTGGTGCGACGGCAGTGCATCGTCGACGGAGTCGCTGTTTAGGGAAACGGACCCGGCGAGCGTCGCCCTGATCGCCGAGGACACCGGCTTCCTGTCGGCCGACAACAGTGCTTATGATCCCAGATAGGCGCAAGGTGCAGAATGAGCTATGCGGTGTCATGGAGCGGCGGCAAGGACTGCTGCTTTGCATGTTACAAGGCTATCCAGGATGGTTATGACGTGCGATGGCTGGTGAATTCCGTTTCCGACGATTACAGCCGAGTGCGGTTTCACGGCACGGAAGCGAGGCTGATCCAGCTTCAGGCGCAGGCAACCGGCTTCGAACTCGTCCAGAATCGGACGTCGGCCGAGCATTATGAGGAGGATTTCAAACGCGCGCTGCGGCCGCTCGTTGAGAAGGGCCTGAGGGGCATGATCTTCGGGGACATCTATGTGCCTGAGAATCGAGCTTGGGCGGAGAAGGTCTGCCGCGATCTGTCGATTGAGGCGGTGCTGCCGCTGTGGGATCATGATCCCAGGCGGTTGTTCTGTGACTTCATCGACGCGGGGTTTCGTGCGGTCGTGGTTAGTGCCGATTCACAGCGGCTCGACAGGACATGGGTCGGACATGTGCTGGATCACGAACTGCTGGCATGGCTCGAGGCGCACAATGTGGATCCCTGCGGCGAGAACGGAGAGTACCACACGATTGTCACTGACGGGCCGTTATTCCGGCGGGCAATTGAAATCGCGGAGGGACGGACCGTGGCAATCAACGGCTACTGGTTTCTTGATACCCTGACCTACGGGCTGCGGTCTTAGCATTCCACCTGTACCTTGTGTTCCATCCTGTCAGATTTGCTTCATGTAACGGTCGCCGGGGATTGGCATCTAAGATAAGGCTTGTATTACAGATGTGGCAGAATTAATCTTGTCGCATGGTCTGGTGGCAGGAATATAGACGGGTTATCGGTGTTGCGCAGATCCTGTTCCTGGCAGGCAAGTGGCTCAAGCGCAAGGGAATAAAATATACCTCGGTCGCGACGGCTCTTGCGGGCGGCGCCATCGCGGCAGACCTCGCCTTGGGTGCGGTCAATGTCAGCAAGTTGAATGTGGCGCTGATTCCCGGATTGATCGCCTTGTCGACATTCGGCGTTGGCAATGCCATGATTGGGCTCTCCAATCTGTTATCCTCCGAAAAACTCCTGGTCGCAGATGCCAATGCGATGAATCTGATGGAAGACAGAAAGAAGTCTCAGATGGCCTGGCATCTGGAGGTTCTGTGGGATCGCGTGTTCAAATATGAAGCGGCCATTCTGGGCGGCGACTGTCGGTTGGCAGAGGATATTACGCTCAATCGCCGGCAATTGGAGTCGCTGGTGAAAGAGTGGCCGGCCGAGATGAGACCGCCTCCTGGAGTCGTAGTCGGCTGCATGGAGGAGTCTCTCACCCCCATCGAACAGTCTCGCCTGCCGTCCATGGGTATGGAAACCACCAGGGATGGGTTTGTCCTTTTGACGCGTTATGCGATCCGCGAGTCGCTGCCGCAGAAGGTCGAGCAGGCCCTGACGGGTTTTGACCTTTCGCTGCTGGAGGACTGGTATGACGGGGCGGTTCTCACGGCAAGCGACAACGTCCTCCGCAAACAATTCGCCGGGCACCGGACGATCCGCGGGATTCACGAGGAAGTCGGCATTCCGTGGCTGGTGCGTTTTCGCGAGGCCCTGTCGGGACACCCGGATCCGATCTGGTTTAGCCTGACGATGAAGAAGATTGGCGCAAGCGTTGGCGGACTTGTGGTGCGGATGAACGAGCGGTACGTGGGCAAGGAGATGCCCGCGTACTTCGATGCGCAGGATTTTCTGTGGAAGCACCCCGACACCGATCGGCTCGTGCGCGAGGCCTTCGCCCGGCGGGGCGAGCAGGCCCTGCAGGAACTGCAGACGGCCCGTCGAAACCTGTTCCGATCGGTATTTTCCGATTGCAGGTCGGCAGCGCACCTTCAGATATGGCGCATGTTTGGGCGCGATTTTACCAACGCGATGCGGCTTCGGCTGGATTATGATGTTGAATTCTCGGCGGGCCTGCTGGATAATGACCCTTTGAGCGACATTGCGCAACTGGAATCGCTGATTCCGGCGTGCGTGTTTCCCCGTGCAGTCGTAGAGAAGAAGATGGCTGATGCGCGGTACTGCCTGGCGGCGGCGGACCGCTTTATCGACGACTGCCTGCCCGAAGCGGCGGAAAAGGCCGTAATGCGGCGGGCTGTGCGGACGGCCTGCTATCTCAATAGGCACGGATTGAGGCGCTTGATAGACGTGTCTCCGCAACGGGCTGTTGAAACTGCACAGCGATATATGGCGCGGCATCCGAGGTACACGCGGCGCATCTGTATGCTCAGGCAGCATTATGAATTGACGCGGATTCAACTGCTGTCCTATATCGAAATGATCGACGAACTGGCGGAATATGACTGAGTCGGAGGTCTACTGATGGCCAAGAAGAAAACACCGAAAGTGCTGCACGAGGTGACATTTTATACCTACCCGAAGTTTATTTTCACGTGGCCGCTGATTTTCATGGGATTTTTTTTGTGGCTGCCGTCACACTACCAATGGATATCGCAGGAAGTGCTGGCGTGGATCTGGGGTTTGACGCTTTTGCTGGTGGTTGTGACCATGGGACTGGATTTGAACCGCAACTATACGATTTTCTGGCTCGTTGTGCTCGTGGCGATATGGTTGATGGTGTTGTGGTTGGGCGAAAAGGGTGTCACGCTTTTCAAGGACATTTACGTTTTTTTCCGCGATCTTGATCCCCAGTATTCGGGCAGCCTCGGGCTGATTGTGAGTATTCCGCTGCTGGTGCTCTATGCGGTTATGTGGCTGTGGACCCGGCTCAACTGCAAGTGGCGCATAACGCACAATGAATTCGAGCATTACCAGTTCGGACGAATGGACGACTCGTTGGCCCGCGGTGCAAAACGGATTCGCACAAGTTATCCGGATTTCTTCGAATTGGTCGTCTGTCTGGCAGGCGACCTGGTGATCTTCGACGCCTCGGGCAAGCGGGTCATCAGACGCATTGAGCATGTGCCGCTTCTGCCCTGGGTCAAGCGGCGGATTAACACAATCCTTGAAACAACTGCGGTCACAACCGATGAGGTCGTCGAGGACGAGATGGAGGTCACCGAGGCGGCCGCAGATGAAGGACAAGAGAACGGCCAGGGACCAGCCGAGGAGGAGCATTCCCTGTAAGCGTTTCGCCGGAGCAAGGTTCTGTTGAAACAATGGCATGGTAGCGTATCGATTGGCGTGCGGCGTTCTTGTGCGGTGATGGGTAATCCTGGTTTGAACGTTCGATGTGTGGATGGCATAGCACGGGATGAGGGAATTGCTGCGGACATGGAGCCCTTCGTGTGGCAGGGCAGGAACTGCGACGACTCGCACCGGTCAAGACCTGCCAATAGGATAAACGCGGGCTGCGTTCGAATGAGCGGGCATCGCCAGGGAAGGGGCGCTCGATGGCTCTAACGGCGATCGTCGAAGCGGGGCGTCTCGCAGCACACTGGGGGCGGCTGGTACTGGAGGGGATCAATCATCTCTTGTGGCCGGCGGTGTGTGACGGTTGCCGAACGGCAATTGCCGAGACAAGTCGACGACTGTGCCGCAATTGCTGGAACGAATTGCTGGCGTGCACGGCGGGCGATTACTGCCCCGGATGCGGCAAGGACGCCAGCCCGTACGCCATCATCGATGGGCGCTGTGCGCAATGCGACGGGCGACGAACCGAGTTTGACGGCATTGTGCGGGGCGGCGTGTATGAGAATGTGCTGCGGGACCTGATCCTGGCATTCAAGTTTCAGGATCGCACTGAACTGGCAGTGCATCTGCGAACCCTGGCCAACGCGGCCCTGCAGGGAAGTAGGTTTTGCGATGACATCGACCTGTTCGTGCCGGTGCCCCTGCACTGGCGCCGGCGGATGGAGCGGGGCTACAATCAGTCGGAACTGATTGCAGCTGGTTTGCGGCATGTCGCCCCGTTCAGCACCGACCTTGTTCGGATTCGCTATACCCAGCGTCAATGGACGCTCACGCCCGCCAGACGCCGCAAAAACGTCGCCGGGGCGTTCGCCGTGCGGCGCGGCCATGATTTTTCAGGTAAGCGTATCTGCCTTGTCGATGATATTACAACCAGCCATGCGACACTCAACGAATGCGCCAAAACGCTCAAGGAGGCCGGTGCGGAAAAGGTCTTCGCCTGTGTCGTCGCGGTGGCGATGCAGGATGCGCTCTGAGCCTGTCATCGAGTGAAGTGAGCAGCAGGATAGCAAGTTCATGATCAGAGGGTTTCAACAGATTGCGTTTTGGACGGTTCTGAGTCGTGTATTAGGCATGGTGCGCGACATGGCGTTTGCGTACTATTTCGGCGCCGAGTGGCTCATGACAGCCTGGACGATGGGCTTCAAGATCCCCAATCTTTCACGGCGGCTTTTCGGCGAGGGGGCGGCCTCGGCTTCGTTCATTCCGGTTTACAGCGAGCAGTTGCACGCCGATCCGGTGGCGGCCCAGAGACTGGCAAATTCGGTCCTCAGCGTACTTTTTGTGTTTCTGACGGGTCTGGTCATCATTGGCGAGGTCATCATTTGGAGCATTTACGGCCTGGCGGACTTGAGCGTCGGGCCGCGGACTGGCCTGGCCCTGTCCGGGATCATGTTGCCGTACATGGTGATGATCTGCCTGGTGGCGATCCTCGGAGGTATTCTTAATGTCCATCGCCATTTTGCAGCACCTGCGGCGGCGCCCTTGCTGCTTAACATCATCATTATCGCCAGCACAGTGATCAGCGGTACAAAGTTGGGTGTTCCCCCGGAGCAGCAGGTGCTGTATGTGGCAGTGGGGGTGCTTGTGGCGGGCGCGGCCCAGATGCTCCTTCACGTTCCGCCGCTTCGAGCGAGCGGGTTCCGTTTTTATCCTGCATGGGATGTCTACTCGGCGGCATTTCGAAGGGTTCTCCTGATGATGGGACCGATGCTGCTGGGTTTGACGGTCACACAGATCAACACGTTGGCTGACGATCTGGTGGCGCTTGCGTTTTCAAGAGACAGCGGGTACCCCTTGGGTTGGGGGGCGGTTTCGCACCTGTACTACGCCCAGCGGCTGTATCAGTTTCCGCTGGGCGTGTTGGGTATCTCTCTGGCGACGGCCATCTTTCCAGTGATGAGCGTCGACGCGGCCAAGAAAGACTTTGACGGCTTGTGCAGGACGGTCGCACGCGGCTTTGGGGGGGCGATCTTCGTCTCCCTTCCGGCGACCGTCGGGACAATCCTGATTGCGCGGCCGCTGGTGGCGGCTGTATTTGAGCATGGTGAGTTTCTGCCCAACGATACAAGGTTGACGGCATGGACGCTGTCGTTCTATTCGATCGGGCTGTGCGGCTACTTTGCCCAGCACATCGCTACGCGGGCCTTTTATGCGACCCAGGACGCCAAGGCGCCGGCCCTGACGGCGGCACTTGCAGTTGTGGTTAACGTGATCCTGAATCTGGTGCTTTTGTGGCCGCTGGGGGCAGGTGGCTTGGCCTTGTCGACGGCCTTGTGTTCTTATCTGCAAGTCATTACGCTTGTTCGCATCCTGAGCAAGCGTTATGGGGACTCCCTTCTGCAGGGGCTCGGCCCCGTCGTTGTCAAGACCGTTATTGGGACCTTGATCATGGGCCTTGCGGCGGCGGGCGCGCTGGCGTACATGCGGAACCTGCCCCTGACAACAGCGTCCGACCTGCTGAGACTGGCGGTAGTTGTCCCGTTATCGGCCGTTGTCTACCTCCTCAGCGCAAAATTGTTGCGCAACGAGATGCTGGCACTGGTTCTGCCGCGGGCAAAGAAGTAAACTCTTTGTCATTAGCAGGCGTATAAGCCCGTAGAAGGAATGACGATGAAGTGTGCACACAATAGGCGGGGTTTTAGTACTGTTTGACGTGCCGTTTTGACGCCGATATAATCGGCGCAGCCTGTGTGCGGCACGTCGCAGAGATTGGAGGTGTATCGTGAAAGTGCTCGATTTTCTCGATGAAAAATCGGCCGATTACGAAGTAACTCAGCACCGTCCGACGTTCACGGCGCAGCAAATGGCGGCGGAAGAGCACGTGCCGGGCATGTATGTAGCTAAACCGGTAGTAGTGCGTGCCGACTCGACGTACTACCTGTGCGTTCTTCCGGCCTGCTGCAAGATCGACATGGATGCACTAAAGGCACAATTGGGCGCCGGCCGCGTAGAACTGGCCGAAGAAAGCGAGATGGCGGAACTGTTTCCGGACTGTGCGCTTGGGGCGGAGCCGCCCTTTGGCGCTCTGTATGGCCTGGAGACCATAATCGACCAGTCGCTCGAAGAAGACGAATACATCGTTTTCCAGGCCGGTACACACGAAGAGGCTGTGAAGATGGATATGGCTGAATATCGACGGCTCGCCGAGCCGAGGGTACTCAGGTTCGCCTATCATTGCCGGTAAACGGGGTCGGCCGCCGCAGGCAGGCGGGCGGTCGTAGCTGTAATTTCTTGGAGACCTGAATGGCAAGCGGAAAATCCCTTTGTATTGTCATCCTGACTCTTGTGCTGGTGTGTCATGGGGCAAGTCTCGGGCAGACGCCCGGTCAGGCCGAACGCCTCTTTTCACCACTTGTAGCTGGAACGTTTCACAAGATGGCCCGCGAAGCGGGAACTTTAGGCGATGCCGAAGTGGCGGCAAAAGCCCAAGTGCTTCTTGCGGCAGCCGCCAGGCTCGATCCACGCGCCGAATACCTTCGGGCCGACCTGCTCACGTCGCGTGCCCGGCAGGGCCGCCCGGAAGACCTCGAAGAGGTGATCCGGCTCTTCGCACAGTATACAGACAAGCGGTCCGATTTCATGGTACTCCGCGAGTCCGTCCGCTATTTTATGTCGACCACCGATTCGCGCCAGGGGCGGCAGGACCTGTTGCTGCGGCTGTTCGACATCGTGCGGCCGTTGAATGCGGCACTTGCATCGGAAATCATCGCTGAATATGCCGGCCTGGTGGCTGAAACCGCAAACCTTGACGAGGCAGCGAAAAACTATCAGCAGGCCTGGTACTATAACAAGTACAATCAACGTGCGTTCCTGCGGCTGGATGAGATCCTGCAAAAGCAGGGGCGAGGGCTGTCGGCGGCCGATTACGCAACCAGTCTTCGCCTGGCAATGGACGTAAATCCACTGGATCTGGAAAACGTGCTTGCGTTCGCGGAATACTGCCAGCGCCTGAGCATCTATGACGTAGCGGCGCAGACGTATGAATACGCCGCGGAGTTGTTTGCCTATCTCCATCCGCAGGACCGTCTGCCGCAAACAATCTGTCTGCCTTGGATGTTGGCGTGTTACAACGCGCCGAATATGCGGGCCAAGTGCCTCGATATCGCCGCAAAGGCCCGCCAGAACGGGCGTTTCGACCTCCGCGTGGAGGCGCTCGCCGGACTCGCTGCCAAATCCCTTGGCAATGTCGAGCTCGGGCAGCGAACCCTGGACGAGGCAGGCCGCAAAGCTGCGGGCATGTTGGGCTCGCAGGCTGAGGCCGGAGACGTGACGGCGCTGCTATTAGGCTGGTTCTATGCATTTGCCAACCCGAGCACCGAACAGGCGCTGGCCTGGGCCAATCGGGCATTCACATCAGAGCCGAATCGGCCCGACACAAGGGCGCTGTTCGGCTACGTGCTGGCCATGACGGAGCAGTACGATCTGGCAGTTGTTTTCACAGAGAACCAGGACAACCAGATCGCCCTGTTGACGCGCGGTATAGTCGAGCTTTCGCAGGAGACCAACAAAGGTATTGAAACGCTCAAGCAGGCCGTCGCACTCGACCCAACGTCGCTGGCGGCCGCAAGGGCCCGCGAACTGCTCGAAGCTCACGGTTCAGAGTACCTACCGGCCGTGTCGCCCCAATTGGTGCGTGACCGGTTGGCGAAAGAATGCGGCCGCATCGTGCCCGCGTTTCGCCGTCCGGAAGAGATATTTTCAGCAAAGCTTAACCTCGGCGGCTCAGAACTGTCATACGGCGGCGATCTGACGGCGAATCTGGTTATCACCAATGAATCGAGCCAGCCGCTCATCATTTCCGATGACGGCATTCTTACTGGCCGCATTCGAGTCGATGCCAACGTAAGGGGTGATCTCAACGAGCACATCAAGGCGCTTATCGACACACGCGTAATGCCCAGCATGCCGGTCGCCGCCGGCGAATACACGTCCATTCCGCTGGACCTGATGACGGGGCGGTTGCGAAAGCTTCTTCTTTCGTTTCCGCAGGCATCGGTGGATGTGGAGTTTATTGTCTACCTTGACCCGGTAATCGAGCCGTCCGGCCGCGTGAATAATGCAATAAAGGACCTGCCGCCGGTGCGAAGTACCGTCAAGCGCCACGGCGTGGCGCTTACGCGTGATTACCTGATGCAGCGGCTTGACGCACTGGCCCGCGGCCAGGAAGGTCAGAAGATACGGGCCGCGGAATTGTTTGCCGGGCTGCTCATCGAACAGGATTACATGGCCGTAGCGGGGCCTGCCTATCGGTATATCCGTGTCGACCGACCTATCTTGGCAGATGCGGTCAAGAGGTGCCTGGTCGACGAGAACTGGAAAGTCCGCATCGAGACGATGGAAGCCTTGACGCTGGCCGGCAAAGTAGATTACGAACTCACACGGGTGCTTTCCAGTAATCTCAATGACGACCGCTGGCCCGTACGAATGATGGCGATGGTCCTCCTCAGCAAAGTGCAAGGCAAGGAGTTTGCGCAGGTTCTGAGTTGGGCCGCCGAATACGACTCCGAAGACCTTGTACGCCGGATGGCAGTAGCCCTCGCCGGCGAGCCGAAGAAGGGCTGAGCCGGCCCATTCGGGGGACCGCAGAACACCCTGACACCGGAACGGCGGCCGCAATTTGTTGATTTTTCGGAAAAAAACGCTTGTAATCGCGGGGGGGACTTTGTATGCTCCCGCTTTTTACGTGAATCCTACAATTCGAAAGGAAGAAGTAATGCCGGCGAAAGTAGATGGCGAAAAATGTACGGCATGTGAGGCGTGCATAGAGGCATGTCCGAGCGAAGCCATTGCAATGAGCGGCGACCATGCGAAGGTCGACCCTGATAAGTGCGTCGACTGCGGTGTTTGCGTGGATGAATGCCCGGTCGAAGCGATCAGTATGGAGTAAATACTCCGTGGCCCCATCGTCTAGGCAGGTCTAGGACACCGGGTTTTCAACCCGGCAACAGGGGTTCGAATCCCCTTGGGGCTATTTGACATTGCCAGAAGTTGATTTCCCACCGTGCGTGTCCACCGTAGCGCTTAGTGTGTTCCCAGGACACTGAGGGACCTCCCCGAAAAGCGATCGGCGATTTACGATCTCTGGAAGGTAACCGAGTACTTTGCGGCCATCATTCTC
The DNA here is from genome assembly GCA_035450485.1 of Anaerohalosphaeraceae bacterium. GTDB lineage: Bacteria > Planctomycetota > Phycisphaerae > Sedimentisphaerales > Anaerohalosphaeraceae > JACZKQ01. Next base: position 682 of record DAOTMV010000048.1, on the reverse strand, counting down.
CTCCATCCTGAACGTACCCAGCCGGGGTGGGCCGCTTCGCCCTTGCTCAAATCCGCGCAGCGCGGCCGCCACTCGGACATAACGCCTCCGGTTCCTGAGCCATCTCCTCCAGAAGCGTCTCCAAAACGCGGATGTTTTTGGGGATGTGAACGGTCGGGTATTCGCCATCCTCAACGGCCGCATAGGTGTGATCCAGCATCCCGTCGAAGAGGCATGGCCTTCAAGCAGATAGGTCATGGCGTATTCCCGGCATCGGCACGGATTGGCTAAAGCGTTCATCTTTCATCTTCTATTGACAGGGGACACTATGAGAGAAATGGCGAGTACTGAGACACTGGCCGAGAGCCGGGGTAAAGAGGGTAAGTACCTCACGTTCGCCCTCGGCCACGAAGAGTTCGGCCTGGAGATTCTGAAGGTCCGCGAAATCATTGGCTACATACATGGAGATCACCGCCGTGCCTCAGACACCCGATTACGTCAAGGGTGTGATCAACTTGCGCGGCCAGGTCATCCCGGTTGTCGATCTGCGGCTCAAGTTCCAGATGCAGGAACAGGAAGTCACCGATCAAACCTGCATTATAGTCGTTGAAATCGACAACGGCAAACACAAATTCAACACGGGGATCATGGTGTGCGAGACCAAATCCTGGCATGCTCAACCTGTCTTGCGTTCGGCTTTCCA
>DAOTMV010000047.1:0-30970 GCA_035450485.1 Anaerohalosphaeraceae bacterium | reverse complement strand
CTGTCTATATAATAACAGATTGTGCATGGCGCAAGTCGCCAAATCGCAAATATTACAAATATTTTTTTGAAACGGCACTAGTAACTGCTGGCGGGCTGTACGTGGGACACGTTAAGGCGAAAGCAACTATCACCCTACGAACGAACGGCATCATGAGATTAGCCAACGGTCCGACGCGCCCGGGATGGAAAGCAGCAGTCGCCAGAGTCTTATTCACGATTGTGGGCGCGCAAGCACCAGGCCACTTGGGGCTGCTCAGGTATGGGTCGTCTGTGGCTGCGGCAGATACATCGATTCAGGTAGCCGGTGAATCCGAGGTTGAGGGTGGTGACGCACACCACGACTATCTTGATGTGGGAATCCCCTTGATCGGGCCCGTGGCTCGCAAAACCTTCGAGGTCAACCTTTTCCAGTTGTACAGTGATATCAATCGCATGTACCTTGTTGACGAGCCCGTGGACCTGCGCGTCAGAGTTGCCGTAGCTTCAGTGTTTACAGATAATATCGGGCAGTGGTACATGGAGAGTCCTCGCGTTGAGGTAAACGCACAGGCAATATCTTCAGTAGAAGCGGAGGAATCAGATGGCGTGTTCGAAATCTGTGAGTAAGGTGGCTGGCTCTTGTTGGCTGTCATTGTCCGCACTTCTTTTTGCGGCGACGGTTTCCTGCGCTTATGGCAGCCCGATCTTGCTCAAACGCAACTTCATCCTTAAAACGATAGAGTATCAAAGAGATCCGACCCTCATTTCCCGAACCGGCGAAAAAACGACAGTTGAAGGGCGGCCAGGAAAGGCCGAATTAGAGGGTAGTCTCACTTGGCTGCAAAAGGATGCCGAGGGATTTGAATTGGATGTGAGTGTGTTGCGGGTCGGCTACTCGGGTTTTCCTGACGATCTGATGCCCAAGGGATACCTGCCGGGACCTTTTGAAGCGCGCGTGGTATATAACCGTGCCGGCGAAATACCTATGAAAATTGTTGTTACGCCCGAAGATCGCGACACGGGACCGGTGGCGCTTTACCGAATGTTTGCGCAAGTTGTCATGATGCTCGACATGCTGTTGCCGGAAGCCATTGGGCGCAAAGTGACTGTGAACGATGAGGGCAAAAATCTGAGCATGGAGTTCACGTATCCCGAACGCGTATTACTCGAAGTCGGGGGCAAGCAGTACACTTCTGACCTGAATAGTGTACGCCCGATACCGACTCCGAAAAGTTTCACATGCCAACCGGTTCTCGCAGACGGCAAACGCACCGCATGGCGAATATCCAACCTCGCGATCGATGAAACGGAGGTGAACTACTTTGCAAGGCTCCTGGACGAAGAGTCAGGTCTTGCGACACACGGCGTGGATTTGCACTTTACCGTAACGGATAAGAAGATGGATGCCGCTGATTTGGCGCTGCTGATCGGTGCCGCTGATCTCCAAGGACCCAATCCATTCGATTACTACCGCCTGTCGGAACTGCACCTGTTAGAGAGCAAATAAAGGAAATAAGATGCCTCTTTTTCTGGCTCGGAAAACCGAGGTATATCTGCTTCAGCTTCTTAATATCCTCCACGATCCGACATTTGAAAACTTTCTTAATGCCCTTCATGATAAATTACTTAACTCCGAAAGTCCGTGACAATCCTCTAAGTCCCCTGGGTGCGTCTTTCTCTGCCGGTCCGAACAGTCAAGTGCGCGCCCATTCACCGACTTTATCCGCGCACCTGTAGCATATCACCACAAAATTGCCCCCATACCCCCGCAAATTCGCCGGTCGTGGGGTACAGCGGCCGATAACCACTGCATGTACGCCACATACACCCGCACTTTCACCTCTGATCGCCCCCAATACCCCGCACAAGGCCTCGCATTTCAGGTATTTTCTTGCCAAATCGCCCCGCACGGGCTATAACCGCCGTTTTCTAAACCGACATAGGCCCTTGGAGCGTATACAGAGCATGCGATTCACCAAAACCTTCATTCCGACCGTAAAAGAGGTCCCCGCCGACGCGGAGATTCCCTCCCACCAGCTCATGATCCGTGCCGGCCTCATGCGAAAGATCGCCAGCGGCACATACGCATACCTCCCGGCCGGATGGCGGTCCCTGCGCAAGATAATGCAGATTGTACGCGAAGAAATGGACCGGGCCGGCGCTTTGGAGATCACCGTCCCCATGATTCAGCCGTTGGAATTATGGCAGCGCACAGGCCGCGACATCGATTACGGCGAAACGCTCGGAAAATTCACGGATCGCCACGGCCGCGGAAATGTGCTGAGTCCGACGGCCGAAGAGGTGATGACGTATCTGGCGGCCGGAGAAATCAATTCTTACAAACAGCTTCCCGTAAATTTTTATCAGATCAATTTGAAATATCGCGATGAGTTTCGGCCGCGCTTCGGCGTTTTGCGTTCGCGCGAATTCATAATGAAGGATGCGTACAGTTTCGACGCCGACGAAGCGATGCTGGAACGCTCGTACAGGGCCATGTATGATGCGTACTGCCGCATTTTCCGGCGTTGCGGAGTGCCCTACGTGATCGTGGAGGCGGAATCCGGGGAAATGGGAGGGTCCGGATCCCATCAATTTACCGTTCCGTGTGAAAGTGGAGAAGATACCATCGTTTACACGGAGGATGGGGGCCATGCGTGGAATATTGAGAAGGCCCCGGTGGATCCCGCGGTGAAAGCACAGGGAAAGGGGGGCGATGCGCAGGGAAAGGCCGGGATTTTGCCGCTGGAGGAGGTGCATACACCCAAAGTGGGGACGATTGACGAGGTTTGTGCGTTCCTGCGGGTGGAACCGACAGCACTTGTGAAGACCTTAGTGCATAAGATGGGGGAGAAGGTGGTGCTGGCGCTGGTAAGGGGGGATCATGAGCTGAATCCGGAGAAGTTAACGCAGGCGGTGGGGGGAGAACACATCGAAATGGCGGATGAAAGCACGATTGTGCAGCTTACCAATGCGGCCGTCGGTTTTGCTGGGCCTGTGGGGATGGCGGACAAGGTGGCCCTGATCCTGATCGATCCGTCGGTGGCGGCGATGTCCGAGGCGGTATCGGGGGCCAACAAGACCGATTACCACCTGAAGCACGTTGTGCCGGGGCGCGACTTCCCCTTAGAGGGCGAGAATATTAGGGTTGTAGATATCCGCAATGCAGTGGAGGGGGATACGTACAAAGGCAAGCGGCTGCTGTTCCGCAAGGGAATCGAGGTGGGACAGGTCTTCAAGTTAGGGACGAAGTACAGCAGCAAGTTGGTTGTCAAGTTTCTCGATGCGGATGGAGTGGAAAAGCTTTGCCTGATGGGCTGCTACGGGATCGGGATAAACCGTATTCTTGCTGCGGCGATCGAGGTGGGCCACGACGACAACGGGATGATCCTGCCGATCAGCATTGCACCGTGGGAGGTGATCGTGGTGCCGGTGGGGGCGACGGACGATGTGCGGCTGGCAGCGGAGCGGATCCATGCGGAGCTGCTTTCGCGCGGGATCGAGGTGCTGCTGGACGACCGGGACGTGCGGGGCGGCGTGAAGTTCAAGGATGCGGATCTGTTGGGGATTCCGATTAGGATCACCGTGGGGGAGAAGTCGCTGGCGGAGGGGCAGGTGGAGCTTAAGCGGCGGTCGGCGTCGGAGAGCCGCCGAGTGGGCCTGGAGGAGGCGGTCGACGAGACGATTGCGATGGTCAACGCCTTAAAAGAAGCACTGAATGTGGACGCTCAATAGGCCGCAGCCTGTCAAGCTGATCGTAGGGGTGTTGGCGGCCGACGCGCGATGTCTGGCGGCGGCGCGGGAGGCGATTGTCGGCGAATTCGGGGCGGCGGACCTTGTCAGCGACGTGTGGCCGTTCGTGCAGACGGACTACTACCGGGATGAAACGGGAGAACATATCCTGCGGCAGTTTGTGTCGGTGGAGCGGCTTATCGAGCCGGGCGACCTGGCGGGCATCAAGCACCGGACCAACCGGATGGAACAGGTATTGGCCGAGGCGCTGGCGGCGGGTTTGCCGCGGCCCGTGAACCTCGATCCGGGGTACATCGAGCCATCGAAACTTGTGTTGGCGTCGACTAAGAACTTTTCGCATCGCATCTACATCGGTGAGCAGATGTATGCGGAGGTGACGCTGACGTACGCCCGCGGGGCGTGGGTGGCGTACCCGTACACGTTCAGCGACTATCGGCAGGAGGTCTATCACGCGTTTTTCAGCCGTGTGCGGGCGCGTCTGGTGGAGCAACTGAAAGGGTATAGTGCGGCGCAGGTGTAAGCAAAACCACAAAGCCACAGAGAACACCGAGGGCGCGGCGGAGCCGCAACCAAATTCGAAACACTAAGCTCGAAATCCTAAATAAATCCTAATGTTAAAAAACTACAAATCCCAGACGCACGGCCCTGCCCGCGGCAGCAGCACGTGAAGATCGCGCATGGAAAGCGAGCAGCTGGCGGATTGTAGTAGAATTAACACATTGGGACTATAACTGCAATGACGAGTTGGACCCGACAGTGTTGGATAACTGCCTATGTCGTAGAGGCGCGTGGTATCAGAAAACATAAATGACGCACGAACCAGAAGTTGACGGGTTGCAGCAAGTTGGGACCGGCGTGATGGGTTTTCGGGAAAGAACGGAAGAGCGGTACAAGGCCGAGCGAGGCCGGGCGTACCACGAGAGCAAGCGGTCGATTCCGAAGGCGGCGTACCCGTGGGTGGCGCGGCTTCGGGCCGAGAAGATTGCGCCATACATCAAGGCCGCCGATGTCGTGCTGGAATACGGCGTGGGGACGGGGTGGAACCTGGCGGCGCTGGAGTGCAAACGGAAAATGGGGTTCGACCTGGCGATGCACCTCGAACCGGAGCTTGCTGAGCACGGCATCGAGTTCGTAAAGGATATAGGTGAAGTGGGCGCCGGTACGGTAGACATGGTGATCTGTCACCATGTACTGGAGCATGTGCCCAATCCCGGTAATGTGTTGGAGGAGATGCGGGCGCTGCTGAGGCCGGGCGGGCGGCTGTTGGCGTTTGTTCCGTATGAAGACCAGCGGCGGTATCTGCGTTATGATCCGGCGGAGCCGAATCACCACCTTTATTCATGGAACGTGCAGACGTTGGGGAACCTGATGGCTGATTGCGGATTCGCGATCGAGGAGGGGAGGGTTGGCCGTTTTGGTTATGACCGGTTCACCTCGGTGTGGTCGGTGCGTTTCGGTCTGGGCGAGCGCGGGTATCGTGTGATTCGGCGATTGGTCCAGGTGGCGGCGCCGATGTTCGAGGTGCGGATGGTCGGACGAAAGGCAGAGTGACAGCGATTTGCAGGCGGTGCGGTTGTTCTTGCGGCAGGGCAGAACCCCCGCGCCTGCGTTTTAAGGAGACGGCAGTATCAATACATTGACAATCATGGCGATTGCGTTGCCGGTGAGCGCGTTTGTGACGTCAGCGGTTCTAACGGCGGTGGTGCGGCATGTGAGTCTGCGGAGGGGGTTCGTGGCCCGTCCGGCGGCGGACCGGTACCACAGAACGGTTGTGCCGTTGGGCGGGGGGCTTGCGATCTTCTGGACGATCGTGCTGTTTGCGGCGGGGGGGCTGGTGCTGATGAAGTTCGTGATTGGGCCGGGCGCCTGGGGCTGGTTTGACGAATCGGTGACGGTTCATGCGGAGGGGTTTTTGCGGATGGCGCCGCACCTGCTGTTGGTGTTGGGGTGCGGCGCGGTGCTGCATGGGCTGGGGCTGTGGGACGACCGGAAGCGGTTGGGGCCGTATCTGAAATTGGCCGTGCAGTTTGCGGTGGCGATTGCGGTGGCGCGGTTTGCCGACATTCGGATGGAGTTCTTCATTCCGAACAAGATCGTGACGACGGCCGCCTCGGCGGTCTGGATCGTGCTGATCGTCAACATGTTCAATTTTCTGGATAACATGGACGGGCTAAGCGCGGGCATTGCGCTGATCTGCACGGCGGTTCTGTTTACGGCGGCGGCGCTGTCCGGGCAGCTTTTCGTCGGGGCGCTGGGACTGGTGTTCATGGGGAGCCTGGCCGGCTTTCTGTTCTTCAACTTCCCGCCGGCACGGATCTTCATGGGGGACTGCGGCTCGCTGGTCGTGGGGTACTTTCTGGCGATTATCACACTGCGGACGACGTACTATCACGAGGCGCACGGGTCGGGGCTGTATGCCGTGGGTATGCCTCTGATCGTGATGGCGGTGCCGCTGTATGATTTCATGAGCGTGACGTTTCTGCGGCTTCGGCAGGGCAAGAGCCCGTTCGTGGGTGACACGCAGCATTTCTCCCACCGGCTAAAGCGGCGGGGTCTGACGGATACGCAGGTGGCGCTGACGCTGTACCTGGCGACGGTTTGCACAGGGGTGAGTGCGGTGTTTCTGTACCAGGTGGACCTTGCGGGGGCGCTGCTGATTCTGGCGCAGACGGCGATGATCCTGGTGATGATCGCGATTCTGGAAAGCACGTCGCAGCGGAGCAGCGACGGGAACCGCAAAGCCACAGGGGACACCCAGGACACGGAGCTTATAAAGCCACGAATTGACACGAATGGTCACGAATTATAACGTTTTGTAATCAGATGGCCTTGTCGGGATTCCATGTGACCTCTTATTTGTATGCGCATGCGGCAACAGAGACGATGTACAAGACCAATGAGTCGATGGATTGCAGTTTGAAGGGCAGTTCGCAGGGCGGGCTATGAGGCGCGGCAAAACGACAGGACGAGTTGTCAGGCAGGGGGGGCGCGGCTTCGAGCGCTTCGAGGGGGTCCTGTTGATCGTTTGCCTGTGCGTGTTGGCTGTTCGCGCGACATATATCGAGAGTCCGCACGGGGGGATTCTGAATCCGCGGCAGTACCTGACCAACGAGGCGTTCAGCGTCTTTCTTTCGGGCGCGTTGATATTGGCGGCGGCGGCGTGGTTTGTCGCGGCGTTCTGCCGGCGGACGGTGACGTACCGGTTCAGCGGCATCGAGTACGGGTTGGGGCTGTTCGTGGTGGCGGGGCTTGCGGCCGCGGCGACGGCATCGAACAAGCGGGCGGCGATCAACGATCTTGCAACGTTGGCTGCGCCGATGTTGGCGGCGGTGATGCTGGTGCAGGTGCTTGGTCGGGGCGAGCGGCTGCGGCTTGTGCTGTTCGTGGTGTTTGCGCTGGCGGCGGTGACGACGTGGCAATGCGTGGATCAGTTCCTGGCGAGCAACGAGGATATGATCGCCGATTACGAGCAGAACCCTCAGCGGCACCTGGAGGTGATCGGGGCCGAGCCGGGGTCGTTCGAACAGATGCTTTACGAGCATCGACTTTACGGCAAGGACATCCGGGGGTTTCTGACGACGAGCAACTCGACGGCGTCGCTGCTTCTGCTGGCGGCGTTTACGGCGACGGGTTTTGCGGTGGACTGCGTTCGGGGCCGGCGTGATCGGTCGTCGCATGCCATGATCGCGTGTGTGGTCCTGGCGGCGGTGATTGCGTGGGCGGGGCTGGTTGTGGTACACAGCAGGGGCGCCCTTGGTGCAGCGGCGGTCGGGCTGGTGATGTTTGCGGCGGCCGCCATCTTCGGGCGGCGGCTGTGGCGTTTTCGCAAGGCGCTGCTGGTACTCTTTGTCCTCGGGTCATTGGCGGCGGCTGTGGCGGTGATTGGCTACGGTGCCCGCAATGACAGTCTGCCGGGCGGGGCGTCCATGCTGGTGCGCTGGCAGTACTGGAAGGGTGCGGCCGCGATGCGTGCCGATTATCCGGCCGTCGGCGTGGGAGGGGGGAATTTTGCGGGACACTATCCGCATTATAAGGAGGCGGCGGCGCCGGAGACGGTGAGCGATCCGCACAACTTTGTGCTGAGCCTGCTGAGCCAGTATGGGCCTGCAGGATTGATCGGATTCGCGGCGGCTTTTGTGGCGGTGCTGTATCGAAGCGCATTCTCAGAGCGTCGGCGCGGCGGCGTGCGTGAGGAGGATCAGGAGGAGCCGTCGAGGCGGTTTGCGATAGCGGTCTTGTGCGCGACGGGTGCCGCGATGCTTGTGCTGCGGCCGGTACTGAACGCGGCCGAGCTGGGCGACCGGGTGGGCGTGATGGTGTACGTGGCGGCGGCCCTGTATGTACTGCCGGCGGCGGCGTTTGGCGTGGTGTTTGTGCTGCTGTGGTTGAGCAGCCGGGGCGCACCGCTGCAAATCCGGGATGCCAAGCTTGCAGATTCCGGTGAGGATGCGTCGGCGGGAAACGATGGCGGTGGGCTTGCGACGGGGATATTCTGCGGTGCGGCGGCGGTGGTGATACACAACCTGATCGATTTTGCGATCTTCGAGCCGGGGGTGCTGACGCTGTTCTGGGTGCTGATTGCGTGCCTGTTTGCGGCGGATTCGCAACGCAAGGGGCGGGTGGCGGCGGTTTTCGCTCCGGGCGACGCGGTGCGGGTTGCGGTGGTCGGCGGGGCGGCGGTCGTTGTGATTGCGTTTCTGGCGGGGGTGCTTGCGCCGACGGCGGCGGCGGGGCGGCTGACGCAGCGGGCCTTGAACGATGCGTATGCGGCGACGGAACTGTTGGAGGAGGCTGCGGCGGCTGATGTGCTTGGTCCGGCGGGGCCTTCGATGGCGGGCAAGGCGTACTTGCAGCGGTACCTGGAGGGGGGCCGGGCGGACGAGGCGCTTCTGGAGCGGGCGGCGGAGTGTTTCAAAGAGGCGAGTCGGCGCGACAGGGCACATTTCAAGCACTATGAAAAGTTGGCGCAGGTGTACGAATTGATGGCGGCCCGGGCGTCGGGCGAGCAGCGGGATTGTCTGGAAGAGGCGTTTGCAGCCTTGAGTGAGGCCGTGCGGCGGTATCCGGGCTCGGACCGGCTGCACCTGAAGGCGGCCAGGGTGGCCGATGAGATGGGGCGGAAGGACGAGGCGGTTTTTCATTATGAACGGGCGGTGGCGATCGAGGAGGCATACCGTGTGCAGTTTGCGGTGATGTATCCGGGGCGGGAACTGTTCAGCCGGTTGGGGGAGAAGAATTATCAGTTTGCCAAGGTACGGCTGTCGGCACTGAAGCAGTAGCGTGCCAGGGATTGGCGGGGGGTATGGAGTACTGCCAAGCGCCCCGGGGCGCTGAGACAGAGAGTGCCGGGGCAATCATTACGCGGGTTCAGGTTGGCATACCTGGCGGCGGGTGATATGCACGGCTGCAGAAGGCTGGTCAGCTTTCGGCTTTTTCGAGGACGTCGTCGGGGATGTCGAAGTTGGCGTAGACGTTCTGGATGTCGTCGTGGTCTTCGAGTTCTTCCATGAGGCCGAGGATCTTGCGTGCGATTTCGACGTCGTTGACGGGGACCATGCTCTGGGGGACCATGGAGATTTCGGCGACCTCGATGGGGATGTTGCGGTCCTGCAGGGATTTGCGGAGTCCTTCGTAAGCGGCGGCGGCACAGGTCAGTTCGTAGACCTGGCCGGTGTTCTGCATGTCGTCGGCGCCGGAGGCGAGGGCGAGTTCGAGGAGGTCATCTTCGGCGATGACGTCTGTCTTGACGGTGATGAGGCCCTTCTTGCTGAACATCCACGCGACGCAGCCGCTTGCACCGAGCGAGCCGCCGCGGCGTTCGAAGACCTTCTTGATTTCGGGGGCGGTGCGTGCGCGGTTGTCGGTGAGGCCGTCGGCCATGACGGCGACTCCGCCGGGGGCGTAGCCTTCGTAAAGCACTGCTTCATATTGGACGGCGCCGAGTTCGCCGGTGCCTTTCTTGATGGCCTTTTCGATGGTGTCCTTGGGCATGTTGGCGGCCTTGGCCTTGTCGATGGCGTAGCGGAGGGCGAGGTTGGCCGCGGGGTCGCCGCCGCCGGCTTTGGCGGAGACGATGATCATGCGTGAGATTTTACTCCACATCTTGCCGCGTTTGGCGTCGTTTGCGGCTTTTTTGTATTTGATGCCGGCCCAGTGCGAATGTCCTGCCATATATTGTACCTCTGTGATACGTGCCGGAGCGGCGGCCCCGGCGAAGCTTTTCTTTCTTTCTTTCTTTCTCAGTGAATGACCTTGTTGAGTGCGTAGGTGAAGATGCCCGAGGCGCCTGCGCGTTTGAGTTCGGGGATGAGTTTGCGTTCGACGCTGTCGTCGACGATGATCTCGACGGCGACATACTTGCCGTCGGCCAGGGAGGAGATGGTCGGGCTCTTTTCGGCGGGGATGATTTTGAGAATGGTCGGCAAGTCGTCCTTGCGGACGTTCATCTTGAGGCCGACCTTGGTCTTGGCGTCGATGGCAGCGTTGAGGAGGATGCAGATGTTTTCGATTTTCTGGCGTTTGAAGGGGTCGGTCCAGGCGGTGTGATTGGCGATGAAGCGCGTGGTGGAGGTCATGATGGTGTCGATGATGCGGAGGTTGTTGGCGCGGAGGGAGGAGCCGGTCTCGGTGAGTTCGACGATGCCGTCGACGAGGCGGGCCTTGACTTCGGTGGCGCCCCAACTGAATTCGACTTTGACGCCGATGTTCTTCTTTGCGAAGTATTGTTTGGTTGCGTTGACAAGTTCAGTGGCGACGATGCCGCCGGCGAGGTCTTCGGGGCGGACCTTGTCCGACTCGTTCGGCACGGCGAGGACCCAGCGGGTGGGGTTGCTGGTGGCCTTGCTGTAGAGCAGTTCGCAGACTTCGTGTACGTCTGAGCCGTTTTCGACAATCCAGTCGTGGCCGGTGAAGCCGGCGTCGAGCACGCCGCTTTCGACGTAGCGGCTCATTTCCTGAGCGCGGAGGAGAATCAGTTGGATTTCGTCGTCGTCGATCCGCGGGAAGTAGCTGCGTTCGTAGCCGGTGACGTTGAAGCCGGCGCGTTTGAAGAGGTCAAACGTGGCCTCCTGGAGGCTTCCTTTGGGGATTCCGAGTTTCAATATGCTTGGCGTCAAGTCGTTTTCTCCGTTGACTTACTTGCTTTTCTTTGGTTTTTGAGGTTTTCTTTGCGGCGGCGGTTTTTCTTGCGGTGCGGCGGCGGGCGGCCTGGGGGGCGGCCTGGGCTTTGGTCTCCGCAGGTTGTGTATCGGCGGACTGGCCGTCGGCGGAGGTGAAGGTCTTGTTGGACGTTTCGCTCTGGCGCCGCAGGAGGGCGTAGAATTCGTAGGCGTTTGCGGCGGCGATGTGGCGCTCGAGGAACCCGGAGATTTCTTCGTCGGAGGCGGCGGGGTCGACGAGGCCGTCGGCCTTGAGGTATTCGATCATGCGGGGGGTGAGAGGTATGGCGTGGCCGTCGAGGGCGACGAGGAAGCAGTAGTCGAGGGCGAATTTGCCGGCGGCCTTGAAACGCTCCAGTTCCTTGCGCGCCTGGCGTTTGCCCACCTGCCGGAGGTCGGCGAGGCTGACGCGGTCGCGCTTGCGGAAGATGGCGTTGAGGACGTCGGTGATTGCGGCTGCGGCGCGTTTGGCCTGGGGTGAATCGGAGCCGAGGACGTCGCAGATTTCTTCGGATCGGGAGACGCGGAGGTCGTTGAGGTCGACGAAGTGGCCGGCCATGCGCTTGCGGATGGCCTCGGCGGCGGCTGACTTCTGGTTTTCGCTGACGATGGCGTAGACGAGGGCCTCGGCGGGGTCATCGAAGGCGGGGCGAGTGACCTTGCCGTGCTTTTTCTTCAGCGAGCGGTAGAGTTTGGCGATTTCTTTTGCGTAGTGTGTGCTGTTTTTCATGACTCACGCGTCAAAATCAGTACTCGTCTCGTCTTCTTCCGGGAGGTCTTCGGATTCATCCTCCGGGTGAGTGTATTCGCTCGCGGCGGCGTCAATGAGGCGCAGCGTTTCAAGGGTCTTGTGGAACTTGACGTCGAGGTGGAAGCGGAGTCTGGGGCAGAACTTGGAGGTGAGTTCGCGGCCGAGACGTGCCTGGATGCGTCGGCCGGCATGCTGAATGGCGCGGAGCGTCTGTGCCTGCTGGGACTCGGTGGCGCCCATGATGCTCAGGCCGATGTCGGCGTTCTTGAGGTCGGCGGAAACCGCGACTTCGGTGACGCTGACGAGGCCCTGTATGCGCGGGTCATTGAGGCGGTTGGCGATGGTGTCGCTGACGGACTCACGGATGACGCGCGCCACTTTTTCCTGTCTTCTGGATGGTTGCCCTGCTGCCATTACTACTTATCCGGTGGGAAGCTGCCTGTTAAAGCGTCCTTGCGACCTCAATGATTTCGTACGCTTCCAAGACGTCGTCGCGCTTGATAGCGTCAAAGCCGGCGATCTTGACGCCGCATTCCAGCCCGGCCTTGACCTCTCGGACGTCGTCCGTGAAGTGTCTGAGCGATTCGATCGTGCAGTTGTCCTTGATGACGATGTTGTTGCGGATGAGCCGGAGCTTGGCTTTTTTCTGGATGATTCCGCTGTCGACGTAACATCCGGCGATGGTTCCGAGGCTTGAGACCTTGAAGGTCTCGCGGACGATGAGTTTTCCGAGGTGTTTTTCTTCGTACGTGGGCTCGAGGAGGCCGGTCATGGCGTCACGGAGGTCCTCGGTGATTCGGTAGATGATGTTGTAGAAGCGGATGTCGACGCCCTTGGTTTCGGAGATTTCACGGACGCGGTCGTCAGCAACGACATTGAATCCGATGATGATTGCGCCGGAGGCTTCGGCCAGGACAACGTCGCCTTCGTTGATGCCGCCGACTGCGGCGTGGATGATCTTGATCTTGACTTCTTCGGTGCTCAGATCGGTCAGGTACTTCGTGAGCACGTCGACGGAGCCCTGTACATCGGCCTTGACTATGAGGTTTAGTTCCTTGATGTTTCCGGCCTCGATCTGGCTGAAGAGGTTGTCCAGGGTGATCTGGGATCGCTGTGCGAGGGATCGCTCGCGTGAGCGGGCCTTGTTTTCTTCTGCGGCGTCCTTGGCCTTGTTGAGGTCGTCGGTGCAGAAGAACCTGTCGCCGGCCTGCGGGGCCTCGCTGAGGCCGCTGACCTCGACGGCCATTGAACTGGTGGCGCTCTTGATGCTCTTTCCGCGGCTGTCGCGGAGCGTGCGGACACGTCCGTAGCCGCTGCCGGCGAGGATGATGTCGCCCTTGGAGAGCTTGCCTTCCTTGATGAGCAGAGTGGCGACGGCGCCCTGCGTGGTGGTCATCTTGGCCTCGACGACCCATCCGGTTGCGGGGATTTCACAGTCGGCCTTGTAGTCTCTGAGTTCGGCAATGTAATCGAGATGTTCGATCAGGTCCTCGATGCCCTGTCCCGTGACGGCGCTGGTTTTGACGATTTCTGTGTCGCCGCCCCACTCGCTTGGCGTCAGGCCGTGTTCGGCCAACTGGCCGTAGATGCGGTTGATGTCGACGCCCGGCAGGTCGATCTTGTTCAGGGCGACCAGGATCTCGACGTTGGCGGCCTTGGCGTGGTGAATTGCTTCGATGGTCTGGGGCATGACTCCGTCATCGGCGGCGACGACCAGCACGACTATATCGGTCATGTTGGCGCCGCGCGCCCGCATGGCGGTGAAGGCCTCGTGGCCCGGGGTGTCCAGGAAGGTGACTACCTTACCCTTACACTCGACGACGGAGGCGCCGATATGCTGGGTGATGCCGCCAGCCTCGCCCGCGGCGACGGACGTGGAACGGATGCGGTCGAGGAGGCTGGTTTTTCCGTGGTCGACGTGGCCGAGCATCGTCACGACCGGCGGCCGCTTCCTGATGTTGTGCCGGGGCAGGTTCTGGAATTCGGCGAGCAACTGCTCCTGCAAGAGCTGCTTGCGCTCAATGGTCAGCTCGGTGCCAAACTCCATGGCGATCAACTCGGCGACGTCGGGGCTGATGACCTGGTTGGCGTGGGCGATGATTCCCTGGGTCAGCAGTTTAGCAATGATATCGCTGGCCTTGACCATGAGTGCGGCCGAGAGGTCCTTGACGGTGATCGGTTCGGTGACGGTGGCCTTCTCGGGTCGCTCCAATTGGCTGACATCGAGCGTTTTTTTGGATTCGATGCGGCGTGCGGGTCGGGATCGCAGGGACTCGCCCCTGGCGGCGGCCAATCTGGCGGCCCGTTCCTCGAAGTCACGGGCCTGGACGCGCTTGCCCAGGCCGGCGCGGCCTCTCCTGAGGTCGCCGTCACCTTCATCCAGGTCCTTGCGCCGGCCGCGGGTGCGATCTCTGCCCTTTCCTTTCTTGCCGCCGACGTCAACACCCTCGGGAATGAGCGGTTCGGAGATAGGCATGTCGAATCGCGGGCGCGAGGGGCGCACAGGCCCTCTTCGGCGCGGCTGAAGTTCCTGCGGTTCGACGGATTCGACACGCACGACGCGCGGGCCCGTCAGTTGTGCCGGTTTGGGTTTTTCGAGCATAGGCCCGGCGGGTTTGATCGGTTCGGGTTCGGGTTTCGGCGGGGCGGTCGGCGGCACAACCTCCGGCGTCGCGGCGGCCTGGGCTTCTGTGACAGGCTCGGGCTCGGCCGGGATTTCAGGGGCGGCGGGCGCTGCCGCCTCGGCCGCCACCGGTTGTTCAGCGGCCGCAGTTTCGGCGGCGGGGGCCTCGGCGACCGGCGTTTCGGCGGGCGCCTCTGCCGCAGCGGCAGGGGCGGTTTCCGGCGCGGCGGTTTCGACCGTTGTTTCGGCTGCTTCAGACGCGGCCTCCGCCGGTGCCGGCTGCTGTTCCGGGGCCTCTTCAGCAGGCTCTTTCGCCTTCCTTCTTACACGGACCTTCTTCAGGTCGACTCGCTTTGCCGTTTCAACGGCGGTGGTGTGCTCCCCCTCGCTGAACCATTCGCGGATCGTTGCGGCGAGTCCCGCGGAAATGGTGGACATATGGTTTGTCACGTCCAGACCTTCCGCCTGGCATTTCTCAACGATGGCCTTGCTCGTTACGCATAGCTCCTTGGCCAACAAGTGTACTCTTGTGGTTGCTTTAGCCAAACCAATATCTCCACACATCTAAGGTCCGCCGGTTCACCACGCTGGCAGCGCAGCCGACGGAGGGCGCTGCTGCGCCCTTATTCAGTCCTGCCCTTCCGCAGGGGACGTATTTTCACTTTCGCGGCGCGACTCCTGCGCCATGATATCTTCGGCCTGTTTCTTGCTCTTCTCGGCCGCGAGGCGTTTCGCTTCTTCGGCTGCTGCGGCCACAACGGCTTGCGCAACGGCCGGGTCGATCTTCAATTCCTCCACAAGGGGCTCGGCGCCAACCTCTTCGAGGTCGAGAACGGAGATGATTCCGAGGGCGAGAAGATTGTCAACGAACGTGTCGTTGATGCCCTCGATATCCTTGAGACAGGTCGCCAGTCGCTCCACCTCGCGGTTGTATTCGGACGGGGTCAGAATATCGATATCCCAGCCGGTCAAGCGTGCCGCCAGCCGGACGTTCTGCCCGTGCTTTCCGATTGCGAGGCTTAACTGGTCTTCCGTAACTACGACTGTTGCACGACCGAGTTCAAAGCAGATGGCGATTTCACTGACCTCGGCGGGCTTTAGCGCATTGGCAATGAGGACCTGTGAGGAGTCGCTCCATCGCACGATGTCGATCTTCTCGCCGCCGAGTTCGTCGACGATGTTTCGTATTCGGCTTCCGCGGACACCAACGCAGGCGCCCACGGCGTCGACCTTGTCGTCAAGGGAATGGACGGCAATCTTCGTTCGGTAGCCTGCTTCCCGCGCCAGGGCCTTGATTTCGATAATACCTTCGGCGACTTCGGGAACTTCGAGTTCGAAGAGCCTGCGGATAAAGTCCGGGTGTGTACGGGACAGGATGATTCGAACCTGATTTGCGGCGTCACGGACGTCGAGGATGAGACAGCGAATGCGCTCGCCGGGATGATGGGTTTCACCGGTGATCTGCTCGGTGCGCGGCATGATGCCTTCGGCCCGGTTGAAGGTCACGATCAGGGAGCCGCCTTCATAGCGGCCGGCGATACCATTAATGATCTCGCCTTTGCGCTGGACATACTCAGCATAGATGCTGTCCCGCTCGTCGGCCTTGATTTTCTGGATCATGACCTGCTTGGCGGTTTGCGCAGGGATTCTTCCGAGACGGCGGACATCGATTTTTTCGTCGTCTTTGTAAGCGTTGATTTCGCCGTTGTTGCGGTCGATGTTGACGACGATATCGACCTCGGCTTCCTCCTTGCCGTAGGACTTCCGGATAGCCGACACCATGGCCGCTTCGAGGTCCTGGAAGATCGACTCGCGATCGATATTCTTATCGCGTGCGATGTTGTCAACGATCCGTATCAGTTCCTGACTCATGTCCTCTGTTTCCCTGTTTCTTAAACAAAAAAAGTGGAAACCTTCAGGCCACCACTTTGATCACTGCACACCAAGACCTTCAAGTCACATTTTATCGCTCACCCGGTCATACTTGCGGCCTCCAGCGATAAAGTGCTTGCCTGCAGTGTCCCTGAAGCACAAGGCGCCAAAAAAGCGAATTCGGCGCAGATTGCATCCGTATAGAGACTCTCAGATCTATACGGACGCACGACTGATTCCCGCAATATTCACTCTTGCCGCACCTTTCCAAGTCGCCAAAACCAGTACAAAGGGCAAATTATAGCCCTCATCAAGCGACTGTCAACAGTTATTCAACGAATAATCCGCCGCTTTGTTTGGCACAGTTCCTTCGTCGACCAGAAAATGAAGCGGACTTTACCAATAATAGGGCGACATTGGCGGCCGACAAAGGTGGTCTTGGTGCCGAAAAACGTGGGGTCGGGTCGATTGCCCTATTTCAGGGCGTGTTTCTCGTTATCTGCGTTGATGAATTGGGGAGTTACGTAGGGTTGAGGTCGAGATCCATCGCAATAAAGTGTATCTGGACGGTCTTAAAAACTGCTATGGCCGCTTTGCGGAAGGTCCTCTCTGGGTGGAGAGGTTCAGGCAGAGGCCGAACTGATCCTTAATTAGCGCAAATCAGCGCGAGCCTTTGTTGTTGGGGCGTGATTTCTTCAGGTGGATCTGGATTACCGTGATGTCGGCGGGGGTGATACCGCCGATTCTGGAGGCCTGGCCGAGGGTGTGGGGCTGGAAGGCCGTCAGTTTTTCCCTTGCCTCGAAGCGGAGGTGGCTGATCGTCTGATAATCGAGATCGCGAGGGAGCTTGATGTTTTCCAGATTGCGGAACGCGGCGATCTGCTGCTGCTGGCGGACAAGATAGCCTTCGTACTTGGCGTCGATGCAGGCGGCCTCGAGGACATCCTGCGGGAGGCGCATGGCGGTGATGGCGGGATCGGCGAGGATCTGGTCGACGGGGCAGTCGGGCTGCTTGAGCCACTGCCAGAGAGACTTTCCGTCGCGGCGTGTTTCTTTGAGGAAGCGGCTGAATTGCTCGATCCGGCGGACTTTACGGCAGAAGGCGTCCCAGCGGCGGTCGTCGACGAGGCCGACGGATCTGCCGATCTGGGTCAGTCTTCTGTCCGCGTTATCGGACCGTAAGCTGAGGCGGTACTCGGCACGGGAGGTGAACATGCGGTACGGTTCGTCGATGCGGCGGGTGCGGAGGTCATCGATGAGGACGCCGATGTAGGCCTGGTCGCGGCCGAGGATGAGAGGTTCGGCGCCGGCGAGTTTGCGGACGGCGTTGACGCCGGCGACGAGTCCCTGTGCGGCGGCCTCTTCGTAGCCGCTGGTGCCGTTGACCTGGCCGGCGAGAAAGAGGCCGGCGACGGCGTGGGTTTCGAGGTTGGCCTGGAGCTGCATGGCGGGACAGTAGTCGTATTCGATGGCGTAGGCATAGTGGACGATGCGGGCGCGGCGGGCGCCGGGCAGCAGGGCAAGCATCTGGTGCTGGACGTCCTCGGGATAGGAGGTGCTGATGCCGTTACAGTAGATCGTGGTGACGGCCTCGTCTTCTGGTTCGAGGAAGACCTGGTGGCGGTCCTTGTCGGCGAATCGGACGATCTTGGTTTCGATGCTGGGGCAGTATCGCGCGCCGGTGGCGGTGATCTGGCCGGTGTACATGGGGGCGCGGTGGAGGTTGGCGCGGAGGAGGTCGTGGATGGCGGGGTTGGTCCATGTGATCCAGCAGGGGGTCTGGGGGCGGCAGATGCGGTCCGTAAGGAAAGAGAACGGCAGCGGGTTGTCGTCGCCGGGCTGGAGGTCGACTTCATCGAAGTCGACGGTGGCGGCGTCCAGGCGGGGCGGCGTGCCGGTCTTGAGACGGCTGATGGTGAGGCCGAGGCGGCGGAGGCTTTCGCTGAGTTCGTTGCTTGCGGGTTCGTCGAGTCGGCCGCCAGGCCGTTGACGGGGGCCGATGTGCATGATGCCGCGGAGGAAGGTGCCTGCCGTGACGATCACGGTCGGCGCCGCGAATTGCGTGCCGTCGAGGCAGGCGACGCCGGTGACGGCGCTGTCTTTGGTGAGGATGTCGGCGGCGACGCCCTCATGGATGGTGAGGTTGTCGGCCTGTTCGAGGGTGTTGCGGATGAAGTCCTTATATTTGTACTTGTCGGTCTGGGCTCGCGGGGATTGGACGGCGGGGCCTTTGGAGCGGTTGAGGAGGCGGAACTGGATGCCGGCGGCGTCGGTTGCGAGGGCCATGAGGCCGCCCAAGGCATCGATCTCGCGGACGATCTGGCCTTTGGCGAGGCCGCCGATGGCGGGGTTACAGCTCATCTTTGCGATGGTGTCCCGGCTCATCGTGATGAGCAGGGTCTTTGCGCCGAGGCGCGAGGCTGCCCATGCCGCTTCGGCGCCGGCGTGTCCACCTCCGATTACGATGCAGTCGAAGGCGTGCGTTTTCATTTTGGGTCTGCAAGAGCCACCGCCGAGGCGATGGCGAAGTTGGCGGTGTGGGTGATGCTCAGTGTGATCTGTTCGATGCCGAGTTCGTCGGCGATCCGCTTGACTTCGGCGGAGATCTCGACGACGGGCTGGCCGGCGGCGTTGTTGATGACCTCGATGTCGGTCCAGGCGATGCCGCCGCGCCAGCCGGTGCCGATGAGTTTGAGGACGGCTTCCTTGGCGGCGAAGCGGCCGGCGAGCTTTTCGATGCGGTTGCGGACGCGGTCGGCGTCGGCCTGTTCGCGGGCGGTGAAAACGCGGTCGAGGAATCGGCTGCCGTGGCGGTCGATGAGTTCCTGGATCCGCGGAAAGTCAACGAGGTCGATGCCGTGAGCGATGATCTTCATGGGTGCGGCGGGCCTCAATTGCTGGTGACGCTTTGCGACGCTTGCCATCGCCTGTAGGCGTTGTCGACGCAGATGTCGATGAAGGGGTCGAGGCCGGCGATGTTGGCCTGGTCGATCAGTTTGCTGATGAGTTTGTCGAAGCGCTCGCGCCGCCGCATGAGCTGGATGTCCAGTTCGATTTTGGGCTGGAGTTCTTCGAACGTGGCGACGCCGCCGGTTTTCTTGTCTTCGACCTTGACGAGGAAGAAATGGCCCTGCGATTCGATGGGGCCGGCAACCTGGCCGACTTCCATCTGCCTGGCGGCCTGGAGGACGGCGGAATAGGGGCCGACGAGGCCGGAGCCGTCACTGACGGGGGTCCAGAGGCCGCCCATGGCGGCACGATGGCCGTGCGAGTGGGCCTTGGCCAGTTCGCCGAAGTCTTCGCCCTTGTCGATGCGCTCCAGCAGGGCCGATGCCTTTGCAAGGGCGGCCTGGCGCGGGGTTTGTCCTCGTGCGGTGTCGATTTCGTCGGGGGTGAGCTTTTCGGGTACGATGTCGATGAGGCGGAATTGGATGTGGCCGTCCCATTTGACGTCTTCACGCCGCAGGAGGCCTTTGAACTGGAAGTCGTCGGCCTGCATGGCCTTGTAATAGGCCAGCATCTCCCTGTGGGAGATCGGCTCGTCCTGCATGAGATTCTGCGAGGCGTAATAGGATTGCGTCAGCAGGAGTTTCTTCTGGAAGTTGCGGAACTGCTCCCAGTCCATGCCGCGTTGGGCGAGTTCCTTCTGGGCGTCGGCGTAATCGTTGCCGTAGCCGGCGACGAAGCGGCGGACTTCCTTTTCGACGGCGGTTTCGAGCATGTCGTCGATATTTTCCGGTGCCTGCTTCCTGGCTTCCTGATAGAGCAGGATGTCAGTGATTTTTCCGATGACGGCCTCCCTGACGAGGGGCCGAACGCGGAGGCGGAAGACCTCGGGCTGCGTGTCGGGCTGCGGCTTGTAGACACCGAGGACTGGAGTGACGATCTGGTCGACCGTGATCGTTTCATCCTTGACGCTGAGGGTAAGGCCGCCGGAGGGTACGGGGAGGTTTGCGCGCTGCGCGAAGGGGATGGCGGCCATTTCCTCATGGGTGAACTTGCCCTTCTTGGCCGAATCGGTTTCGCAGCCGGCGGCATGGAGCATCGCCAGGCAGATGGACAGGACTGTTGCGTTTTTCAGGTTCATGTTCGTGATATCCAACGGCAGCCTGAGCACGGGGTGTGCCCGCCGATACGGCGCGTGATTATATATGATTGCGTCGTCGGCGTCGATTATTTTCTCAGCATCTTACGCAAAACGCTCATCAGGGTTTGCGGTTCGAAGTACTGTTTGTCGAGGCGCAGGTGGACGCTGTGCGCGTCCGGTATGCGGACGATGCCGGGTGCGCGGGCGAAGAGGTCGGCACTGGAGGTGTCGTCGTTGAGTGTGAAGACAAGGTCGGGCTTCGAGACGAAGATGCTCTTGATATTCCACCGGGCGGCGAGGATTCTTATCTGGGTAAGGTCGAGCAGGTGATCGACCTGGCGGGGTACGGGGCCGAAGAGGTCCGCGAGTTCGTCTTTGAGGCGGTCGACATCCGGCAGGTCGGCGGCCAGTGCGATGCGGCGGTAGACGTCCATTCGCTGGCGATCGGAGGGGATGTAGCTCTTGGGGATATAGGTGGAGAAGCCGAGGTCGACCATGACGGCGGGGACCTCTTCGAGGGGTTCGTTGCGGAGGCGTTTGACGGCCTGGGAGAGCAGTTGACAGTACATCTCGTAGCCGACGGTGTTGATGTGGCCGGACTGTTCGGGGCCGAGGATGTTGCCGGCGCCGCGGATTTCAAGGTCGCGAAGCGCAATTCGGAAGCCGGCGCCCAGCTCGGAGTATTCTTCGATGGCCTTGAGGCGACGGGCGGCGTTGGGTGTTACGGGGCGCGTGGCGGGCAGGAGCAGGTAGGCATAGGCACGGCGTTTGTATCGGCCGACGCGGCCGCGGAGTTGGTGGAGTTGAGCCAGGCCGAAGCGATCGGCGTCGCAGATGATTATGGTGTTGGCGTTGGGTATGTCCAGACCGGATTCGATGATCGTGGAGCAGACCAGGACGTGCGTGCGGCCGGTGACGAAACGGATCATGGCGTCTTCGAGCTGGTGCTTGGGCATCTGTCCGTGGGCGATGTCGATGCTGATGTTGTCGTCGTTGATGACGGCGCGGAGGGCGGCGGCGGCGCGTTCGATGGATTGCACGCGGTTGTAGAGGTAGAAGACCTGGCCCTGGCGGTTGATCTCGTGTATGATGGCGCGGCGGACGAGGTCCTTGTCATAGGGACAGACGCGGGTGACGATGGCGCGGCGGTCCAGCGGCGGAGTGGACAGCGAACTGATATCGCGGAGGCCCAGCAGCGACAGGTGCAGTGTTCGCGGGATGGGCGTCGCCGTCATGGTCAGGACGTCGACGTTGACCTTGAACTGCTTGAGGCGCTCCTTGTGGGCGACGCCGAAGCGCTGCTCTTCGTCGATGATCAGGAGTCCCAGGTCTTTAAAGCCGACGTCCGGGCTGAGAAGGCGGTGTGTACCGATGAGGATGTCGAGGTTTCCGCGTTTGGCCCGGCCGACGATTTCCATTGCCTGCTTGGGCGGGACGAAACGGTTGAGCACCTCGATGGTGACGGGGAAATCCGCAAATCGCTCGGCGAAGGTGCGGGCGTGCTGGACGGCCAGGACGGTGGTGGGCACAAGGACCGCAACCTGTTTGCCGGCCTCGACGGCCTTGAAGGCGGCACGCATGGCCAGTTCGGTCTTGCCGTAGCCCACGTCGCCGCAGAGGAGGCGATCCATAGGCCTGGGCTGCTTCATGTCGGCCTTGATGCGTTCGGCGCCGGTGATCTGGTCGGGCGTTTCTTCGTACAGGAACGATTCTTCGAACTCCTTTTGCCAGATAGTGTCTTCGCCGAAGGCATGGCCGCCAAGCTTTTCACGGCGGGCCTGGGTTTCGAGGAGTTCCATGGCCATCTCGCGGACGCCCAGAGCGACTTTCTCCTTCTGGCGTTCCCATTTTTTCGTGCCGATTCTGCTCAGCGGGGGGCGTTTGGGCGCCGCGCCGATGTATTTTTGCACGAGGGCGATGCTGCTGACGGGCACGTGGATGACTACCTTGTCGGCGTACTCGATGGTGAGGTATTCGCTGACGCTGCCGTTCTTTTCGATCGTGACGATGCCCCGGAAGCGGCCTATGCCGTAGCTGACGTGGACCACGTAATCGCCTTTCTGCAGGTCAAGGGTGCTTTCGACCGGCGAGACGCTGCGGATGGCGCGGATGCGGCGGCGGATGGCGACCTGGCCGAAGACCTCGTGGTGACTGATGACCACGGCGTCGAGCGTCGGCAGGATGAAGCCCTGGTGAATGAACCCTATAGGCAGGTTGAGTCGGTCGGGTATCCGTCCGTACTTTTCAGTGACGATTTCGGTAAGGCGTTTGCGTTCGGCGAGGTTTTCGCAGTAGAGGTAGACGTCGCGGTTCTGTGTCTCGGCAATGAGCTCTTCCAGTGCGGCGGTGCTGGACTTGTAGAGGGAGCCGGCCTTGTGCTCGAATTGCTGGGCGCTGGTGACGTTGAGGCGGAGGCTGTCGGCGGAAGCTGCGAAGCGGCTGATCTGCAGCATTGTGAAGCGGTTCATGGCCTTGTAGATGGCGGGCCAGGGGTAAAGGCCGCGTGGGTCTTCGATGCGGTCGAGGAAGACATCGGAGACTTCGGCGGCGGCGGCGGGCTCTTCGAGGATGATAATTGTATCTGCGGGCAGGAGGTTGACAAACAACTCGGTCTGTTCCAGCCGCTCGTGCCCGGCGGGTGCGATGATGCCCACCGAGTCGATGTGCTCGCTGGAGCGCTGCGTGTCGAGGTCGATACGGCGGATGCTCTCGATGGTATCGCCAAAAAACTCGACTCGGACCGCCTCAATGTCGCGGACGGCGGTTGCCGGACGGGTTTGGGCGGTCTCGGTGGTTACGGGGGCGAAGATGTCGACGATGCCGCCGCGCCGGGCGAACTGACCGGGCAGGTCGACGCTTTCGACCAGTTCGAAGCCGGCATCGAGGAGCCATTCGGCGACGAGTTCGGGTTCGATGGTCTGGTTGACGTGGAGCTTGAGGCCGCCTTCTTCGAGGAGCTTTACGCTGGGGACGGGCTGGTTGAGGGCCTGGACGGAGGTGCTGAGGATCAGGTCACGATGGTCGCCGCCGCGGGCCAGCCCCATGGCGATACGGAGGCGCTGGGCGCCGATTTCGTCGGCAGCGTCGACGGGTTTGTCGCGGCCTTCCCAGACGGGGAAGGTTTCGACCGGGCGGCCGGCGAAGACAGCCAGATCGTCGCTGGCGTTGTCGGCGTCATCAATATGCGGGCTGACATAGAGGATGGGGCGCTTGAGCGTGGCGGAGATATGGGCCGCCAGCATAGGCGCAAAAGACCCCCACGTCCCGTCGGCGTTTACGGGGGGTTGTTTGCCCCCGGCGGCGTCGAGACGGGTGAGAATCTCGCGCACCACGTTGTCTTTATTGAGGTCCAATTGACCTGTTATATAGATGCCGGCGGGTGACGCCCGCCATGCCGTTTTCGTACTGAGCAACGCAAGCAGCCGGCGCATGCACCCACGTCCGGCTGCCCGGGATATCCGGTCAGCCGACGCGCGTAAATCTCAAAACTGCGGTCAGACGGTGGGGTGAAAATCCCCACTACATCGCCTTGATCACCTCAATACAACGAGCGCAGAGGTCTTCATGTTCGGCATCGGTGCCGACGGTCGGCCAGTAGTTCCAGCAGCGCTGGCACTTGGCATGCGGGCTCTTCCGGGCGACGACGCGCAGCTCGGGACCCTTGCTGAGCTTGACCTCGCTGACGATGCAGAGGGCGGCGAAGGCCTCGATGCCGAGGTCCGTGACGGCGGCGATGGTTTCGTCGTCGTTGGTGACGATATCCACGGCGGCCTCCTGATTGCTGGCGATCTCCTGATTGCGGCGGAGACCTTCGAGGACGCGGAGGACCTCTTCACGGAGCTGCATGAGCTTTTCCCATTTGGCCTCGTTGCGGCTGACGTCGATGGTCTTATCCGGCTCGGGCATGAGCGCGATATGAACGCTGTCGACATCCTGCGACTTGTGTCTGGCGGCCTGCCAGGCCTCTTCGGCGGTATGTACGAGGATGGGGGCCAGCATGCGCACCAGGGCGTCCAGGATCGACTGCATGGCGGTCTGGCAGCTTCTGCGAGAGCGGCTGTCCCTGCCGTCGCAGTAGAGGCGGTCCTTGAGGACGTCCATGTAGATGCTGCTCATTTCGACGGTGCAGAAGTTGTAGATCAGCGAGAAGACGCGGTGAAACGCGAAACTTTCGTAGGCCTCGTGCACACGCGCGATGAGTTTCTGCAGCTGCTCGACCGCCCACTGGTCGATGGGCAGCATATCGGCATAGGCGACGGATGCCGCCGGATCAAAGTCGTCGATGTTGCCTAACAGGTACCGCAGGGTGTTCCGGATCTTGCGGTAGGCGTCCTGCAGGCGGCCGATGAGTTCGTCGCTGCAGCGGATGTCTTCCTGGTAGTTGACGCTGGAGACCCAAAGGCGGAGGATATCGGCGCCGTACTTTTCGATCTCCTCGACGGCGTTGACGTAGTTGCCCAACGACTTGGACTGCTTCATGCCCTTGTCGTCGACAGTGAATCCGTGGGTGAGGACCGCCTTGAAGGGCGGCTTCTGGATTGCGCCCAGAGCCGGCAGGAGCGACAACTGGAACCAGCCGCGATGCTGATCGGAGCCTTCGAGGTACATGTCGACCGGGACGGGCCAGCCGGCCTTTGCGGCTACGGAGTGCCAACTGCAGCCGGATTCGAACCAGACGTCAAAGATGTTCTCTTCCTTGTGGAGGTCGTCCCAGGTGAAGCCTTCGGGCAGTTGGAAGTTCTCGCCGAGGATTTCCCTGGGCGAGTCGGTAAACCAACTGTCCGAGCCCTTCTTGCCGATGTGCTCGGCGACGGCCAGGACCGATTCCTTTGTCAGGAGGCTGCGGCCGGCTGAATTGGTAAAGGCCGGGATGGGCAGGCCCCAGGCGCGCTGGCGGCTGATGCACCAGTCGGGCCGCGATTCGAGCATCCCGCGGATGCGCTTTTCGCCCCAGGCGGGGATCCATCGGACGCCGCCGATCTGCTCGAGCGCAAGATTGCGGAGGCTCTTGTTGACCTGCGGCAGCGGCCGGTCGACGCTGATGAACCATTGCTCGGTTGCGCGGAAGATGACGGGCGTCTTGCTGCGCCAGCAGTGCGGATAGCTGTGGAGGATCTTCTGTTCGCTGACCAGCAGGCCGAGCTTGTTCAGGTGCGCGTTGACTTCGGGGTCGACCTCGAGCACGTTCTTGCCGGCCAGCCATTCGGGGACGCTGTCGTCGTAACAGCCGTCGTCGTTGACGGGTGAGTAGACGGCCAGGCCGTAGTTCTGGCCTGTCATGTAGTCTTCGGCGCCGTGGCCGGGGGCGGTGTGTACAAGGCCCGTGCCGTCTTCGGTGGTGACGTACTCGGCCGTGACGACCATCCAGGCGTCCTTGTCGGTCGGGTTCGATTCGACAAAGGGGTGTGTGTAACGCAAGCCTTCAAGTTGGGCGCCCTTGACCGGCGCCGAGGTTGTGTATTGGCCTTCCTGCACGCCGGCGGCCTTGATGACCGCGGCGAGGCGATCTGCGCCGACGACGGACTCGAAGCTGGCGCCATCCTTCTTATAGTGAAGCCCGACGTAGTCCAGGCGCGGATGAACGGCGATGGCGAGGTTGGCCGCCAAAGTCCACGGCGTGGTGGTCCAGATCATGAAGCATGGCTTGCCGCTGCCGGTGACGAGGCCGAGTTCCTTCAATTTGCCGATGGATGCCTGGGCGGCGGGGAAGTTGACGTAGATGCTGGAGCTGGAGATATCCTTGTATTCCAGTTCGGCATCGGCGAGGGCGGTTTCGCAGCCGACCGACCAGTGGATGGGTTTCAACTGCTTGTAGACCAGGCCGTTGCCGACGAGTTCGGCAAAGATTTCGAGGATGCCTTTTTCGTATTCGGGCTTCAGCGTCAAATACGGATTTTTGAAATCGCCGAAGACGCCCAAGGATTCGAATTGCTTTGTCTGCAGCTTGACATACCTGGAGGCGTACTGTTTGCAGAGCCTGCGGATTTCCAGCTTGTCCATGTCGCGGGCCTTGTCGCCGAGTTCGGCCATGCCCTTGACCTCGATGGGCAGGCCGTGGCAGTCCCAGCCGGGGACGAAGGGCACGCGAAAGCCGGTCATCGTCTTGTACTTGACGACGATGTCTTTGAGGACCTTGTTGACGACGTGGCCCATGTGGATGTCGCCGTTGGCGTAGGGCGGCCCGTCGTGGAGGATGTATTGCGGGGCGTTGGCCCGGGCCTGCAGAATGCGCGCGTAGATGTCCGTCTTTTCCCAGGCCTTCCGCTGCTGCGGCTCGCGCTGGACGAGGTTGGCCTTCATGGAAAACGTCGTGTTGGGCAGATTGAGCGTGTCGCGGTAGCCTTTCTTTTCAGTTTCGGACATCCACAGTTCCCTTACTTGCGATAATAACTAAATCCTTCATGTTAGGCCGACTCTGGCGGCCTGTCAAGGCGTGACATGGGCATCTTCCTTGCTGATCGCGGGTCGCCTATACCACGTTTTCGGCCGGGTAAACCCCGCCCTACAACTTCGCGTGGCGCGCGGCAATGTTCGTGGCCGGACCGATTCAATGTGCATTGCCCGATGGGGTCAGCTAACTTGGCCGCGGGCACACCAACGCTCTTATTATCGTCCAATTTGGCGATGTCAACAGGAGAATACCCGTTGGCTGGCGGACGCCGGGTTCCAGTCAAAGGGGCTGCGGTTGTGTTTGACGACGGTTCCGTGTAGAATTCGAAAAACGCCGCTGTGAAAGCGGTGTTAAAATGCTGATAGGGTTTTGGATAGGGAAAGGCGGGAAAGATGCGTTCGTATCTGCTGATTGTGACGGCCGTGCTGGGGGTGTCGACGGGGGTATTCGGGCAGGAGTTGCCAGACTGGGAAGACCCGCTCATGATCGGGATGAACAAGGAGCCGGGGCATGCGACGCTGATGCCGTATGACACTATTGAAGAGGCGCTCAAGTGCGACCGCATGGCGTCGAAGTATTGCCAGTCACTCAATGGGCAGTGGAAGTTCAACTGGGCGGCCAGGCCCGCGGACCGGCCGCTCGATTTTTACAAAACCGATTTCGACGACACTGCCTGGAAAACCATTCCGGTGCCGTCGAACTGGCAGATGCACGGCTATGATTACCCGATCTACGTTAATGTGCGCTACCCGTTCCGGGCCGACCCGCCGCGGATTCCGCACGACAACAACCCCGTGGGGTCGTACCGGCGGACGTTTACCGTGCCGCGCGAATGGGACGGGCGCGAGGTTTTCATCCATTTTGACGGTGTGGAGTCGGCGTTTTACCTGTGGGTCAACGGGCAGAAGGTCGGCTACAGCGAGGGCAGCCGCACGCCGGCGGAGTTCAACATCACCAGGTACCTCAAGCCCGGCGAGAACCTGTTGGCGGTAGAGGTGTATCGCTGGTGCGACGGGTCGTACCTGGAGGACCAGGACTTCTGGCGGCTCAGCGGCATCTATCGCAATGTGTACCTGTTCAGCACGCCCAAGCTGCATATCCGCGATTTTAAGATCGTGCCCGATCTCGATGCGCAGTACACGGACGGCGTGCTCAGAATCACTTGCAAGGTCAGGAACTTCAGCGACACCGACATGGGCGAACCGTGCGTCAATGCGGCCTTGTGGGACGGAAGGAGCAGGATCAACTGGGCTTCCATAAGCAAGACCCACAGGATCAAGCCTGATGAAGAACGAGAACTGTCGTTCGAAATGAGGGCGCGCAACCCCCATAAGTGGTCGGCCGAGAATCCTTATCTGTATACGGTCACACTGCAGCTGACCGAGTTGGGCGACGTCCCGGCAAAGGTGATGGAGGTGCTTTCGGCGCGCGTCGGATTTCGCAAGATCGAGATCAAAGACAGCCGGGTCTGGATCAATGGCGAGCCGGTGCTGTTTAAGGGCGTCAATCGCCATGAACACGATCCCGACACGGGCCACTACGTCACCGTCGAGTCGATGATCAATGACATTCTGCTGATGAAGCAGTTCAATCTGAACACGGTGCGAACGGCGCACTACCCTGACGATCCGGTGTGGTATGACCTGTGCGACATGTACGGGCTGTATGTGATCGATGAGGCGAACATCGAGTCGCATGGCATGGGGTATGATCTCAATCGCACCTTGGGCAACAAGCCGATCTGGGAGCGAGCGCACGTTGACCGGATGGAGCGGATGATCGAGCGCGACAAGAACCATCCGTCGGTGGTGATCTGGTCGATGGGCAACGAGGCGGGCAGCGGGTGCAATTTTGAGGCGGTAGCCAGACGCACGCGCGAGATGGACCCGACGCGGCCGATTCATTACGAGCGGATGAACTCCGTGGCGGACATCGACAGCGTGATGTATCCGCACGTCAATTCCCTGATCAGCCGCGGGCAGAATGACAACAGCAAGCCGTTTTTCATGTGCGAGTATGCGCATGCGATGGGCAACGCGGTGGGCAATCTGCGCGAGTACTGGGAGGCGATCGAGGCGTACAAGCCGCTGATCGGAGGGTGCGTGTGGGACTGGGTCGATCAGGGGCTGCGCAAAAAGGATGCGGCGGGGCGCGAGTTCTGGGCGTACGGCGGGGATTACGGTCCGCCCGGCACGCCGTCGGACGGCAATTTCTGCTGCAACGGTCTTGTTCTGCCGGATCGGCGCGTGACGCCGAAACTCTGGGAGGTTAAGAAGATTTACCAGTACGTTGCGTTTACCGCCGAAGACCTCGCCGCGGGCAAGATCAACATACGCAACAAGTACGACTTCACGGATCTGGGGCAATTCGAGTTGCGGTGGACGCTGTCGGAGAACGGCAGCGTGATTCAGTCGGGGTCGATGGATTGCCCGGCGATTGCGCCCAACCAAAGCGCGTCGGTGCGCATCCCTGTGCGGCGGCCGGCGTTAAAGGCCGCTGCGGAGTATTTTCTGCGGGTGAGCCTGCATCTTAAGGAGAAGACGCTGTGGGCGGATGCGGGGCACGAAATCGCCTGGCAACAGTTTGCGATGCCGTGGGATGTGCCGGCGGCGCCGGTGATGACGATGGGGGAGATGCCGAAGCTGACATTGAACGAGACGGCTGAGGCGGCTACTCTCAGCAGCAGTGATTTTACTGTGACGTTCGACAAGAAGGCGGGTACGATCGGGTCGCTGACTTATGGCGGCAAGACGATTATTGCGGCGTCATCGGATGGGGTCAGCGGGCCGCGGCTCAATGTCGAGCGAGGCTTTACCGATAACGATAAGTGGTTCGATGGCGGATTCCGCGGCGCGGGCCTGATGGATATCAAGCACGCGGTGAAGGACTTCGCGGTTGCCAGACTTGCGGACACTGCTGTGCGGGTCTCGATTGTGAACCGGTGCATGGGGTCGAGGTCGGCGGGATTCGAACATACCTGCGATTACACAATTTTCGGCAACGGCTGCATTTATGTGGACAACTTTGTCGAGCCGATTGGCAGCGTGGGCGTGCTGCCGCGCGTGGGCGTGCAGATTACGCTGCCGGCGGTTTATGAACGGCTGATGTGGTATGGTCCGGGGCCGCACGAGACTTACAATGATCGCAAGGACAGTGCCGACGTGGGACTTTACAGCAGCACGGTTGCCGAGCAGTACGTGCCGTATGTGTTTCCGCAGGAGACGGGTAACCATGAGGATACACGTTGCGCAGCATTGGTCGACAAGAATGGGTCCGGCCTGCTTGTTGCGGGTGACTCGACGTTTTCATTCTCCGCTTTGCACTACACCGCCCGCGATCTGAACAACGCGCGACATCTCAACGAACTGACGCCGCGCCAGGAGGTGATTCTGTGCGTCGACTATGGCCAGACAGGCCTTGGAAACGCCAGTTGCGGCCCGGCGACGCTGGAGCAGTACCGGCTCAATGCCCGTCCGTATCGTTACGGCTTCAGCCTGCGTCCTTTTGACGCAAACAAGCAGGATATGGTAACGACCGCGGGCGTCTTTGTGCCGCTGGTTGCGGCCCCGGAGATTGTTCGGGATGCCGACGGCCTGGTGACGATAAACTGCCGCACGCCGAACAGCGTGGTCGCCTATACGATGGACGGATCGGAGCCCACGCGGAGCTCCACACGATTCACGAAGGCCTTCAGGCTGATTGACGGCGGCACGGTGAAGGCCAGGGCGTTCGTTGACGGTGCTGTCGACAGCCCGGTGACGACGGCCCAATTCGATCTGCTGGTATCCAAGGGCAAGTGGCGGGTCATCAAGGTGGACAGCTTCGAGCCGGGCGAGGGTTTCGCCCGCCACGCCATCGACGGCGATTCGAACACGTTCTGGCATACGAGTTGGAGCGGGGCGAAGGATCCGCAGCCGCACGAGATCCAGATCGACCTGAGCCTGCCGTTCGAATTGGCCGGCTTCACGTATCTGCCGCGGCAGAACCAGCAGAACGGACGGATTCGCGAGTACGAATTCTATGTGAGCAAAGACGGCAAGGAGTGGGGCGAGCCTGTGGCTAAGGGCCAGTGGCGCAATACGACGGCGCTGCAAGTCGTCAAGTTCGACAGGCCGGTGGTCGGTCGGTACATTCGCCTTGTGTCCAGGTCGGAGGTAACCGGGGCCTACTACACGTCGGTTGCGGAACTCGATATCATCGCCACCAGGAGACTCGCCCCGTAAGCAGGTTTGCCCCGCCGCCATCCACGCTTAGACGGCTGGGTTTACCGCACGCTGCAAGGCCGGCCGCCTGAGATTGCAGCCGGCAGGAGGGGGCGCTTTGACGCAGGAACGAGATTTAGAGAGCTATGTTCGGAA
>DAOTMV010000046.1:0-32922 GCA_035450485.1 Anaerohalosphaeraceae bacterium | reverse complement strand
GAAGATCTGGCCGCGGGGATCCTTTGTCCATGGCCCCATCACATTGTCGGCGTAGGCTATTCCGGCCCAGTAGCCTTGCTTTTCAGGGGTATTCTTGCCCTCTCGATACGGGCCGGCATAGAGCAGGAAGTATCTACCGTTTCGGCGGAACATCCAGGGGCCTTCCTGGTAATCTGCCTCGGCCTCGAGCCCGATGTCGTCGTTCTTGCAGCGGACGGCCAATATGCGCGGGCCGACAAGCCTGACCTGGCCGTGGTCGATCCGGCTCAGATCGATCTGCTGGACGAAGATATCGTATGCGGGGATGACGGCATAGGTCCTGCCGTCGGCATCCTCGAAAAGCGAAGTGTCACACGCTCCGCCTTCGATGCAGGTGATGTTCTTGTAGGGGCCTGTAATCTGATCGGCAACGCCGACGAATGCGTACCCTGCTGTTCCCCACGTGCCAGCGGGGTTATACTCCTTCTTAAGCCAGTTGTCGGCAGTGAAAATCAAGTAGAATCTGCCGCCTATCCTGTGGATTTCCGGCGCCCAAAAGCGGTTCTTGTATGGGCAATCCTGCGGCAGGTCGCTTGAACGGACCAGCCAGTTCTCAAACTTCCAGGTCTTCAGATCCGTCGACGAATACAGTTGGATTCCCGGGGAGCCGCCCTGGTTGGGAAGATGCAGCCGATCCTCCTGCCGATTCGCAAAGGGCCAGACCGTAAAGACAAGATAGTATGTGTTGTCGTGCCGGATGATACACGGATCACGCAGTTCTCGATGTATCGTACCCAACGCTTCGTACTGGAATGGCAGTGGGTTCTTATACGTAAAGGGCTGTGGCATTGAGCAGACGTCGAGCAACAACAAGCAAGTAACAGCGACGAACATTTCCATCATGTACTTGACGGTGCATTGTTGCGTCGCTCTGATTCTGAACGGTTCTTTAACCATTGGTTCCAGCCTTCGACTCGTTCACGCTTATCATCCTCGTCAGGTAATACAGAGAATACCACGAGCCATGATCTTGTTCAAACATCGCTCTTCTTCAAATCCGCTTTGAAGGAAGATGTCCCTGCCTGCAAGTGGAAATTGGCTGGCTGCTCGTTTTCGTAGGCTGGCGCGGAGCACCGCCAAGCGCCTGGGTGGACGTCCGTGCGGCAGTACGGCAGTGCTCCTGATGGGCCTGCAGGCTGAGGGAGCGTATGCCGAGACATTTGGTGGAGAAAAGCAGACACGAAATGTCCGGGGATTTGGCGGTATCGCCGTCAATGTCTATGGCCGCGGCGGAGCGGTGAACGGCCCAAAGGGGCTGACGGGGGCGAAGGCGACGAACAGAGCGGTGTGGGGGGCTGGCAGGGTGAGGGCGCGTCATCGGGGGTGGGGTTGGAGGGGGGTTGGTGGCGGCAAGGCCGAGAATTGCCGGTTTGGGGGTTGAAATCGGGGCTGGGATGGTGATAATCGAACTTTTTATTTCGACCGACGTATGCTTTTTTCCACGGCCCTTATCGGGCTGTTTTCGGTCGCCGAGGTACGGCCAACGGCGGATGTGCTCCGTGAGGCCGCGGGCGGCGACCCTCAGGGCAAGGCGCGCCTTGCCCCTACAGCGGTTCTTGCATCGCAGGTTGGCGGTGCGTACCATGGGCAGGGCGTGCCTTGCCCTGCTTATCTGTTCGGCCGGGTGCCTGGCTCATAACTGATTATCGAGAAACTGGAGGTTTTTGCAGGATGAGCAGCGACGTGCGGGAGATCAGTAAACTCGTGGAACAGCACAGCGGATTTGTGCGGGCGATCCTCGGGGAGTTCGACAAAGTGGTCGTGGGGCAGCGGTACATGGTCGAGCGGATGCTGGTTGCCCTGTTGAGCAACGGGCATATCCTACTTGAGGGGGTGCCGGGTCTGGCCAAGACGACTGCGGTGAGCGTCCTGGCGCGGGCGATCCGGGCGAACTTCAATCGCATCCAGTTTACGCCGGACCTCCTGCCGGCGGATCTGACGGGAACGCAGATCTACCGGCAGTCGGACGGGGCGTTCTATACGCGCAAAGGGCCGATCTTCGCCAACCTCATCCTGGCAGACGAGATCAACCGTGCCCCGGCCAAGGTGCAAAGCGCGCTGCTGGAGGCGATGCAGGAACGACAGGTGACGATCGGCGACGAGACGCACCCCGTACCGTCGCCGTTTCTGGTTCTTGCGACGCAGAACCCGATCGAGCAGGAGGGGACTTATCCGCTGCCGGAGGCGCAGTTGGACCGGTTCATGCTTAAGATCAAGGTAGGCTATCCGGCCAAGGATGAGGAGCGGCGGATCCTGGACCGGATGGCCGGGACGGATGTAAAGCTGGATGTTGCCGCGGTGGTGGGGCCGGAGGAGATCGTCGCGGCCCGGTCGGTGGTGGATGCGATCTACATCGACGACAAGATCAAGGACTACATCGTCAACCTTGTGTTTGCGACGCGCCAGCCGGAGGCGTACGGCCTGAAGCTTTCCAATTACATTAATTACGGGGCGTCGCCGCGGGCCACGATCTATCTGGCGGTGGCGGCCAAGGCGCTTGCGTTCATGCACGGACGCGGCTATGTCACGCCGCAGGATGTCAAGACCATCGGCATGGACGTGCTGCGGCACCGGGTGATCATCAGCTACGAGGCGGAGGCGGAGGAGAAGACCAGCGAGGATATCATTCAGCAGATATTTGATAACGTCGAAGTGCCTTAGCCTACGGATCAGCCAGGATACAGAGACAACACTCAGGGCCTTTCATTAGTCCGGATCACACGCTGCCATGATTGATGCTGAACTGATCAAGAAAGTACGGCAGATTCAGATTTATACCTCGCACATGGTGAATGCGGATTTTGCGGGGCAGTACGAGAGCGTGTTCAAGGGGCGGGGGATGCAGTTCGAGGAGGTGCGGGAGTATACGCCGGGCGACGACGTCCGAACGATTGACTGGAACGTGACGGCGCGGGCGGGCAAGCCGTACGTAAAGCAGTTCGTCGAAGAGCGTGAGATGACGGTGATGTTGGCCGTCGATCTGAGCGCGTCGGGGGATTTCGGGACGGTGGGGCGGCTCAAGAACGAACTGGCGGCGGAGTTCTGTGCGGTCCTGGCGTTTGCGGCGGTGCGGAACAACGACAAGGTGGGGCTGATTATCTTCACCGACCAGATCGAGCTGTTCATTCCGCCCAAGAAGGGCAGTTCGCACGTGCTGCGGCTGATTCGGGAGCTTCTGTATTTCAAGATGCTGCGGAAGAAGACGGATATTGCGCTTGCGCTGGATTACTTGGGACGGGTGACGCGTAAGAAGGCGACGGTGTTTCTAGTGTCGGATTTTGTGGCCGAGGGTTACATAAGGCCGCTGTCACTGGTGAACCGGCGTCATGATGTGATTGCCGTGGCGGTGCAGGACCCGGCGGAGGCGGCCATGCCATCGGTCGGGCTGGTTGAGTTTGCCGACGCCGAGACGGGCGAGGTGGCCCTCGTGGATACATCAAGCCGGGCGTTTCGGCGACGGTTTGCCGAGGCAAGCGCGCGGCGGTTGGACGTGTTAGAGAGTCAGTTTGCATCGATTAACGTAGATTGCATCCAGGTGCGGACGGATCGGCCGTACATTCATGACCTGGTGCGGTTCTTTCACAAGCGGCATCGGCGGTATTGAGGCGAACGGACTTGCGCGTGAACAGGAAAGGACCTAACGTGGTGGCGGCGGTTGCGGGGGGCGCGGCCGTCGTGTTGATGATGTTCGGGGGGTGCGGGCGGCAGAAGGAGGCGGCGCCGGCGGCGGAGTATCGGATCGAGAAGCGTTACGCGGAGGGGGCGCTGGCGCTGACGATGCGTATCAGTGCGGACAAGGTGGGGATTGCGGAACTGGTGCGGTTGGAGGTGGAGGCGGTCAGCGAGCCGGGCTATGAGGTGGTTTTCCCGGAGGTGGATAAGGTGCTGACGGGATTGGAGATTCGGGATGAGCGTGCCGACGGCGAGCGGCTTAACGATGAGGGGCGGATTGTGCGCTTGCGTCGGTATAGGCTGGAGCCCGTCGACACTGGCAAGACAAGCATCGGGGGATTGGTCTTCGAGTTCGGCCGGGAGGGACGCCCGGAGGATGAGAGGGAGTTTCTCACAACGGAGCCGGTTGAGATTACGGTGACGTCGCTGTTAGAGGAGTTGGGGACCGACCTTGTGATCGAGGACATCGATGACGTCGTGGAGATACCGCCGGTGCGGTGGCCCTGGTGGGCGGCCGGCGGGGCGGCTTATCTCCTGGCGGTGGGCATTGTGGTGTGGCTGTGCCTGCGGCGCAGGAAGGCGGAAAAGATCGTGCGGATTTTCCGGCCGGCCCATGAAATTGCCTACGAGATCCTGCGGCGGCTGGCGGAGGACAGGCTGGTCGAGGCCGGGCGGGTGAAGGAGTTTTATGAGCGGCTCAGTGATTGCCTGCGGCATTATATCGAGTACCGGTTCGAGCTGCGGGCGCCTGAGCGGACGACGGAGGAGTTTCTGGCGGAGGCCGGGCGGGCTGAGGCTCTGGCGGAGCATCGCGAGGATCTGCGGAGCTTTCTGGAGCATTGCGACCTGGTTAAGTTTGCGAAATTCGAGCCGAGTTCCGAGCAGATCAGCGAGGCGCTGCGCATGGTGGAGCGATTCGTCGACAGGACGCGTTCGGATGCGTGCCGCGTAGAGGTTACGGGGGATGCGGCGCTGGAGGGAGGGCGGTAGATGCTGCATTCACCGTGGTGGCTCTTGTTGCTTCTGGTGCTGCCGGTGCTGCCGTTTGCGGGGCGGCTGGGGCGGCGGACCGCGGCGGTGCGTTATTCGTACATCGGGGCGCTGGTCGGCTGCGGGGTGTCGCTGCGGCAGCGGTTGCGCTGGCTGCTTATGGCGGCGCGGCTGGCGTGTCTTGCGCTGCTGATTGTGGCGCTGGCCCGGCCGCGGAAGGGGATGAGCGTCTCTCACGTCTCGACCGAGGGCGTGGCGATGGAGATCGTGGTCGACCGCTCGGGCAGCATGGGCGAGGCGATGAACTACCAGGGGCAGGAGATGACCCGGCTCGACGTGGTCAAGCGGGTTGCAGCGGAGTTTATCCGAGGCAACGACGATGATTTGAAGGGACGTGCCGGGGACCTGTTGGGGCTGGTAGTCTTTGCGCGGTATGCCGACACGCTGTGCCCGCTGGTGCACGGCCATGAGGTGGTTGTGGAGTTTCTCCAGCAGACCGAACTGGCCCGGACTCGCAGCGAGGACGGCACGGCGATCGGCGATGCGCTGGCACTGGCGGCGGCTCGGCTCAAGACCGCAGAGAAGCAGGTGCTGGAGAACAATGCACGGCTCAAGGAGGAGGACCCGGACGAAGAGCCTGACTTTACGATCAAGAGCAAGGTGATTGTGCTGCTGACCGACGGGGTTAACAATGCCGGGGAGCATTCGCCCCTGGAGGCGGCGAAGTTGGCCAAAGAGTGGGGTATAAAGATTTACACGATCGGCATCGGCGGCGAGGAGGCCTATGCGACACGGGGTATCTTTCGGCTGGTGACCGGGCCGGAACTGGACGAGCGGCTGCTGCGGGCCATTGCCGAGGAGACGGGCGGGTTCTACGGCAAGGCGACCGACGGGGAGACACTGCGGCAGATCTATGAAAAGATCGACCGCTTGGAGAAGACGCGGGTGAAGAGCGTGGAGTATACGGATTACGCGGAACAGTTCGGGCCGTGGGCGGCGGCGGCGCTGGGGCTGTTGGCGTTCGAGATTGTGGCGGGATGTACGATTTTTCGCAAGATACCGTGACGAGGTGCGCAGGATATGCCGCAGTTGGGCAACTATGATGCTTTATGGCTGCTGTTTGCGGCGGTGCTTGTGTTGGGGCCGGCGTATGCGTGGAGCTTCTGGCGGAAGGGGCAGGCGCTGAGATGCCTGGCACAGCGACATCTGTTGAAGCGGATCAACGCGTCGGTCAGTCACGGACGGCAGGCGGTGAAGGCGGCGATGCTGGTGACGGCGTTTGTGATGATCGTGATTGCGCTGAGCCGGCCGATGTCGAACCCGCGGCCGAAGGAGGTGCGGCGTCGGGGCAGGGACGTGGTGATCCTCTTGGACGTGTCGCGGTCGATGTTGGCCGAGGACATCCGGCCCAACCGCCTGGAGCGGGCCAAGATCGGGATTCGGGACATGATGACGCAGATGGCCGGTGACCGGATTGCCATTGTGACGTTTGCGGGCGATTCGACGGTGCGGTGTCCGCTGACGACGGATTATGCGTTTGTGCGGATGGTGCTGGATGCCATCGGTACGGAGAGCACTGCGCTGGGCGGCACGCGGATCGGGGATGCGATTCGGGACGCCACGAAGAAGGTCTTTGACGACCGGGTGCGCGACTGCCGGGACGTGATCCTGATTACGGACGGCGAGGACCATGACAGTTTTCCGGTTGAGGCTGCGGAGGCGGCCGGTGCGATGGGGGTGCGCATCATTGCGATAGGGATGGGCGATGACAAGGAGGGCACGCCGATTCCGGTCATCGGGCCGGATGGGCGCAAGACGTATCTTGAGTACGAGGGCCAGATGGTGCGGTCGAAGCTGGATTCGGCGACGCTGCGGCAGGTTGCGCTTGCCACGCCGGGCGGACAGTATTTGCAGATGACGCCGCATACGACATTCAACCTGGATGAGATGTACGAGAATCTTGTGGGTTCGGCCGAACGGCGGATGCTTGATCCGGCCATGACCGTGCAATATGATGAGAAATTTCAGTTGTTCCTGTTGGCGGCGGTTGTGTTGATTGTGTGGGAGGCGCTGGTCAGTGAACGCAGGAAGGTTTGACATCGTGATTGCCGCGGCGATTGTGTTGACTGCGGCGTGCGGGGCGCGGGGCGAATCGGTGCGGAAACTGGTCGAAGAGGGCAACCGGCATTATTCGAAACAGGATTTCGACGCGGCGGCCCGCAAATATGATGCCGCGCTGGATGTTCGGCCGGACGCGGCGCGGGTGAAATACAACAAGGGAAATGCCGCGTTTCGCCAGGAGGATTTCGACGGGGCCATCGGCCTGTATGCCGATGCCGCGGCACACAGCGGCGATGCGGCCCTGGCGGCCATGGCGAAATACAACCTGGGCAACAGCTATTTCAAGCGGGGGCTCCAGCGCCAGTCCGACAAACCCGAGCAGGCGGTCGAGGATATCCGGCGGGCGATTGCCCAGTGGCGCGACGTCCAGGATATGCAGCCGGGGCACCAGGCGGCAGCCCGGAATATCGAGGTGGGGCGACTGGTGATCAAGCAGCTCCAGGAGCAGATCAGGCAGCAGAAGCAGCAGGCCGAGCAGCAGCAGCGGCAGAAGGAGGAGGCAAAGGAGCAGTTGGAGAAGCTGGCGCAGCAGCAGCAGAACCTCGCCAGCGAGACTGAAAAGAACCACAACGAGCAGCAGCAGGGGCAGCAGACGCCCGAGGAGGCGCAGCAGAAGAACCAGGAGGCGGCGCAGAAGCAGCTGGATTTGCAGCAGCAGACCGAAAAGATGCAGGAACAATTGAAACAGATGCAGGGCGATCAGCAGGGCTCCGAGAAGCAGGCGGCCGATGAACTGCAGAAGGCCATCGAGAAACAGCATCAGGCGCAGCAGCAGTTGAAGGAGTCCCGGACGGCGGAGGCCAAGAAGAGCCAGGAAGAGGCCGCCGAGCAGATCAGAAAGGCGATTGAGCAGCTTTCAAAACCGCAGGAAAAAGACGAACAACAGCCCCAGGAGCAGCAGCAGGGAGCTGACCAGCAGGAGCAGGGGGCTGAACCGGCCGAGCCGCAGGAGGCCCCTGAAGAGCAAGGCCAGGAGGAACAAGGGGCCGACGCCGCCCAGGCGACGGCGGAGGAGATCCTGCAGAAGGAAGAGAAGGATCGAATGAATCGGCGAATTATGATTCGCGGCCATCAGAAGGTAGAAAAGGATTGGTGACGTGAAGGCCTTTGTCAGATTCATATTGCTATTCGGTGCTTTCGATGCGGCGGCCTCAGTCGCTGCCGGGCAGGTGAACGTGTCGGCGCACGTCGATACGTCCCGACCCGTTTATGAGGGGGAAGAGTTCTCTTATTACGTGGTGATCGACGGCGAAAGTGAGCCGGGGACGGTGGATCTGAAGCCGCTGTCGGCCTATCGGCCGCAGGCGGTTGAGGGCACGCGTCAGCATGTGAGCGTGGAAAACGGGCGGATCAGCCGCCGGTGCATCATGGAGTTCATGCTGACGGCGCCCGAGGCGGGTGTGCTGCGCCTGCCGCCTGTGAAGGTGACGGTGAAGGGCAGGGAGTACACCACGAACCCCGTCCAGGTCAGCGTGGTGAAGGCGGGTTCGACGGAGAAGGTGGACGTCGAAGTCGAACTGGGGACGACGCGCTGCTACGTGGGGCAGCCGGTGACGCTTACCGTACGGTGGTTCGTGTGGGCCGCCGAGTACAACAACATGGGCAACATGAGTTTGAACGTTCCGTTCTTCGAGGGCGATCTGTTCACGATTGAGGATACGCCCGAAGGCGCCCAGACGCAGAAGACGCACAGGATCAACGGTCAGCCGGTGACGCTGTATCAGCGGCGAACCAGGCACAAGGACGTTGACTCGGTGGAGGTGTTCTTCAGCAAGGTGCTGATCCCCCGGCGTGCTGGCACTTTTCGCTTGGAGCCGGTAAGTGCGCATATCAATCTGGCCGTGGGCAGTACGTCCAGCCGCAGATATGATCCGCTCGGCGGGTTCTTTGACTCGCCGTTTTTCGAGCGTCGCCAGTATCAGCGGTTTGCGGCCCGGTCGGCGCCTGTTACGTTGGAGGTTCTGCCGCTGCCGGCGGAGGGCAGGCCGGCCGACTTTTCGGGTTTGGTGGGGCGGTACACGATTGAGGCCGCCGCGACACCGACGGCCGTAAACGTGGGTGATCCGATCACGCTGACCATCCGGATTGGCGGAAGCGCGTATCTCAAGCTGGTGGTGCAGCCGGACCTGGCGTTGCTTCCGGCATTTACGGACAACTTCCGTATCTCCGAAGAACGGGACTCCGGCACGGTGGAGGGGGGCTTCAAGGTGTTCAAGCAGATGCTGCGGGCGACGCACGAAGGGGTGGAGGAGATCCCCGCCATCCCGCTGAACTTTTTCGACGTGGAGAAGGGGCGGTATGTGACGGTTTTCAGCGAGCCGATCAAGCTGGACGTGGCGGCCACGCGGATCCTGACGGAGGGCGACATCCAGGGGGCGAACTTCACTTTCATCGGACGCTCGGTGGAGGCGGCGCAGACGGGACTGAGCGCCCATTTCGAAGGCATGCAGGCACTTGAGAATCAGGCCTTTTCGCCCGTGGCGGCGCTGATCGCGCCGGGGTACGCGCTGCTGTGGGGCGGGCCGCTCGTGCTCTTGGCGGCAAGCGGCATTGCCCGGCTGACGATGCGGAACACGCCGGAGAAGATCGCCGCCGCCCGGCGCAGGACGGCGCTGCGCAATGCGCTGCGGGCGGCCAGGGCGGCCGGCCGGCAAAGCGGCGCACAGGCCTGCGAGTTGTTGGCCGCGGCCATGAAACAGTATGCGGCCGACCGGTTCAACCGCTCGGCGAAGTCACTGACGGCGGTGGATTGTTACGAGCTGATTGCGCCGTGGAACGCCGATGCCGCGGCCGCCTATCGCGACCTGATCGAGCGATGCGAGGCCGCCACCTACAGCGGCACGCAGGTCAACGAGACTGTCGATATGAAGAACGCCATCGAACTGATGCGGACGATCGAGAGGGGCATACGATGAATCGGGCGGGGCTTCTGGCGATGATTGCGGCGGTGCTGTGTGTCGGGCCGGCCCGGGCACAGATGTCCAGGCAGGAGGCCGAGTCTATCTTCATGCAGGCCAACGTCGCGTTCCGCAACGCCAACGCCAGCACCGACGACGAGGAGGCGCGGCGGAGGTATTACAACGAGGCGATCCTGTGCTATGAAAAGCTCATCAGGCAGGGCGGCATCGCCAACAGCAAGCTGTTCTACAACCTGGCCAGCGCGTACCTGCTCAACGGCGACGTGGGGCGTGCGGTCCTGCATTTTCGAAACGCCGAGGAACTCGACCCGGCCGATGCCGACATTCAGACTAACCTCGCATACGCGCGGAGCCGCCGCCTGGACAAGATCGACACGGCCCCGCGGCAGAAGGTGATGGAGCGGCTGTTCTTCTGGCATTACCACTATTCGATGCGGTGGCGGTTTGCGGCGGCCTGTACCGCGTTTGCAGTGATGTGCCTGGCGGCCACGCTGCGCATCTGGCTGCCTTCGCAGCGGTGGGCGGTGGTCGCCGCGGCGATTGCGGCCGTGATCGCGCTTGCGCTTGGCGTGTCGGTGGCCGTCGAGCGGCACACAGACCGGACGCGCCGCTTCGGCGTAATCGTCGCCGAATCCGTGGAGGCCCGTCAGGGGGACGGCCCGGCCTATCCGCCCAGCTTCAAGGAGCCGCTGCATGCCGGCACCGAGTTCGACCTCCTGGAGCAGCGGCCCGGCTGGTGGCACATTCGGCTGATGGACGGCAAGACGACGTGGATTCCCGAGCAGGCGGCCGAACTGGTTATCTTCTGATTCGACGACCTGTTCTACGGCTGCCGCATGATCCTCAAGGCGATGTCGTCGGTGTACTGTGGCGAGGACAACAACGTTACGCCGCCGGAGTGGTCGATCTGCTGGCGGGCGTCAACTTTGCCCGTCTTTGTATTCACCCATTCGGCGAAGTACCGGCCGGCCGGAAGCTCGACGTTAAGCTCGGCTCTGGAGCCGCCATTGATATAGATGGCATACTGGCGGCCTTCCTGCACGAGAGCCCGTGCGGTGGCTTTCTCGGGCACGCCGCCCTTGATGATCGAGTCGTTGGGCGCCATCCGGATGAAGTCGAAGCCTTCCATGAACCTCTTGAGAATGCCCAACTGCCTGTGTATTTCTGGGCCGCCGGTGCCGGGGGCGTTGACCTTGCCCGAGCCGTCTTCATGGCCCACACTGAAGGAGTAATCCAAATTGCTGAAGATGCCGCCGCCGGCGATCATGAAGTCCCACGCTTCGAGTCGGTAGGGTTTCGGTGCAGAGCCGGAAAAGCCCGTTTCGTCGTCAGCGATGACCTTGTTGAGGCCGTAATTCTCGGTGACGGCGACCGGGGGCTTGGCGTAGTGGAAGTTGAAGATGGAGACGTTGGGATCGGGCCGGTCGATCTTCTTGTTTTTGTTGGCGATGTTCTGGGCGATGAGATGCTTGACGCCCAGCGGCGCCTCGGTGCGGGCGATGGTGGCGGCGATATGGGCCTGCCATTCCAGCGTAACGCCGCCGAAGTACGGCTCGTTGCAGATCTCATAGTAGAGGTTGTCGAAGTCCTTCAGCTCGGTGACGATCTTTTCCACCATGGCGTCCTGTATGGCGAGCAGTTCCGGGTGCTCCAGAGTGTAGACCTCGGTGCGGACCATCGTGCCGATGCCGTTGACGTTGTTGGCCGCGTTCATCGGCGACAGCGCCCACATGTCCTCCTCGTAGAACGGGCAGAACAGGACCAGCTCGACGGCGATGCCGCGTTTCTGGGCCTGGGCGACGAAGTCGCGGAGGCGGGCGAAATAGGCCGGGTCCCACCTGGTCAGGTCGAACTTGTTGCCGCCGTTGCGATAGCCGAGCGCCTCCGAGCGCGCCCACGGACAGATGAGTCTGCCCGGCAGCGGGGCCAATGTGTTGTTTTCGATGTTAAACGCGCCGACCGGCTCGCAATACGCGCCGCTGAAGGTGCGGGTGAGATTGAAGCCCAGCCCGGCGAGGGTGTCGAAGTACTTGACGTAATCGAAGTCGCGGTTGAGAACGCCGCCGTAGTGCTCGCCGGAGGTGATGAGTATGGTCGGCTTGCCGTGCCAGACGAGGTAGTGGCCGTTTTCGGGGTGGAGGGCAATGGGTTTCTGGGGCGCGGCGGCCGCGGCAAGACCTGC
Organism: Anaerohalosphaeraceae bacterium; assembly: GCA_035450485.1. GTDB lineage: Bacteria > Planctomycetota > Phycisphaerae > Sedimentisphaerales > Anaerohalosphaeraceae > JACZKQ01. Next base: position 21,000 of record DAOTMV010000046.1, on the reverse strand, counting down.
GACAAGTGTTGTCAAGACAAAGGAAAAGCGCTGCATGGCAATCCTCCTTAAAAGATTCTCATCCGCGGCGGACCCGCAAAAAGCCCGCCCGCGAATTGTCAGGCGTAAAACTCCGCATATTTTCGCAGAATTGTCGTACCTGGCAAGTGTCCAGATCGGAAAATGCAAGGCCCAAAGTGCTAAGTGTGGTCGCCCCCGCCAACTCCAGAAGACCTATTTTGCATGGAAGGTTGACTGTGCCAGGCGACCCGTCGTATAATACCTCCTGCCCGGGGCGGGTGAACATCTCAGCGTGCCTATTGTGGGGGTGATGACACGACTTTTGCAGGAGCAGCCCATGAGCGATGAAAAACATACAGTGCGAACTATTCAGAAAATGAAGGACAATAATCAGACCATCACCATGCTGACGGCCTACGATTACCCCACCGCCAAACAGATCAACGACGCGGGCATCGACATGGTCCTCGTCGGTGATTCCTGCGCAATGGTGGTCCACGGGTATCCCAACACGCTCAATGCCACTATGGACATGATGCTGATGCACTGTGCCGCCGTTTCAAGGGCCTGCTCCCGCGCGATGGTCATTGCGGATATGCCGTTCGGGTCCTTCCAGTACAGCGTGGAAGACACCATGCGCAACGCCGCCCGTTTTGTGACGGAGGCTGCAGCCGACGGTGTGAAGTTGGAGGCCGGGCCCAACCACATTGACAAGACGCGTGCGATTGTCGAGATGGGTATTGCCGTGGTCGGCCACATCGGGCTCCATCCCCAGGCTGTCGGGGTGCTCGGCGGCATGAAGGTCCAGGGCAAGGATATCGAATCGGCCCGCAAGGTGGTAAGAGAAGCCCTGGCGCTGCAGGAGGCGGGGGCGTTCATGATTATTATCGAGGCCGTTCCCGCAAAACTCGCCGCCTGGATCACGAAGAAGCTGCGCGTGCCGACCATGGGTATCGGCGGCGGCCCGGGGTGTTCGGGCCAGTTGCTGGTCAGCTCGGATGTACTCGGCCTGTTCGACAGGTTCACTCCAAAGTTCGCCAAACGTTACCAGGACTTCAACAGCCTGATGAAGAAGGCCTTTACAGAGTACGTCCAGGACGTGCGAACCGGTGCCTTTCCGAACGAAACGCACTCGTACCCGATGTCCGACGACGTATTCAAAGCCATCGAGGATGAATTCGGGGCAGCGTGACGCCGACCCCAACGCCGTCCTGTCACGGAAGGGCGGACCATGACCGGGCGATCAGGGCGAAGTCGGCCAGGTCAACGCGGCCGTTGCGATCCAGGTCCGTGTCCATCAGGATTGCAGCGACGGGCCACTCGTCCGCAAATCGCATCAGATCGAGCAGGTCGACGGTGTCGTTGTGGTCGAAATCCGCCGCGAGGCCCACGTCCGACGGCGACATGCTCGCCTGCGGCGTCCCGCCGTAGGCCCCCATGTTGATGCGTTTTCCATGCGGCCAGAGTTCCTCCGTCCAGTTCGCCTCGGCTGGGTCACCGGCATCGATGCAGGGACTGGTGACGGCGTCCCTGACCCACGCTTCGGCGGCGGGGTCCCATCGGCCGGCGGCGGACTGCAAGTGGAAGTCCTCTCCCCCGGCGTCGGCGAAGAGCGGGTCGGCGTCGATGTTGCCCTCGCCCCACGTGAGCGTGGAGTAAGACGAGACGTTGGCGCGTCCCAGCCCGCCCTCTACATTGCAGTAGCTTACGGCGGCATGTGAGCCGCGGTCCTCGGTCCAGGGACTGTTGGCCAGGTCGAACGTCGTGGCGCAGTCCCTGATGATGCAGTTGATGATCGTGGCCGTACCGCTGCCGGGAAAGAGGCAGTAGGGCGGATCCCAGCGGCCGTCATGGTCGAAGAAGCGCACCCCTCGACCGCAGTTGACGATGGTGTTGTTGATCACAAGTGCGTTGCACTGGTTCTGAACCGCCACGCCGGCGCTGGCGCAGTTGAAGATCACGTTGTTGATGAGGACCGGCGTGCACTTGTCGCGCAGGACCACGCCGTGGTCGTCACAGTTGCCGATGATGTTGCCCATGATAATCGCCGAGCAGCGCGTGGGGTTGATCATGTCGTCGTGGTTGGGGCTGAGCATGACGTTGTTACGGATCATTGGCGGCGGGGTGCTCTCGCCGTAGAGGTCGGCGTCGTCGTTGTCGCCATTGTGGCCGGTGAAGAAGCAGCCCTCGACCAGCACGTAGGAATAACGGGTATGGATGCCTGTGCCGATCGAGAGAAAGCGGCAGTTACTGATGTGGGCCGACGCCTCGCCGGCCAGTTCGGGGTCATCGGAGATGATGGCGATGGCGTCGCCCTGGCCGCCCGGTCGGTCGTCCGGCAGGTGCTGGAACGTGCAGCTTTCGATATCAAGGTGGGTCGCAAGCGCCGTGATGGCTTCGTGATACTTGCGCGTCGGCATTGGTGTTTCGGGGTTACAGTCGTTGTCGTAGTAGTCTTTGTGGTCGCCGGCGCTGTCGGCGAACTCTACCGTGCAGTAGGCCAGGCGGCTGTCGTCGGCATGCACGAAGAGTATCTGGTCCCAGCGGGCACCGGCCGAGGAGCGGGTAAAACAAATCGGTTCCTCCGGCGTGCCCACGGCAAGCAGCCGCCCGCGGACGGTAATGCCGACGCCGTTATCCATGGCCACTGTTGTGCCGGGCGCGATGCTTAACGTAACGCCTTCGGCGACAACAACGCTATCCTGCAGCACGACACTGCTGGACCACGTCACATCCTCTCTCAGCACAACCTCGCCGACGGTCCGCAGCACCGGTGTCAGGGAAAAATCGGTGCTGCCCAAAGAAACATTGTGCCCTTCGATGGCGATTACGTTCGTGCCCTCCTGCAGGACGTCGGCGACCGTGCCAAGATCGATCACCTGCGGCGTTCCGGCGTCGTGCGAAGTTGCCGTGCGGCTGCCGTCCGGATTGATCGTGACGTGCTCCTGCGCGACAAGGTTGCCGTTGATATAGGCGATAAAACCGTCGTCGTAGTCAATGATAAGCTGAACACGGGCATCCGCCGCCAGGCCCGACGCCGAGAATTGCTTACGGATGTAGACGGTCTTATAGTTGTCCTTCATGTCGTCCAGGACGGTGGCGTCGTCATTGTCACCGTACCCGAAGCCCGACGGGCCGCTCGGCCAGGCCGAATCGTCAAAGGCGCAGTCCTTCCAGGCGTCCGCCGGGTCGCTGGGTGCGGCCGTGCCTTTGAAGTATCGCCAGTCTTCGCCGGCAGCGATCAGGTCGGCCGCGCCGGCGGTGGCGGTAAGCGCTTGCAAACAGAGAACGACCAGCGTGCGGACGGGCAGAGACCTCATGAACACCCTCCCTCAATCAGGCTGATAATTAGAGGTTCACGACGGCGGCAAATCCTTGCGGCCGATATCATTGTAACACACGGCCTACCCGATTTCAATGGTTCCGCATGCCAGATAGCCGGCTTTGCGGCCGGCGCCGGCCTTTGTATAATGTGTACAAGGATGTCCTCCGGTGAGAAACAGGCCTTTCAATGAGCAGGAGATTCGTGATGCGTTGCGTAATCTTGGCGGTGGTGCTTGCGGTTTTTTGCAGCGGGCTGTGTGCCGCGCCAGCGGTCTACATCGACACGTCGTTTGAGAATGCCTCGCCGCTGTGGTGGGACGTGGCCGATGACGGTGCGATTCACGTGTACCTGGTGTACGACCATGAGCGCGGCACCGTCAACCGGGCCAACGGCCACTGGCACTTCCGGGTGGAGGCCCCGGCCGGCTCGGAGGTAACGCTCGTCCTGTACAACTTCGACAACGTGTGGAACGGCCGAAAAGGCTCACCGGTTTCGGCTCGCACAAACTGCTATGTCTCCGCGGACGGCCGCAGTTGGACGATTGTGCCCGCCGGAAAGACGCCCGACAACTGCGTGAAGGTCCGCATCGAGATGCAGGGCGACTCGCTGTTTGTAGCGAGGATGGAGCCGTACACGCTGCGGGATTTGGACCGGTTTCTCGCCGAGGTGAAAAATCACTCCCTCGTGGAGCTCACACAGATCGGCAGGACCGTCGAAGGGCGGCCCCTGGAAATCGTCAGGGTGGGACGGCCCGATGCGAAATATCGCGTGCTGATACGCGGCCGGGCACACCCCTGGGAAGCGGGCGGCAACTGGGTGATCGACGGGCTCATCCGAAGCCTCCTCGAAGACGACGAGGACAGCCGCCGTTTCCTGGGTTCGTGCTGCCTGTACGTCATGCCGATGGCCAACAAGGACGGCGTGGCCCGCGGACGCACACGCTTCAATCTGATGGGCATGGACCTCAATCGCAATATGGATAAGCCCGCGGACCCGCGGCTGGCCCCGGAGAACCACGCCCTGGAGGCCTGGCTGGACAAGATGGCCGCCGACGGCAAAACGCCCCACCTGGCTTTCGATCTGCACAACGACAACAACGGGTGCATCCACGTAAGCCGCCCGGAAGGCGACGCGGCACAATACCTTGCCGACATGCAACGCTTCGAGCGGCTCCTGCGCAGGCACACGTGGTTTACCGAAGGATCGACCGGCGCGACCTTTAGCAATCCCGGCACGTTCGGCGAGGGCCTCCTTGCGCGGTACGGCATCACCGCGTTCGTTTACGAGCTCAATTGCGACTGGATCGCTGGCCTCGGCAAAGCCCCCGCCGCCGACGACTGGCGGTTGTTAGGACGGCAGTTGCGCCGGGTCCTGTATGACTATTTCGCAGACGGTTCGCTGAAGTGATCACAGCGTAATGGGGCTGCAAAGGTTCTCCGCCTTCGCGGCGACCCGGCCGCAGCCTTTGCACATGAACTTGCCGTCCTTGACGAGCTTCTTATAGTGCTCCTGTCTGTCCATGTGAAAGCCCTGCCCCACAAGCCAGCAGAGGTGTTTGTCATGTCCGGGGTGCGGCATCTTTTCTTCAGCCATTATCAAAAGCCCTTCCAAATGGTCAGCATCAATTCGTACGGATAGATCCGGCGAAACTGCTACGCGTGATCTTCATGCCTGGTTCTGCGGCGTCCAGCCGTCGCGACGGTCATGCGCGGGCAAGCCTTTCGCCGGCGCGGGCCGCGCGCTCAAGCGCCCTCTGGGACAGAATCGGATCCTGCCGGCTGGCGACCATGCCGATCCAGAGCGTGTCGACGACCTTGGCGCCCACGGATGCGGCCGCCCACTTCATCGGGCGAAGTGCCCCGCCCATCGCCAATCGCGCCAGAGCCGCCGGCGCAGCCGTGGACGTGACCAGCAGCGCCTTCTTGCTGCGCGTCTTTATCCTCTGGCGCGGCACGTTGCCTCCCCAGGGCCAGCAGGCGTAGCACACAAGGCGCTCGATGAAGCGTTTCATCAGCGCCGTAACCGTGCCGAAGTTGATGGGCGCCGCCAGCACGATGGCATCTGCCCCGTCGATCTCCCCGCAGATACCCGCCACGTCGTCCTCGATAGGGCACTGGCCGCGCGAAAATTCAGGACCGCTCTGTGTGCAGCTTCGGCAGTTCGTGCAGAACGCGATGTTCCTGTCGCGCAGATAAATAACCGAAACCTCGGCCCCCTGGCGCTCCGCGCCGCGCACCACCTGCGAGACGAGCGTATCGGTAACCTTGCCGTTGCGATAAGAACCGACGATGGCGACGATCTTCCTGCTCATGGTTGCTCCCGTTGGCCCGGTTTATTTGTCGGCCGCTTTGACCTCGAAATCGCGCCAACTGGCCGTTGGCTTTTTGCCGGTCTGAAGAAGCTCGGCCTTCAGTGTGTACCGCCCCGGAACCGTCGGAGTCGTAAACTCGAACGCACAGATCTCTTTACCCAACGGCGCGACAATCAGCGGCCGCGACTTCTCAAGCAGAACGCCGCCGCTTCCCGCCAGGGTCAGCCGCACCTGCCCGTTCCAGCCCTCGTAAAGATCGTTGATAACAACCACGTCGACGTCGCGTGTCCGGCCCGCCTCCATCTCCGTATCCCAGAAGTCCAACATAAGCCCCGCGGGTGCAAACGCATCCGTCACGTACTTCTCGAAGTTCGGCTCGAAGGTAAGCTCCTCGATATCGATGAAGTGGTCGCTGGTAGCCCCGCCTTCAGGCCGCGGCAGATCGCCGCGCCGCGAATAGGCCAGGCCGCAGAAGTGCAGCACCCCCGCACACTGCCGATGGCACCGCCAGAACTCCGTCAGCGCGGCCAGATACTTCGCATAAAGCACGCGCCGCTGTTCGGCCGTCGAGTCCGGCTCCAACAGGCTCTTGTATACATTGCCGGTAAGGCTCGTAACGTCGCCTTTGCGGTCCAGCCACAGCCACGCATACTCATTAATGATGATCGGCACGTCGAACTTCTTCTGTTCATCGCGAAGGTGCGGCACGCCCGACACCCCCGCGATCTCGGGCAAGTAAAACGGCTTGTCCGGCGTCCACGTCGCGCGGCTGAAAAGGTACGGGTGCGCCTCCACGCAGTCGGTCGCCGCCTGCGGTTCGGCCCAGCCGTTCTCCCACGGCCGGTTCGACAGGTCCAGGTGGCGCACCGCCCCGATCGCCTTGCCCGTCTCCGGCGTCACCGACTCGTTCTGCGCATCCCAGATCACCACGCACGCATGATTCCACCGATGCCGCATCCACGCCGTGTACTCCGGGATGATCTTCTCGGCCCGCGGGTTCTCCGGCGCCCCGCTCAGCAGCCAGATCGGAAACTCATCCTGGATCAGAAACCCCTCCTCGTCCGCGATGTCGTACCAGAAGTCCGGCGGAAAGCCGATGCAGTAGCGAATGGAATTCCACTGCATACCCTTGAACTTCCGATGCAGCCGGCGCACCCACTCCGCCCGCCACGGCCGGTCGCCGCGGGACTCGTCCTCGAAAAACCGGTAGATGCAGACGTTCGTGCCGCGCATCATGTACGTCTTGCCGTTGAGGATCGCACGCTTCGTCGCCGGATCGAACCGGAACGACCGCATGCCGAAACGCGCGGTCAGATTGTCGCCGGCCGTCTTCAGCTCGACCGCATACAGAAACGGATCCTCCGGCGACCAGAGGTGCATGTCCTCCACGTCGACGGCAAAGTCCAGCTTCGCGATTCCGTCCTCCGCCTTTTCACACCGCCGCCGCCCCTGCGCCACTCGTTTGCCCGAACGCACCTCCGTCAGACTGTACGCCACCTCTTCGCCCGCCGCCGCATCCTCGATCTCCGCGACGATCCGCACCTGCCGCAGATCGATATTCGGCGCCGTCTGCACGCTGCGTATATACGGCCCGTCGCTGAGGATAAGCTCCACCGAATCATAAATGCCCGGGATGTAAAGGTACTTCTCGAAATCCCATCCGCTGGGCACGTCCGTCGGCCGCGACTCGCGGTCCGCCCCCACCCGAACCACGAGCACGTTTGCATCGCCGCCCCCTCGCAGGGCCTCCCTGACGTCCAGGATCGCCGGCGTAAAGCACGGCAGGTGATCCCCGACGAGCCTGCCGTTGAGGAAGACCCGCGTGCCGTACCGGGCCTTGCGAATCATCAGGTAAGCGACGCGCGGCACGTTCCCGTCCACTCTGAACGTTCTGCGATACCAGAACGCCTCACGACGCTGGCTCTTCCTGCCGACCTCCTCGAACGCCGGCTTTGCCATATCCACCAGGCCCGGCACGCAGACCGCATGATCGAAGCTCTCCGGCACGCGCTCCATCGTACCTTCGGCGACCTGCCACGTTCCGTCGAGATTGACCACGCGTCGCGCCCCGTAACCTTCGCGCGCCGTCACCGCAAACAGCACCGCCGCCGCAGCCGCCAACAATCCGAACCGTCTGAAAGCGTTTACTCGCTGCATGGACCGTCCTCCGAACACACGCGTTCTATCACGCCGCAAAAATTCTGCTGAACATATCGGACATAGCCTGCGATTATAAACCCGCCCCCCGCATCCGGCAAGCCAAAACCCGCATCCGTGCCCCCGCCAAATGTTCATTAAGCCCGCCTTGTCCTCTGACGATAGCGCATGTTGTACAAACGGGGTCTTCGCGCATTTGGGGACGCAAACAAGGCAGCGCGGCCGCGGGCCGCGGCAATGAAACCGAAATTCAAAAGGGTACCAATCGAAACGGGAGGATGAACATGAAGACTGAAATGCAAGTGGCCACGGTCCAGAAGTGCGACGTCACCGACTGCGCCTACAACATCAACAATTCCTGTTGCACGCCGGCGATCACCATCGGCGATGAGGTCATGCCCCGCTGCGACACCTTCTGCAGGTCGCAAAGCCGCGGCGGAGATGCCGGCTGCACCGCCAGCGTCGGCGCCTGCAAGGTCTCGCAGTGCATGTACAACGAATCGCTGGAATGCCAGGCATCGGCCATCTCCGTCGGCTATCAGTCCGATGAGCCGATGTGCCTGACCTTTAGCGCAAGATAACAAGTTCGGGACGGCGCCCTGCCGACGGCGCAGGCTGTCGGCGGGCGCTTGTCGCGATGGCTGCCCGGGCGGCCGGAAGCGCTTGCTCGCCGGTCGGCAAGACTGTACGCCGGCGTGTGTCTGCACGGGCCGCAGGAGACAACGTAAACGATGGATTTATCGAAACGAAAGGTGGTCCAACATGAAGGTGAGTGAACTGATGTCGGTCGGTGTGGAGACGATCAACAGCGATGCAAGCATTGCCGAGGCCGCCGAGGTGATGCGATCGCGGGATCTCGGCGCCCTGCCCGTCATGGAATCCGACGAGATCGTCGGCATCATCACCGACCGCGATATCGTGGTTCGGGCGATAGCCCGGGGCAAGGACCCCGCCAAGACGTTCGTCGGCGAGATCATGACGCCGGAACTGTACTACTGCTTCGAAGACGAGGACATCAGCGACGCCGCCATGCAGATGGAGGAGCGGGCGATCCGCCGCCTCGTTGTATTCAACACCGACTACGAACCCGTCGGAATGCTGTCGATCTCCGATTTCGCCGTCAAGAGCCATGACGAGCACCTGACGCACGAGATCCTCGAAAGCATCTCCGAACGCGCCTGAGCTATGGCCGTGTACAGACGGCCCGGATCAGCCGCACAATCGCCCGCGGCGTGCCCGCGAAAAAGTTCTCGAACGGCCCGATGTCCGCGGCGTTGGGCCGTTCGTCACGATCATGCCTGATGCCCGGACAGCCCTGATCATAGTACAGCCGCCCGCCGATATTGTACCACGGATATTCGATGCACCCGCGGGGCCGGTGCGCATAGATGCTGCACAGACCGTCCTTGAGCAGGCAGCACGCCGTGCCCCTGGCCCTGATGAAGCAGCCCGCCGCAGTCCTCACGACAGCAGCCGCATCGATGTGCTGCGCCTCCTCCTCCGTCACCGCCGGCGAACCCAGATTGAGGCAGCATCTGGCGCACGCCTCCCGAAGACAGTCCAATCGCGTCGGCCCGGTCGCCGGCCTCAAACGCAGCAGCCCGTTTCTCCTGGCCTTGTAAACTGCCCTGATGAGTGTCCAGTTCATGATCGAAACCGCACCCCGCCGTTCTTGAGCACGCCGATACCCAAAAATGTCGTCGACACGACAAGACTGAACACCGGCGCAAGGTAAATCAGGTCCGTGTTCCCACTGTACCCGCCCGACAGAGCGGCTCCCCAAGCCGCGATGAATCCCGCCGAGACGGCCGCCGCCGCCCATGCCGACATACCCTTGAGCCGCTCCGGCGGCACAAGCAGGGCGGCGATTACCAGCGGGCACAGCCCGACCTGCGCCCCGTAAATCGCAAACACCATCTCGGCGATGGAAAAGTGCTTGCTCAGAATGTACACCAGGATCATCGACGCCGCCGCCGCGATCACGAGAATCGCCCGCGAGATCGTCAGCTCCCGCCTGAGCATCAGCCGCTCCGCAAGCGGATACCTCCGCAGCCGCGAGAACAGATCCTCGTAAAGCGTGTGCGACACCGCGATCAGTTGTGTCGATGCCGTCGACAGCATCGCCCCGTAAAGCCCGAGGCACGCCACAAACAAAATTCCCCCGGCGAACAGCCCTTTGGTCTCCCCCATGACGCCCAGGAGTGAAATCAGCGGGTTGATGTCCTGCTCCGGAGTAACGATGATGAACACGGTGCACGCCAAGATCACAAAGGCCGACCACGTCACCGCCGACCCCAACACGCTGGACCACAGCCCCCGCATCACCGTCTCCGGCCGATGCGCCCCCGCAATCCGCTGCCAGATGCTCATATCAGAGATGTACGTCATAACGTTCATGATAAAGATACTGATTACGAAGATCAGCAGCGTGCGCGAAAACTCCGGTCCCAGCGCACCCTCCGGAATCCGTTTGAGACTTTCCGCCCAGCCGCCGTGGTCCAGCGCGTACCCAACGTAAAACACGGGGAGCACAAAAAGCAGCAGCCAGATCGAGCCCATCTGTATGCGATCCGCGACGATCACCGCCCGAAAGCCGCCCATCGCCGTATACACAAACGACACCGCCGACAGCACCACGACCAGGATCCAGCCGGGCACATCCGACACCAGCGCCGCAAACAGCCGTGAGCCCACAGTCAGCTCCACCGCAAACGCCCCCAGAAAGCCCAGACTCGTAAACACCGCCCCCACGTACGACAGCACCCGCGAATCGTATTCTCTGCCCAAGAATTCGTGCAGCGTCGGCCGATGATCGTACGTCGACAGCCGCACCCAGATCCGCCTGGCAAAGAACCTGACGACCAGCAGCCCGAACGACGTGGTTGCCACCGTCCAGAACAGCCACACGCCCATGCTCTGCGCCAGCTCGAAAAACGCCATCACCACCGTGGCCAACGAAATCGTCGTCGCCACCGTGCTGGCTGAGAATTCGGCCGGGTTTTCGATGCGGGCCTGCCTGCCGAAACCCATCGGCAGCAGGTCAGCGACGCCGCGGGTCTGTCGGCCCACAAAGATCCCCACCCCAATGTACACCAGGAAGGCAAGCAGCAGTGCACTGATGACAATGAAGCTCATGAGCCCTCTGTCCTGCCTTTGCCGCACTTGAGCTGCACGTTGACCCGCTCGCTGAGCCCGCGGGGAATCCCGGAAAAGACGCCCTTGGCCGCCTGCACCAGGACCGCCAGTTCCGGCCCCGGATACAATTCGACCTTCCACCCCTTCTCCGACAGCGCCGAAAAAACGGCGATCTCCTCGAGCAGGTAGCGGCACGAAACCTCCACCGCCTCCTCGGCCGGTACTGCCAGCCGACGACCGTTGCGCGTCTGGCGCGTCACAAAGCCTGTCGCGTCTTCTCGCACCGCCGCCTTGAACGCCGCGTCGGCGTCAAAAAGCGCATCCAGCTCTGCCCTCGCCCGGCCGTATTCGTCGAAAGCCAGGCAGTCACGCCACCGCACCAACTGCACCCGATCCGCCGGCGCCTTGGCGAAGATGTCGCGCGTCGCCTCGATAAACGCCTCCCCGGCCGCCAGCGACGCCTGTTCGGCGGCGCCGTCGCTGAAGCCGTTGAGGATGTATTCGTTGTGCCTGCGAAGGTAGTCGCCTGCGATTACAAGGCAATGTTCGAATCGCTGTGTCGCCCACGCCAGCAGCGCCTCCATCGCCTTGCCGTGAAACACCGGATTGTCCAGGCTGATCCCCATGTAACACCGACGGTACCTGGACAGCGTCTCCTCAGGCATCTCCGGCATGATCGTCACGATATGTACCGGCGGCAAATTCCCTTTAGCCCAGTTTGATTCCGACATCGTCCAGCAGTTCCCGGATAAGTACCAGTTTCTCACACGTTTCGTCGTACGCAAGGCTCGTGCCGTAAAGATCGCTGGCGGGCTGGCCGATCTCCGCGTTGTCGATGAACGGCACAACGTAGCCCGTGGTCATTATGTAAAACCACAGGTTGTTCATCGCCGCCTTTCGATGCTGCAAGATCGCGTCGATCCGCTCGCGTGCGTCGTGCCCGTGGCGCACTAACAGCTTGCTGCTGATCACCGCCTCGAAGTTCTTCAGCAGGCCATCGTACCGGACGCGCTCCCCCTCGAATTTCTCCCTCAGGCACCTTGCAATCTGCTCCACCGCCGAGCCGCCTCCCGCCGGCGGTTCGAGATGGATCAGCACCATCTTGTGGAAATTCTCTTCCCACAGGAATGTGTAGTCGAACGTATCCACGTTCAAAATGATCTCCGGCCTCCGCACCACGCCGATGATGTACGAAATCCGATTCTTGTGCGTAGCCTCCCAGCGGGCCAACTCCTCCGGCGTCACGCGCGGCGTGATGTTCTTGAGATTCTCAATCAGCTGCAGCACCGTGTCTAAGTAGAACGGCGCCACGCCCTGCAGAATATTGCCGATCTTGTCGTACAACTGACCCGAGATGGGGTGCTCGTACGTCGGCGTCATGAAGTTGCGGATCTCCTCCGCCGTCAGGCTTGCAGGCTCCGTCGTCAGAAACGTGTAGAGTTCGTCGTCGATCCCCAGGTCGCTGATACGCCGGGCAACCTCCGCCGGCTCCGCCTCCTCCACAATCTCCCACAGCGGCTCGAATCGTTCCAGCAGGGGGGCCATACCCGGGTTGGCCTCCGCGATCATATCGGCGACTATGCGCATATCCTTTGCAGTCTGCCGCGAGGCATCGATCAACTGGATCGCCACCAGCACCTGACAAAGCGGCACAAACTCGATCGTCTCGAACGTCTGCACAATCCGAATCGCCCGTGAGGGCTGCAAGACCGCAGACCCCGCCTCAACCATCCGGTAGTGGCTGGCCGCAAGCCCCAGGCTTGCCGCGATATCCGACGATGAGATCCCGCCCATCCGATCCCGCGTGGTCTGAAGCACCACACCGAGCGCTTGCGCAAGCGGATTTCGTATTTTTCCTGCCATTAAAGGGTTACTTCACGGAAAACCTTATACTTCCCAGCAGCCATGCAAATTATACCCGTTATGCAAAAATCAGCCAACACAAATGTCAACATTTTCGTCAAAGCCGCCCGACTCGCCGCTGGAAACTGTCTTTACATAAATGTTTAGCTTTTTTGACACAATGTGGCAAAAAATTTTTAACAAAAATGAAAAAATCATTTGACTTCAAGGTCCGTTCGGCGTATCTTATATTGGAAGGGATAACCGCTACAGCCGTTATTTTCGACGTGGTGATTATCAGTGGCAAGTTCTTGAGCAATGAAAGAGCAATTAATGATGCGATTGTTCTGACGGGCCGGGATCGACTGCCAGGCATTGTCGGCGGCTAGGACCTGCCAGGGAAAGGAGCAAGACATGTCGACCATTCGATTTCACAGATGGCTGATAGCTTCACTGTGCGTGGTCCTGGTTTGCACGTACACTGAAGGCAAGACCGACCGGTCAAGCGCCCCCGCGGGCGCGACCCGAAGCGCACCCTCCAGATCCGCTCCAACACCCAGACCACAGGCAACAAGAACGCCCGCGCCTACGCGTTCGGCGTCCGCTCCTAAGGTATCGTCCCGGCCGGCCGCAAGCAGGTCTTCGACACCGTCCCGATCAGTCGCGCCGCGCACTTCCAGTTCGCCTTCGTCCTCGTCCAGCCGGCCGTATTCTTCGCCGCGCATCACCAGCGCCCCCTCCGTAACCCGCAGCACGCCGACACGGTCGGCGCCGTCGGTTACTCGGCCCGCAACATCCACGCGAAGCGTCACGCCCCCGGTCAACCGCTCCGTCGAAATCGCTACCCGATCCAGCACCTCAAGCACAAGCACACCCAGGTCCAGCACCGTGATCACACCGCGTTCCAGCACCTCGATCACGTCGCGCTCCAGTACCTCGATTACCTCCAGCTCTAACACAAGGGTAATCACACCGCCGGCCTCAAGCAGTTCATCGCCGCTCGTCAGCCGCAGCGACTCCCGACCCCGTTTCACCGTCATCACGCCCCTGCGCAGCAACCCGTCCGCCGCTGCCAATACAACCCCCGCGCCGCGCAGCGCCCCCTCAACAAGCATCACGACCCAGTCCATCGCTGCGCCAATCGGCAGCCGCAGCAGCGATACGTCTGCCGCCACAAGCGTCCGTGTACCGCCTTCCTCACGCGTGACAACCGGCTCCTCCGTCTTGTCGCAGAAGGTCGAGATCGGACCCGCCAGGCCCCGGACCGAACCCCAGCGCGTTCAGTCTCCGGCCTCCGTCAGTGAAAGAATTGCCAGCCCGTCACCAACCGGGCCCGTTCAAAGCTCGCCGACACGTGCCAATGAAATGCAAGGCGTGACGTCTCCCAGATCGGTGGTCGCCCCCATCCGGGTCCAGCCTCCGACAGCGCGCGAGACGACCGAGAGCACGCTATCCAACCCGGGCGTCAGCCCCACTCAAAGTAAACCCATAACTTCGCGCAGCACTGTCGGCGACGCTGCGAGCGGGCCCGCCTCCTCTGTCTCAAAGACGCCCTCCGCCGCCCGCGACATAGCACGACCCGACAGACCCCTGACCAGCCGGTCCGCCGACGAGAAAAACAGTGCCTCCGCCCGCACCCCGCGAGCCGACAGCCTGCAAGCCCGCAACGGTTTCGCCGACCTCGTCAGTACGGTCGGCTTGGCCCCGCGTGAAAACAACACGCAAAAGAACGTCCCCGATCGCTCGCCCGCGTCGAAATTGGCCGGCGCCGAGTCCCGCGTCCTCAAAACGCGCCAGGACACCGACGCCGCCCGCACCCGGCGTGAGGACGCCGCCGTGACCAAGGACCTCGACGCCGTTGCCGCCCGGCCCGGCCCGACTCCCAGGACCGGCCCCGACGAAAAAGATGTAGCCGCCCAGCGCGCCCCGATCGCCAGGCAGCGCGGCGACGATCTCGCCGGCCGCACCCGCGACCTGAACGACGGCGGCGCCGTCCGCGTCGATCCCCGCGCCAAGCCCGACGCCGCCCTCCCGCGCGAACGAGACACCGACCGCTCCCTCAACATCCGCAAGACCGAGACAAATACCCGCGTCGACAACTCCACCGTCTACACCGACAACTCCGTCCACATCTCCGGCAACAACAACGTCTACATCAACGGCAGCGTCAACGGCTGGTACCCGACCCCTTATCGCGCCGACCGCCACCACACCTTCATCCTCCACGACCACTGGCGCCATTACCACCATGACCACTGGCTTGATCGCGGCGGCTACTTCGAACTCAACTGGGCACGCTACAGCTGCGGCCGCGTCGTCAGCTTCTACTGGGCGCCCTACCACAGCTACTGCGTATCCTATTACTATCCCGGCTACCACCGCAAGTACGTCTTCTTCAGCATCGGCGGCTACTGGCCCACCTATTACCGCTACCGCCGCTACTACTGGTACGGCTGCCACCCCTATCGCTGGTACGGCTCCTACATCATCGAGCAGCCCTACGTCGAACCCGTCGTCCAGAACGTCTACAACATAACCTATGAAACCCCCGTCTCCTCCGGCCCAGCCAACTACGACTACTACTTCGACGCCGCCACCGAGGACTTCAGCGACGTCCGCGCCAGGCTCCAGCAACAGCAGCAGGCCGCCGGCCCCATCGACGACAGCCCGATGGCCGAGACCAGCGTAGACGTCTGTTTCGACCAGGCCGTGCGGCTCTTCGCCCAGGGCAAGTACGAGCAGGCCGTCTTCAAGCTCCGCGTCGCCATGATCCTCGAACCCGAAGACGTCGTCCTGCCGTTCGCCTACTGCCAGGCCCTCTTCGCCGCCGGCGACTATGACGGCGCCGCCGCCGCCCTCCGCGCCACGCTGGCCAACCGTCCCCAAGACCAGACCCCCGAGGCCGAGCAGCCGGAAACCGTTTACTATCCGCGGGGGCTCTACGAAGACGAAAAGGTCCTCCAATCCCAGATTAACGCACTCGCCGAGGCCGCCCGCAAGAGTCCCGACAACGCCGACTACCAGCTCCTGCTGGGCTATCAGCTCCTCGGGTCCGGACGGGTGGATGAAGCGATCACCCCGCTTCACAAGGCGCTGGAGATGAGCATCCAGACCGCTCCGGCCATGACGCTCATCCGGCTGCTCGAACAGATCAAGGCCGATCAGGCCGCCGCCGAAGCCGCCGCGCAGGCAGCCGCGGCCGCACCTGCCGCCGTGACTGCGCCGGCCACCACGGTGGCCCCGGCCGCTCCGACTGCCTCAGTTGCCCCGGCCGCCCCCTTGGCCCCGGCCGCACCGGTGGCCCCGGCCGCTCCCGCCGCTCCGGCCCAGGACCTGACCCAGGTACAGCCCGCCGTCGTCGAGCCGGCCAAGAAAGAACAACAATGAAAAGCGCCGCCGGACTTGCTCAAGGTGGCACACCTTCTTCCGCGGGATGCCGGAATCCCGGTTTTTTCTGGCATCCCGCCGCTTTTTGTGTTATAATATCAGGACCAACTGGCATTCAGGAAAGTGGGGTCAACACGCATTGTCCGTCAGCCGGCAAGGCCGCCGCATGACCGCTCACACCCGCTCTGTCCGGGCTCGAAAAGAGTGATGGAGGATTGAACGATGAAATATGCCGTCTGTGTTTTAGCAATCGCCGTACTCACCGCCCCGGCACTCGCCGGCGCATGGACCGAATTCGCCGTCGCCCTCTCCCCCTACAACCAGGAGCGTCCCGACGTCGACGGCCACAAAGTCGTCTGGCAGCAGCGCGTCGAGAACGACTGGGACATCTACCTCATCGACCTCGCCGCCGCCGAGCCCGAGGCCATACCGCTGGTCGCCTACACCGAAAACCAGCAGAACCCCGCAATCAGCGGCGACCGCATCGTCTGGCAGGAGTGGAATGCCTCCGCCGGCGACTGGGATGTCTACATGATGGACATCAGCGACCCCGAGCAGTTCGTCGAAACCTTGGTGACCGACTACTATGACGACCAGACCAGTCCCGCCATCTACGGCGATATCGTCGTCTGGGAGGACCACACTTACGCCGACACCGACATCTACGCCGGCGACATGACCGACTGGGACCCCGCAGCCGACGCCATTGTTGTCGCAGCATACGTAGACACCAACCAGAAGGCCCCCGCCATCTACGGCCACACCGTCGTCTGGCAGGATGACCACTTCGGCGACTGGGACATCATGTCCGTCAACATCCTCATCCCCACCCGGCCCGTCGAAAACTATGTCTCAATGAGCCCGTACAACCAGGAAAACCCCTCCATCTGGGGCAGCATCGTCGCCTGGCAGGAGGACATCGACGATGACTGGCAGATCTGGGCCGCCGACATCTCCAACCCCGCCGCACCCGTCGAGTTCCCCGTCACCGAGGCCCCCTCGCACCAGATCAACCCCGACGTCGGCGACAACGTCATCGTCTGGCAGGACTTCCGAAACGGCCGGGACTGGGACATCTACGGCTACAACCTCACCACCAAGCGCGAATTCCGCATCACCGACAGCCCCGCCGACCAGACCAACCCCGCCATCAGCGGCAATCTCGTCGTCTGGCAGGACAACCGCAGCGGCGTATGGAACATCTACGCCGCCGAACTCACCGGCCCCGAGGTCGCCCGCTGCGTCATGCCGCCCGCCGGCGACGTCAACGGCGACTGCAGGGTCGACATCGTCGACCTCGCCCAAATCGCCGCCTCGTGGCTCGACTGCGGCCTCGACATCCCCGAAGCCTGCGGCCTCTGACCACCCGCCGCCAACTCGCACCTTACAGAGCCTCGGCGTCTGAGACGGCGTGCAATTTCTGTCCCCGCTCGCGGCCCTTGAAGGGCCGACTCCTCCAGCAACGCCGCAGTGCCGTGCCGAGCTTGGCAGTGCGAGCGCCACATTTCGCAACGAGAGTGTTCTTGAAAACTGGAAACGACTTGCGCCAAACCTCGGCCTTTGCGCTTGCTTATTCGTGGACTGCGGCGCGGTTCTTTCCAGATCAGACAATATTGTTGACGCGGTTGGTGGGTAGTATTAGACTTGGAAATCGACTCTGCCGTTGGCGCCCCGGGGAAACAATAACTTATACCATTTGCTTCAATAATCTGGGCGGCATCACTCTGGAAGATGCTTATATCATAGACAGCTTACCCGTCGGGACCACATTTCCGGAATCTGCATACACGTTTGGTTTTGATCCGAATGCCTCTCCCCCCATAATTATCTACCCCCCAGACCCGGGTTATATTCCTTCCGAACACGCTTATGTGTGGTTGCTGGATGACATTGAACCGAACGATGCAAATTGTTTTGAGCTATCCGTAACCGTCAACGAGGCCGCTGCCCCTGGAACGTATCTGCACAATCTGGCGGAATTGTGGGGTACGATCTATGTGCTTGACCCCAATGACCCGAACAGCGTTGTTCCTGCGGTGCGTCTGATCGCTCGCGCAACCGTCGATACGCGGGTTTGCTGTTACATCACGCCGCCGCAGATCTTGTTTGTGGACGAGACGGCCACCAACGGCGCACAGACCGGCGTGGACTGGGCGAATGCGTTTTTAAGCCTGCAAGATGCGCTTGCGTTTGCGAGGTCCGCGCTCTGCGGCGAAGTGGAAGCCATCTATTGTGCACAAGGCGTCTATTCCCCCGCGGGCAGCGAAGACGACGGCTTCGACCTGCGGGAACTGCCGGGGATTTCTCTTTTCGGGGGCTTTAGACCGGGCGGCTGTGACTTCTCAGAGCGAAGCCCGAAACGGTACGAGACAATCCTCACCGGCCTGATTGATGAAGATGAGTTCCCCGACGCCGAAAGAGTTGTTACGATGGGTAATGACACGCTCTTGAGCGGGTTTACCGTGACACAGGCTTTGGAAAGTGCGATCTTTGGCGAGGGAGTTGATTTTGCCGTCGAGCATTGCGTGGTAAGGGACAATTTCCAGTTAGGCATCAATGCCGCAAGGGGCAACGTTTCGGTTCAGTGGACTACCGTAAGTAGCAACGGCAGCACAGGTATCTATCACTCAGGTGAAGGATATAACCTCACGGTCGATAATTCGTGGCTGCTTCGAAACGGCGAATATGGAATTCGTTGCATAAGCTCTACGCCCACGATCAGGAACTCAATTGTCAGCGAGAGCGATTTCACAAAACAGGGCCGTGCGGGTATTCATATCGAAAAGCCCACTCACAGCCCCGTGCTTCACAACCTCACGATCGCGCGTAACAAGGCTCAGGCTCTCTATTTCGAAGATGACGGCGATGTAACAGGTAACCCGAACAATCTCGACTATCCCGATTTACAGAATTCGATCCTGTTCTTTAACGGCGGCGATAGTCAGATCACAGGCTTCGATCCCGACCTGCACGCCAATTTCTGCTGCATTCAGGATTGCAATACGCTCGGCACTACCAATTTCAATGACGAGCCCGGCTTCGCGTATCAGGTCGATCCCAACGGCGCACCCGACCCGAACAACTATCATTTGCGAGCAGACAGCATCTGCATCGACAGGGCCAGTCCTTTCCTGGATTATATAGGGCAGGTCGATATCGACGGAGAAGGTCTGGACCGAAAGTACGGCGACTACGTGGACGTTGGCGCCGACGAAGTGTATGACTGCTTCGACGACTATCTGTCCGACGCCGATGTTCGTAACGACCGCGATTTCGATGCCGACGGCTTGGTAAACCTCGTCGATTTCTCGGTGTTTTCGCATGCCTGGCTCAGTCGTTCGCCATATGAATACGGCGATCCGAATCTGGCGGACCCCAACGCGATTGCCAAGTGGAATACAGAATGCAATCTGGCGGATACGGGAAGCAGTCAGTATGTGATCGACCTTGCGGACTTGACGATGTTCGTCGAAGACTGGCTTTGGATTGCGTGCTGGAGAACGGACATCTGGCAAGTGATTTCTCAACAGCAGTTTTTGCAGGGCACCCCTGAAGGCATGATGATGGCAGGAATCCAGGTGGCGGGTACCACAAGTCAGGCGGAACCGACCGTTGCGGAGCAGACCGCCCAACTGATCAGCATTATTGTGGCACTCGAACAATTATGGCTCGAACCCGACTTTCAACAGGGAATTGACGCTGAAAAATGGCAAGACTTTATGGGTACGATTTATCAACAGGTGGTCGATTTGTATTTGGGGACAGAATAGTTGCTTGACTTGACGATATGAAAAGTGTATAATAAATGAGCTGTGTACGGGGTAGGGTTCTACCCTGTACACAGCCTTGAAATCAGAATGGACAACCCGATGATGAAGAGATTATTGCCGCGTTTCGTTCTTCTGCTATGTTGTTTCTGTCCCTGTTTGGCGAGTCTTACCGCCAACCTTGAGACTGCCGATGGCTATTTGACAACTGGCGAATACGTTAGTTCAATCCGGGCAGAAAATGACGATAAACTGGTGATAATAGGGGGCAATGCAACCGGCTTGATCGCTTATGATTTCAGCCGTATCGAGATAGCTTCGACCTCGCTGCCGTTGAGTTATGACGGTAAGCGCGGCGTCTATGACATCGCCCTGAACGACAGTAGCACGCTTTTGTTCAGTGGAGGCGCGACGGAATCTCTAAAGGTATTCAAGAATGCCTCGGCCGTTCTTACCGGCGGAACGATTAACCTCATCACAATTTACCGTCGTCCGCAGGATTCCTGTCTTGTAACGATTGACTGTCGGGACGGGTGGGAGTGGCTCTATACCGAAAACCAGATCACCGGCATCTCGGGTCTGTGGAAGAACGGCGAGCCATTCGATATTGAATTGTACAATCTCGGCTCGCCCTGGCCGCCGACAGCCCAATACGTAAACGTCGTCCCCGAACCGGCAACATTGCTTCTGGTCGGCGTAGGCAGTTTGCTGTTGCGGCGACGATTTCTCAAACACGTTTGATTGGAATGCCGATGGCGTCGTCAATTTCCATGACTTCGTCCGCTTGGCCGCAGTTTGGCATGCCCATGATCCCAACGACCCGGCCATCCTCGACCCTGAGCACCCTGACCATGAATACGTGACCGATCCCAACAGTCCTGGATACGTGTCCGAGGAGGCAATGGCATTGTGGCACCCCGGCTACCAGTACAACTTCTCTTCCACGGGCGCAAGCCAATACGCGATTGATATCGCTGATCTTGCCGTCTTAGTGGAGCAGGCTCCGTGGCTGTGGATGGCTTGCTGGCTGACCGAGGGAGAGCCCATGCAGCAAATGATGGTGATGGGTGAAGGTA
>DAOTMV010000045.1:0-33632 GCA_035450485.1 Anaerohalosphaeraceae bacterium | reverse complement strand
TAAGTCATTGTAAACACACGGATAAGATCGCGACAGAATTATTTCTCGCACACATTCCAAGCGGCATTGAAATAGCGGTATTGGCCGTTTGCGGAAGGTGCTGCCGGTGGAGCGCCGCCAAACATTCGGCGGCAGCGACTGGACCTGGGCGTTACCGTCGCTTAGCAGGATGATCTGCGCTGCGGTGCAAAGTTTTGCCGGTCAGGGCAGGGGCTTGAGGTTTTCGAATCGGATGTTCCACTTGCCGTTCTTTGGGAAGCCGGGGGCGGGAGTGTCGGCTGCGCCATCCCATCCGGCGGCCATCATGGCGACGGCGGTGAGCAGGCCGCCGTTGCCGGGAAGGTAGAGGGGCAGGCGGGCGGACTGGTAGTTGTGGCCGTTGGCCAGATAGCGATTCTTGGGGGAGTCCAGGAAGAGGGCGTCGATTGCCTTTTCGGGCTGGCCGAGGCGGGCGGCGGTCATGGCTAACATCGGGTAGTCCCATCCCCATGTGCTCGGCCAGTTCCAGTTTTCCAGTACGTGACCATACGTGCGGGCCATGACCGTCGGGTCGATGAGCGGCGTGGGCGGTACGAAGCCGTACGCGGCGACCACCGAGGGGTGGTCGCGGTAGATGGTGTACGGGTCGGTTTCGATGGCGGCATAGACACCGTCGCGGACCGTGGGTCTTGCCAAGTCACGCAGGATGCGGGCATAGTCCGGGTCGGGGTCCATACCGAGACGATGGCGCCACGTCTGGGCCGTCTGCAGGGCCCAATGCCAGTAGGCCAGTTCATAGGTTGGGTTCAGGTTGCGGTCGCGGGTCGGGCCGTAGCTTTCCTGTGCGGGGATCAGCGCCGGACCGAGGACATATCGCTTGCCGGCCTCGTCCCACGTGGGGTACGAGGCCATGAAGTCGGCCGTCTCGAAGACGATCTGCTTGTACTGTTCCAGCGTTTCGCGAGTCGGGCGGGCACGGTAGCACAGTTCGGCATAGTAGATCGGGTGCGGCTGCTGCCAGATCAGGAACACGCCGGTTCGGGAAGGGCTCTCGCGGCCGTCCGGCGAGGTCATCTTCGGCCAGCGGGCGCCGCGATAACCCTGCATGGCGGCGGTGGCGCGGGCGGCCGGCAGGATGGATTCATACCAGGGCAGGCTGCGTTCGAGGAGGTCAATGCGATTCCACAAGGCGAAATGGACGGCATGCCACCAGTGCATCTCCAGGTGGAACTTGCCGTGCCAACTGTTACAGACGAGGCCGGTCTCCTGCGGCGGCCGCGAGCCCGCGCATTGAATTGCCGTGAGATACTGCGACAGAACAACGCGACGCTCCAATTCCGCCGCGCGCGGATCCGTGCAGGCGGAAAAATCGATCGCGCCGCCGCTCGTCCAGAAGCGCTGCCAATGGTCCGCGGCCGCGGCCTTAATGGCTGCGAATTCGGGCAACGTCTTGGTGATAAACTTGGGCGAGAAGGCAAAGACTGCTTCGATACTGTCGGCGGAGGTCCAGAACTCGAATTGATGATCTGCGGGGCAGCGGACCTGCATCTCCGGAGAGCAGGCCACGGCGACGTAGTAATGGTCATCGTCGAGTGTCCTCATTAGTTTGAGTGTCTTGCGGCCGGGTAGGGCGCTGGTGATGCAGTCGTGCAGGGCGCCGGTGCGGTGCAGGTGCGGGTGATTCCAGTCGGCGGCAATTCGCCATTCATCGGCGCCGTATGGGAAGCCGAGTGAAATGGCCAGGCCGCCTTTTGTGAGCAGGGGGGAGGCGACGCGGACGGCGAGTGTGTCGTCCTCGGGATGACAGACGGTCTCGACAGTTACCTTGGCGCCGTGAACCTCGAAACGGCTTGTCAGCAGCCCGGTCCAGAGGTCGAGAGTCTGGGTAGGATTGCCAATGTCTTCGATTCTGGTATGGTCTTCGATGACGTACGGGCTGGTGGGCAGGCCGGCCCCCACGTAGAGAGGCTTTTCCGGGGCGGTCAGCCCCGTCAGCACAGGGCGGCGATCCAGCAGCCTGAACGTAAGTCCTATGCGGCCCAAGTGAAGACGGTGCGGGTTCGCACGGAGCCATGCGCCCGCGGGCGAATAGGCCCCGCTGCGCCCATCCTCGGCATAGGGAACTTTCCGGCTGCCGACAGTATATTCCTCAAGGACATCGGTAAGTTTACCGGCTTCTTCGCTGGGCAACGTGTGCCAGCCCCAGTTTGACTGCGTTCCCAACGGCATGCCGCTTTCGTGGTAATCGGGGAAGGTTTGCAGGCCGGTGATGTCGGCGGTAAAGGCGAACTCGCCGTTGCCCACGGATAGCGGCGTCAGTGGATCAGGGCGCGTGAGATTGACGTTGTGGCGCGTGACGAGAGATTGACGGTCGATGGCCTGTGGTACGACGGACAGGGGCGCGTTGACGAAGCAGGTGACGAAGATGGCAATAATCTTTATTCCGCTCATGCTCACATCCTTATTACTGTAACCACAAGGATGATAGCATAAAACGGAGGCAAAACGAAGACCGATGATGGACTTCGCAACGCGAACCGCGCCGGTCCGGCGACCGCACAACCAAGCCGCCGGACCGGGCGGTGATCGAAAAATCTAATCCGTGACTGAATGCTCAGGCTTACTGCTGGGGCCTTTGGCGTCTCTGGCCACCCTGGCCGCCCTGGCCTCTCGGCCCAGTTTGGCCGACGAAAGTCCTCATGTTAGGGTCCAGACCCAACGCGGTGAGTTTTTCTTCGTAGGCCTTCTGCTTTTCATCCATCAGCTTCTGGACGGCTTCGGCGGTCTTTGTGGCGTTTTCCTCGACGGCGAGGTCCTTAATGGCCCGGAGTGCGGCCATAAGCTCGCGCTGCTCGGTTCGGATCTGCCGGCCGCCGTCGAGAATGATGATGCTGTTCTGCACGGCCTGCATGGCAGCGGTTTGCTGCTCGCGACGCTGCGTGAAGCTCTCGCGGAGCCTGGTCCGCTCTTCCTGGGACATGTTCTGGAACTGCTCGCGATTCTGCGTCCGCTGGGCGGGTTCCTGCAGGGCCTTGAGCTTGGCGATACCGGCTTCGAGGTCGGCCATCGCCTTCTGCTGGGTCTGGCGCATCCGCTGGAAGGCCTGCTGGCGCGCGGCATTGTCCTGCTGGGCGACCGCGGCATAGGTAACGGCCAGAATCATGGCACAGACACCGACGGCAAGAGTGTACTTTTTCATCTAACTTCTCCTTTCGTTGGGGATGGTGAAAACGACCTCCCGCCCCTGTTCCAACCGATGGAACCGGAAGAGGTCTATTCTAATCCCGAATTTTAATACAGACCGTTTCAGTTTCAGTGGACGCTTCATTGCGACGGGTTATTGCACTGAGCGGCCGATTTAGCGCTTTTTGACAAAAGCTTTTGCGGATGGCTCGATATGTGTTATAATGTGGCCGCTCATTTAACACGCGGATCAGGAGGTAAGACGATGGGTTATGGATTGTACGCACTGATTGGGGCGGTTCTTGGGGGCGGGCTCGTTTGGCTGATTTACGACATCAAGGCAAAGCGCATCATCGACGACCTGCAGAAGCGGCTCGGCATTGCTGAAGCTGAGAATCAGCGGATTGGGCCGTTGGAGCAGCAGCTTGCCGATGCCAAAACGCACAACGCCGAACTCCAGGAGCAGGTCGCCGAACTGAAGGCTGACGTTGCGCAGAAGGCGGAGACGATTGCTTCGCTCAAGGCGGAACTCGTCGCTCAGGCCAAGGCCGCCAAGAACAAGCTGTCGATGCTCAACGACGTGCAGGGGCGCTTCTGCCAGGCGCTGGCGACGCTGGCGGAGACGGCGCTGAACTGCGACAATGACGAGTTCATCCGCGTCATGGAAGTCAACGTGACGGCCTTCGAGAAGTCGCTGCTGGAGGACATCGGCAAGTGGCAGACGCGCGATCATGCGGTCACACAGGAAGTCTGCGACGTGGCCGAGCGCGAGCAGGGCCAGATGCCGCTGTCTGCACAAGATGAGGTGATGGAGGGTTTGGTTGCCGTTGATGACGGAGGCGGCAAAGGCGCGGAGCCGGCCGGCCCGGTCAAGCCGGTCGATGAGAACCTGGCCGTGATCGACGACCCCGCCAACGGGCAGGCGGGAGAGGCGCCGTCGGAGGATGCGGGCGAGGTGCAGCGGCTTGCCGACGAAACGGCGGATACGGCTGAGGATGACGCCGCTTTGCGCCTGGTTGAGGAAGACGCGGAGGCGGCGGATGCATCGAATGCGCCGGCGGCTGATGACGAGGCTGCGGCGGCCGAGCCGGAAACGCCCGCGGCTGTGCCGGAAGGCAATGGAGGCGTCGATGCGGCGCTGAACGAGGACAAGACCGCCGATGCCGTGGCGAACCTGGAAGAGCAACTCGAGCGGGAGCTGGCGCTGGAGTTGGAGGATTCGCCGGAGGACGAGGAGTTGAAGCTGGACTTTGGCGAGTCCGGCGAAGAGGACGCCGCGCAAGAGAAGATCGAAATCGGTGCGGCTGACGGGGATGCATCGGAGTCGGCACCGTCGTTGAAATTTCCGATTCTGGAAATCCCGGCGGACGCGGACAGTGCGGCCGTCGAGGACGCTGGTAAAAAAAAACTAAACTCCGAATCGGAGTCGTTGGCGGCAAGAAGAGAGGCGGTCTGAGCAGGGCCGTCTATGGGCGGCAGGGTTTCGCGGCGCGGCACAGTCCCGTGCGCGGCAGACTGAAGTAAGGGTTCCGCACAAACTTCGATTACACTGGTTTTGCTGATGAATACATTTCGCCGGTGTAATCTGCGCAACCAAGGTTTGGTTCTTGCTTGGGGCTCGATTGCATCGCATGCAGCTTTCACGGTGCGCCGTGTCAGGCGCCGTTTGTGACGAGGGCAACCCTGAAGATGGCGCCGGTCGGTCGCGCTGCCAGTACTTCCACAAAACCGTCGTGAGCCTGTGCGAATCGCTTCACCAGCGCCAGGCCCAGGCCGGTGCCGGTGGTCTCGCGTCTTGACTCGTCGCCGAGACGGTAGAACTCGTCGAAGATCTTCTTGCGCTGGGTGCGCGGAATGCCCGGGCCGCGATCTTCGACCTGGATCAGTGCATAGCCGTTTTCGCACCTGGTGCGGATGTGAATGGTCTTGTCGGCGGCCTGCCGGGCGTATTTGATCGCGTTGTCCAACAGGTTGATGACGATCTGCATGACAGCGTCGGCGTCGAAGGCAAACGGCGGCACCTCGGCAAAATCGCGTTTTAACACAAAGCCGGCCTGGGCAGCACACGGCGTCATCATTTCGACGACGTCGCCGACGCAGGCGTTGACGTCACCGAGCTTGAAGTGGTACTTCTTGCGGCCCCGCTGAATCCGGGAAAAGTCCAGCACGTTTTCGATGAGCCGGCTGAGGCGTTCGGTTTCCTGCCGCATGGCGGCATAGTACTCGCTCCGCTTGCTTTCGTTCCTGACCCAGCCTTTCTCGAGCATCTCGGTGTGCATGCGGATCGTGGTCAGCGGCGTGCGCAGTTCGTGACTCACGGCAGAGATAAAGTCATCCTTCTTTTTGGCCAGCCGGATCTGCGCGCATGCCGTGCGCCACAGGCTCATCTGTGCCAGCGCCACGGCAACGAACACGACGGCGAGTACGGCGAAGAAGCCCTTTCGCAGCATGCTGATCTGGTTGGCGATGAGGTCGGGCTTGAGTTCGAACAGGTTGAGGATGAGTTCGCCGAAACCGAAGTCGAGAATCGCCGTGTGAACGGCGGCCGGCGATTCGGTGCGGCCCACATCGAAGTCCATATCGCGGCGAACGATATGCCGGCCGGCGGACTCGCTGACCTGGCGGACGAGTTCGTCCTCGTTGAGCTTGAAGCCCTGGATAAAATGGCGTTGTTCGATCTGCACATGGCGCAGTAGAAAGACCTGTCCGGCGATGGAGTCGTTTTCGCTGCCGCCCGGGACGACGACGGGACGGAAGGGTTCGATGCGGATCTGGATGGTGTCGGCCGGAGGCTGCGGGCCCGTTGTTTGCGGCTGCTGCGACATATCGGCAGCGGGGGTGCCCGCGGGGGGCTGCTGGGTTGCCTGCGCTTGCACTTGTGTGCGCTGCTGTTGAGCATCGCGGGCGGCGGCCTGTGCGTCGGGCATTGTGACAGGAGGCGGTTGTGAGCTTTGCCTGGGCGCAACGGCAGCAGCCGAAGTGGATTCGAGGGTCTGGCGTTGCCCGTACACGCTGTCGCCTGGCGTTGATTGCTGCCGGCCGGCGGCGCTCTGTACAGCGGTTTGTCCGGCCGTGCCAAAGTCGACATGCGCCGTATTGGCGAAGTTGCGCGCGACGTTGTCGCGGCTTCCGATGATAACTTGTGTGGCCTGCTGCGTTTCTTCGAGGCTGGAGATGCGGTATTCGCTGCGCCGCACGTCTGGGGCTGTCTTGCGTCGGCCGATCAGACCTTTTGCGTACGTCTCCTCGCCCGGCTGCGAAATGGCGTTGTATCCTGCGTTGTAGGCGTACATGTTCTGCGTGCGAGCGATCTGCTGATTGAACGAAATCTCCTCGACCGTTTCCGGGCGGATGGTGGGGCCGTTACCGGCAAGCGTGGTCAAGAGGTTGTCCCGGAGGTTGGCCAGGTACCCGGCGACTTCGGGGTCGTCCGGGATGTAGTGTGCGGTGTTGTATGGCGAAATGATGGTCCCGTCGGCTTCGATCTGGAAGTAGCCATACGCGAGGCCGTTGGCAAGACTTTCGGCCAGGGGCGAGCGGACAACGGCATCGGCATCGTTGACGGCGTAGGGCACGTAGACGTACTGGTAGTCGGTATAGGGGCGTCCCTGTTCGGCAGTGATGAAGTCGTCGAGTTTGCGTTTGACGTCGAGGCGGATCTGTTCGGCCACGGCGACGAACTCGTTTGCGCGGCGTGCGGCGAGGCCTTCGGCGTGCAGGCCGATGGAGTACCAGCCCAAAGCGCACAGCCCGCAAAGGCTTGCCAGCAGGATTACCGAGACGATGATCAGACGCTTATGCACGGTTCAGTATTCCTGCCAATGAAAAGATCGCCACGCAGGGCGGGGGTATCTCCGTCGCGAGCCGCCAAACCAACAGACCTCTTATACCGATTCATGATTGGCCTCGTACACATAGCCGGCGCCCCGAACGGTCCTGATGAGGGCCGGTTCGGCGGGGTTTGCTTCGATGATACTGCGGAGCTTGGCGATGTGCATGTCGACGGTGCGTGTTTCGATCTCTTCCATGGACTCGCCCCAGACCTTGCGGTAGAGTTCTTCGCGGCTTATAACGCGGCCGGGGTTGGCGGCGAAGAACTGAAGTATTTTGCCTTGCCGCGGGCTGATGGGCTGTTCGCGGCCGGCGGCCGTAATCTTAAGGGCGGCCAGGTCCACTGCCACCGGGCCGAATCGGAACTGCCGGCCGACGGATTTGGCGGGGTCGGTGCGGCGCATGACGGCCCGGATGCGGGCCAGCAGCTCTTCCAGCGAGAAGGGCTTGGTAATATAGTCATCGGCGCCGAGATTGAGGCCGGCGACCTTTTCGCGTTCCTGGCCTTTTGCCGTCAGCATGATGATGGGCGTTGTGAGCCCTTCCTGACGCCACTTGCAGCACAGTTCCTCACCGCTGATCTTCGGCAGCATCAGGTCAAGGAGGATCAGATCGTAGCGGTGCCGCGAAACAAGCTGCTTGGCCTCGAGGCCGTCCTGGGCGGCCGTCGGGTGGAAGTTGTGAAATTCCAGAAAATCCGCCAGGCCGCTGCGGATCTTCGGCTCGTCCTCAACAATCAAAACCGATCTTTTGTCGTCCACGCGTAAATCCTTACCAGATAACCTGTTGCCATCATTAGATTATAGTGTATTGCGGGCGTGGACAATTGTAAATTCGGCGTAAAAACGTGCTGCGGAAGCGTGCGGAGACGCTGCTTGCGGGGGCGCCGTTAATGCGAACAGAGTCCTGAAAGCCAAGTCTGATAATTTTCGGCCTGCGGCAAACCATATCCTTGAAAGGAGGATTTTACATCCATTTTACTTCGGCGCGGGCGGCCTGTTCCGTAAGATTTACGCAGCACGTTTGCCACGTTCTTTCAGAAAGGGACTGAATTATGAATCGAAGTGCGATCCTGTCTGTTGTTGTATTGGGATGCGGCCTCTGTCTGGTCGGGTCGGGGCGGGCATCGACGGTCATGCCGGACGAATTCCTGGCTAAGATGCCGGTCAAGGAGGTCACCGTCTTCAAGGACGGACATGCATTTGTGCGGCACGAAGGATCGATGGCGGTCAATGACCAGGGGCGGGTGGTGCTTGACTATCTGCCGCAGCCCGTGATAGGGACGTTCTGGACGTATACGGTGGATGAGAACGTTGCGGTGGAGAGTGTGACCGCATCGAAAAAGCTCGTGTCGATTGAACGCACGGCGCTGTCGATTGCCGAACTGATCGAAGCCAACGTCGGCAGGGAGGTGCGGGTCAAGGAACTGAACCAGCCGAACTACTACGATGCCATGATTGAGCGGATTCCCACGCGGTCGAGCGAAGAGATTGCACGGACCTCTGCGGATGCGCCACCACACGATCCGCTGCCGGTGCGGGGCGAGGTGGTCATGCTCAAGACGGCCGAGGGTGTGAGGGTGGTGCCGATCGGGCAGATCGAACGCATCATTCTTCCGGACGAATACGAAGGCAAGGTCGCGCAGTATGAACAGCGAAACGTCATGACGATCAAGGTGACGCCGAGGAAGGGTGCGCGTCCCAGGGCCGCTGACGTGGGCATGCTGTACCTGCAGCGCGGGATCCGGTGGATACCTAACTACCACGTGGATATCGACGGCCAGGGCGACGCGGTCGTGAAACTGCAGGCGACCCTGGTGAATGAATTGACGGATCTGGAAGATGTGACGGCACATCTGGTCATCGGCGTGCCGACATTCGCATTCAAGGAGACGGTCGATCCGATCTCCCTGGAGCAGACGATTGCGCAATTGTCGAACCATTTCCAGCAATCGTCCCGCAACGCGTACGGGTTCGACAATGCAATCACGTCGCAAATGGTCATGTTTCAGAGCGCAGCCTATGCGCCTCCGATGGATGCGCCGGGCACGGGCGCTGTGTTCGATCTGGGGCCGGAGGTGGCTGGCGGGGCGAAGAATGAGGATCTGTACGTATTCACGGTGGAGCACCTGACACTGAAAAAAGGTGCGCGCATGGTCATGCCCGTGATTGAGTTCGCTGTGAAGTATCGCGACGTTTACATTGTCGAACTGCCTTTTAACCCTCCGCCGGAGGTGTATAACAATTTTAATAACCAGCAGCAGGCCGAGTTGATGCGGCTGATGCGGGCGCCCAAGGCCATGCACAACATCCGGTTCAAGAACGACACAGAGTATCCCGTCACGACTGCGCCCGCTTTGATCTTCCGCCAGGGGCGGCTGATCGCTCAGGGCATGACGAAGTATACGCCTGTGGGGGCCACCGGCGACCTTGAGATGACGGCTGCGGTCGATATCCTTGTCAAGAGGAGCGACGTCGAGACCGGCCGGATACCCAACGCGATCACCTGGCAGGGCAATACATTCGCACGCTGCGATCTGAAGGGGACCGTGACGCTGACAAGTCATAAGGAATCGCCAGTGGACATTGAGGTTCGGCGGTTTGTCTTAGGTACGGTTGACAGCGCAGACGAAGGCGCCAAGGTGGAGCAGATCGGCTGGCATGAGGGCGGCTGGTCGACGCACGGCGAAATGCCGGCCTGGTGGAGTTGGTATGGCTGGCCGTACTGGTGGCGTCATATGAATCCGGTGGGACGCCTGGAATGGCGAAAGACGCTGGCGCCCGGCGAGACGGCCGAACTGGGGTACGTGTGGCATTACTTCTGGCGGTATTGAGCCGGTTTCTTGAACCTGGCGGGGTTCGTCCCGCGCGATAGACGGTTTGACTTCAGACATGGGGGTCGCCAAGTCGGCGGCCCCATGTCATGCGCAGGCTTAATTTCTTGCGGATGGCGTCTTCTTCGAGTATAAGTCGGCTTTGACAAGGTTTCAGCGAGGATGACCATGGCCAAAGACGCGTACCGCATCAACGAGTGGGAACTGGCAACGACTAATCTGCACCGCATTGGCAAACGCCGGTACGAAGTGGCGGTGCTGCCGACCGGGGCGATCGAGGCGCATAACCGGCACCTGCCGGAGGGCCAGGACTGGCTGCACACAATGTACGTGGCGCGGGCCTGCTGCGAGCGGGCGTGGAAAGCATGCGAGTCGGTGATCTGTCTGCCGGCCCTGCCGTATGGGGTGGACTGCAACCAGATGGCTTTTCCGCTGACTATTCACGTCTCGCAGGCGACGCTGGACGCGATGGTACGCGAAATCATCGTGTCGCTGCGGCATCACGGCATACGCAAAGTCATGATTTTGAACGGCCACGGCGGCAACGAATTCAAGCCGCTGATCCGGCAGATCCAGTGCGATATGGACGTGCACGTCTTCCTGTGCAAC
The DNA here is from genome assembly GCA_035450485.1 of Anaerohalosphaeraceae bacterium. GTDB lineage: Bacteria > Planctomycetota > Phycisphaerae > Sedimentisphaerales > Anaerohalosphaeraceae > JACZKQ01. Next base: position 23,197 of record DAOTMV010000045.1, on the reverse strand, counting down.
TGGTGGCTGGCGGGCCGCGACAAATTCGATGAGATATTCACGAAGCCCGACGATCACGGTGGGCAGCTCGAAACGTCAGTTGCGATGGCATTGTTTCCTGAATTGGTCGAACCAGACGTGGCGGGCGACGGGGAGGCCCGGCCGTTTCGATTCGAGGCGCTGCGCAGGGGTTACGTGTCCACCAGCCGCGACTTTGCCAAGCTTAACGACCACGCCGCCTGCGGCGACCCTTCTGAGTCCACGGCCGAACGGGGCAGACAATATCTCGATCTTGTGATCGAGCGGATAAGTGAATTTCTGGTCCAACTTGCCCGGGAACCTATCGACGCAAGTTTTCCCCAGACCCCATAGTAAATCCGGCTTGTTGGCCGCACATCCCGGCTCTCTTGCCGCAAACAGGCACTTTCTTGCCGCCAGTCCCTTCGGTTTCGCTGCAAAGCCCCCTCGCCTTGCCGAATATCCCGCCTCTTTCACCGCAAATTCTGCTCTCTTCCTGTGCGATTTGCTCGTGGCCGTGCCATTTCCGCCTCTGCGGCTGCTTTTTCGCCGTCTTTTTGTTAAAATGGGGCATGTTAACAGGGAAAAAGCGTTGGTTTCCCACAGGATGGGGGCACTTAACACTGTATGACCCAAGCGGCTGACTACGTTCGTCTGGTGGAGCAGGCACAGTTCGGCGACAAGGTGTGCCTGGACAGGCTTGCGGAAATGGCGAGCGTGCGTCTCCGTGCGCACGTTTACCGGCTCACGCTCCGTGAGGACATTACGGCCGACGTGGTACAGGAGAGCATCCTGGAAATGATCCGGATATTGGGGAAATTGCAGCGTGCGGATCGTTTCTGGCCCTGGCTGTATGGTATTGCGCTCAACAAATTGCGGCGCTACCGGCGGCAGGAAAACCGCCATAAAACGGCGTCGTTGGAGCCTGCGGGGTACGGCGGTGCGTCGGCCAACAAGCAGGAGGCGCTGGAGAGGGTCCTGGCGGAGGAACTGCGGCAGATGATTGCCCGGGCGATGGCGGGCGTCAAGCCGCGGCATCGGGCCGTCCTGAGCATGCGATGCTATGACGGGATGTCGTTTGCGGAGATCGGGGCGGCGATGGGCTGCAGCGAATTCGGCGCGCAAATGCTGTTTTACCGCGCGAAAAAATCGTTGGCAAGGCAGTTGGGCCGCCATGGCTTGGGCAAAGGGTCGCTTTTGATGGCCCTGGTGGTGTTCGGGAAGATGACAGCGGCAGATGAAGCGGCAGCGGCGAGTATTTCGGTGAGCGCGGCGACCTTGCAGGTAGGAGGGGCGGCGGTTGCGGCGGCAATGGCGGCCAGCAGAGGCGTTCTGGTGACCGCGGCGGCGGCAAGCGCGGTGACGGTGGGGGTAATCGCGGTCAATAGCGGCGACGGCGCTGGTAAGATGCAGCCAAACGGGGAGATTGGTGCGGTGTCCGCGGCGCTTTTGCCGGATTCGGGGGAGAGGGGGGCCGATGAGTGCTGGTATTTTTATCCGCAGGGGGCCGGCGGGCCGGTGACGATGCGGCAGGTGCGCCACGACCGTGACGGCGAGGCGGAATGCCGGATCCTGCAGAATGAATATGCAAATTACGAATATCGCGGCGGGGTCGTAGAGATTCGCAATGCGCGGGCATACGCAGCCGACCTGTCGGTGTGGCGGCTGCCGACCGACGGAGAGGACCTGACGGCGTTTCTGGATCACATGGAGGGGCTTCGGTCTGGGGGGCGGACGCTTGAATACATCAACACGCGGCGGCAGGGATTGCTGGTAATTGCGGATCGGCAGGGTGGTGTGATGACGGGTATTTCGCGGGTCGACCGGCATGAGAATATGTTGGCGGAGGAGTATTTTCAGTTTGCCTGGCCGGCGGATTGCCGTGTGATGGATCGGCGGGATGCGATGCACGCGCGGGGCTGGACGTACTTCGAGGTCGAAGGACGGTTGGGGACACAGGCGGTCTCGGGGCGCGGGTGCATGCCGTTTGTGTATAGTGCGTGTGAGGTGGCCAGGCCGTGGGTGGAATTGTGTGTGGGCAGCGTGCGTTACGTGGATTCGCGAGGCGTGGCGACGGCGACAGGCGCCGAGGAGGTGCGGTGTTATCGCGGCGGGACGTTCATGGCGGGGCTTGCCCGGCCGTGGATGGGATTGCATACGATCGATACAGTCCGGCGAGATGCGGCGGCGACAGGCACGGCGTTTGTGACGCGGCGAGGGCCGGAGCGGGGCAAGGCCCAGGTGGAACTTACCGCCGCGGGGCGGCATGCGGTGTATACCATTGATCTGGAGCGGGACGTGATTGAGGTGATTGAGTTTACCGGAGACGTCGAGGGTCGGCTGGCGTTCCGTTATCTGCAGGAAGTCGAAGGCGCGGCGGGGCGGTTTGCGGAGCCTTATGCGGGCAGCGGGACGATGGCCGAGATGAAAGGGCTTTGGCTGTTGCAACTGTGCAGGTAAGGACATGGCGTGCGCGCCGGTGATGCGGAGTCGGAGAGCTTAAGGGGAACGTGATGCGGACGGCGAGATGGGGTTTGGCGGTTCTGACGGTGATTGCGGCGTCGGCTTCGGGGGCGACGGGGATCTACGAGTTCAAGAGCGATCAGAGCAGGGTGGTGCAGACGGGCGGGTTTGCCGGCGTACATGAGACATACCGTGTGGAGGGGCGTTTCCAGTTGACGGTGGATTTCGTGGCCGGGTCGGCGGCGTTTGACTGGGTGGATGCTGCGCTGAGCGAGGGGCCATTTCTGCACACCTGTGATCTCGATGCGTTGTTTGGTATGACCCGGCTGGTCGGCAGCGTGAAAGATAATACCACGGTGGTGTTTGCGGGGCCGGTGTCGAGCGAGCGGATCGAGCTGACTGTGACCTTAGGGGCGGAGGCCGTGCATCTGAGCGGCGTGTACGAGCAGATGGTTTCGGACGGGTTTACGTTTGCGTTAGAGGCCGAAGCGGTGCGGGTGAATGCCGGCTGGGGGTACTGTTACACGGACGATTTCAGCGCGGAAAAGGCGCGGAAGGACAGCTATCGGCACTCGTTGTTCTGGCCGGAGAACGCGTTCGGGCCGGGCGAGCCGTATCTTTACTACTCGAGTTACGTGGGCCGGCCGGCGCCGGGGCTGATGTTTGTTGGTTATGACGGCAAGCCGGCTATCCTGTACTACCGTTTTCCGCTCGAGGCGGTCAAGGGCGCGCGGACCGTGAAAGGGGTGCTGGAATTTGATGTGTTAGCCCCGACGTGGCTCGACATGCCCGAGCCGTTGGGCTATTTGAGCTACTCATTGTCGGCGGATGGGGAGATCTGGACGCTGCCGATTCGCGCCAATGATGGGCACAATGCTGTCGAGGTGAGATCGGAACAGGGGACGGTGTATGTGGGGTTCATGGGCTCGCACAAGGTGTTGGACAACCTGAAGGTGTGCCTGGAGTCGCCTGTGGGGACGATTCGCGTGCCGCAGGATTACGCGACTATTCAGGCGGCTATCAATGCAGCCTCGGATGGGGACGTGGTGGTGGTTGCACCGGGGGTATACCGGGGTGAGGGCAATCACGATATCGACTTCATGGGCAAGGCGATTACAGTGACGAGCGCGGACGGGGCGGGTCAGACAGTGATCGATCTTGCACCGTTGACCGTGCCGCCGCAGGAAGTGCGGCAGAGCCGGCGGGGTTTCCTTTTCCATCGCGGAGAAACGGCGCGGTCGGTCCTGAAGGGGTTTACGATTCGCGGGGGGCGCGTTTACGGCGATCTGCCCGCCGAGGGTGATGCATGGCAGACAGGGACGAAGATCCCGGCGGGCGGGGGGATTTACTGTGAGGGAGCGAGTCCGACGATTGTGGGGTGCGTGATTGTCGATTGCGGGGCGGAGGTCGGCGGCGGGATCTGCTGCGTGGGCGGCGAGGCTTCGATTGTGGATTGTCGGATTTCGGAGTGCAAGGGCGGCGGATTTGGCGATGGACGGTCGGGGGGCTATGGTGCAGGGGTCGCGCTGATGGGGCGGGCGTCGGCGAGCATCGTCAATTGCGTGATTCAAAACAACGAGGCCTACTATAACAGCCTGGGCGGGGGACTGTTTGTGCGATCCAGTTCGGCCAAGGTGATCGGGTGCGATATTTCGTTCAACGGGGCCCAGGGCAATGTCAACGGGGGCGGCGTGTACGTGGGCGGGTTGTCGCACGTGGTCGTGCAAAACACGGTGGTCTCGCTGAATACGGCCAGTGCGGGCGGCGGGGTGTTTGCGGAACGCGGGTCAGTTCTGGAGCCGCCGGGCAACGAAGGTACGACGGGTGAGCCGGGTCTCATTGAGGGCGGTCTGCTGATTGTCAATTGTACGGTGGCGAATAACCGGCTCGTAAACGCGATGGCGCCGCTTCCGGCGGGCGGTATTCACACGTGGGCGGTGAACGTGCAGGTGAAAAACTCGATCGTGTGGTATAACGACGGGCCGGAAATGCAGCTCATCGATCCTTTCTGCAACAGCCCGGTGACGTATTCGAACATCGAGGAAAAGTACCCGGGGCCGGGCAATATCTCCGCGGACCCGCTGTTTGCGCCGGTGGCGGTGAACGATTATCACGTGCAGTCGGTGGCGGGGCGGTATCATCCGGGCACCGGCACGTGGGTGGTGGATACGCGGCACAGTCCGTGCATCGACGCGGGCGATCCTGACGATGCGTTTGACCGGGAGCCGGAGCCCAACGGCGGGCGGATCAACATGGGCGCCTACGGCAACACGGCGGAGGCCAGCAAGGGCAAGGGCAACGTGATCTATCACGTCGACGGCCCGCACGGCGACGATGCGAACGACGGCCTGTCGCGCCAGACGGCGCTTGCGCACATTCAGACGGCGATCGATCTATCTATCAGCGGTGACACGATCCTGGTGTGGCCGGGCGTGTACGTGGAGGCAATCGATTACATCGGCAAGGCGGTAGTCATTCAGAGCGCGGCGGACGCGGCGATTATCGAGGCGCCGCAGCTCCAAGGCATGAAGATGGACGCGGTGACGTTCCATACGGGCGAAGGGCCGGGCAGCGTGCTGCGGAACTTCGTCATTCGCAACAGCGGCGTGGCGGTATCGCTGAACTACCAGAGCAGCCCGACGCTGACGCAGTTGACCATCGTGGACAACGATTTCGGCATCGCCGCCTACGAGGACTCCAGGCCGGACATAAGCAACTGCATCTTTCACGCCAACGCCGATGGAGACCTGTATGGCTGCACGGCACGGTACAGCCTGTTTACGCGCATGATCATGGCGCCGCAGGTGCCGCTGTTCGCAGATTATGAGGGCGGGGATTATCACCTCCTGAGTCGCCGCGGGCGGTATCGCCCGTGGACGGACGAATGGGTGCTGGACAAGGTCGACAGCGTGGCACTGGACATGGGCGACCCGTCGATCAAGCCGGTGCGCGAGCCGATGCCCAATGGGGGGAGGCTGAACATCGGGGCCTACGGCGGGACGGCCTTTGCGAGCATGAGCGAGTGGCCGCTGGCGGGCGATCTGAACCGCGACGGTGTGACGAGCCTGGCTGATCTTGCGATAATGGCCGAGGAGTGGCTCGACAGCCTTGCATGGATTAATGGGCCGCCCTGGGCGAGGATCGTCAAGCCGTATGACCAGGCGAGGATACCATTTTCGGCGGAGACCATCATGATTGAGGCCGAAGCGGGCGACGCGGATGGAGCGGTCGTCAAAGTGGCGTTCTTTGCCAACAACGTGATGATCGGCGAGGACACTGACGCAAGCGACGGCTGGTCACTGCCGTGGTGGTCACATGCGGTGGGGACGTATGTGCTGACCGCCGAGGCGACCGACGACAACGGCGTCACCGTGCGCTCGCGACCGATCAAGATCACTGTCGTACACGCGCAGCAGCTTTGATCATCAGGGCTGTCCGAGGGGGAGGACCACATGGGTACCGAGCGGCGGGACTGCTTGCAGTAGTCGGATCGGCGTGCTGTCTTGCTTCCTATTTGTCCCATTCGGCGAACTGATTGGGTTCGAGCGGGGTGCCGCAGCATTCGGTCCACGCCTTGGTGAGTTCGGCGCCGTAAAGGATGACGATGCCGGAGTAGAAGGCCCAGAGCATGAGGACGAAGAGCGCACCGGCGGCGCCGTAGGCGGAGGCGACGGCCTGGCGGGCGAGGTACGTGGCGATGGCCCATTTGGCGATGACGAAGAGAAGGGCGGTGATGAGGCTGCCGATCCAGACGTCGCGCCATGCAATGCGGACGTCCGGCAGGGTCTTGTACATGAGGGCGAAGGCGAGAACGAACAGGACCAGCGACAGGAGGAAGTCGGTTCGGCCGGCCAGCACGGGGATGCGGTCGGACAGCGCGGAGAGGACCGAACTGATGACCAGCGACGCCAGCAGGAGGATGCCGATACCGATGACCATGAGCAGTGACAGCCCGCGTTTGTAAAACCAGCCGGCGATCAGGCCGGTTTTCGTGCGGACGTTGAAGGCGCGGTTGAGGGACTTCTGAAGGTGGCCGAAGACGATCGTTGCGCCGATCAGTACGGAGGTGATGCCGATGACGGCGGAGTACGTGGCGGCGACCTTGTGGGCTTCGGCGTTGGCGAGCATCTGCTGAAGAGCGTCGCCGGCGGGCGGGCCGAGGGCCGACTGTACGCGGTCAACGATTCGCGCCTGGTTGTCGCGGCCGATATAGGCGCCGGCCGTGACCAGCAGGACCAGCAGCGGCGCCAGCGACAGCATTGAAAAAAACGCCAATGCGGCCGCAAGGGAAATGCAATCGTCCCGCAGGAAAGACATCAGGGCCTGCTTGTTAGCCTGCCACAGTCTGGTCAAGCCGCCTCCTTTTTATGGCTGTCCGCGCTGGTTCACTGCGCGCAAAAACGCACCTGCCGTTCGGGCGCGGTGCGTTTTGAGGTTGCACTCTCCATGCGGGCGGCGCGGTCAGAAGTATTCCACAGCCAGGATACCGCCGGCGACCGCGGCGGCTGCGGAGGCGACCGCGGAGCCGAAGGTCCACCAGGCCGCTGAACTGGCCGTCTCACGCGCCTCCTCCGCCTCGTGCATAACGCGTTCGCGGGCAAGCTGGACCTTTTCCTGCACTTTCTCTTTCATCTGCTGGGCCTTGGCGATAGCTTCGTCGCGTGCGGACTCCATGCGGCTGACGATCTGTTCGGCATCGTCTTCGGAGAGGTCCTTGCGGGATGCGACAATCGCCTTGAGGGTGTCGCGGTCCATCGCTTTGGCCCGCTGCAGCAGCGCGTCGGCGCCGGCTTTGGGGTCGTGGAGGAGCAGCATGAAATCGTGCTTGATCCCTTCATAGCGCAGCTCCGGCCTGCCGAGCGAGTCGAGATAGCTCTGCAGTTTGCGTTCGACGCCAGCGGCGGCCTCAGGCGCCGGCACCTGGGCGCCTTGGGTAACGGTCTCGGCGGGTGCGGCGGCGCCGCGGAGCTTATCGATAACGCTCCAGACCCTGTCGACGATCTGGTCGGCCTTGTCGCGCGACAGGTCGGTGCGCGAGGCGATCACGGAGGCGATGGTCGAACGGTCGACGTGCGACAGGCGGTCTTTCAGCGCCTGGACGCCTTCGCCGGGGCTCTTGAGGAGCTTTTCAATATCGGTCTTGATGGCGTCGGGGTCGAGGGCTTCTTCGCCAGTTTCACGGAGATAGCGTTCGATTTTTTCACGCGTGGCGCGGGCTTGTTCGTCTGAGATGCCGGCGGCTTTCATAGCGGCGTCCGAGACTTTTTCGGCCGGGCGCTTGCCGGAGCGATATTCTTCGCGAATCATCTCCAGGGCGTGAGCAAAGCTCTCGGCTGTGGATTTGGCCTTTTCCCTGCTCATCTTGCCGCCGGCTTCGAGGCGTGCACTGATCTCGGTGATATCGGCGAACGGGCCTTCACGGTCGACGATGGCGCGGACCTCGATGTCGTCCAGGAGATCGAGTACTTCTTTCTTTATGGTTTTGGCGTCCATGGGTTTTATCTGCTGGACGTAACTGTCGATCTTGTGCCGCAGGTCTTCGGCGTCGATATCGCCAAACAGTTCCTGGCGGACCGATGCGGTGACATCGCGTGCGGCATCAGCGATGCGGTCTTCGGGGGACTTGGCGAAGACTCCGGCGGCGGCCTTGTAGGCGGACTGCAGGCCGCTGACGGCGGTGCGCATCAGCGAGCCGACCAGCGAGGTCACGGCGGCTGCTTCCAGAACGGTTGTCAGCAGATAGAAGAGGCCCCAGATGGCCAGCCCGAGCACAAGTCCGTAGAATGCGTTGTCTGTGCCCGAGAGGGTGACGGCCAGCCACGTCGCGGCAAAGACCGAGATAACGGCCGTGATGAGCGACCAGACGCCAAAGGCATTGCTGAAGCGGTGGGCCGTCCGCATATAGATGGTTTCGCCCTCGCCTTCTTCACGTTCTTCACGACCCTTGCGCTGGGGCTCATCCAGGGGCCCCACCATGCTGATGCCGGCGGCGATCGAAAGATGGGTTAGGATCATTTCGAAGGCCACGGCAAGGATGAGGCCGACGATGACGGCCAGCCAGAAGTTCGGCTGCGCCGGGGCCGCGGTCTCGGTGATGATGACAGGCTGGGCGTAGGCGATCGTGGTCAAGCCCGTGAGGAGAACCGTCAGGACGATTAATCGTGCGGTGCGTTTCATGCTTTTCATAACACTGCCTCCTTCCCCATTAGGCGATTGTTTTCGCTGGACGCGGATTGTCTCCTCCGCTGTGCAATTATTTCGTTCATGCGGACGAGCGGCGTTATCGCCATTTGGCTGAATCAGCGCGGGACAATTGCTTTGCGGGGTAAGCCTTTTGCTTGAGGCGTGCAGGATGGGCAGCATTAAAGCGCCCCCCGGTTTTCACCGAAGTGAGTCAAAACGGTGAGAGGAATCGAGGCATTTTACATTCAAGAAGAAAGGCGGCGGGTCATGGATATTTTTGAGATGCTCAAGACGGATCATCAGATGGTGATGGACATTGTTGACAAGCTGGAGAGCACATCGGACCGTGCGGGCAAGACGCGGCAGAAACAGTTTGAAAGGTTGAAAGACGAGTTGCTGCCGCACATGTTTGCGGAGGAGAAGTACTTTTATCCGATGATTCTGGACAAGACGTCGGACAAGGAGGAGCGGCAAACGATTCTGCAAGGGATCGAAGAGCACCGGGCCGCGCGGAGCGTGTTGAAAGACTGCGAGGACGCTGGGTATACGGACGAACGGTGGAAGGCGGACTTGAAGGTGCTTAAGGAACTGCTTACCCACCATATCGAAGAGGAAGAAAGCGAGATCTTTGAGGTCGCGCGCGAAGTTATCGAGGACCCGGATGAGGTGGGAACGCAGTTCCGGACGGTCAAGCACGAACAGGAGGTTGCGGTTTAGGCGGGGATAACGGATTACGGTACGACCGCAACTGGTGAGCTAAAAAGAAAACCCGGTGCTGACGGGAGACGGCGCCGGGTTTTCGATCAGATGCAGCTATTGCGGCGTGTTGATGCGGTTATTCCGGTACGGCAAGCATTATTGAACGCGCGCGGGGTGTATCTTTGCGGCAAGATCGGCGATGCGTTCCCCGAGACGCCTCGCGGCCTGGCGTTCGGCTTCGCTGATTCCGGTATCGAGAGGGCCCGTGACTGCGGTGGCGCCGGACTCGGCCCAGATGCTGCCGGTGGTCTCGTTTTGGTAGAGCGGGCCGGCGACGAGCATACGGTTGTGCAGCATGAACATCAGCAGCGACACGACGACGTGCTCCTGGCCGCCGGTGCGGCCGCCGGCGGTGGCAAAGGCGCCGCCGATCTTGTCGGTGAAATCTACTTTCCACTTCCAGTTCCACTGGTCCATGATGGTCTTCATCTCGCCGGGGATGTTGGCGAAGTACGTGGGGCTGCCCAGGATGATGCCGTCGGCGGCTTCGAGGTCCTGTCGGGTGACGTCGGCTGCGCGCTTGAGCAGTACCATCGCCTCCGGCACGCGGCACACGCCTTCGACAACGGCGCGGGCCATCTCTTCAGTGCTGCCGGTCCGGGAGTAGTAAGCGACAAGGATTTTGACGGGTTTCCTGGCGGCCGCTGGGGCAGCCTGGACGGCCGCGGGGTCATGTGCACCGATGAGCGGGAACAGCAGCAGCGCCAATGTGCACGTGAGACGGCTGAGGCGTTTCATGTTCTTCTCCCGAAACAGATTGTCTGACGCGGCGAAGCGGATCAGGGCTTTAGAAAGCGGATGCACACGCAGCGGCCGACGGACACCTTGTTGCCCGTTGGTTCCAAGTCGCCGGTTTGGGGGTTGATTCGAAAGACAAGCACGGTGTTGGCATCCTGGTTGGCGACGAGGCAGTATTTGCCGGAGGGTTCGATATTGAAGTTGCGCGGCGTCTTGATGTCGGCTGTTTCGTGTTCCACAAACGTCAGCTTGCCGGCGCCATCAATCGTGTAAACCGCAACGCTGTCGTGGCCGCGGTTTGAGCCGTAGAGGAATCTGCCGTTGGGGTGCACGCGGATTTCGGCGCAGGTGTTGCTGCCTTTCCAGTCGGGCGGGAGCGTGCCGACGGTCTGGATCTCGGTAAGGACGCCCGAGCGAGGGTTATAGGCGAACGCGGTGATGGTGCAGTCGAGTTCGTTGATGACGTAGGCGAAGCGGCCGCCGGGGTGAAACGTGAAATGGCGCGGGCCGGCGCCGGGTTTGAGCTGGGCGAAAGGAGGGTTGTTGGGGACGAGTGCGTCCCTGTCGATGTCCAGGCGGTAGATCATGACCTTGTCGATGCCGAGGTCTGCGACGAAGGCGAAGCGATCGTCCGGGCTGAGGTTAACGGAGTGGGCGTGAGGGCCTTTCTGGCGGGCGGCGTTGGGGCCGGAGCCTTCGTGCTGGATGCTGCACGTGGGCGGCGCAAGGCTGCCGTCCGGTTTGATGGGAAGCAGCGTGGCGCTGCCGCTGCCGTAGTTGGCGACAAGTACCTGCGTGCCTTTGGAGTTGACGTTGACATGGCAGGGACCTGCGCCCTGGGAGGGCTGCTGGTTGAGGAGCCTGAGGCCGCCGTCGGGTTCGATAGCGTAGGCGCTGACGGCGCCGGCCTTGCCGGATTCGCTGACGGCATAAAGAAACTTGCCGTTAGGATGGATTTCGAGGAAGGCAGGGTTGACGGCTTCGGCGGCAAGGACGGGTTCGGAGAGGCGACCTGTCCCGAGGTCGAGTGTGCTGCGGTAGATGCCCTTGCTGACGGCGGTGTCCCAGGTGTACGTCCCGAGGTAGACGCTGATGGAGTCGGCCGATGCCGACATGGCGGCCAGTGACAAGGCTGTTACGGCCAAGGTCTTGATGGTCATAGTTTGAACCTCCTTAGGTTGAAACTTGTTTCAGGCACCCGGAATTATACGAGGTTCTCAGGCCGCGTACAATAGCGGCAGAAAAGCGGCAGGGGCCCCCATTGGCTTCACAAAGCGCAAGCACGGTTGCGACTGCTATTGAGGCAGCTTGAAGTCGGTTGGAGGAGCGCCTGTTGCGGGCCGGGTGAACTTTTCGCCGTATGCGGTGAAGCCCGGCAGGAAGCCCCCGTGGGACAGGAAGAACTGGCCGTCCTGCAGACCCATGAACCGGTCCAGTCGGTCGGCTTTGCCCGTGACGTCGTGGCTGAAGGTGGCCGCAGTAAGTTCGATCCATTTACCCTCGGGGGTGCGGATCCACTGGTTACCGTAGAGGGCCTTACGGACGAGGTGGCCGTTTGCGCCGCCGAAGTTTTCACTGAAACTGTACAGGCCGCGCAGGTAGCCGCCGTCCTTCGGGGCCTTCCAGCTCGAGATCAGAAACCACGCCTTCTTGTCGGGGTGGAAGTAATAACCCGAATAGATGGTGTGGGCGGTGTCGGTTGGCCTGGCGGTGACGATGAAGCGCTGCTTTTCGCCAGTCTTCCACAGGTACTTTAGGTGGCTGTGGCCGCCGGTGCCTTCGTTGCCGAAGTCGCCCGCATAGACGCCTTCGCCCTTTGCCACGAGCGTAACGCGATTTTCGGCGGGGACCTTGGCGCGATCGACGGCCTCGGTGCCGCTGTCCCAGACGCTGAAGATGATGCGCCGCTCGGTGGGGCTGTTGACCTGCATACCGAAATAGCCGCGATGCCACCCGCATGCCATGTAATACGTCCACAGCGGGTCTTCCAGCCCGGTCACCTCGCAGTAGAACGCCTCGACCTGCGTGTCCTTAGGCACGGGGTAGAACAGGTGTACCGAGGCGGCGTTACGGCGCGGATTCAAGTTGAAATGGGCATCTTTGACAGCAGGGCCGTCCAGCAGCAGGGCGGTGATGTCGCCGGCGGGTTGACCGGCAGGGTTAAGTGATTCGAGAGTGAATTTCTGATAGCCGGGTTCCTTGATCTCAAATGCGCCAAAGCGAGCGGTGACGGGGCCCTCGCCTGCGCCCTTGACGGCGGCTTCTCTTGACTGGGCCGCAACGGTCAGACGCAATTTGGAAGCGGCGCCGGCAGGCAGCCTCAAGGCGACGGAGCAATCGAGCGAGCCAGGCGTCTTGATCTGTCCGAACCACAGGACCTTAAGCAGAGGGTCTTGCCATCCGGTAATCCCGGAACGAGATGAGACCCTCGCGCCGTTGATGTCGGGGTCGAGGTAGGCGGTGGCGGCGGGAATGCGGAGTTGTGCGGATACAGCCCCTGCGAGAAAAAGGGTCACAATGGCCGCGAATACTTTAGGTTGCCTCTGCTGATTCATGGTTTGTCCCTGCAACGGCGCTTTTGCGTGCTTTTTTCAAACGACACCATAACCATAACCGCTCTGAAGAGGCAGGTCAAGTCTGCATGGCACTAACACTTAAGCGGGGCCGGCTGCAAACCGGTTCGACGGGAGAAACCCTGATTGGCGACACGAAGAGGACCTATTGTTATACATATTTTGCATGCCCGGAAACTTATCGGAGGGGCAGAATTTAATTTGACTCTGCGTTGTCCGGCTATTAGAACTCTTCGGACAAAACAAATGCGGAAAACCGCACGTAGTTCTTTGATATGGGGCGGTTAGTAAGCACACGGGAGAAAGAAATGGCCACTACGAACGGCAGCGGATGCGGTGCCGGGCTTCAAAAATGCCCTACAGGCATCAGGGGGCTGGACGAGATCACCGACGGGGGTTTGCCGCGGGGGCGACCGACACTGGTTTGCGGCGGGGCCGGCTGCGGAAAGACGCTTCTTGCCACCGAGTTCATCGTTCGAGGCATCACCGAATACGGCGAACCGGGCGTTATTATGACGTTCGAGGAGACCGTAGATGAATTGGCGGACAACGTGGCTTCCCTGGGGATGGACCTGAGGGGAATGATCGCGGCAAACAAGCTCGTGATCGACTATGTACACGTCGAGCGGCAAGAGATCCAGGAGACGGGCGAGTACGACCTGGACGGGCTGTTTGTACGGCTGGCCGCGGCGATCGACAGTGTCGGAGCGAAGCGCGTCGCGCTGGATACCGTGGAGGTGCTGTTTGCCGCGCTGCGCAACCCGGGGATCATTCGGGCGGAACTCCGGCGGCTGTTCCGCTGGCTCAAGAGCAAGCATGTCACCGTGGTCATAACGGGCGAAAAGGGCGAGAGCCAACTGACGCGCCACGGACTCGAGGAATATGTCAGCGATTGCGTGATCTTTCTGGATCATCGCGTGATCAACCAGGTGGCGACACGGCGGCTCCGGGTCGTCAAGTATCGGGGCTCCACCCACGGAACCAACGAATATCCGACGATGATCACGGAGGGGGGCTTTCCATATTGCCGATCAGCTCGCTCGGGCTGGATTATCCTGTCACGACCGAGCGGGTGTCGTCAGGGATTGCGACGCTGGATGCGATGTTCGGCGGCAAGGGGTATTATCGCGGCAGCAGCGTTTTGATCAGCGGAACGGCGGGAACCGGCAAGAGCAGCCTGGCGGCGGCCTTCGCAGACAGCGTATGCCGCAGGGGCGACAGGTGTCTGTACTTTTCTTTTGAAGAGTCGCCCGAGCAGATCGCGCGCAACATGGCCTCTATCGGCATCGACCTGGTGAATTGGGTGGATAAGGGGCTTCTGAGGTTTGTGGCCAAGCGTCCGACGCAGTTCGGCCTGGAGGCGCACCTGGTTGGTCTGCATGTCGCGGTAACCGATTTCAAGCCTGTGGCGGTGGTCATGGATCCGATTACCAGCATGTCGTCGATAGGCGAGACCGAGCAAATCAAGGCCATGCTGACGCGCCTGATCGACTTCTTGAAACAGGAACGGATTACAGGCGTAATTACGAGTTTGACAACCGGCGGGGCGCCCCTCGAGCAGAGCGAGGCGACGATTTCGTCGCTGATGGACACGTGGATCATATTGCGAAGTGATGAATCCGGCGGGGAGCGTCGGAGGCTGCTCTATGTGCTCAAGAGCCGCGGGATGGCGCATTCAAGCCGTGTGCGGCAGTTGTACCTTACCGATCACGGTATCGAAATGGCTGACACCACGATGTAGCTGACAAAGGGAAACAGGATGCCTAAGAACGAAAAAACTGTGAACTCTCGGGGCGACCGCGAACGTCCGGAGAAGGAGTGGGAGCTGCGCCTCTATGTGGCGGGCCAGACGAGCAAGGCGATGGCGGCCTTTGCCAACCTCAAGAAGATCTGCGAGGAGCACCTGGAAGGGGGGCAATACCACATCGAGATCATCGATTTGCTCAAGCAGCCGCAGCTTGCCCGGGGCGATCAAATCGTGGCGGTGCCGACCCTGGTGCGGAAACTGCCGGAACCGGTGCGGAAGATTATCGGGGACCTGTCCGATACGGAACGCGTCTTAGTGGGTCTCGATTTGAGGCCGCGGACTTACGCAACCTGAGAATGGTGATGGCATGACGAAGAAGAAGCCGCATATTTCGGGCGACCTGTTTGCGGAAGAGACGCCCGATCAGAAGTACGTGCTTCGCCTGTATGTGGCGGGCATGACGCCCAAATCCACGCGGGCGATCAAGAACATTACGCGGATTTGCGAAGAGCACCTGGCGGGGCGGTATGACCTTCAGGTGATCGACATCTACCAGCAGCCGAAGTTGGCAAAGGGCGAGCAGATCATTGCGGCGCCGACGCTGATTAAGAAGCTGCCCGTGCCGCTTCGCAAGTTCATCGGCAGCATGGCCGACGAGGAGAAGATCCTTGTCGGGCTGGATCTTCGACCCCAGGAAAAGAAATGAAGAACGAAAAGCTTGTACGCGAGTTGATCGAAGAAAACGAGCAACTGCGGATACGCCTGCAGGAGGCCGAGGATACGGTTACGGCCATTCGCGAGGGCGCCGTCGACGCGGTCATCGTGCAGGGCGCCGAGGGTGACCATGTCTTCACACTCAGCGGCGAGGACGTGATCTACCGGAGGCTTGTCGAAACCATGCACGAGGCCGGCCTGACCGTCACGCCGGAGGGTACGGTCCTGTTCTGCAACCAGCGGTTCGCCGATATGGTTCGTCTGCCCATGGAAGAAATCATCGGTCACCCCGTGCAGCGCCTGATCGAGCCGTCTTCGCGCGGCGACCTTGCGGCCTTGCTGGAGGCCGTCCAGGCCGGGCCCTGCCGCCAGCGCCTCGTATTCCGGTCCGCGGACGGCACATCTATACCGTCGCAGGTCGGCGCCAACGTTCTGCGGCAGGGCGATCTTGTCAGCGTCTGCCTTGTGGTGTCGGATACCAGCGAACTTGAGACGGAGATTGCCGACCGCCGCCATGCCGAAGAGACTGCCAGAAGAGAACGCCAGCGCCTTTACGATGTCTTGGAGACCCTGCCGGTTTATGTGCTCCTGTTAACGCCGGATTACCATGTACCGTTTGCCAACCGCTTTTTCCGCGAACGCTTCGGCGAATCGGGCGCAAGGCGGCGTTTCGAGTATCTCTTCGACCGCACGGAGCCGTGCGAAGACTGCCAAACCTACACGGTCCTTAAGACCATGCAGCCCCATCACTGGGAATGGACCGGCCCGGACGGCCGAACCTATGATATTTACGACTTCCCCTTCACCGAGGCCGACGGCAGTACCCTCATCCTCGAGATGGGCATCGACATCACCGAGCAAAGACAAGCCGAAGCCGAACTCGTGAGGTACGGCGACCAACTGCAGCAAATGGTGGAGGAGCGGACCCGGGAACTCGAAGCCGCAAATGAGAAACTCCAGGTACAGGCTGCCGAGTTGGCTACTCGAGCGGAGGAGTTGCGGGTCAGCAACGAAGAACTTCGTCGACATGACCGGACACTGCGGCAACTGGCACAGTTTCCCAAGGAAAACCCAAATCCGGTGGTGCGAGTCGCCGCCGACGGATCGGTGCTGCATCTAAATGCGCCCGCGCGCAATTGGCTGGTGAGGCTCGGTTGGCGAGAAAACGATTTGCTGCCGGAAGTCGTGCGGACGGTGGTAGCCAACGCGCGCGGACACGACCATACGGTGGAAGCCGAAATCGGCTGTCCGGATTGTGAGGTGGTCCGCCTGTTCGCGGTACAGCCGCGGGGTGAGGAGTATGTTAACCTCTATGGCGTCGATGTCACCGAGCGCAGGCGGGCCGAGGAAGCGCTGCGGCTGAGCCGAAATGACCTGGAGCGTGCGCAGGCGGTGGGCCAGATTGGAAGCTGGCGACTCAATATCGGAGATGACGTGCTGACCTGGTCGGACGAACTTTATCGCATCTTCGGAATTCCTGTCGGGACGCCGCTGACCTATCAAACGTTCCTGGAGAGGGTTCATCCGGACGACCGCGCGTTCGTGGACGCTCGATGGCAGGCGGCTTTAGGCGGCGAGCCGTATGAAATCGAACACCGCATCGTGGTCGACGGGCAGGTGAAATGGCTCCGGGAAAAGGCCTACGTCGAATTTGACGACGCCGGCAAGCTGATGTGCGGCTTCGGTATTGCGCAGGACATCACTGAGCGCCGGCAGACCGAAGAGGCGCTGCGGGCCTCGCTGGATCGCTACTGGTCGTTTCTGGACGTCACCGGGCAGGTCGGATGGACGACGAATGCCGCCGGCGAGGTTACGGAAAACATGCGGGCCTGGCGGCAGTTCACCGGCCAGAGCGTCGAGGAAATCAAGGGATGGGGGTGGTCGAAGGCCGTGCACCCCGACGATCTGCCCTATACCGTTGAGGTCTGGCAGGAGGCGGTTGAGAAGCGGAAAAAATACGAGACGGAGTACCGGCTGAGGCGTCATGACGGTGTGTACCGTAATTTCCTGGCCCGAGGCGTGCCGACGTACAACGAAGACGGCAGCGTTCGCGAATGGGTTGGCACGTGTATCGATATTACTGAACGCAAGCAGGCAGAGGAGAGTCTGCGCCGGGCGAACGAGGAACTTGAGCAGCGGGTCAGGGACCGCACGGCGGAATTGCATTACAAGAACCGGGAACTGCAGCGTCGGGCGGAGCAGCTGTCGCGATTTGCATCGGAACTGACCCTGGCCGAGCAGCGGGAGAGGAACCGCCTGGCCAAGGTCCTGCACGACCATTTGCAGCAGCTGCTCGTGGCCGCCAAGCTCGGATTGCACGGGCTAAGTCAGAGTATTACCGATGAAGAGGTGGCCGGCGGCATCAAGGACGTCTATGAACTGATCAAGCAGTCGATTGACACGTCCCGTTCGCTCACAGTGGAGCTTTCGCCGACGATCCTGCATGAGGCGGGTCTGGGGGCGGGCCTGGAATGGCTGGCCCGCTGGATGCAGCACAAACACGGGTTGATCGTCAACTTGCAGCTTGACGAAAAGGCGCAGACGGTTCGCGAGGATATTCGCATTCTCCTGTTCGAGTCCGTCCGCGAACTACTGTTCAATGTGGTCAAGCATGCCGGTGTGACACGCGCCAACGTCCGGCTTGCGCGGCGCGATGACAAACTTGAGATTGTGGTCAGCGACGAAGGGGCTGGTTTCGATCCGAGGCGGGTGCATGAGGTCGACGGCGCCGCCGGCTTTGGCCTGTTCAGCATTCGGGAGCGATTGGAACTTCTGGGCGGGAGCCTGAAGATCGAAAGTGCGCCCCAGCGGGGTGCGAAGTTCACGCTGATCGCGCCTACGGTCTATCCGGTTGAGACGGTGAAGGCCAGGATCGAGCGCAAGCGGGAACAGACCCAGGCCGAGCCGCAGGAGGCTTTGAAGCGGGCGGCGCGCGGCCAGACGTTGCGGATTCTCATTGTTGACGACCACAAGGTGATTCGGCAGGGCATGGCCGCACGCCTCAAGCGTGAGCCGGACCTGGAGATTGCTGGCGAGGCGGGCGATGGCGAAGAGGCGATCGAGCGGGCGCATGCATTGCGGCCGAACGTAATCCTGATGGATTACAGCATGCCGCGGATGGACGGGGTCGAGGCCACGCGGCGGATACATGCGGCCCTGCCGGAGATTCGGATAATAGGGCTGTCTATGTACCAGGAGGCCGACCGGGCCAAAGCGATGTACGATGCCGGCGCGGCTGCGTACGTGACAAAAAGCGCCGAACTGGACGACCTGCTCAGGGCCATTCGCGCGAATCACACGCCCAAATAGGGTCAGGGGCTTACAGAGCCAAACAAGGCCAGTTTCAGCGAGAGCAAAGGTCCACCGGCTGTCCTTCAGTCGTTGGCGTTGAGCCCGATTTGGATATTTCCTTTTGAGCGGTTGTCGATTCGTGCCGGTCCCTTGAAGACGTTGCCCGTGATTACCGCGCGCCTGACGCCCTCGGCCAGTTCGATGTGGGGCCGGTCCTGCTGAAACTCACAACCGCGCACCAGCACTGTGCCGCTTTGGACCTGGAGCGCCGCACGAGTCCCTTCCTTGCCGCCCCACTGGACGAACGTGCAGTCGCCAAAGCCGACGGTGCCGCTGCCGGCTATTGTGGCGATCTGGTTGCAGGGGCCCCAGAAGGCGCAGTTGACGAAGCGTGCGGTGCCGGTATTAGTATCGGCGACATCGATCATGGTCGGATTCGGCCCGTGGAATGAAACGAACTCACCGTTGGTGATAAGCAGGCCGTAAGGCGCGCATTGCTCGACCTTGAGCGCGGTGAAGCAATCATCTGCGCCGATGCCCGAAAAGTTGCCGTTGCACACGCCTGGGCCGCTCTTGATGAACTTGTAGCCGATGTTGTAGCCGAAGCAGAAGGTATTGAAGACATACTGCCAGTCCGAGCGGCCGAAGATGAACGCCTCGCCGTTTTCCTGCTGCCAGCGGAACAGTTTCGGCCTCATGCTCCACCACGGGTTGAAGTGCACGTTCTCCACCCGGCCGATGTCGTAGATCGCGTCTACAAGAATTCCGCGCCGCAGCGGCTGCCCGTGTACGTCGCGAATCAGATGGCGCTCGTTGCGGGTCGCGTCGATGCCGTTGTACGGATTAAGCATCTCGATGGCCAGTACGGCCGGGTTCTTGCCTCGCATGGCAATCGCCCAGGGGTACGGCGTCGGCACGTCGTCGACATTCTGTTCGGGGTAATAAAGCACCACGCCCTTGAGCGTGCTGTTGGTGTTGAGAGTGATGAAGGCCGGGGCATCCTCGCGCCCCGCGTCAGCGGTGATGAGAAACGTCGTGCCGTCATCGGTCGGTTTGGGCAGGCCGCGGTCGCGTATGCCGTTGTGTGCAGGGACCGATTCCCACATGCCGCGGAGCGTGACCGCCTGCGGAACATTCAAACGGCCCGCGAAAAAGTAGTTGCCCCGGCCGGCGTAAACGACCCCTCCGCCCGCGGCGCCGGCGGCATCAAGCGCCTTTTGAAACGCGGCCGTATCGTCGGTCCGGCCGTCGCCGGCGGCGCCAAAGCTTCGCACGTCGAAAACGCCGGGCGATGGGCTCTGGGTGGAGTCGGCGGCGACAATTGCCAGGGGAACCACGAGTGAAATTGCGGTTAACGTGATGGCGGCGTGATGCAGTACTGGATGATTCTCATACATTTCCTGACTCCTTCTATTTGCGTTTTTTGGCTAAGCTGTTATTAGAACACGTATCGGGCGAGGAAACAAGGCTTGGGCGGCGTTGAATTATCCTGAGTGTTCGGTGGGAAACATTATTAGCGGACTTTTGTGCGGGGAAGCAGCTTGCAGCGGGCCGGATGGGCGGATATGCTGATTCTCACCGGGTATATCTCCGATAGCGTGAGGGTGATCTGGAGCCCTGTTGATGACGAAGCGAGTCAAAATCTGGCAATGCGGCAAGTGTGCGTTCTTCAAACGCGTCTCGGACGTGGAAAGCGTAGGGGAATGCCACCGCTATCCGCCGAAGGTCGCCTCCAGGCAGCGAGGCGAAGAGCGGAAGGTACTGTCGGACGTCTTCCCGAAGGTCAGCGAAGACAACTTCTGCGGGGAGTACCAGAACAAGGACTTCTACAAGACATTCCTGCAGGGATGATCGGATCAGTGTGCGAGGGGGTTTGCCGCAATGCTTATCGTGTGGATCGTTTTGCTGCTGCTGTTTAACCTCGTCTGTTTAGCGCTGGTGCCGTTTGCGCTGCCCGGTAACTGGCTGATGATTGTTGCGACAGCGCTGTTTGCGTGGTGGCAGCGGGACAATCACATCTTCAGCGTTTACACACTTGGCGCAGTCGTGGTGCTGGCGGTCATCGCAGAGATCGTCGAGTTCCTCGGCGGTTTCGGCGGTGCAAGGCATGCCGGGGCGCGGTGGCAGGGGGCCGCGGGCGCAATCTTCGGTGCGGTGATCGGGGGAATTGTGGGCACATTCGTGATCCCCGTGCCGATTCTGGGAACCCTGCTGGGTGCGTGCATAGGAGGCGGTCTTGGGACATTTCTCATCGAGGCGGCCGGGGGCGGGGCAATCGAGCATGCATTCAGGACCGGCATCGGGGCGGGCGTCGGGGTTTTCGTTGGTACCGCCGCCAAGTTCATCGTCGGGGTGGCGATCTGGCTGACCATTGCGGTCGCCGCTTTTTGGCCCTGACGAGCCGAATACGTTTGGCGCAAAGCCTTTTGCTGACGGGACTTGGGAACTTGCGAATCAGGGGCGGTAACCCTTTTTGAAAAAATCTTTGGAAAAAAGTCGAAAAAAGCCTTGACGCTTTGGGAAAGCCGTATACACTGTTGTGTCTAATTCTCGGAAGCAGCGGGCGTGAAAAGCACCTGAGCAGGAACCGAAAACAGCTTTGAAAAAAAATTCGGAAAAAAGCTTTTTCTTGTTGACTGCCGATGGCTGAGTGAGTATTTTCGCCCAACTCAGCAATGTCGCTGGCAGTGGTGAAGCAGCGGCATTTTTTATTGCTCTTTTGAAAAGTGAAGTGGTGACGAATGAGTCCGAAACCGGCCCTGAGGCCGGTTACGAATCAAGCTTCGGCTTGCTTGGGCTCGTAGCTCAGCTGGCTAGAGCGCACGCCTGATAAGCGTGAGGTCGGAAGTTCAAGTCTTCCCGGGCCCATTTTGATTAGGCGGTTGCTGCTGAAGCAATCGCATTGGGGTCCGGGGACGTAGCTCAGCTGGGAGAGCGCCGGCTTTGCAAGCCGGAAGTCGTGGGTTCGAGTCCCATCGTCTCCATTGCTAAAGTGCTATTTAATTCGTTCCGTGTGAACAATGGTCATGTCGGAGCGAAGTAAGATAGGCTCTTTTACAAGTCAATAGCGGACAAAAGTGGGTTGTGTGTAACGGGCGCTTCGGCGCTTGTGAAAACACAACTGCAACACTCTTAAGATTCGACCTGTCGAAAGACAGGCTGAGTCTGGGATGAGCGCTCATTAACCAAACTGTGCTGCATTGGTCTATCAGACCGTGCAGACGGCGCGAACCATGCAATCCATGATTGATATGGTCAAGTTACTAAGGGTGTATGGGGGATGTCTTGGTGTCGAGAGGCGACGAAGGACGTGGTAGGCTGCGATAAGCCCGGGGCAGGTGTCGAACAACCGTTAATCCCGGGATCTCCGAATGGGGAAACCCGTCGGGACTGGGCAACCAGTTCCCGTCATCCATGGCTGAATGCATAGGCCATGTGAAGCCAACGCAGAGAACTGAAACATCTAAGTACCTGCAGGAAAGGAAATCAACCGAGACTCCGTAAGTAGCGGCGAGCGAAAGCGGACTAGCCCAAACCAGGGAGCTTGCTTCCTGGGGTTGCGGGCGTTGACAAGGAGTTACAAAGGCATCGCCAGTTGAATCCGCTGGAAAGCGGAACCATAGAAGGTGAAAGTCCTGTAAACGTCAGCGAGAGCCCTCCGTTACTGTCAGCGTTCCAGAGTAGCACGGAGCTCGTGGAACTTCGTGTGAAGCTGGGGGGCCCACCCTCCAAGGCTAAGTACTCCTCGACAACCGATAGTGGAAAGTAAGGCGACTGAACGATGAAAAGTACCCCTATTAGGGGAGTTAAAAGTACCTGAAACCATACACCTACAAAGCTGTAGGAGCCCTATGTCGATCCTTCGGGGTCGAAACGGGTGACTGCGTGCCTTTCGCATAATGAGCCGGCGAGTTACCGTTTGCGGCAAGGTTAAGCGCTTCAGGCGCGAAGCCGCAGCGAAAGCGAGTCTGAACAGGGCGATTCAGTCGCAGGCGGTAGACGCGAAACCAGGTGATCTATCCATGGCCAGGTGGAAGGGGATGTAAAAATCCCTGGACGACCGAACCCATTAACGTTGAAAAGTTATGGGATGAGCTGTGGAGAGGAGTAAAAGTCTAATCAAACCTGGAGATATCTCGTTCTCTCCGAAATAGCTTTTGGGCTAGCCTCGTGCTAACTACTTTGCGGGGGTAGAGCTACTGATTGGGGATGGGGGGCCACCAGCCTACCCACCCCTACCAAACTCCGAATACCGCAAAGCGTATCACGGGAGTCAGTCTGCGGGTGATAACATTCGTGGTCGAGAGGGAAACAACCCAGACCGCCAGCTAAGGTCCCGAATCCATGCTGAGTTACTAAGGAAGTCCGATTGCTGTGACAATCAGGATGTTGGCTTAGAAGCAGCCACCATTTAAAAAGTGCGTAATAGCTTACTGATCGAGCAGTTGGGTGCCGATAATGAACGGGAATAAGCATGGAGCCGAAGCTGCGGATGCCTTCGCTGTCGGATCCGGGGTCCCTTGAAGAGGGGCCTCGCATCCGGCAGCGGAGACGTGGTAGGAGAGCGTAGCTGTCAGCGCGGAAGCGGTACGGAAACGAGCCGTGGAGCGGCAGTTAGTGAATATGCCGGCATGAGTAACGATAAAACAGGTGAGAATCCTGTTCGCCGAAAACCTAAGGTTTCCTGGGGAAGGTAAATCCGCCCAGGGTTAGTCGGCCCCTTAGTCGAGGC
>DAOTMV010000044.1:0-33670 GCA_035450485.1 Anaerohalosphaeraceae bacterium | reverse complement strand
AAGGATACGCCGCTTTTTTCATCTGTCCATCCACAACTTTCGGTTATAGCTCCAATGGGACGGCATCCCGACTGTGAGATGCAGATGCTGGCGGACCCGGCGCCCAATGGGCCGATCGGCCTTGTGCCTGTGGGCGGAGAGTACGCGGGATGGTGGCTGTTTACCTATGTCCCGTGTGCTGACGGATCATGCGTGGCGGACAAGTTTCCGTTCATGGTCACGCTTTCAGGGCGGGATGGCGACGAGATTCTCAATCAATCCTTCGAGCTGACCCCCTGGCGAATCTCATGCCGGAACAGGTGGTCTTCGATCCGGCCAACCATACGCGGTCCGGCCTGATTGAGGTCGAGGACGCCGGTCCACAGGTCACGACATCCATGACGACCGTGTCGATGAACTACCGGAATGTGCATCCTCGCAGGGTCTTCATTCGTCGGCAGGTGATCGAGATTCAACAGGACCACACGAACGCTTATTACGAGATGTTCGACGGCGCATACGACATTGAGACGATGGAGATGGTTGCCGAGAAGGTGATCATTCGCAGCCCGCTGCACCTGCATCAGACAAATGTGATAATCCGGGCCAATGAACTGATCATGGAAGGACCCGATGCGGCGATAATCACTACGCCAATGAAAAACACGATGATTCCTCCAGGATCAACAGGGCCCGGAGACCCTGGGGACGACGGCATCGCGGGTCTGCGGGCCGGCAATATAACGCTCGAAGTCGGCCAACTGACGATGATGCATCCCGGCACGCGATTCGATCTGCGCGGCGGACCCGGCCAGGATGGGGGTGACGGCAGGAGCGGCAAGAACGGCGAATCCATGGCCGGCTGGCTGACCTTTGGCTTCACAGATTCCTGGTGGTCATATGCCTGGACTGCTCCCGCCGGTGAGTTTATCATTTATGAAGAAGCCTGGGCCACGGGTATATTCTTTGCGTATGACTACCCCGTAGGCGGGATCGGCAGCAAACGTCCGACCAGCGGCGAGAATGCATCACCATCGGGCAAGCCCGGCAAGGGCGGAATCGGCGGCACACTGAAGACTACACAACCTTTGGGGGGTGACTACATCGACCTGCGGCCCGGTGAGCGGGCAAGACACCTACACAGCGAGGAGGTCCCGGTCAGTATTTGGGCGGGACAGCGGGCCAGCCGAGCAAGTGGCTGGTGATGCGGTGGAATTATTGGCCGGGGAACAACGCCGGCGCCGTCTGGGCGACGGACGCATATAACCACCCGGGTCGATCAGCGACCACGGCAGGTACAAATGCGCAGGTGGTTCAGCCGGACCCGCCGGCGCCGAGTGATTGGCTTCGTGCGTGACTACGGGCAATTCATTCGCCTGGATCGATCCTGTCCTGATAGACGTCCTGTTCGGGCGGGCCCGGGACCAGTACCTGAACGGCCGTCTGGATGAGGCCAGCGCCCGGATGGAGGAACTATCGGCAGCATTAGAGGCCTACATGGCCGATGCGGCGTGGCATCGGTGCCGGCCGATAGCCAGCGCGACCTGCGGAAGATGTACGACCAGATGAAAAACGCTGCTCTATCAGATCGGCAACAACCTGGACTATTACGGCAACCCGGCCGGCTGGGTGCCCATGCTGAGTTTCGAGGTCAACACCACCCTGTTCGACAACGAGATAGACAGGGCCATCGACATGCTGTACTTAGGCCACTGGATCGGCAAGGTCGGCGCCACGCAGACCCAGAAGCGCAACGCCCTGCTGGAACTTCGGGCGCAGCTTGTGGAGGAAAAGGATACAGCGATTGCCGAGTACGATCAGGCCATGCTGAACCTCAACACTCCAAATTCGGGCCGCCGAGATTCGCCAGATGATGGAGCAGCAGATATTGAATCTGGAGTCTTTGCAGAACCGGCTCGAAGTTCAAGCTGATGCCAACACGCAGACTCCGTGGTGGAAGACGGGCCTGAAGATGGCGGCAGTAATGTGCAAAGTCATTCCGCTCGTTCAACCCGCGGGCGGCTATATCGGCACGGGTATGGAGATGGCGGCCAATTTTGACGCCAACAAACCCTACGATACGGTGCTTCAGGGTACGCAATTAGCCGACAAGATCATTTCCACCCAACTGCAAACCGTTGCTGAAGGCGTCGGAGCGGCGGTCAAAGCGGCCAAGGGCGAGGTCGGCGATGCGGCGAAGTTCATCGTGGACAACCTCGGCGTATCCAAGACGGGTCTTACCGACTATGTGACCGGCATGAAGGCCGCGCTGGACGGCATACATGCCCCCGCCGATAAGGTGCAGGCGGAGTTGGAGCGGCTTAAGGCGCTGTCACCGGAGTTCAAGACAGAATCCGAAAAGATCGAAGCCTTGCAGAAGCAGCAGGCGGATCTCCTTCGCGACACAGCGGAGACCATGCTGAAGTTGGCCTCGTTGGCGGACCTGATCACAGAGAATCTGCTGGCGATGGACACGCTGCGGGAGGAGCTGGCGTCGCAGCCGGTGCTCGATCCGCGTGCGACGATGTATGTGAATGCCTTGAATCGCCGGGCGATCGAGCGTCTGCAGAAGTATCACTACTACATGGCCAAGGCTTACGAGTACCGCCTCCTGAAGCCGTCTATGCAGCCGCTGAACCTGGACGACCTGATCGACGAACTGTCCAACAGCGTCATCGGCCCGGAGGGCAATGTGATCCCGGCGGAGCAGTTTGCCGCGCTCAAAGGCATTTACCGCGACGCCATAAGCACGGTGGCCGAAGAGATATTCACGATGTACAACAACAACCGGCCGGAGCTGTCGGCGCCGGTTCGGTTCAACCTGACGCCGGAGGAAATCGCGTCAATCAACGAAGGGCAGACAGTGCGTCTGAATTTGATGGACCTTGGGATATTCCCGTCGGCAAACGAGAACGTGCGGATTGTGGATTTCAAGGTCTACCAGATCGCGACGGAGCCGGTCAGCGGGCCATACGAGCAGAACGCTTATATCGACCTGCGGATCGAACATTCGGGCTTGTCGAGATTAATGGCGGCCGGGCAGACGTATCTCTTCAGACACTATAACCGTGAAACCGTCAATCCGATCACGTGGGGCGCCCGGTATTTCCCTGTCGACGCGGATGTGATTCCCATCACACCGAGCGCCGCTTCCGGTTCGCTGCTGAGGTCGCTGCTTTCAGGCGATGCGGTGTCAGACATGATGCTTTACTCGCGGCCCAGCGTATGGGCGACCTGGAGTTTTCCATGTCGGTGTACAACAACGCCGGCAAGGACATCGACCTAACTGCGCTGCGGATGGAGCTGCAGTACGACTTTGTCGAGCGGAATCCGCAACTGCGTCTGTGCGACATTCAATTGCAGGTAGCCACGGCCGAGCCTCCGGACGGAACGCCCAAGAGCAAGGGGACGTATATGCCGTATTTCGTTGTAGGAAAGGCCGACAAGAACCAGCGGTCGGATGCGCGCGGGTGGGTCCATCGCATCTACGACATCAACGCGCTGGGCCGCGTCGACATCCGGGCCCAGTCCAGGTACGGCGACTGGAAGTTCAATAAGTGGACCAACCAGTACGGCCAGGACCTGCCCGGCGGGCCGTGGCTCGATCCGCTGCTTGAGATCGTTCCCGACATGGACAAGGCTTTTGCGGCGCAGTATGTGCCGTTGGACGTGCTGCCGGCCGACCTGAACAGCGACTGCGTGGTCGACATGGCGGATCTTGCGACGATGGCCGCGGCATGGCTGAACGTCTTCCCGATGATCAGCCTCAACGGCGAGGATGCAATGCTGCCGATCGGCATGCCTGAACTGATCACAATGGCGCAACAGTGGGGCATGACGTACGAAGAGGCGATGCAAGGCACGACTACGCTGAAGGCGATGGCCATGCGGCGGACCCGCGGCAAATTGAGTTCTGCCAATAGCCGCGGCGTGCCGCCGGTCGCTTGTGCCGGCCCCTATGGTTGTGCCTGCTGGATCTTTGCCCAGGTGTCGCGAAGGCCCACCGTACGGTTGAAGATAAGCCGGCCTTGCGCTTGTGCGTCGGGGTCGGTGCAGAAGTAGCCGAGGCGTTCGAACTGCCAGCGGTCGAGCGGCTTTGTGTTGGCCAGCGACGGTTCGACACGACAGCCGGTGAGGACCTGGAGCGAATTGGGGTTGAGGTTTGCGGTGAAGTCGGCGCCTTCTTCGGTTTCTTCGGGGTTTTCTTTTGTGAAGAGGTTGTCGTAAAGCCGAACCTCGGCAGGCAGCGACCTGGCGGCACAGACCCAGTGCAGGGTGGATTTGACTTTGCGGCCGTCGGGGGCGTCACCGCCGCGTGTGGCGGGGTCGTATGTACAGTGTACTTCCACGATGTTGCCGTCGGCGTCCTTGACGACATGGGTGCAGGTGACGAAGTAGGCATAGCGGAGGCGGACCTCCCGGCCCGGGGCAAGGCGGAAAAACTTCTTGGGCGGCCGTTCCATGAAGTCATCCTGCTCGATATACAGCTCGCGACCGAACGGGATCTTGCGGGTGCCGGCGGAAGGATCCTCGGGGTTGTTGATGGCGTCCATTTCCTCGATCTGTCCCTCGGGGTAATTGTCGATGACGAGCTTGAGCGGACGCAGTACCGCCATGACGCGCGGGGAGGTCTTGTTGAGGTCTTCGCGCAGGCAGTGTTCCAGCAGCGCGATATCGACGGTACTGTTGAATTTGTTGACACCAATTACCTTGCAGAAGTTGCGGATGGCGGACGGCGAATAACCGCGACGTCGTAGGCCGCAGATCGTCGGCATACGGGGGTCGTCCCAGCCGCTGACGTGCTTTTCCTGGACGAGGCGGAGGAGTTTGCGCTTGCTCATGACGGTATAGGTCAGGTTGAGGCGGGCAAACTCGATCTGCTGCGGGTGATGGATACCGAGCTGATCGAGGAACCAGTCGTACAGGGGGCGGTGGTTTTCGAACTCGAGCGTGCAGATCGAATGGGTAATGCCTTCGATGGAGTCTTCCAGGCCGTGGGCCCAGTCGTACATGGGATAGATACACCAGGCGTCACCGGTACGGTGGTGGGATTCGTGGAGGATGCGATACATGACGGGGTCACGCATGTTGAGGTTGGGGTGGGCCATGTCGATCTTGGCGCGGAGCGTGCGGGAACCGTCCGGAAATTCGCCTTTGCGCATGCGTTCGAACAGATCGAGGTTTTCTTCGACGGAGCGGTTGCGGTATGGGCTATCCTTGCCGGGGCTGGTGAGCGTGCCGCGGTACCGGCGCGTTTCTTCGGGAGTCAGATCACAGACGTAGGCCTTGCCGGCCTTGATGAGCTGGACGGCCCAGTCATACATCTGCTGGAAATAGTCGGAGGCAAAGAAAAGGCGATCTTCCCAATCCCAGCCTAGCCATCGGACGTCGGCAATAATCGAGTCGACGTACTCCTGTTCTTCCTTCGACGGATTGGTGTCATCGAAGCGGAGGTTGCACTTGCCGTTGAATTCGGCAGCGATGCCGAAGTTGAGGCAGATGCTCTTGGCGTGTCCGATATGCAAATAGCCGTTGGGCTCCGGGGGGAAACGGGTGTGGACACGGCCGCCCCACTTGCCGGTGCGGCAGTCTTCTGCGACGATAGCCCTGATGAAATCGAGACGTTCCGGGGACTGGCCCGCCTTATTGTCGGTGTTGTTTTCGCTGTTGTGCGGCTCCATTTGATTCATCCCTAACCAGCT
Organism: Anaerohalosphaeraceae bacterium; assembly: GCA_035450485.1. Classification (GTDB taxonomy): domain Bacteria; phylum Planctomycetota; class Phycisphaerae; order Sedimentisphaerales; family Anaerohalosphaeraceae; genus JACZKQ01. The sequence goes on along the minus strand of DAOTMV010000044.1, from coordinate 27,989 downwards.
TCTGCCGTAATACACACTATACGGTAATCTAACAGGGGTTCGTCAGGGCGAGAAGATAAATTTTGCATGTCGAAGCGAGATTTTATGCATTACGGACCGGGCAAGCAATCACGCGGAAGGCGTAAATTCGGATTTGGAGGAGGTGGTTGTTGACATGGTCGGTCGGGGCACGTAAAGTGGCTTGTTTGCTTGCGGTAACATCGGAGATTTTTTCATGGTTGTAACTCGTTTTGCACCTTCGCCGACGGGCTATCTGCATGTGGGCGGGGCTCGGACAGCCCTATTCAACTGGCTCTATGCGCGGCGGACGGGCGGCAAGTTTATCCTTCGTATCGAAGACACGGACCTGAAGCGCAACACGCCGACGGCGATGCGGCAGGTAATCGAGGATCTGCGCTGGTTAGGGATCGAGTGGGACGAGGGTCCGGACGTGGACGGACCGAACGGGCCTTATTTGCAGTCGCAGCGGAGGGATATTTACGACCGGTACATCCGCAAGCTGATCGACGAGGGCAAGGCGTACTATTGCTTCGAGACGGCCGAGGAATTGGGTGCGCTGCGCGACGAGGCAACGGCGGGCAAGCAGGGGTTCGTGTATCAGCGGCCGGAGGTGTTTGCGACGCATGAAGAGGCGGAGAAGGCGCGTGCGGAGGGCAGACCCGTCACCGTGCGGTTTGTGGTGCCGCAGGATGAACCTATCGTGGTCAAGGACCTGGTACGGGGCGAAGTGCGGTTCGGGCCCGGCGAGGTCAAAGACTTCATTATCATGAAATCGGACGGTTTTCCTACGTACCACTTTGCCGTGGTGGTTGACGACGAACTGATGGGCGTAACGCACGTGATCCGGGGGCAGGAGCACCTGATGAATACGCCGGGACACCAGGCGCTGCAGAAGGCGCTGGGGTTCCGTACCCCTGAATATGCCCACATGTCAGTCACGGTAAGCGAGACCGGCGGCAAGCTGTCGAAGCGCGAGCGGCCCAAGGCGCTGCGGGCGGCAATCGCGGCGGCCGAGGACCTCGACCCGCAGAAAGTCGCCGCAGCCGGGGGCATCGACATCGAAGAGTTCAATGCATTTGTGACGGGAAAGTCGACTCCGGACATGCCGGCCATTGATGCAATGGCCGAGTATCTTGGGGTTCAGCTCCCCGAGATCAACGTCGTGGATTTCTTCCGCAGCGGGTATCTGCCGGAGACGATGGTCAACTTTCTGGCGCTGTTAGGGTGGAATCCGGGAGACGGCCGTGAGGTCATGACGGTGGACGAGTTAGTCGGGGCATTTGATCTTTCCCGCATTGCCAAGTCAAACAGTCTTTTCGACCGTAAGAAACTCCTGGCATTCAACACCGAACACATCCGGATGGTTGGGCCGGAAAAGTTGTGCGGCCATTTGCGGCGCTACCTGGAGGAAGTGCATTCGCCCGTGGCATCGGCGGACGACGAGACGCTGCTGCGTCTGATCCGCATTTGCGAAGGGGCGCGAACGTTAGCCGACATCGACAGGAAATGCCGTTTTCTGTTTGTTGCCAACGACGTCATCCATTACGATGAGAAGGCCGTACAGAAGGTCCTGGTCAAGGGCGATGGGCTGGCAATCCTGGCTATAGTGCGCCAGCGCCTGGCGGCACTGGAAGCCATCACGCCGGAGTCCATCGAGACGGTGCTTCGGTCGCTTGCGGAGGAGAAGCAGATCGGGTTGGGTAAGGTGGCCCAACCGCTGCGGGTAGCGATCTGCGGGACAACTGTCAGCCCGCCGATCTTCGATTCGGTGGAGCTGCTGGGACTGGATAACACGTTGGCGCGAATTGACATTGCATTGCAGCGTTTCAGGGAATAAGACTGCAACGGAAATCGGGGCAGTACCCCGCCGCTGCCTTTGGTAGTTTTGTCATACACCGCGGGTAGACTTTGACTGCCACTTGACAGGAGGCATAGGCATGACACTCTTGGTGACGGGGAGCATCGGCATCGATACGATACGGACGCCGTTCGGCTTCAGTCAGGACTGCGTCGGCGGTTCAGCGGTATACTTCAGCCTTGCGGCGAGTTTTTTCGGGCCGGTAGGATTTGTGGGGGTCGTGGGCGAAGACTGTCCGTTCGATCTGAAGGAGGTGTTCGGTAATCGCGACGTGGACCTGCAAGGTTTGGAGGTTCGGCCGGGCAGCCGGACGTTCCGCTGGGCGGGTTCGTACGAGGGGGACATGAACGAAGCGAGCACGGACGGGGTGGAGCTTAACGTATTGGCCGAAGCACCGCCGACGGTTCCGGAGGCATTTCGGGACAGCGAATTCGTGTTCTTGGCGAACACGGCGCCGGCGCTGCAGATGCAGTTGCTTGACCAGTTGCGGGGCCCGGAACTGGTGGCGGCCGACACGATGAATCACTGGATTGTCACGGCGATGGACGATCTGAAGGAGCTGATCGACCGGATCGATATGCTGGTCCTCAATGACGGCGAGGCGAAGCTGCTGACGGGTCAGCGGAATCTCGTCACGGCGGCCCGTTCCATCCTGGATATGGGCCCGCGGATCGTGATCATCAAGAAAGGCGAGCATGGTTCAATGATGTGCAACAAGGATGGGGACCTGTTCATTCTGCCGGCGTTCCCCACGTCGGTGGTGATCGATCCGACCGGGGCGGGGGATTCGTTTGCCGGGGCCATGATGGGGCACCTGGCACGATCGCGGAAGGTGGACGTGGTTTCGCTGCGGGAGGCGATGGCGTACGGGACGGTGGTGGCGTCGTTCACAATAGGCGACTTTTCGATCCACGGGCTCAAGACGGTCGACATGAGCGATATCGACGGGCGATTCGACATGCTGAGGAAGGTCACGCAGTTCTAAGGGCGGAAAGATCATGCGCTGTTTCGTTGCGATCGACATTGACGAGGCCGTGCGGGAGGATGTCAGGCGGCTGCAGGAGACCATGCGGCAAGAGGCCGATCTGAAGCGATCCGAAGCCAAGTGGGTCGAGCCGGAGAACATGCACGTGACGCTTAAGTTCCTCGGCGAGGTGCGTGACCAGGAGATCGCGGAGGTATGCCGCATCGTGAATGAAACGGCGGCGGACCACGGGCGTTTTTCATTGGAGATAGAGGGTGTGGGGACGTTTGGCCGGCCGGCACGGGTGGTATGGTCCGGCATGAGCGGAGAGGCGGATCTCGTCGCCCTGCAGAAGGATCTGGACGGACGGTTGGCGGAGGCGGGATGGCCCAGCGAGAACAAGGAATTCACGGCGCACCTGACGCTTTGCAGAGTCAAGAGCACGCGGGCGGGCAAGGTCCTGCATGGCGTGGTCGAAAGGCACGCTGCGGAGCGGTTGGGGACAGTGTTCGTCGATTCGATCTGCGTCTACAGAAGTGATTTGATGAGTACGGGACCGGTTCATACTGTCATAAGCAGAAGCATGCTGACGTAGGACCGGCGGTTTACAGGAGAAAGGTATGGCAAAGGCAAAAAAAGCGACGGCAACCAAGACGGCGGACAGTGCCGCAAAGAGCGCGGCCAGCAGCGCGCTGGAGCGGGCGATCGCCCAGATTGAAAAACAGTACGGCACAGGGTCCATCATGAAGATGGACGAGGCGAATATCGCCCGGGTGGAAGGTATCAGCACGGGGGCGCTGTCGCTTGATATCGCGCTGGGCGGGCGCGGGATTCCGCGCGGTCGGGTGTGCGAGTTGTTCGGGCCGGAGTCTTCGGGCAAGACAACCATCGCTCTTCATGCCATTGCCAACGCGCAGAAGGAAGGCGGTGTGGCGGCGTTCATAGATGCCGAGCATGCGCTGGATACGACGTGGGCCCGCAAATTGGGCGTGGATATTTCCAGCCTGCTGGTGAGCCAGCCGGATACGGGCGAGCAGGCGCTGGATATCGCGGAGATGCTGGTCAAGTCGAATGCCGTGGATATCATCGTGATCGATTCCGTTGCGGCTCTGGTGCCGGCGGCGGAGATGCAGGGCGACATGGGCCAGAGTCACGTCGGCCTGCAAGCGCGGCTGATGAGTCAGGCGCTGCGGAAGCTAACCGGCATAATCAGCAAGAGCAAAACGTGTCTGATCTTCATCAACCAGATTCGCATGAAGATCGGCGTCATGTTCGGCAACCCCGAGACGACGCCGGGCGGCAACGCGCTGAAGTTTTACAGTTCGGTGCGAATTGACGTGCGGCGAATTTCAACGATCAAGGACGCGGCCGGGGAGGCCATAGCCAACCGGGTGCGGGCACGGATCGTCAAGAACAAGGTGGCGGCGCCCTTCAAGACGGCCGAATTCGATCTTGACTTTTCCAGCGGCATCAGCCGTGAGGGCGACCTGATCGATCTGGGGACGGAGTGCGGCGTGATCCAGAAAAGCGGCGCGTGGATTAATTACGGGGAAGTGCGTCTGGGCCAGGGGCGCGAAAACGCCAAGCAGTTCCTCAGTGACAACCCGGAGGTAATGAAGGAGATCGAGCGCAAAGTTCTTGAGGCCAAGGGAATTGTCGAGTGAAGCACACGGGCATGATGGCCGTGCCACATGAGGCGCGGGAGTTGTCATGAAAAGTTATCGCAAAGAACTGTGGTTCAATACGACGCAGCGGCGGGAGTTCATCAATATCACGCCGCAGGTGGAGATGTGCCTGGCGGAAAGCGGCATTCAGGAGGGCCTTCTGCTCTGTAACGCAATGCATATTACGGCCAGCGTGTTCATCAACGACGATGAATCGGGGCTGCACCGTGATTTCGAGGTGTGGTTAGAGAAACTGGCGCCGGAGAAGCCGTACTCGCAGTACAGGCACAACACCTGCGAGGACAATGCGGATGCGCATCTGAAGCGGTCGATCATGGGCCGGGAGGTGGTCGTCGCCGTGACCGGCGGCAAGCTCGATTTCGGGCCGTGGGAACAGATATTCTACGGTGAGTTCGACGGGAGACGGAAGAAGCGCGTCCTGGTCAAGATCATCGGCGAGTGATCGTGCAAGCGCCTTCTGAGATAGCCGTTTTTCTTCTGAGTGCCGTGGCCATATCACTGTCGGGGGTTATGGCGCCGGGATCGGTGACGGCGGCGACGATCGCGCAGGGGGCCACGCGTAAGGCGGCCGGTGCGCTGATTGCGATCGGCCACGGGCTGGTCGAATTTACCCTGATGTTCGCTATCATTTCAGGTTTTGACGTGGTGATCCAGTCGGCGGTCGCACAGATCGGTATCGGGATCGCCGGCGGGCTGTTTCTGTTGTGGATGGGTGGCGGGATGATCCGCGACATCGGCAAAGAGGCCGCCGCAGTCGACGGCTCGCGGAGATCCGGGCCTATCATGACCGGCGTGCTGCTTTCCGCCGGTAATCCTTACTTTTTGCTGTGGTGGGCGACGGTTGGTTTGGCGCTGGCAACCGATGCACGGCGGTTAGGCTGGGCGGCCTTCGTGTTGTTTATGTTTATTCACTGGCTGTGTGACCTGGTGTGGTTAGGGTTCCTGGGATACATGAGTTTCAGGGGATTGCGCGTGCTCGGGGGTCGCGTTCAAAAGGTTATCCTTGCTGTCTGCGGGGGTGCGCTGGTGCTGTTCGGCATCAAGTTCGTGTACAGCGCAGCGGCTTTGTGCCTCAGCGAGCCGCGCGGTGGTTAGAACGGTGTATCACGCGGAGGGTGATTCGGGCAGCTGGACGATTTCCTTGAGGGTCACCTTGTCCATCGTTCGGCGCTGCTCATCGATAACCTTGGCGAGGCGTTCGCCGACGGCCTTATCGTCCTGATCGAACGTGGCGGCCCGGACGGCGTCGACGATTTCGGCCAGCGTGATATTGGCGCCGTCAGTGGCAGGTACATAGCCGGGCTCAGGTTCGGAGGCCTGGACAAGCAAGCCCTGGCGGACGAGATGGCCGAACACCTTGGCGCCGAATTCGGCGGGCAGGTGCAGCCGTCGACAGACGACCTCAGGTGCAATGGGCCCGCGATGCGTCTCAAAATGACCGAGGACCTGCTCGAGGATCCGGATGACGGTAAACTGGTCGGCGAGAAAATGTTCTTCGGTCTTTCGCATGGCGGCGATTTCGGCCTGATCGAGCTTTTTCAAATGCTGCGTGGCATAGGTCAGATGCAGGCCAAACAGAACGATAAGCCATGTCACCCATATCCAGAAGACACCCAGCGGGATGAGGCCCATGACGCCATAGATGGTCGTCTGTGGAATGTAGATAACATACATCGAGAATAGGTGCTTGGCGCCGGTCCAGATTGAGGCCGCCACAATGGCGCCCCAGAGGGCTGCACCAAGACTCACGTGCGTGTTGGGCAGGACGTAGTACAAAAGCCAGAAGCCGGCGACGCTGATGAGATACGGAAACAGCCACCTGGCCAGGGCGACAAGGCCTTCGCCGCTGTTGACAAGATAGCGTGTGCTGGCGTAGAAGCCGACGGCGACGAGCAGCGGGCCGAGGGTCATGAGGGCCCAGTAATTCACCACCCTCTGGACAAAGTTTCGACCGACGGTGACGTGCCAGACGGCATTGAATACCCTCTCAATCGTGGTCAGCAGGGCCAGGGCGGCCAGCAGGACAAAAAGCGAGCTGAACAGCGTAACGGCGCCTGTGTTCAGGCGGGAGACGTACTGGTCGGCGATCTCGTCGATCTTTTGGGTGAGGCGGACTTCCTGGGCGCCGGTGGCCTCGTCGGCCGGGTAGACAACGATACGGTCGAGGTTCATCTGCTCATAGAAGAAGGTCTTTACATTGTTGGCGGCCTCGCGGTAGGCGGGAACGGCATGGAGCACCATGATCAGCACGATGGCAAGGGGCACGATCCCGAAGATGGTATGGTAAGCCAGTGCGGCCGCCTGGGTGCCGGCGCGGTTCTGGCGAAGCAGCTTGGCGCAATGCCGCCACAGCTTCAATTGGAAGGACACAAATTGCCCCCACCGCCCAAGTTCTTCAGTGGGTGCAGTGAGGAACTCTTTGAGCATTCCTTTTCCTCGCAAATGCCGCAGGACGCGGGACTCCGATAAAACGGCTAACAGGACCCATCGGAAACTTCAGGAAACGGCTTTAGGCGAAACCGTCTTACGAACTGAACGTAGGATTTTATCGGAATATCTTCGGGAGCCGCTCGCGAAGCTCCTGTCTTCGCCTTTCAAGCTCTTCCTCGAGTATCTGCCTGCCGAGGTTCTCAATGGCCTTGTTAAGGTCTATGGTTGGTTCGTCGAGCGTGCCGCCGATGGGCAGTATGATGCGGGCCAAGGGATCCTGGCCGACCTTGACCGCCCTGCCGGTCAGTGCCAGCGGGAGAGTCATATTCATAGCGATGCGGCGGTCCAGGCCGACCTGGCCGCTGAAATTGACGGCGTACTCACCGATGCGGGCTTCCATGTCCGGGTAGCTGACGACCCCGTCCTGCACGACAAATCGTGTCGGCTGTACGGTGAGAATAACCGGGGTGGTGACTCCGATCCTGCCCAGCAGACCCTGCGGTTTGAGGCGTACGTCGTCCAACTGCACTGTGCCTGCCATCCGCATATTCTTCTGCAGGTGTTCGCCGAATGGCAGTGTAAGTTCTTCGCAATAGAAATTGGCGACGCCTGTCACTTCGGTCTGGTTGGCAAACAGCGGGTTGACATAGGCCAGCAGACGTCTGCTCATCTCGTCGTTGATGTTGACGTTCTCGACAAGCTGCGTGGGCTGGGCCATGTGCAAGACCATGGGGGTGTCGCGGAAGTTTACGCTGCCGGCAAACTGTGTCCGGCCGTCGTTGACCGGTGTCGGCGGCAGGTCGATCGTCATCAGGCCTTCATTCGCCCGGAGCTGTACATCCGCCGGGCCGACGTTAAGACCGAGGTAATTGGCCTTCTCGAAACCGAGATCGGTGGTTCCGCTTAGGTTCGCCAGAAATTGGCCGGCCCCGGTCGGGTATTGCGAGTTGAAAGTCAGCTCGGTCGTGCGGACACCCTGCATGGTAAGCCCGCGAGGGAGAAACGGCGAGGCCATAGCCGTAACGGCGGCCAAGTCGTAACGGGCGTGGAGTTGGCCTTCGACGCTTGTCCGGCCGTCTTTTTCGTTCTTGTTGAAGCGGCCCTTGAGAACCTTGATGAGCGATTCACCCTGTGCACTCTCGATGAGCAGGTCGTTGATGGTAAGTTCTTTTTGCCTAGTATCGGCGATAACATCGGCGGCTATATTCACAGTATCCTGTTTGAAAGGTTCTTTATCGGGCGAGGTGATCACCAGGTTGGTAATGTTGGTTTTGTCGGTCGTGACGTGCATCTGGCCATCCCTGCCCGTGACGGCGGTTTCGGAGGTGAGCCGGCCGGCGACCGTTATGTCTTCCGGAATGCCGGTCACCAGACGCATGAATGGCTGCAGTTTGCGGAGGTCAACGTCGGCGGACAGATTGAGCCGGGTCTCGGCCTTCTCGCCGCCGAGGGTGACGACCGAATCCTGAAGCTCCAGGTGTCCCACGTCAGCCATGACTTTCAGCGATGGGATCTTCAGAAGATCCGGTGTCTTCTGCACGTTAAAGCCGGTGTTGGCGCTGGTTGCCGGTGCTGAAATATCGCCCTTGCTGATGACAAGGTTTTCGGCAAGGCCCTGGCCTGCCACCGTGATCGCATCTTTGCCGAGAGTGAGGCTGCCCTTGCTGGCGGCGTCGCCCTCGAAGCCGTAACCGCCGTAATCAGTGAACTGCCGGGTCACCTCCTGTAATTTGCCGAGGTCGGCCCTTGCGTCGTAGTCCACGGTCTGGCCCGTTCCTTTACAGCGAACCGTGAAGAACGACGATGTGATGTCGAACTGCCTGATCCGCGTCACGTCCTCGGCGGAGGCAATGTCGATATCGATGGTGACCGGCTCTTCCAGCACAGTCTTCTTGCCAGCGACCGTCTGGCTGAAGTCGCGGAGGCTGGCCTGTGCGACGACCCTTTCGAAACGCCCCTGGTCGATCTGTATGTCGGCTTCGGCGTTCAGTTGGCCGGCGGCGGTGATGTCCCGGCCCATGAGGGCGAAGAGAGGCGTCAAGGTAGCCAGATCAAGATTGTTGATGTCGACCCTGAACTCGCCGGTAGTGCCTTTGAGCGTCCACTTCTTTTCGGGACGGGTAAGGCTCCCGGCAGCGCTGACCTGCGATTCGGCTCCATTCTTCTCTGCGACGGCCAGTGACACATCGAACGTCGATTTGCTGCCGCGCGGATTAAGGTCGACATTGGATGCAATGTTCCTGAACTCGACGGTTTGCACGCGGCCGTTGGAAGCCAGGTTGACCGTCGCATTGCCGTCGATGACCTTCAGATCCAGTGCTGATAACGGCAGGTCCACGCCTTGGCGGCTGGATTTCGCGGGAGGCGTTGACTTATTCCACTGTTCGGTGGTGGGCTGGCGGACATTGAGTGTCACGCGCGGCGAAGCCAAAACCGTCCTGCCGAGCGCCAGATCGCCGCGGAGAAGGGAGGCCAGTTTGGGGTGCATCGTGACCTGCTCCACTTGGACACTTGTGTCGCCTTCGCCGTCCTGGTAGGTCACATCGGTAGCGTGTATGCCCTTGAACCAGCCAACCGACAGTGTGCGCATGTCCACTCGGCCATCGACGGAATCGTTGATTCTGGACAGGATGAGCCTGCGACCACTGTCGGATGACAGCCATGCCGGCACAGCGAACACCACGGCGACCAGAACTACAGCGACCGCAATCACCAGGCCCCAGATGAGGCGCCTGTGTCCGGGTTTCTTGCGAGGCGCATGGTTGGACTGAGTACGGTGCGATTCCATTCTTTATCCCCAATAAGTCGACCGCTTTCACGGCGAAGCCACCGGCCGGCAGAACAGACCTGCGTCTGCCCTTGCCGTCGCCCCGCCGTCGTATACCGCTGTTATCGGCCGACACTCAGTCGAGCATTATCTCATCGGACTTGGCCTTGATGATATCGTCGATTCTATCAGTATACTTCTTGGTCAGGCCGTCCATGTCCTTCTTAGCCTTGTCCCGCTCGTCTTCGGTGATCTGCTTGGCCTTTTGCTGGTCGTCAAGCGCCTTGTTGGCATCACGGCGTATGTTGCGGATGGAGACCTTGCTCTTCTCCCCCATCTGTTTGACCTGGTTGACCAGTTGGTTGCGGCGCTCCACGCTGAGCGGCGGGATGTTCAGGCGAATGACCTTGCCGTCGCTGATCGGGGCAAGGCTCAGTTCACTATTACGGATCGCCTTTTCGATCTCCTTGAGGCTGGCGGGATCAAACGGCTTGATGATGAGCGTATCATGCTCAGGCGCGGCGATCGTGGCCAATTGCTTGAGCGGGGTTGGTGATCCGTAGTACTCGACGGTAAGATTATCCACGAGTCCGGTAGACGCCCTGCCGGTACGGACGGCACGGAGTTCGTGCTGCAGGAAATCGACGGCTTTCTTCATGGCACTTTCGTGTTCGGCGATTACCTTTTGTGCTGGCATCTTTGCGACTCCAATGATACGGATCTGTAACTGTCAGGGGGCTATCAGTGTGCCGACTTTCTCGCCGCGCAGTGTCTTTTCAATACTGCCGACTTTGAAAATGTTCAGCACGACAACGGGAATGTTGTTCTCGCTGCAAAGGCTGATCGCGGCGGGGTCCATCACCTTGAGACCCATTTCGAGCACCTGCTGATAGGTGATATTCTCGATGAGCCGGGCGTCGGGGTTTTTCATGGGATCGTCTGTGTAGACGCCGTCGACCTTTGTGGCTTTTATGATAAGATCGACTTCGAGTTCGGCCGCGCGCAGCGCCGCGCAGGTGTCGGTCGAAAAAAACGGATTACCCGTTCCACCGGCCAGCACCACGACCTTGCCGCTTTCGAGGTGCTTGATGCAGCGGCGACGGATAAAGGCTTCACACAAGGCTGGCACCTCGATTGCGCTGAGAACGCGGGTAGGTCGGCCGGCCTGCTCCAAGACTTCCTGTAACGCGCAGGCGTTCAGTACCGTCGCGAGCATGCCCATGTAGTCGGCGGTATTACGCGGAATGGGGCTGTTCTTCGAGAACGTCTGCCCGCGGAGGAAATTGCCGCCCCCGACCACAATGGCAACCTGGCTGAGTGAAGCCAACTGAGCAATGCGCTTCGCGATCGATTCGAGCGAAGCAACGTCAAGCCCGTAACCGCCGGGCTTGCAAAAACTCTCGCCCGAAAGCTTGAGTAAAATCCGTTTGTGCTTGATCTCGGGCATATCCCTGCGGCTCCCAAAAAAGGCGCCTTTCGGCGCCTATTATACAGCGGTGTCAGCCGATTTCAAGTCGTACAAATCGTTTTATCTTTGCCTGTCCACCGGCCTTCTTGGCAGTGTCGGCGAGTGCCTGTCCGACGGTCCTGGTGTCGTCTTTGACAAACGGCTGATCGACCAGGCAATTATCCTTGAAAAACTTGGCGATCTTGCCGTCGACGATTTTGTCGATGATGTTAGCGGGCTTGTTCTTGACCTGCTCGGCGGCGATGGCCCGTTCCCTGGCGATGACTTCAGGATCGATGCTGTCTGAGTCGACGCCGATCGGATTGATTGCAGTGATATGCATCGCGATGTCAACGGCCAGACCAGCCAGAGCACGTGAGACCTCAGGGCTGGTAGTCTCGATCTCGACCATGGCGCCAAGCTTGTTGTTGAAGTGTACATAGGTGCCGATCACGCCGTTGCCGACAAGCTTGTACCGCACGTAGTCGCCGACCTCGGTCTTCTCGCCGGTCTTGCTGACGGTGTCGGTGAGAATCTCGGAAAACTTGCGGCCTTCGTACTCGGTGTTCAGCAGTGCTTCGGCGCCTTGATCGGCGTCCGCCAGGAGCGTACACTCGGCAAGGATGTCAGCGGCGGCGACAAAGGCGTCGCTCTTGGATACAAAGTCGGTCTCGCAGCAGAGCGTGGCCAGAGCGGCGGTCTTTCCATCATCGCTCTTCTTACAGACGACGCGCCCTTCCGACGTTTCACGGCCGGCGCGTTTCTCCAGCGTCGCCAGCCCTTTCTTGCGCAAAAGCGCAACGGCTTCTTCGATATTGCCGTCTGTTTCCTCCAGCGCTTTCTTGCAGTCCATCATCCCCTGTCCGCTCATCTTGCGGAGCTTCATTACCAGTGCCGCCGTGATTTCCGCCATCGTGTCGAACTCCTCTAAGTATATATCCGCCGCAGACCGCGGACGGCTGCGGGTTCTTATGAGCATGCGTCCAAACGGATTATCGGCGCCGCGTGCTCCTGAATTCAAATGTAATCAAAGGCAAAACGCTGAAATGGCTATTGGCCTGAATCGTCCTGGGGAGCCCCACCGCCTTCCGGATCACCGCTTTCGACTGCAACAGTTTGCGTCTCGTCGGCGGTTTCGGCCGGTTCTTCTGTAATCGGTGCTTCCGCGGGCTCCTCCTCGACTTCAGCCATGGCGCTGGCTAGGGCCCGTCTGCGGGAGCGGCCTCTGCCGGGCATCGCCGCCGCCGACGGCGCGGTACGGACCATCGTCTTGCCCAGAGCGACCGCATCGGCCAGTTCGGCCAGAAGAATATCGATCGCCTTGATGCTGTCGTCGTTGGCCGGGATCGCCACGTCCACCAGGTCCGGGTCCGAATCCGTGTCGATAATGCCGACCGTGGCCACACCCAGCTTCGCCGCTTCACGGAGAGCGGTGATCTCCTTCCGGGCATCCACCACCACCAGCACACCCGGCAGCCGGTTCATCTTGCGGACACCGCCGAGGTTGACCAATATTTTGTGCATCTCACGCTTGAGCCTGGACGCCTGCTTCTTGCTTTCGGCATCAAATTTGCCGCTGGCCTGCAGTTTCTCAAGTTCCTCCAGCCGCTGAAGGCGCGAACGGATAGTCCTGAAGTTGGTAAGCATCCCGCCGAGCCACCGCTGCGAGACATAATGCATGCCGCACTTTTCGGCAGCCTTGACAACGGCCTTTTGGGCTTGGCGCTTTGTGCCTACAAACACAACATCTTTCCCCGAGGAAACCACATCGGCAAGGAGCCTTTTTGCAATGAGCAGCCCCTTTAGCGTTTCCTTCACATCGATAATGTGGATCATACCGCGTTTTCCGAAGACATACGGCTCCATCTTCGGGTTCCAGCGGCTGACCGCGTGGCCAAAATGTACCCCCGCGGCGATAAGGTCGCGGGCCAGTTCCTTACTCACAGAAACAAACCTCCCTTACGTTAAACCTTTTAGCAGTCTCTCTATACCCTGTGAGAGAGAATCGGACAACCTTAATATAAGGTGCCCAGCCTGTCAAGGTTTTTTGCAGAATCCGGCGAAATTCCGATTTTTTTCTATTGAAAACAGCCTTGTGTGATACTGTCGGCCGGAAATGTGCTTTACAAGAGTACGGGCGGCTTAAAATGGGGGTCAAGGCTCTGGCCGGAGAAGCCAACACGACCCCGCCGGGCTGGTTTTTGCCCCCCCTGCTGTCTGTATTGTAATGTTGGAACGGTGCTTGGGGCGAAAAATGCGGTCAGATACGTTCCATTTGTGTGGTCATGGCCGCAAGCAGGATGTGCCGCAGGCGGTCGGTACTTTGACCGTCAAGATATTGGTCCGTGAAATCAAGCTTGATTCCTTTGAAGGTTTTCAGGCGGGTCTTGAGTTCGGACTTGTTCAAAGATGCAATGCTGGAGGCCAGCTTATCGAAAGAACTCGTCGACAACATACGCTTGAATTTCTCCGGGTAAGGGATAGGTTACGACGGTTAACTTGTGCCGCGCACGCATCGCGTTTTTTTGTGGTTGGAGTAAAAAACTGCGGAAGCGTGCGATATGCGAACGTATCCGGCAAAAGAATTGGCAACACAGTCGACGTATGGTAGCCTCTGGGACATGCACACGGACAAGTTGGATTACATATTGCCGCCCGAACTGATCGCGCAGCATCCGGCCGATCAGCGGACGGAGTCACGGCTCCTGGTCATGGAACGCAAGACCGGAACGCTGCAAGATCGGGGGTTTGGCGACCTTATAGAGTTTGTCGAAGCAAGCGATTGTCTCGTGCTTAACGACACCAAGGTAACGCCGGCCCGGTTTTTTGCCCATAAGCCGTCCGGCGCACGACTGGAAGGGTTATTCCTGGAGACGGATGAGGCCGGCTGCTGGGTTGTAATGCTCAAAAACAGCCGCAAGATCAGGCCCGGCGAAGCGCTCATTCTTTGCGGCCGGGACGGCGGCGATTGGGGCGCTGCCGAGGCAGTCCGGCGACAGCCTGACGGTACGTGGTTGCTCAAGGTGCATAATGCCGGCGATGCGCTGACGATACTGGGCCAGATCGGCTACGCCCCCCTGCCGCCCTATATTAAGCGCAGCGCGATTTCGGATCAGGCGGAAGCCGATCTTGAGCGCTATCAGACGGTCTACGCCCGCCGACCAGGCGCCGTTGCCGCGCCGACGGCCGGGCTGCATTTCAGCGAGCCGCTGCTGGAGCGACTGCGCGACAAAGGGGTCCGTATGGCATACATAACGCTTCACGTCGGGCCCGGGACGTTCAGGCCGGTCAAGACAGAGCGTTTAGAGGACCACCAGATGCATTCCGAGCGGTATGAGATCACTGAGGCGGCCGCCGCGGCTGTCAATCAGACCATCGATGCCGGCGGACGAATTATAGCCGTTGGGACGACCTCTGTTCGCACGCTTGAGACGGTTGCCGGGGGTCGGTCCGTCCGAGCGGCGACAGGTCAAACCGCCCTGTTCATCCAGCCGGGATATAGGTTCAAGGTGGTCGACGCCATGATAACCAATTTTCACCTGCCGCGATCAACGCTGCTGGCACTGGTGGCAGCGTTTGCAGGGCTGGAGAACGTGCTGGCGGCCTATCGGCACGCAATCGAGCAACGGTATCGCTTTTACTCCTATGGCGACGCCATGCTGGTCATTTAACCGGCACAGGCACTATTCAAGGTAAAGCCTGTCACCCGGCTTGATCACAGGTATATCGCATGCTCTCGCGGCCACATCTTCCCGGTTGAGGGCAAATGCAGGGGCGATTTCGAGCACACAGTCGGGTGAGCCGTCTGCTTTGCGGGGCACCTTGACGCCGGCAGCTTCAAGCCAGTTGGCCGCTCGCTCGATCATCATGCGGCGAGTCACCTCAGGGCTGTCGTCGCCGGTTGCATTCTTGATCGGGGCAAACTCTTCCTCGCGGAGGGTCTCTAGGATGATCGACCGCTCGGCAAGCGGCAGCGCGTCAAAAACAAAGGTTTCCAGCTTGATGCCGTTGGGTTTCTCAGGTTTCACCTGCCGGCCCGCTTGATCGATGTGCGGAATCTTCTTCACGGCTCGGTGGATTGGCAAAGCAAAGCCTTCGACATTCAGTTTTTCAACGAAAGTGCGGCTGATGATATGAATGGCAATTGAACCGAGTTCGAAGACCAACGATCCGTCGGCATTACGACGGTGTGCCTGTTCGTCGCTAAGGTCGCTGTACTCGATGACGGTAACCCGGCCGTCAACAAGGCAGAAATTGCCGACTTTTTCTGTTGGGTGAGCCTTAATGAGCGCTTTCGAAGACATTTCGGCCCCGTCCATCGCGTGAAGCCCGATGAACAGCGGGTCGAAAACATGAATCAGTGGATTGTCGACCTGCCAATAGCTTATGTATTCGATACCCCGCTTCTTCATGTCGTCGATGGCGCCGCTCTTGTAAAGCGCCTTGAGGCTGCCGCCGTGGCCGTCGGGGCTTGTGGAGATAACCCCCTTGTCGGCCATAAGAATCTTGCCATCAAAAGAGAAATTGGGGTTGGTGCCCTGCTGGAAAAAGAAGACCTTACTGCGGTCCAGACCATAGTAGTCATTGGCCTTGAAGATTTCGACGGTGGCGGCATGATTGAGGGGGCTGGTCATAATGTACCAGGGAGGGCAAGCCCCGTACTTGGCCCCGGTAGCCAGAATACTTTCCGCAAAGAGGCGAAAGAGCGTCTTATTCCTGATCGGAGTGATCGGATAGTCCCCTTTGGGCCCATCAAAACCCAAGCGGGTACCTTGGCCACCCGCCACAACGAAACCTGCGACCTTGCCGTCGGCGATGAGCTGGCGCCCGCAACGAACGGCCTCATGATACTTGTGTTTCAGATCGGCAGTGGGACGGGCCGGATAGTAGGGTGCAGGGTCAAGCCGCTCAGGAATCGGCAATACTTTGTACGCTTTAACATGGTTCTTGATCCACCCGGGGATCGCAGAGAAGTCGAGGTCATTGATCTGTTCGATCAGCTGAGACTTCTTCCCGTAGTTCAATTCATCGTAGAAAGCAAGCAGATGCTGCTGGTTGCATTCCAGCAACTGTTCCATGATTTTCCGGCCAGCCACCGTTTCAGACATTGTGAGAGACTCCTTTGGCACTCCGTTACGCTCTGTCGGCGAATCTACTCGGCAACGTGAGAGCTTACAGCATTGAAAGGCGCTATCTTACGAACGCAGCAGGACTTTTCAAGGTCGCGCACCACAAAATGATGCCTGTATTCTTGCCACACAGCTTCGCCCACTCCGCCTGTTTTTTATGTGACAAATATATAACAAAGTTTCGACGTGTGCATCTTGCGGCAGCACCAGACATTGAGGCAGATGTGGACCTGGTTTCTTGGCCATGACCAACCAGATGCGATTCACTTCTAAAGCCGCGCCATAAGTTGTACGCACACGAGCCCGAATTGTATCAAATTGAATCCACATTTTTAACCAAATTAATTTGAATTTTGCCTTGACTGGGGTCACGGATTGTGATAAATTCAGATTGAAGTGGCTGAGTAGCTGAGGCAGGGTAGCAGAGTTATAGAATTGAACAGCCATCATAAAATAAGAATGTCATATTTTTCTTGCCCGCCTTGTCTCGTTTCACTTCACGAAGTGGCTCTGCACATGAGCCCCTTTTGAGCATCAGCAGATTGTTATTGCGTGATGAGAATTCAAGAGGACGTGAGCCGGCCGACGGCATGAAACGAACGTTGAACTGGAGTGATTTGCTCAATTCTCGCTGCGCCCTGCGTTGGGGCACACAAGCACTCATGTAATCCGAATCGAGTTGCCGTCGCTGGAGGCGGTAATTGCAGCAAATCCTCAAAAGTGTAAAGGAGACAAGCATGAAAAGAAAAGGGTTCACACTAATTGAGCTATTGGTCGTAATTGCGATCATAGCCATGCTGTTGGCGATCCTCATGCCGGCCTTGAGCAAGGTCAAGAAGATCGCCCAGCGTGTAGTCTGCGGCACCAATCTCAAGGGCCTCGGTACGGCCCAGACGGTGTACGCCAACGACTACGAGGACCAGTATGCAGTACAAAATGTCACTGAGTGGAACATCCGGACCGGCAACTTCGATGAGCGGCAGGGGACTAAGACTTGGCCGTCACCGATCGGGACTGTTGGAGCCAGTCTGTACCTCCTGGTTCGAGAGGCAGATGTGAGCCCCAAGAGCTTTGTCTGCGGCGCAGGCGGCCAGACCGCCTATGAAGGGCAAAACTCCACCGGCAGAGACATCGTCGACCTATGGGACTTTGGTATGTGGATGAATACTGAAACCCCAAGCGCTGACGATGGCACTGGAACTTCTCATGGTCCCAAGAACCATGTCAGTTACTCCTATCAGATGCCGTACGGCCCAAACGGTGGCAGGTGCCGGTATGCGGCAGATACTACCCGCGGCGCCTCTTTCGCAGTAATGGCCGACAAGAACCCTTGGTTTGATCCGAAACTGACACTTCCGCCTCCAGCTGCCACAGCTGACGATTATATGGACAAAGTAGGACTTTTGGGCCCCTATTACAGAGATAACGCTGTCCAGCGATGGATGATCGACAGGGCTAATGCCTACCCGCATGGTCGTGAGGGGCAGAATGTCCTGTTTGCGGATGGCCATGCGTCTTATGAAAAGACCCCCGATGTCGGAGTCAAACACGACAACATCTACACGGTCCGGAACACAAGCGGTTCCGGTGAGGATGCCCAGCGACAGGGTATGGGTGTCTATGCCATTTCTAACGCAAGCCAGCCGCAGGGCAGTGACGATTCGTATCTTGTCAACGACGACGATAGAGGCGAACTTTATAAATAATCAGTCACCCGTGTGAGCACTTGCCGGCCTTTCGTTAACACCGAAAGGCCGCTTTTTTGTGTGTGCGCGTGAAAGTCATCCATAACCTGACAGCCATTAGCCGGATGGCAAGGTGTTCAGTCGAAAGGCGAATCTGAAGGGGCCCACAGACATAACGCTGGGCCCGGTAACGTGTACAAGGTGTGCTGTCGGATGAAAAGACGCACATCTTTAACGTACAGCAGCCTCCTACGGAACTAATAAGCCAAGGCTCGATTGGCGTCCCGGTAAAGGAGTTGCTGTTATCCAATGGGACGGGTTGTCTGCCTTGCAGGCTGCACGCTGTCCGTTCAGTCTGATGCGCACAGTGCGGCATAAACATCTTCCAGTTTCTGATTCAGCCGCTTGATATCGTACATCTGTTCAACCGTTGTCCGTCCGTGACGTCCCAAAGACGGCCAAAGGTGCGGGTTATCGTGCAGAACTCGCAGCTTGGCGGCCAAAGCGTCTACATCTCTTTCGGGGACGAGAAAACCGCTCTTGCCATCGATTACGATCTCAGGGATGCCGCTGTGGGTGGACGCCAGTACCGGCATTCCCATCGCCGACGCTTCCATGAGCACAACCGGGATTCCTTCCGTATCGCCATCCGATGCCGTGACGCTCGGCAGCAGGAAGACATGCGAAGCCTGATACAGCTTGATCACTTCATCACGGGCCAGCGCACCTGCAAACTGCACCTTGTCCCGTATACCGAACTGAACGCACAAGCCTTCCAAAGACGCACGCTCCGGCCCGTCTCCTGCGATCACATACATGATGTCGCGTCCCTCATGCACCAGTTTCGCTACGGCTCGCAGCGCATACGCGTGCCCCTTTTTCTCGACGAGCCGCCCAACGGTCAAGAGCCTCAGCGGCTCACCCGCTTCAAGCCGTCGTTCGACAAAAGGAAACTTCCGCGGATCAATACCCATGTGGTGGACGACGATCTTATCTGCCGGGCAATGTAGTTCGATCAGTCGATCCCTCCAGTATTCCGACACCGGCATGAAAAGGTCGCCTTTGCTGAATAACGGCCTGTACACATCCGGGCCGTTCTTCAGCAGGTAACGCGAAACATCAAAACCGTGGAAGGACGTGCAAACCTTGCCTGGTATGCCAGCTTCCTTCAGGAATGCGCCGACAAGTCCGTTTAGGCCGTAGTGGCAATGGATGACGTCGAAGTTGTTCTCCATAAAGTAAAGGAGGAAATAAAGATAAGCAAGCGAGAGACCTTTTCTGCGGTGCAGGAACATACCCGTGAATTTCAGCAGCGGCCGCGGTCCTTTATGAAAATTGGCCACGATTAAGGCGGCCGCTTTCAAAAGGCGCCACATCTTATGGCGCGGCATCGTGGGAATGTAACACGTTCGGTCCCGGAGACGACGGGCGGCAACTTCTCTCTGCTCGACGGATTCGCCCGGGTCGCGCCAGGCAAATATGCGCACGTCGTGGCCCAGATCAAGCAATCCGGTGATCTGATCGAGAACGAACGTCTCGGACAGGCTCGGAAACGAGGTAGTGATGATGGCGATTTTCATGACGTTCGCCCGCTGGAACGGAGTTTCTGCTTGGCAAAGAAGTAGCACTTCAATATTGCAGGGGCCCAGCGAGGATACCGCATGCGCAGCCTTGTTTCGCGGATGAACTCCTCGGGCAGCAGATGGCCGAAACGCTCCAGTATTTCGGTGACATTGGCCCGTCTGTTCTCGCGCAGCATACTTTTGATCCAGCCGATTGCCAGCCGCCTGGCACAAGGTTCAAACGCCGTTAGCCGTCCCTGCTCCGCAGCCATTTGCAGGTGCCGTTGCAGGAACTCACAGCGCTGGCCGACTCGATGTTTGTTCTTGAGCGTAATGCAATCAGGCATATCGGCATAATAGACCGCCAAAGGCTCGGCGATGTACCCAATTACGGGGTGCGTATATGCTATTCGCAGAAACAGGTCCGTGTCCTGCGCCCACAGTTGTCCGATGCGAAACAGCCCCGTCTCCTTCAGCACCTCCTTCTTAATGAGGGCAGTACTTGTGCGAATGCACACGTCGGGATGCACGTCCAGATAGTCGGCGAAGTAGCCCCCGTCACGCAGGGCGCCGGTATACTTGCGCGGCGCAAACGCAATGCTTTGCCCGCCGCCGCCATACGGTTTGATGTAATAGTTGCCATAGGTCCAGACAAGATCAGGGTTCAGACGAAGGTGCTCTGTCTGCCGCCGAAGTTTATGCGGCAGCCATTCGTCATCGGCGTCCAGAAAGGCGATCCACTCACCTGTTGCGGCATTTATCGCCGTATTCCTGGCGACGCTTGCCCCGCCATTCACCTGCTGAATGAACCGCACCTTGTTGCCAAAGGACCTAACAATGTCCGCAGTGTTATCCGTCGATCCATCATCCACAACAATAATCTCATCAGCCGGCAGGGTTTGCGCCAGAACGCTCTCAACCGCCCTGCCAACGCACGTGCCGGCGTTGAACGCAGGAATAACCGCGGTCACAGTCGGATTTCTGCCATTCGGCATCGGTGTCGCCATGATGAACGCTCGCTAAAGCACGCAGTCAATCTGTTTAGGTGCAATGTTCTTACCGCTGCTCTGTCGTCAGGTCATACAAATACAGTGAAACAGTCTCTTGCTCGTACGCATCGAGTTGCCGCCCCAAGCCGTCGAGGTAATATAACACCAATGTTCTCTCGTTAACCATCTCGGTATTAGCCATGTTGTAGAACAACAGCCATACACGTTGATATCCTCTAAGCTTTTCAATTTCATCTCTGAGATCCGCCAGATCTTTCGGTTTGCGGGGCATCGTCACAAGCTGCATGTCCGGCATATCGTAGGACATACCGAAACGGGGGGCGTAGTACTTGAAATAACGATCGAAACCTCGATACAAAAAAACTGTGTCGTTGGCTTGTCTGTGTTGGCTGATATATTCGACAATCTGTTTGACACCCTCAGCGGAAAAAGGCTTGAAAGGGTACTTGCGCACGTCGAGAGCAGGTGGCAGAGCGACTATAAGTACGAGAACGACCGCAGCGCAGGGGGCGGGTTTGTATAACTTGTGAGTCAGAAACGTCGTGCCTTCGGCCACACCTAAAATCAGTATCGGCACTGTAAAGAGTATGATACGATGCTGGAGAGGGAAAAGCCTGAGCCCGGAAGCCAGAAGTGCAAGAGGGACAAACGACAGCAGGAAAAAAAAAGCATGCCGCTGACGATGGTACAACACGCCAAACCCGGCCACCAACAAAAAGCAAATGACCACAGCGACCTGAGGTCGAAATCCGCCCGGGACTTCGACCGCTGTTATAAGAATATTCGGAAACCAGCAAAGGTCACTATAGCTGGCTGGAGGCCAAGGCATAAACGATTTCGCAAAATACTTCAGGTAATTATCGTTACAAACGTATTTGGATCCCACAAAGACATAGTAAGCAACAAAATTCGCAGCCCAGAACAGGAATACGGGCAGGACAGATACAAACTCTTTGATGCGGCGTCCTATCAGTGTTTGTACTGACCAGTATAATCCAATACCCGTCAGGATGAACACTGCAGGCTGTGAAAACCATATACCCAAAGCCCCAATTACAGCGTACAGCAGGAGCATGCCAACCGACCGCTTTCGCGAATATACCAACATCGAGATCAAGAGCAGGAATACCGCGACCGTAGCATCGCCCTCATACTGCTTAACTTCCGATGAATAACCGACAAGGTACTTGCTGACCGCGAAAAGGAATACGGCCAAAGGAACTGCGCCGACACTTAGGACCCTGCTGGCGAGCAGCCAGAAGAGCGGCACGGAGGCAATGGCAGTCAGCAAGGCATAGAGACGCAAGGAATGTTCGGGTGCGGTATTTGCGAACATGTGCGTGAAAAATTTGGCAGCGATAAGGAAGCCAATCGGGGCGTTCTGGTAATAATCCAAAGGCTTCCACAGCTCCCGATACGTTCGCGGAAGAATGCTGCTTGCCACCGAGATTTCATCCAAAAACATATCAAAATCCGTCAGATAGTTCTGAAGCCTGAGACCGATCCCCAGAACTATAAGACCAAGTATGAACCATTTCGAGCCATAGATACACTGCACTATCGCAACCATCCGCCAGAGCTTGCCGCTTGGCTTTGCAGTGGCCTCATGGCGGATACTCGAACGATCAAAGCTTTCCATATGCCATCCCAGAAGCAGGCCGATTATAGAACCGCCTTCGTCATTGCACTGATGCTTGCATTTCAATTATTGCTGACTTTTTATAAATGGTTTTCCAGAAGAAACACACCGGTTGCATGCGCTATCAGCCGGCACATGGAACCCGTGTAGTGAACTATATCAATGTAAAGTGGTTCGTGTCTGTCGCGTTGCATGTCTGCAAGCCAAAGAAAATCGTCGCCAAATGTGAATTTGTCCCAGTGCTTGGCTATGTATGCGTACCCACGTCCCGAGAGACCATGTCGGGAAGAGCTTAGGTGTTTGAGGCACCATTCTGAGAAGAGGTGGCAATTGAGATCGTATTCGTAAGCTGGGACGGGTTGCCATACAAAGACTGTAACGACACCATATTCTGCAGCAACTGTTTCAGCTAATCTCTTATTCTCCAAATACCGGCTCATTATAGCACTAATTGTCGCATCTTCGTTTCCATCCAAACCACTGCTTGCTTGCACTTCACGAGGGGCTGCATCTTTATCTTTGCGAACGCGAACTATCCTGCTTCGCAGGTCCTTAGCCAGACGGCAGACGGGTAAACGGCTTTCCAGGGCCAGCTCAGCCAACTTGCTGCCGGTTGGCGGTTTATGCCCGGCACTCATACTCTCCACGAGGCGCGATGTCATTGCAGGTTGATCTTCCACGAAGTAAAAATCGTTCAACCCGTCGACAAAGATTGCCATATCTGGTCTAAAGCCAGCGCGCAGAAGTTCTTCGAATAATATGCGCTCCTGTGTAGAGTAGTAGAATCCCCTGCCGAAATTGTACACCCGCACCTGGCTTTGGCCGTGATCCCACAGAAAATCCTGCAAGTGAGATGGGATCGTCTGATCGTCCGCCACACAGTAGCCAAACAACGTGGAGCCTCCAAACATAAAGATGTTGTAGTTATTGGGATCAGGGGGCCACTCCCCCTGGTCCTTGGAGGCCCTAAATCCGGCCTGATTCACATTGACATAGCGCCCCTGATAAGGTCGTTCCTTGAATTGCGTGAACGGCTCGTACACAAAGGGCCTGCCCCATGTCTCCCTGAGGATTTCCTCTATCTCATACCTACTCAGGCCCGGGTAGACTGCTTCAATATTGATGCCCTCAAATCGCCGCAATACAGGATCTTGTGACCCTATAAAGCTATCCTTCACCCTAAAGGCAACCCAGAGCGCGGCATTCAGGCAGACAAACAGGACGATTGTATTGAGCAATACTGATGCCAGTGTCCTGTAGAAGTCTGCCAGTTTTCTGATGTGCTTCATGTTCGCGTAACCCTGTCAGAAATACAGTTGGCCGCCTGCTTACGCACACCGCCGCATGGCTTTCTGTTCCGGCTGTTTGCTTGGCGAAACACCCGCGTTCACAACCCGCTCAAGGGCCAGGCTTATTGCAACTGAGCTTTCTTACTTTCGATAATACTGGTAAGTATCTCATCGAGTGCCACGCGCGGCTCATATCCCACAGTTTGCTTGATGCGCTCGAGGCTGGGCACACGGCGGGCCATATCGTCGAAGGGCTTGCCATAGGCCTCTTCGTATGACAGATACCGCAGAGTGCTGCTGCTGCCCGTCATGGCGATAATCTTCTTGGCAAGGTCTTCAATGGTAATCTCTTCCGTGGACCCGATGTTGTACACGCGCCCGGCCGCACTTGGGCAATCCATCAAGGCCGTCAGCCCCCTGACAACGTCTTCGACCGAGGCGAAGCAGCGCGTCTGTTTGCCCGTGCCGTAGATGAGCAGAGGCTCGCCTTTCAAAGCCCGCTCGACAAACCTCGGGATGACCATGCCATATCGCCCGGTCTGCCTCGGCCCCACAGTGTTGAACAACCGCGCGACGACGACAGGCAGGCCGAACTGGTCGTAATAGGCCAGAGCCAGAAACTCATCGATGGCCTTGCTGCACGCGTATGACCATCGCGAAAACCGCGTGCTTCCCAGAACGGTGTCATCGTCCTCGTTGAACGGCACGGCATCGCTCTTGCCGTAGACTTCGCTGGTTGATGCAATCAAAACCTTCTTGCGGAACTTGTTCGCCACTGCCAGGACAACTTCCGTACCGTGAATGTTCGTCTCGATCGTGTGCACGGGACGGTCGACGATCAGTTGCACCCCGACGGCCGCGGCCAGATGAAACACCGCATCGCACTGCTCGATCAGAATGTGCATGGTCTCTTCGTTGCGCACGTTGTTCAGGACGAAACTGAACCGCGGATTCGACTGAACGGCAGCAAGGTTGGCCAAATTACCGGTACTGAGATCGTCAATCACAGTGACCTCGTGCCCTTCGGCAAGCAACCTTTCGACCAGGTGCGAACCAATAAAACCGGCACCGCCGGTGATTAATATCTTCATTCAGCAACCAGAATTCACAGGGCTACTTTCGTCTTGTTCACTGCGGCAACCGCCTCTGTTAAAGCGGCCGATATATCTTCGACATTTACGTCCCAATCCTTTGAGATGAAGCGCACCCAAGTCCCGTTCAGGTTCCACGTTCGGTTGTATCGAAGCACCACCTTGTCGTTGGAATACGTCGAGCCCCAGGTTATGTGCGGTACCCCGCAGGCGGCCGCAAGGTGGATGATGCCGGTTGAGGAACCTACAACAGCGCGCGACAGCCTGTATATGGCAACCAAATCACTCAACGACGTTTTATTTATCAGATTAATTCCCGGCAGTTCAGGCACAGAGTATCCAGCGTCCACTTTTCCCACTATAATGGGCGTCCAGCCCTTCTGAACAACGAATTCCGCCGCGCGACGCACCGTCTCCACATTAGAGTTCCGCTCGTATCCTCGGGCAGAGGCCCGCAATGTCAAGATGATCTTTGTGCCGGACGGCAAAGCGCTCTTCCACTGTTCCGTCAGCGGGTCGGGCGCCTTCAGAAGCAGCGGCACTTTGTGACGAAACACCTTGTACCTTCGCGCCTTATCAGGCACTTCGGTAATTTTGTACAGTCCGCGAAACTGAGGCTGACTTGCATATTCTCGGACCTTGGTTTCGAGTTCCAACCACAGCGCAATCTCCTCATCCGGAGGATTCAGCAGCCAGTTACAGTGTGTGCAGTCCGTCGGAAAGTCGAAACTGTGGATCTCTGCTGCAAATGGATACAGCACCTCGTGCCCTCTTCTCGTGAAGACGTGTGCCCGGCACTTGAACAGATCCGCCATGCCCTTGATGTGCGGAATCCATTCGCCTATTTCAAAACCCAGTTCACCTACAAATGGGCCGGCTACAATAACGCCCGGCTTAACCCATCGCTTGCCCGACAGAAGCTTGAATCGTCGCCAGATACGCGGACCATGGAAGGCGATGTTTACACTCGTGTTTGCACAGAACTCTTTTACATGGAAGTTCATAGTCAGGCGTGATCGTAAGAATGGAGAAGAATTTGTCAAGTGTACCTTGCGATAAGCGAAAGAAACTGTAATGTTGTCAAAGTCTGAAGTCAAACGCCCTTGGTGTCGGAGGTAGCTCAACACACATGCGAAAAAGACGGGTATTAGCGATATGTCTGGACGGATTCACGTGGCGGCTTGGCCGGCAATTCATGGCTGAAGGGATAATGCCGTGTCTCGCTCAGCTTGTTGAAAACGGCTGCCATGGTGACCTCCAAAGCGTCATACCCGCCGAAACTGCCCCCGCCTGGTCGTCGTTCCAGACTGGTTGCCTGCCGGCCAAGACCAATGTCTTCGCGTTTCACGCCTACGATCGGTCGGCTAAACGCATTCGCCTGAACAGTTATTCGGATATTGCGGTTGCCACTCTGTGGGAAGTCGCCGGCCATGCCAAAAAGAAAGTCGTAAGTCTCAACCTGCCGCTGACCTCACCGCCGCCCGCCGTAGATGGGGTGATAATTCCGGGCCTGTTGTGTCCTAACCTGTCCAAGACCACTGTGCACCCAGAGTGGGCTTACGCCAAATATATCAAGTCGCATCCGGATTATGCCATCGTCAATGATACGATATGCGAAAACGCTTATGAATTCGCCGAGCAGTGCGCTGCGACGGAGCGGACACGATCCGAGGTCGCCTTGGAACTAATGCAGGATATCGACTGGGACCTCTTTTGCTTCCAGATCCAGAGCGGTGACCTCCTGCAGCACCGGTTGTGGTGGGCGCTGGATCCGACGGCCGACGGTTTTGCCGAAGCCGAGCACAGCAAAGTATGTACCTTCTACAGGTCGTGCGACGACATAATCGCGCAACTTACCGCCGCGGCAGGCGAAGACACATTGATAATTATTCTTTCCGACCACGGTTTCTGCAAGTGTACCGGCTGCGTTCATGTCAACACATGGCTGCGCAAGAACGGCTACCTGTGCCTGCCGGAAAGACGGAAAACCCGTTGGGATGAGGTCAAGGACAACGTTGGCCCACTCAAGACCGCCGCCCGTACGGCAGGTAATTGCGTGCGATCTTCACGCAATCTCGTCAGGAGAAGCATGGCCGCTCTTGGAATCCGAAAGAAGCAGCGACCCTTCAGCGAAATCGAATTGCGTCACCTCCGGCAACTTGTGGATATTGAAGCGACCACCGCTTTTTGTCTGGGCGGTGCGGCGGGAATGCTCTATGTGAATGCCGCGGGCGACCGCAGAGCGGATCTCTGCCGATCGCTCGCCGACGAACTCCTCCGTGACTTCGGCCCGCAGAGCAGCCATCCTGCAATTTTCAGAATCGTGCCCGCCGCAGATGTATATGGCCCGGCAGACGCCTCCGCAATGCCGGACCTCGTACTTGAGTGGTGTGCCGGCTACACGCAAGTAATTAGCCCGCAGGGTAACGAAATTGTGACGCCGCATGAACCGAACGTCAGGCAGACAGGCACCCATGAGAAGGACGGAATCGTAGTCCTTCATGGTCCCGGCGTCAAGAAAGGATCGCGACTGAACGCTGCAATAATAGACGCGGCGCCGACAATTTTGGCATACCTTGACATTGCCGTACCGCGGCACATGGACGGAAAAGTCTTGCAGGACGCCTTTGTAGAGCCGCTGAAAACTGATTACGCTGACATCAGTCGCACGGGAGGCAGCACAACGGCCTACACCAATGAAGAACAGGAGGCGGTGGAACGCAATCTCAAGGATCTGGGCTACCTATAATCTGATTGCACGTTCAGGTCTAATCCGTTCGCCGGACCGGCTTCCCACCGTAGCGTTGTGAGCCCAGTAGAGTTATGGCCATGCACGCCGTGTCACGGGGCGCTTCAAAACCGGCCAGGGATGGGCGCTTCAAAACCAGCCAGTAATTGTTGTCTATTTACACTGTTTCCCTTCGTATAGCAAGGCCGTTTTGGCTCTTTGCCGCACTTCATCCGGTTGTAGCCACCAGGGTTTAATGCGGGATTTTCGCCGCGGGCGGTCTGCGCAGTGGACGCCGCCGGCTTTCCGTGGTAAGCTGCGGGGCGCTTTGGACAGGATAGGGCTCCGCAGGAGTGCGACCCGAGCGGTCCGGAGCAGGACGTACAGCACGGGGTTGTTTCGGTTTTCCGGGGCAACCCCGCTGATGTGCCATCTTTTGGCTTCTCCTTTTTGCGGTCGTCCCTGCCGGCCCTATCTTTGAGCCTGTAACTCCGGCCGGTGATGGTGATGATCTCTGCGTGATGCAGGAACCGGTCCAAGATCGCCGTCGCCGACGGCACATCGCCCAGGAGCTTACCCCAATCCTCCAGCGGCCGGTTGGAGGTCATGATCGTGGCCTTCGTTTCGTACCGCCGCATGATGATCTCAAAGGAGGGTGTGAAAAGAACTGTGTAAACGGTCATGGAATTGTTAAGCTTTCTGACA
>DAOTMV010000043.1:0-34120 GCA_035450485.1 Anaerohalosphaeraceae bacterium | reverse complement strand
GACGCTGCTCCATGATGACCGGAATACGGCCGTCGGCAGTCGGCCCGATGTCTAGGAGGAGGTTGCCGCCCTTGCTCACGATATCGACCAGCATGTGGACGAGCTTCTCAGGCGTGGTGTAGTGACTCAGGCGTTCGTTGCGGTTGCAGCCGAATGAGTGACCGATGCCGCGGCATTCCTCCCAGGGGTGATCCGTACCGTCCTGGGCGAGTTTTTCCTGACTATATTCGGTAGTGTAATAGCCGCCATGCTTGCTGCGGGTGCCTTTGCCCCAGCGGTCGTTGACGGCGACGGTGTCCTTGACGGGCGACTCGTTATACAGCCATGCCAGGAATTCGCGGCTCTTCCATACGTCATCGGGATGCTCCCATTCGCCATCGCCCCAGACGATGTCGGGCTTATAGCGTATGACGAGATCCTTGATCTGCGGCAGCATATGGTTCTCAACGTAGGTCGCCGGATCAGACCTGTAAAGGGGGTGGTACCATTCGTAGAGAGAGTAATAGAAGCCCATGCGCAGGCCGCGTTTTTTGACTGCCTCGGTAAGTTCGCCGGCCAGGTCGCGGTGCGGGCCTACGTCGACACTGTTCCAGTTCCAGCTTTGGGCACTGGGCCAGAGGCAGAAGCCGTCATGATGCTTGCTGGTAAGCACGACATACTTGGCCCCGGCGCGCTCGAAGACCTCAGCCCAGTAGTCGGGCTCATACATTTCACAGGTAAAGCCTTTGACGAAGTCCTGGTACTGCACCTTATCGCCGTAGACCTTGTCATGGAAAGCGACGAACTCCTTGTGCGCCTCCCCTTCTTCGCGCCAGCGATACCAGTACCATTCAGCGTAGCGTGCGTAGACGCCGACGCCTTCGATGGGCGCCCACGACGGGACCGAGTAGAGACCCCAGTGGATGAAGATGCCGAACTTGGCGTCTTCGAACCAGGCTGGAGTCTGGCGGGCGTCGAGGCTCTCCCACTCGGGTTTGTATTGTGCTGCATTGGCCATCGAAAGCCCCAGGCCGGCAATGGCCAGCATTAATGCGCACAGGTATGCAGACTTGCCCTTCATCGCACACTCCTTCTGCAAAAACGGGACCGGCGCACCCCGCTTGTGCGGCTGCGCCGGTCCGTCACTATTCACATGTATACACTACTGCTTGAACTTGGTCCACTTTTGTTTGCTCTTTGCGCTGGTCAGCAGCCTTTCGAGGAAGAGCATGCCGCGCAGGCCGTCGGTAACCTTGGGGAAGTCGTCCATCAGCGGATCAGGCTTCACACCGGCGATCTTGCAGCGGATCGTATCCGTAAAGTTCTTGTAATTGTTGGCGAAGGCCTCGATGAACGCCTCGGGATGGCCGGAAGGCAGGCGCGTGCCGCGCGCCGCCGCAGGGCTGATCTTTCCGACATAATCGTTGCCGCGCTTGTAGACGTGTTCGGGTTGACCCAGTTCGCGGACATACAGATAGTTCGGGTGCTCCTGGTGCCACTCGATACTGCCGGTTTCGCAGTGGACCCAGATGGCGAGGTTGTTCTCCTCGCCAACGCTGATCTGGCTGGCGTGGAGCACGCCTTTTGCGCCCTTGTTGAACTTGAGCAGACAGTTGACGTCGTCGTCGAGTTTGCGGCCCTTGACGAAGTTTGTGAGGTCTGCGCAAATCTCGGTGATGTGAAGCCCGGTTATGTATTCGGCAAGATTCTCTGCATGGGTGCCGATGTCCCCCCCGCAGCCGGAACCGCCGCTCTGCTTGGGGTCCGTTCGCCAGGAGGCCTGCATGTTGCCGGTCTTTTCCAGAGCGGTTGCCAGCCAGCCCTGCGGGTACTTGACCACCACTTTGCGGACAGCGCCGAATCGCCCGCCGCGCACCATGTCCCGCGCGAGTTTGACCATGGGATAGCCGGGGTAATTGTGCATGAGGCCGAAGACACACTTACTCTGCTTGACGATCTGCACGAGGCTCTTGGCCTCGGCAACGTTGATGGTCATGGGCTTTTCGCACATGACGTTAAAACCCGCCTCCAGAAGGGCCTTGGCGATCGGGTAGTGCCAGTTGTTGGGAGTGCAGACCGAGACAAAATCCATGCGCTCGCCTTCGGGCAGCTTCAGTTCGTTCTCGATCAGTTCGGTATAGCTGCCGTAGCAGCGTTTCTTGTCGAGGATCAGCTCCTTGGCCATCTGCTTGGATTTCTTCGGATCGATATCAAATGCGCCGCCGACAAGCTCCACGCCGCCGTCCAGGCGTGCGGCCTTGCGATGCACCTCGCCAATAAATGCGCCCGGGCCGCCGCCAACCATTCCCATCTTCAGCGTTCGATCAAGTACCATAGTCAATTCCTTTCAACAATTCTTAGGTTAACCACATTGCCATTTTGCCTGTCCGGTGCATCAGCGACAGCAGTGATTCGCGGCCGCCGGACCTATTCGTCGCCATTTCCGGGCAAATATATGCTATCTCTCGGAGGGTGTCAACAATCCCTCGCGGGCAGCAGTCGCCGCCAGATTGTTCCCGCCGGCGATATGTGCCCGCAGTGATGCTCAACAAATCAGGAATGGACACCGCCTTTCACTCCATGCGGATAAGTTTAAGTTGGTACAGATTTACGGCCTTCCATGTTTCGGGCGAGGCAGGTCTCACGGATAAGTGGTAGACGCCGGGGGCGTCGAAGGTCAGTGTGCCTATTTCCACGCTTTGCGCCTTGTCCCATCCGGCGGTCTTGGGCACATCGCAGGTCAGTTCCGTGCGGCGGCAGCGCAGGGTCAGTTTGGAAGGTGCACTGGCCGCTGCAAATTCGCCTCGGACAAGATATAGGCCGGGTCTGGTGATGCGCACGAGCCAATGGGCGCTTTCGGCGGGGTCATCCCAGTAACCGATGTTGCTGCGGCCGTACTTGGTTTCCGTCTGAATACGGTCGCCGTCGAGAACAGCCGCGTCGGCGGAGAGCGAAATTACGTCAGCCTCGGAGAGGATCGTCGCCGAGCCTGATGTTTCGATCTTGAATACCACCGCCATGCCGTCGACCTTCTCCGCAGGCGCGGTCACAGCCAGGCCGTCGTCACGCATCTGGAAGGCGATCTTCGCCTTGGAGCCCAACATGGAAACGTTCTTGACCTTCAGGTCGCCGCGCATGAGGTCCTTGCCGAAGGAGCGGATGATCAGTTCACTCTTTTCGGCCGGCGAGCCAAGGACGATGGCGTACAGC
Source organism: Anaerohalosphaeraceae bacterium (assembly GCA_035450485.1). Taxonomy (GTDB): domain Bacteria; phylum Planctomycetota; class Phycisphaerae; order Sedimentisphaerales; family Anaerohalosphaeraceae; genus JACZKQ01. The sequence continues at coordinate 30,931 of DAOTMV010000043.1, read as the reverse complement.
GTGTTGCCGTCTTTGGAGCGTGTGAAGCGGATGTCCTGCGGGGTGTACCCGGCAGCAGGGTCGGCCACGCCGCCGAAGTGCCCCCTTGGAAGGTTCTTGTTGGTGGGGCCTTCGCCGAAGACGTACCACGGGCGGGTATTATAAATGGCCTCGCCGTTAACTTTGAGCCAGGCGCCCAACTCGCGAAGAACCTTCTGCTGCTCAGGCGGGATCGAACCGTCGGCCTTGGGCGAGATGTTGAGCAGCAACTGTCCGTTCTTGCTTACGATATCAATGAGCGAATGCAGTACCTGACGCGTCGGCTTGATCTTCAGATCCTGCGTATAGCACCAACTGCCCATACTGATGGTGTCGTCGGTTAACCAGGCAAAGTCGGTCAGCTTGTCCATGCGGCCTTTTTCAAGGTCGAGCACTGCAACATCCTGCGGCAGGTCCTGCTGTTTGAACGTAACGACAACACCCTTATCAAGCCTGGCGGCATCGTTGAAGTAGTGCGCCAGGTAGGCCATTTTGTATGCATCGGGAATCTCATCGAGCCACGAATCAAACCACATAAGGTCGGGGTGATACTTATCGATTACCTCGATAAGTTTTCCCTTCCACATCTCGAGGAACTTATCCCGGGGTATATAGCCGTACAGAATCGCCTGCTGCGGGTCCTCAAGCAGCGACAGGAAGTCGGTCTTGACGCGGTCGTAGTGACCGGTCCAGTTGGTTCCGTTCTTCTGCCAGAGGTTGTTGCGGGCATGGTGGAAAGTGGTGACAAGTCTCATGCCGCGTTTGCGGATCGCGGCGGCGAGTTCCCCGGTTATGTCGCGTTTGGGACCCATGTCGGCGGCGTTCCAGGGTGTCAGATCGCTGTCCCACATGGAAAAACCGTCATGATGTTCGGCGACAGGACCCGCAAAGCGAGCGCCGGCCTCCTCGAAGAGTGCCGCCCATTCTTCGGCATCGAATTTCTCGGCCTTGAACATGGGCACGAAGTCATGATAGCCCAATTCTGTCGGGTCGCCCCATGTTTCGACATGGTGTTTGTATTCACGACTGCCCTTGATGTGCATGTTGCGGGGATACCATTCGTCGCCAAAGGCAGGCACACAATAGACGCCCCAATGGAAATAGATGCCGAATTTGGCGTCGCGGAACCACTCCGGTGCTTCGTCGTGTTTGGCCAGCGATTCCCACGTCGGCTCAAACGGCCCCTGCTGGGCCAGTACTGGCGCAAACAGCAGCGACAATGCACCGACACACAGAACTTGAACACAGGCATTTCGATGAGTCATTTCTGTTCCTTTCACCTTGCCGGCTCCAGCTTCGGCGCGGGGGGAACGTACCACCCGCAGCCTCCACCGGCGATTATAACACCCTGCGAGCATCCAATCAACGATACCACCCCGGGACTAACTGTGCAGGAAGATGGATCGGTCGAGGATGCCGTATGGCGAGAAACTGGTCCTGATGGACAGGAGGATGGCCAGAAGGATGGTAATGGAGGTGCCTGTGAAGATGGCGATCATGATGGCGATCTGGTACTTGATGGCGGTGGCCGGATCTGCGCCTCCGAGCATGACGCCGGTCATCATTCCGGGCAGTGCAACCAGGCCGACGGTTGACATGGTAGTGATTGTGGGCAGGAGTGCGGCCCTGAATGCGTCGCGCAGATACGGCCGGGCAGCCTCGCTGAGGGTTGCGGCCTGGGCCAGAGACAGCAGGAAAGGCTTCTCGTTCTTGCGGATTGCCTGGTAGAAGCCGGCAAGGCCAATCACGTCGGCCCGGAGGCAATTGCCTAAAATCATGCCGCCGATGGGGATAACGTACTGCGCGTCCATAAGGCCAGGCTCTTTGAGTATGACGGCCATGAAGAACAGCAGCGGTACGGCGGTGCCGGCGACAAGGGCGCCGAATACGGGTACGGCAAAGCGTTTCAGTTGCAGGTCGCAGTGGCGCACGATGGAGACATCGGCCACGAGCACCATGGCCAGAAGCCATGCAGCGTTGAGCCAGATGTTGTCATATTCAAAGACGACCTGGAGGTAGAAGCCGACGAAGAGGAGCTGCACCGTCATCCGGACAACGGCGGTAACCAGTTTGCCTACGAGGGGAACGCGATACCATAGCAGGACGGTAAGCGGTATGAGAAAGAGCAGATACGCGGCCGCCATTCGGACCAGGCTTATTGGCTCGGTGTTCATGTGGTGACAGGCTCCTTTCGACGAGGCACGTGCACGGTGCGGTCGCAGGCTGCGACGAGCCTGGGATCATGTGTGACCAGCAGGACAGTTTGCGCGGACTCAGCGAGCAGGCCGGCCACAGTCCGCACTGACTGTTCATCCAGGGCGGAGGAGACTTCGTCCAGCAGGAGTATGGGGCGATCCAGCAGCAGGGTGACGATCAGGGCGATGCGCTGTTTTTCGCCGCCGGAGAGCGCAGAGGTTTCCTTTTGGAGTGTCGCCGGCGGGAGGTTGAAGCGTTCAAGCATGGCCGGCAGGCGGCGGAGACTGTCGCGAAGATCGGCATTGGCATGAAACGTGAATGGGCGTTCAACGGCGTCGCGGACGAGACCTTCGCCCAGATCCACTTCCTGCGGCACATGACCTATGCGGCGACGGAGCCCCCAGACGGTGTGACGATTCAGTTCCGTACCATCAATGAGGATACGGCCCTTCCGCGGACATACAAACCCCAGAATGCTGCGCAGGATGGAACTTTTCCCGATCCGGAATCGCTCCGAATAGCGACCTTCCGGCCTGGTTCAACGGACAGCGAAAAGCCGTCGAGGACGGTCTGGCTGCCATAGGCCAGCGTGATGTTTTCGAGTAGTATCATCGACCTGCCCGCAACATTCTCCTGGTTTCGGCAGTGGAAGTTATCAATAAGGCTCCGGGGAAGCCAGTGTTTTGTACGGCGGCCCCCCCCTGCTCATTCATTTGTGAATATAATAATTAAGTTTACAAGCTTTTCGGCGTTTCATATAGTTGTAACAGAAGGAAAATGCAGTTCGTCGATGTGATATCAAGCAGAGGGCAAAATGAGCACGAAAAAAATCCTTATTGTTGACGACGATCCGGACATTACCGAAGCCATGACCGTGGTCCTGGAGAGCAAGGGCTATGAAGTGGCCAGTGCCGCCAACAGCACCGCGGCCATGAAACAGGTAGAGGCAAGTCGCCCCGATTTGATCATCCTCGACGTCATGATGGACACGCAAAGTGAAGGGTTCGTCTTCAGTCGGCAGATCAAGAACGACAACAAAACAAAGGATATCCCGATTTTGATGATCACGGGGGTGAAGGACAAAGTCGGGATAGATTTCAAGGACGCCGCGGGCGATGAGTCGTGGCTGCCGGTGGAGGAATATCTTGACAAGCCGGTCAAGCCGGACGTGCTGTTAGCCAAGGTGGCGTCACTGCTTGGGTCACCGGACGGCAAGTAGACGCGGCACCCGGCTTTGCCGCTGTCAGGCGAACCGGGGGTTCAGGCGGTGGGTAAGGCTACGTAGAACCTGCTTCCTTCGCCGGGCGTGGAGTCCAGCGATATACGGCCGCCGTGCCGGTCCACGATGCGGCGCACTATGGAAAGGCCGAGTCCCTCGCCTTCTATCGGGCCTTCGGGGTCGAGACGGTGGAAGACCTCGAAGACGTTCTTCTGATGGCGCGGGGCGATGCCGGGGCCGTTGTCAGCAATGCAATAAACACTCATTTGATCCTCAATGTGACCCGAGACGCTTACGACCGGCGTTCTTTCCGGGTGGCGGTACTTGACTGCGTTGTCAATGAGATTGCCGAAGACCTTGGCGAGCTGTTCCGGGTCGCCTTTGCATGGGGGAAGCGGGTCGACATGTACTTCGGCGTTGGCTTCCTGAAGCTGGTGCTGCATGGCATGAACAATCCTCCGTATGAGTCGGTCCATGTCAACCGGCTGCAGGTTGAGGCGGATGCGTCCGAGCCTGGACAGTTTGAGCAGGCCGGCGATGAGCATGTCCATCCTGGCGGCACTGGCGGTGATGAATTTCAGCTGCGTGGGGATATCTTCATGGAGAATTGTCAGCAGTTCTTCGCGCAGCTTTTCATGCGGCACGGGGATATCCTCAAGGACTTCGAGGAGGTGGGTGCAGGTTGACGACAGTTCGGCACTGAAGCCCTGGACGTTCACGACGGTGGATCGCAAGTCATGCGAACTGGTGTAGACGATGCTTTCCAGTTCGCGGTTCTTCTGTTCAAGAATGCGGAGAAGCTGTTCACGCTCCTCTTCGGCCTGCTTGCGTTCGAGTTCGGCGGCGGCGCGTGTTGCGAAAACGGACATAACGGACTGGGCGAACTCCACCTGCTCGAGAGGCTTGTCGTGAACGGCCGCCAGGAGGCCGAGCGGCCGCTGGGCAGAGTCGAAAAGGGGCAATCCGAGGTATCCCTGCGCGTCCATCTCCCCGAGCGGCTGGGAATCGGGGAAGAGCTCTTTGACACCTGTCTCATGAACCCACATTTGCCCGGAGGTTACGATCTGACAGGGACTGCCTTCGAGGTCGTGTTCGAAGTTTTCGCCATAATGGTCGCCTGCCCAGACGACAAGCGTGCGCACGCGGTCCATGCGGGGCTCGACCAGTTCACCCAGGAAGACAAAGCGGACCGAGATCGCGGCGGCCAGATGACGCACAAGGCTTCGGAGGAAATCCTCGCCGGTGGTCCGCGCGGTGCCTTCGACAATGGCGCTGATAGCGTCCTCAAAAAGCTTGCGCTGCGTAATGTCTTCGTATGAACCAAGTACGCCGACGGTATTTCCGTTAAGGTCGTGGAGGGGTACTTTGTTGATCTCGACCCATGCCACTCGACCGTCGGCGTTGAGCCGCCTTTCAATAATGTGGTATTCGGCCTGATCGGTGCCGATGACCTTGCGATCGATCTGCCGATGTGCATCGGCCCATTGGGCCCAGGCGAGATCATCATCGGTCTTGCCGACAACGTCCTGGGGATCCTTCATGCCGCTGTCAAGCGCAAAGAGTCGATTGCAGCCGAGGTAGATGCTGTTGCGGTCTTTCCAGAAGACCCTGGAAGGAATGGAATCGAGGATGAGTTTGAGCATCTGTGTCGTTTCCCGCAGGCGGTCGGCGGCCCGTTTGCGCTGCGTGATATCCCGGTCAATGCCCCGGTAGCCGGCGAAGCTGCCGTAGGCGTCAAAGATGGGTACGCCGCTGCTTTCGAGAATCACTTCGTGGCCCTTTTTGTGCACCGCCGCGTTCTCCAAGGCCTTGAAGGGTTTGCAGAGCTGCCAAATCTCCTCAAAGATCGGCTTGACCCGGTCTGCTTCGGCGGAACTCATGAGATCAAACGGCGTCTTTGCGAGCACTTCATGGGGTTCGTATCCCAACAGGTCATGAATCTTCGGGCTTACATAGGTGTAGCGATTTTCGGTGTCGATTTCCCAGATCCAGTCGGACGTGGATTCGACCAGACTGCGAAACCGCTCGCGGCTTTCCTCGAGTTCGACTTCGGCTTTCTTCTTTTCGGAAATATCTTCTATGCTTTCGCGATGTCCCTGCGGCACACCCTTGTTGTCGAAGATCGGCTGCCAGGACATGCTGACCCACAGCGTACGGCCGTCCTTGCGGCAGATGCGGAACTCGAGTTGTCTCCCCGAACCGCCTTCGAGGGCGCTTTCAAAGGCCTGGGATACCAACTGGCGGTCATCTTCGAGGACGATGGCCTCGGGATACTTTCCGAGTTCCATGAATTCGTCCACCGTATAACCGGTAATACGCTCGATGGCCGGATTCGTCCAGAGCACGTGGCCTTGGGGGCTGATCCACAACTCCCAGTCATACGTGTAATCGGCGATGGCGCGGAACCGCTGTTCGCTGAGCCGCACGGCCAGTTCGGCGCGCTTGCGTTCGGTGATGTCTTCGTAGGTTCCCAGCATGCCGACCACTCTGCCGTTGGCGTCACGAAGGGGGATCTTGCTTGTCTTCAGCCAGATGCTCTTGCCTTCGGGCGTGGTTTGCGGTTCCTCGTAATTGAGTTTGGGTTCGCCGGACTCAATGACCTGCCGGTCGTCGCGTCGATAGACCGGTGCCTGAGCCTTCCAGGGCAGGTCGAAGTCGGTTTTGCCGACGATTTCCTCAGGCGACGACACACCGGCGTCCATGGCGAACAACTGGTTGCAGCCACGGAACCTCAGGTCATTGTCTTTCCAGAAGACGCGGACGTTGATGGTGTCGAGCACGTTCTTGAGCATGCTCTCCGATTCGCGCAGGCGGGCGAGCATCTGCCTGCGCTCAGTGATGTCGATGACGCTGCCGCGCGTGCGGATCAGCCGGTCGTCCTCATCGAATAAAGCGGACGCGTTGACGATCACTTGTACGGGGTGGCCGTCCTTGTGGAGGAGGGTATACTCGACGTTGCGAATATAACCGGTCCTGACGATCTCATCCCAGTGCCGGACTGCTTCGGCTTTCTGTTCGGGAACGGTCAGGTCGGCCCAGGTCTTCTGACCGATCACTTCGTCGCGGCTGTAGCCTATCATGTCCAGTTCCGCCTCGTTGATATCGATGAAGCGCTGGTCGGGGCCAAAGATGTGGAAGCCGATGGGCGCCTGATGGAAAAAGTCGCGGAATCGCTCTTCCGTCTGGCGTAACACCTTTTCGGCTTTCTTGCGTTCGGTGAGGTCCTCGACCAGTTCCACGAACCCTGTCGGCCTGCCCGAATCGTCAAACAGCGGAAATGCACGTATATGGACGGGAAACCGGCTGCCGTCATCTCGCACTCCGTATGTTTCCACGTCCGCGGGCTTGTGTTCACGCAAGGCCTTCTCACCGGGGCAATGCGCGCAAATGCCGGCGCGTTTTTCAAACTTTTCGTAGCACTTACACCCGATCAGCGCCTCACGTTCAACATGGAACATTCTGGCCAGCGCGGCATTGACCGTGACCACGTTGTGTTGCGGGTCGACCAGCGTGATACCCAGATCGATGTTTTCGACAAGTTCGCGGTAGCACTGCTCACTTTCGCTGAGGGCCTGTTCGGAGGCCCGGATGTGCGAGAGCATATCGTTGAAGGAGTCGGCAAGCCGGCCCACTTCGTCATCGCCGCGTTTCGGGGCACGAAGGCCGAAGTCGCGTTCGGCGCCGACGCGCTGCGCAACACGGGCCAGTGAGAGTATGGGTTCAGCAATGATTCGGCGAAAGTGCCGCGCCACGGCGAAGGCCGCGGCCAGGGCGAGAAGCATGCCGAGGACCCACACCTGTACATCGCGCTTAAGGATCGCCCTTTCCACCGCACGATCGTCCTGGATGAAAAGCGTGCCAATGGGGTGTCCGTCAACATCAATCTCGTGAAACACATTCAAGTAACGGCCTTCAAATGCATAGCTCTCGGGCCGGATCGACGGCGGATCGCCGGCCGCCTGCGTTCTCCGGTAAACGGCAAACGGTGTCCCATTCTCATCATAGATACAGGCCAGCGCAATCGACTCATTGACGGCAAGCGAAGCAAGCAGTTGCTCCGCGTCAGCAGGCATGTCGAAGATCAGGGATGCCTGGGCATTGCGGCCCACCAAGTGTGCGATCGCGTGCAGATTGCGCACATGCTCCCGACGTGTCCGGTAGACGGAAAAGGCGGTCAGGAAGGCCCCGACCAGAAGCACGGCGGCCAAACTCGTCGCCATCATGGCGAGACTGAGGCGGGTCCCGATAGTCCAGTCACGAAACGGCTTCATGGGCCCGGTTCCTTTTTCGAAGCGTTCCGCGCCTTTCCGTCGGCGTTTACGGGTTTTCCATCGGGACTCGTGATGACGTTCAGGGCGTTTCGCAGAAGTTGTCCGCTGATTTGCAGGCTGCCGGCCTTGAGAGGCGCACAATTGATGCGCCAGCGGATTTCCTCCTGCACCTGGACCAGTTCGACCATGCCCCCGGCTTTGGCGAATCCGCTGAAATCTGCAACCGTCAACACCGGCTTGCCTGCGAGCTGATCGAGAATAGTGTGCAAGTGTTCAACCTCGGACCGACAGATAAAAACAACCTCACAGGCGTCGAGCTCGTGCTCACGACGGTATCCGCCAAAACGGGTAAGCTTCAAGATCTGTCCAGTGCCGCCGATCCTGTGGCCTTCCAGTCGCTGCAGACTATCGCCTAACGGATCCTGACCCAGGATGCCAACGGTCAGCACGCTTTTGGCTGCGTCGGCATTGGGCCATTCCACGAAAAGCAGCATTTTGTGAAGGCATGCTGCCTTGGCCTCATACTCCGGCCCGGCAGCTTGCGCATCGCTGCCGCTGTGCGAAAGAGGCAGGCAGGCAGTTGCGAGCGCCACGGTAACCCACACCCGGCGGCCGATTGCGGCACGCCCGATACAGGTGCTGGCGTACTGTTTTCCAGACGTTACAGGCCGACACGCCTGGGGTGATGCTGCGGGCCGCTTTCGTATGTTCCTATATGATACCACATTACCACCCCCAGAAGCTGTACCATCCCCCTTCAGAACCACGTTGTGGTATCGGCTGATCGGGGGCGCGATTCAATATGAAAAACGGCTGGATTCAGCCGCAGAAAACCTATGGGTTTACGGCGGACCGAGCATACAGGAGCAGAGCCAGCGGCGACTTCTACTGCGCGGCGATTCGGTAGAGGTGCACGTCCCAGGGTTTGAACGTGTCCTGGAATACACCACCGTTACAGGTCAGGTCGCGGTCCTCGCCCAGGACGTTAACCCTATGTTTGCCGGTCAGGCCTTCAATCGTGAATCTGGCCTGCGTCGTACCGTCGCGCATGGAGACGGCGAACAGGTACGTTGCCTGGCCGTGCCGCTTCATCATGACGGCTACAGGGACGTCGGGGGCGTCGGAGGCAACACTGACGCCTGACTTAATTGTGGGGGAGTTCAGGACCGGGGCGAGTTCGGCTATCTGGCGATTAATCGCCGTGATCTCGGCCAACATCGGAGGATCACTGAAGATCGCGGCCTCATTGAAGCGCGGCTGCCATTCATGCACGAAGTAGATCAATCCCATCGAGCCGTGAATAATCGACATCCAGACCTCGGCGCGGACCTGATGCGGCGTGGCCTTGCGGGAGGGATTGTTAATCCGCGTGCATTCGATGCAGTTCCACACGATTTTCTCCGGGCCGCTCCAGGCAACAAGCCGCTCGACGCCTCGGGCCACATACCAGAGTTTGCCCGCGACCTGCGGACGGTCGTGCGCGGCGGGATAGATGTCGAATGATGCAATATCACAGCCCTTGACGTACTCGGGATAGTCCTCGGGGTGGTTGGTCCGGACTCCCCTGCCGTGCCAGCCGTCCCACGCCACGCCCTGTCCCAGGTTGAGCAGGACGGGACGGTTAGGGTCGTTGGCCTTAATGCGCAGATAGTCTTCGACGATCTTTGCCGGGGCGATCGGCGGCCCGTAGCCCTTTCCTGTGCCCAGTGATTGCGCGTTGTCCGGCTCGTCGCCATGCATCCAGCCGATGATGGTCTCGTCGTCCAGATGGGCCAATCCGACGCTGTTCTGGGCACAGATCACCTTCATGCCGGCGGCTTTGAGCTGGGCAAGCTGCGCTTCGGTGGGGCCCTTCCACAAACCGACATAGGTGTTGAATCCTGCGGCTTTGTATCGCAGGGCATTTGCCGGGTTCTGCAGCCACACGGCTATAGGAAAGTACGTGTCGTCGGGCGAAGGCCCACGCTGCCAGCGAGCATACCTGTTTTGGGCCGCCGTAGTGTCGTTGGCAAAGGTACACAGGATCGCAATCGCTATCGCTGAAACTGCGGAATGTAGTTTCATGGAAATTCCTCCCGACAATTTTAATCCGGCTTGATCCACCGCTGGCAATCAGGATAGCTGATAATCCCGGACCATGCAAGTATTCGAGAACCCTGCACCCTTTTTCGGCTTGCAGCAGGCCATAAAATCCGAATAATGGGATCCATCGGCCATACCTCAGGCAGACAATCCCGCAGAGACTTTCAGAAGGCATAAGATAACGCAATGGGCAGAATCGGCACGGACAACATGAACGACTCCGTCGAATCACACCTGCACACTGATATCGTGACGCTTCAGGAAGATATGACGGCAGCGGAAGCATTGGTCGCTCTGCGACGTACGAAGATGGGCGACAAGATCACGTACCTGTATGTTCAGGACACAGATGGTCGGCTGCTAGGTGTGGTGCCGGTGCGGCGGCTTCTGGGCAGCGAGCCGGACGCTTCGATCAAGTCGATCATGGTCTCGCGGGTCGTATCTATTCCAGCGACGAGTACGGTTCTGGATGCCTGTGAAGTGCTGCTGAAGGAGCGTTTCCTGGCTGTTCCGATTGTCGACTCCGACGATCGGCTGCGAGGCGTCATCGATTTAAGCCAGTTCGCAGATGAAGTGCTCACGAGTACACAACAGCAGATGGATAGCGCCTTTCAGATGGTTGGCGTTCACGTCGCATGGGGGCGCCGGCTTTCGCCGCTGAAGAGTTTCAGAATGCGGTTTCCCTGGCTGATGTGCAATATTACGAGCGGCATCATCTGCGCCTTTATCGCAAGCCGGTTCGAGCTGCTGCTCAGCAAGGTCGTGCTGCTGGCGATGTTTCTCACGGTCGTGCTTGCGCTGGGCGAAAGCGTAAGCATGCAGTCCATGACGATCACGCTGCAAGGCCTTGTCGGGCGTCAGGCGGGATGGCGGCAGATACTGCTTTCGGCGCGCAGGGAATTCACGACCTCGGTGCTGTTAGCGGCAGCATGCGGCACGGTGGCGGCGCTGGCCGCATACATCTTGCGTCGTCACGGCATGGGCGCGGCGGCGATTGGCGGGGGCATCTTCCTTTCGGTCGTCACTGCGTGCATCCTGGGCGTGGCAATTCCCACGACCATCCACAAGCTGAGGATTGACCCGAAGGTCGCGGCGGGTCCCATCGTGCTGGCGTCGGCAGACATTGCCACGCTGATCTTCTACTTTACGCTTGCCAGTTGGCTGTTGGCGTGACGGTCAATCGGGCTGCTGCTGGAGCAGTTCGATGATTTTCGTCTTTTTCGGCAATGAATCCTGAGCGCCGAATTTCGCCATAGCCAGAGCTCCGGCAGCGCAGGCAAACCTGACGGCGGCCTTCGGCTCGTCACCGACGGCATAAGAAGCCGCCAGCGCTCCTGCAAAGGCGTCGCGGCTGGCAGTCTGATCGACGATATCCAGATTGAACCACGGGACATGCGTGGTATCGTATCGGTCGACCATGAACACCTCTCGGGGCGGCAGTTTGATCAGGACACAGCCAACGCCTTTTGCAACCAGTTCGGAGGCCAACAGCTTGAGTTCGCCGGCGCTTCCGGCCCCGAGTTCGGCCCCTTCAGTCAGCTTGTAGAAATTGGGAATCAGCACATCAGCATCATAGTATTCCACCGGCCAGTTCAGGTCGGCTGCTCGCGTGATACCGTGATCCTGCGGGGGTGTTTCGAGAATAACCCTGGTCCGGTGGAGTTCGGCGGTACGGATGGCCGTCACGACCGCTTCCTGAGGCAGGTCGCCGCATATCAGACAGACGTCCGCGGCGCTGATCAGCGATTCGGCGGCGGCACAGCCGATCTCGTCGGCGCTCAGGGCACGGTTGGCGCCGGCGGATATACAGCTGAGATTTTCGCCGGTGGAGTCGACCATGGTCATGATCACGCCCGTACTCATCGCGCTGGCGGTGTACAGGAGTTCGGTGTTTATCCGGAACCGGCGGAGGTTCGCTTTGGCCATTTCACCGAACGGATCCTCCCCCACCTTGCTGATCAGGGCGACTTCGCAGTCGCACAGGGCCGCCTCGACGGCGCGATTGGGCCCGGCGCCCGTCGGGACACAGGACGCCCCGAAGCCGTCGACCGTACTGCCGGGGCGTGGAAACTCCTTGCACTTAATCACCATGTCCACATAGGTCGGGCCGACCACCACCACCCTGGGAATCCGTCCTGTCATTGTCTACCTCCGTGCAACGTTTTCTTTTCGCCCCATCAAGTATAGTTATCAACCGACCGGACGCAACTGTTTTCTATACGTAAAAATGGGGCCTCGACTGTCGAATCTTTGCCTGCAGCGCCGCAGCAAGGCCCAAAAACTTTGGTTTTACTTGGGCTTTTGCCCTTGTGGGACCGAATTCATTCGTGTAAAATCGCGAGCTTTGGATAAATCGAGGCAGTGGAACCTGAACTAAGGAGGCCTTCAGCAGTGGCAAAGATTGAGGATATTCGCAACATCGTACTATTGGGACACGGCGGCAGCGGCAAGACGTCGTTAGCCGAGGCCATACTGCACAAGACGGGCATGATCAATCGTCTGGGCACGATCGAGGACAAGTCCACGGTGTGCGACTATGACGATGAGGAAAAGCAGCGGAGTCACTCCATCCACTCGGCCCTGGCATACGCCAACTACAAAGGCAAGCTGATCAACATCGTAGACGCACCGGGGTACCCCGATTTTGTGGGAGCGGCGCTGCTTTCTATTCCCGCGGCGGATGCGGCGGTCATCGTCATCAGCGCCAGCGGCGGCATCGAGATGAATACCCGCAAGCACTTTGAGGCGGCGACCCGGGCGGGCAAGCCGCGGATTATTGTCATCAACAAGATGGACGCCGAAAATGTCGACCTTCCACTGCTGCTGAGCAACATTCAGGCGACTTTCGGCACGTCGTGCCGCTGCGCCAACCTGCCTTCGGCGGACAAGAAATCGGTTATTGATTGTGTCACCAACGACTCCGGCGATTCGCCCGCAATGGATGTGGCGCAAGCGCATACGGAACTGGTCGAGAGTATCGTCGAGGCGGATGATGCACTGATGGAAAGCTACCTCGGCGGCGAAGCAATCAGTCGGGAGCAGATTGCCGGGGTGTTCGTCAAGGCGCTGTTGGCGGGAACGGTCGTGCCGGTGCTGTTCACGGACAGCCGCAAGGAGGTCGGCATCACCGAACTTCTGGACCTGATCATTTCCTGTGTCCCGTCGCCCGCGCAGGCACCGCCGGCGGTGGTCAAGGACGGCGAGACGGAAAAGGAGATCAAGGCGGACCCGAACGGTCCGCTGGCAGGACTTGTCTTCCGCGTGGGATACGATCCCCGCTCGAACATGAAGTATTCGTCGATCCGCCTCTTCAGCGGCAAATTCAACTCCAGCAGCCAGATTTATGCGGGCGACGCGAAAAAGCCGCTGCGGCCGGGGCATCCGCTCAAGATGCAAGGCGCCGATACGACGGAACTCGATGAAGCTTTGGCCGGGGACATCGTGACGCTGGCGAAGGTCGAAGAACTGCGGGTTGGGGATCTCATCCATGACGGCTCTCTTTCAGGGACTGTCCAGATGCCGCCGCTGCCGCAACCAATGTTCTCACTGGCACTGGAGCCGGCCTCGCGCGGCGACGAAGGCAAGATCAGCGGTGCGCTTGAAAAACTTTGTGACGAGGATCTCTGCTTCAAGGTGGGCCGCGACTCGCAGACAAAGGAACTCGTTGTCAGCGGTCTTGGCGACCTGCACTTGCGCGTTATGCTTTCGAAAATGGAGAAGCGATACAAGCTGGCGGTCAATACCAAGGCGCCGAAGATTCCGTACCGCGAGACCATCACCGGCAAGGCGGAAGGTCACTACCGCCACAAGAAGCAGACCGGCGGTGCCGGCCAGTTCGGCGAGGTGTTCTTGAGGGTCGAACCGGCCGAGCGGAACAGCGATCCGCCGCTGCAATTCAGTTGGGACATCTTCGGCGGGGCGATCCCCGGACAATTCGAACCGGCGATTCTCAAAGGCATCAAGGATGTGATGGAAACGGGGGTCGTGGCGGGCTTCCCGATGCAGGATATCAAGGTTTCGATCACTGACGGCAAGTACCATCCGGTGGACTCCAAGGAAGTGGCGTTCCGGGCGGCGGGCAAGGGAGCATTCATCGATGCGGTCATGAAGGCCAAGCCGACCCTGCTGGAGCCGATTGTCAACATCGAGATCACGGCCCCCGCAGATAACATGGGCGATATCACCGGCGATATGGCGTCGCGTCGCGGCCGGATCAGCGGGCAGGACATGCTGCCCGGCGGCATGGTCGTGATCAAGGCGCAGGTGCCTTTGGCGGAGGTGGCGCAGTACAACAGCCAGCTCAAGAGCGTCACCGGCGGCCAAGGCAGCTACTCGATGGAACTGAGCCACTATGAGCCCGTTCCGCCGAATATTCAGCAGCAAATAGCAGCGCAGTACGCCAAGAAAGAAGCCGAGTAACCGCTGCGGCCGGACGCGTGGGCTTGAAGATCACCGGCACAAGCCGCGGTGCAGTTGTCAGGTGTGCAGGGAGGGCGTGTGGATTTCATTGACCTAGTGAAGTCGCGCCGGACGATCCGGTTGTTCAAGCAGGATCGCATCGCCGTTGAGACGCTGATTGATCTTGTCGATGCGGCGCGCCTTGCGCCTTCGGCTTCGAATATTCAGCCGCTTGAGTACGTCATCGTCAGCGATCCGGTCCGCGCCGCGGCCCTCTATAAGCAGCTTGCCTGGGCGGCCTATATTCAGCCGGCGCGCAATGCCTCACCGTCACAGCGGCCGGTTGCCTACATCGTTGTTCTGCGAAACAGCACGCTCGAAAAAGCGCATTTCGGTATCGTTGATGCCGCAGCGGCCATTGAGAACATCCTGTTGTGCGCATGGAGCAAGGGCATCGGATCCTGCTGGCTGGCTTCGGTCAAACGGGATAAGGTTTCGGAACTGCTGAACATCCCCGAGACGTACGTCATAGATTCCGTCATTGCATTGGGCTACCCCGATGAGGCCCCGGTCGCCGAAGCGGCCGATGGCAAGCGGATCGAATACTACCTCGACGCAGAAAACAGGCTGCACGTCCCCAAGCGGCCGCTGAAGACTATTGCGCACATGGAGACGTTCGGCAAACCCGCAGCCGATAAGTAAGTCTCGGTATTACACGTCCGTATCTCGCAGTGCCAGCGGCGCGCCGAGTATCTCCGTGTACAGGATGGCCTTTCGCAGGCTGTCGGTTCGCATCAGGTCGGCGGCGATTGTCGACCGCGGCCCGGACGGGGGCACACGCGCCGGCGGCTGTGCGCGGGCAACGGGCGCCGCAGGCGAGGGTGCAACCTTGGGTTTGCGTGTCTGGGCTGTCTGCATGCGTTGGGCCGCGTGCGGCCCCAGCTTCTGAGACATCTGCTGTGCCTGCGCCCGGGCGAGGGCCTGGGCCCTGGCCTGTGCTTCGGCTATACGCTCTGCAAGCGGTTTCGGCGCTTGTGTGGCCAGAAATGCATCCAGTGTTCGGCGCTCTTGGCGCGTCGTTGGCTGCGATGGTCTGGCGGGAATCGGCCGCCTGACGGGTGGTTCAGCACGGGCCATGGGTTTGACTTCCAGCATGCGCTCCAGCCTCGCCGATTCCTGATCCGCCGCTTCACCGGCGGGCCGTTCCCATGATTCTTCATCCA
This sequence comes from Anaerohalosphaeraceae bacterium, assembly GCA_035450485.1. GTDB lineage: Bacteria > Planctomycetota > Phycisphaerae > Sedimentisphaerales > Anaerohalosphaeraceae > JACZKQ01. The sequence goes on along the minus strand of DAOTMV010000043.1, from coordinate 15,524 downwards.
GAGGCCGATAGCGCGGCCGCTCGATGTCCTGCTCGGTCTTCTGCTGCTCCTTCAGGTTCGACCGCATCTTGAGGATGCCGCTGATGGCATACACAATGATGATCAGCACCGGGATGAGGATCTCGATCCATTCACCCTCGATGTTGGGACGTCGAGCAGCAAGGATGTCAAACAAATTCACCATGGCCGCCCCTGTCATTCTTCCTTTTTCGGAGGTTGTGCAATCGATTCCCGCATGGCAGTATCGGCGCCGATATTCTTCAGACGGTAGTAGTCCATGATGCCGAGGTTGCCCGCCTTAAGTGCATCGGCAATAGCCAACGGCACCTTTGCTTCGGCCAGCACGACCTTGGCCCGGTTTTCCTGTACGAGGGCCCGCATCTCCTGCTCGCGGGCGACTGCCATCGCCCGTCGCCGCTCCGCTTCGGCCTTGGCCCGTTCCTGGTCGGCAAGTGCCTGCGCCTTCTGTAATTGCGCGCCGATGTTCTCGCCCACGTCGACGTCGGCAATGTCGATGGAGAGGATTTCGAAGGCTGTGCCCGCATCCAGACCTTTGGCCAGCACGGCCTTGGAAATGGCGTCCGGATTTTCCAGCACGCTCTTGTGCGTAATGGAGCTGCCGATGGTTGTGACGATACCCTCGCCGACTCGCGCGATGATTGTCTCTTCGGTGGCGCCGCCGATGAGCCTTTTAATGTTGGCACGCACGGTCACGCGCGCCTTGGCCTTGAGCTGGATACCGTCCTGGGCGACGGCGTCGACGGTTTCCTTTCCTTTGGACGGGTCGGGGCAGTCGATCACCTTGGGGTTGACGCTGGTCTGGACGGCGTCAAGGATGTCGCGCCCGGCCAGATCGATTGCGGTGGCAGTCTTAAAGGTCAGATCGATGTTTGCCCGGTCGGCGGCGATCAGCGCCCGCACCACATTGGGCACGCGTCCGCCCGCCAGGTAGTGGCTCTCCAGATCCGAAGTAGAAATTTCCAGTCCCGCACGGGCGGCCATAATGCGGCTGATCACGATGACCCGCGCATCCACCTTTCGGAGGGTCATGCCGATAAGTTCTGCAAAGGACACGGGGGCGCGGGAAAGGCGGGCCTGCAACCACAGGCTGCCGTACTTGAGGATCAGCAGAAAGAATATGAGTATCGCAAAGACACCGACAATGACGAGGCCCACCTTCAATGTACCTTCAATTGCCGCCAGACATGACCGTGTAAGATCAACCATCTCCCTGTCCTTTCAATCCTAAGTATTTTCGATAAGTCTGACCGTTAACTGAGTCCCTTCCACACGGATGACTCGGATTTTGCTGTCGCGTTCGATATAGCCGGTTTCGGCAACGCACTCGACCCGGCGGCCGTCAAAACTGCATATGCCAACGGGCCTCAGCGGCGTGATGACGACGCCCTCGGCCCCAAGCAGCGACTCCAATCGGTCCCTGTCGGGGATGGCGTCGCCTCGCTGGCGGTCAGGCTTGCCGAGAATGACGCGCCGGCCGAACGGCGTGTTTGGGAAGATACGGTAAGCAATGATCCATGTTATGGGCACCACCACCACCGCCGTGATAACACCGATGGTGCCGCTGAGGGCGCCGAATTTGAAGAAGATGGCGCCGCCGCCCACCAGGCAAGCAATGGCACACACCGACAGCAGCCCGAAGCTGGGAACAAAGATCTCAACGGCGAAGAGGATGGCGGAGAGGACGAATAGAAATACCGCAAAAAAGATCCATGCCATCATTGACCAATCCATTGTCTTCTCCCGCTACTCGACCGGGCACACCACGACGCGGTTGCCGTGGATTTCCATTATCTTCACCTTGCAGCCTTTTTCAAGGAATTGTCCTTCGGCGACGACGTCGACGGTCGCATCCCCAAACCGAGCCTGCCCGACCGGCCGCAACGGCGAGACGACCTCGCCGACTTGCCCGACACTTAAGCCGGAACCGGCGGATGGGGCGGTCATGCTGACTGGCATGGCGTCTCCCGCCGGAGCGGGTTCGAGCATCAGACCCCGCAGAAAATACATCCGCGGCAAGTATTTCGCCAGCGCAAAGGCGGCTACCAGAAATCCAACGAAGCCAAGGGATAACGCCATCAGGCCGTCCAGAAGAAGCTGCCAGTCAAACGCTGTACGGGGCCACGGAACCTCGTCGGGCCGATTCCGCACCAGCATGCCCAATACCCCGGCTGCCATGAGAATGATGCCTGCGATACCTGTAAGGCCGAAGCCCGGGATGAGAAAAATCTCGATGGCAAGCAGAATCACACCAACGGCGAAAACGGCGATCTCCAGCCAATTTGCCATTCCAATCAAATATTTGCTTGCCACCATGATTACAATCGCGATCACGGCGACGAGGCCGGGCAGACCGACGCCGGGCGTGTTCAACTCGATATAAATGCCCAACATGGCGAGCATCACCAGCACCGCCATTACAGTCGGCGAGTTGATCCAGCGGACCATCTGCTCGGACCAGAGCGGCTCAAGTACCGGGACCTCCGCATCAAAGGCAATACCGTCCCGTTTTTCGAGAAAAGTAAGCACCTCCTGCCGGCTGTCGACCACGGCACGGGCTATTCCGTATTCCAAAGCCCGGGCGGCCGTCAACGTAAGGATCTGATCGTCCCTGACGATGAGTTCCTTACTGTCCAGATCGTATTCAGAGCTATCCGTAGGCAGGCTGTTGGCATCAAAAAACTCGTACTGGCCGGTCTTGAGGTTCCTGACCCGATACACTTCAAGCTGCATGGACACCATTGCCAACAGAAGCGGCTCCGGATAACCGTTCGCTTCGGCGGCACGAGTGAAGATGGCGCGGATAAAGCTTTCGACTTTCTCGCGTTCAACGCCGTCCAGCGAATCGCCCATAGTGATCGGGGCAGCATCGCCGATCGTGGTATTTTGCCGCATGACGATGTCCTTACAGGATACGCTGATCATCGCACCCGCGGAAATCGCCTTCTTGGAGACATAGGCAACGGTGTGGGCCTGTTTGCCAAGTTCCAGGATCAGATAAGTCGATATGTCATCGGCGGATTTCACCAGCCCGCCATAGGTGTCAATATCAAAGATGATATGCGTTGCGCCCATGCTGAGGGCCTGATCGGAGCGGCGCATTATGGACTTGTATAGTCCGTCATCGATCATGCCCTCGCAGGTGATCACGACGGCTTTATGGGGCCGGTTGGCGGGCTGGTCAGCCTGATCCTGAGCATAGGCCCGGTGTTGGCTGCTTGCCAGGGGAATCACGGCAAGAAAAGCCGCCAAAGGAAGCCATACAGCAATTCGTCGAATAAAACGTCGCATGGTGAAAATGTAGTCTTGCCGCCTCCGTTTGGCAAGCACTAAGTTTTCGTCCTCCAATAATAACGCGGCCAGCGGGTTTCTTCATGTATCGGGCCGATGGGGAAACGGCATTAGTCAGTCATCACCGCCGTCGTTGCCCAATGCCTTGTATTCGCCGCTGAGCGCACCTGCATCCACGCCATCCCACTGGATTCCGCCGATGATGGACTGCGCTATGTTCGTCAGGTGGTCGCCGATCTTCTCCAGATTGTCGACCATGTCGATAAATATCAGGCCCGCGTGCGCTGCGCAGAGGCCGTCGGTCATTCGCTGAACGTGGCTGCGGCGAAACTCGACCTGCATGCGATTGAGCTTGTTTTCGCTGTCGAGCGAGGCATGCGCAGCCTGGAGATCGTTCTTCTCCAGCGCGGCCAGGATCGCATCGAACATGCGTCTGGTCTCCTCCACCATGCGGTTGATATCGTTTGTACCATCTTCGCTGAACGTCACCTTCTGCTCGATCTTGCGTTCGGCGATCTCGGCGATATTGACAGCGTGATCACCGATCCGCTCCAGATCATTGACCATGTGCAGCAGAACCGGCAGTTCCACCGAGACCTCGTCGCTGAGCTGGCGCTGGGACAAACTGACCAGGTACGAGGTAATCTCCATTTGGAAGGCGTCAACGATGTCTTCCAGGTGGCGCGCCTTGTCGATCATCTTGAGCTCAGCGGTCATGTAACCATCGACCGCCGCGTTGAGGGCCTGCTTGGCCCGCTTGGCCATGCGAAGCATTTCTCGCCTGGACTGCTCAAGGGCAATTGCAGGCGTATCCAGGAGCCGTTCCTCCAGGACAACCGGCTGCATGACGGCCTCCTTGTCACGGGGGCGAACCATCCATACGACAAGCGATTCAACCTGTGCACATAGCGGCACGAATACGGCAGAGCAGCACAACTTGAACAGCGTGTTTGCGACGGCGATCGTGGACAAAATCGTGGTGGGGCCCAACTCCCACCAGCTTATTGCCAGGACCGCTTTCGTGAACAGGCCGGTGTAAAAAACGGGCATAGCCACGGCGGCTCCGATTACGTTGAACATCGTATGGGCCCAGGCTGTGCGCTTGGCCGCGATATTCGTTTGCAGGGCCGCAATCTGCGCGGTGATCGTGGTGCCGATGTCGCTGCCCAACATGTACGGGATCGCCACATTAAGCACCGCCAGCCAGTCCTGGCCAAACGCCCCGCCGATCGCCATCATCTGGAAAATCGCAATCGAGGCGGAACTGCTCTGGATAATCATTGTGACAATGAGGCCCGTCATGAATGCCACCATGGGACGCCCACCCATCGATGCGAGCCATTCCACGATTCGGGGATTCTGCTCCAGACCCCCAAAGGCCTGCTCCATGAAACCAAGGCCGATGAAGAGCATGGAAAGGCCCACCACGATTGCACCCGAACTGCGGGCCTTGCGCGTCCTGCCGAGAACCTGCATGAGAAAGCCTACAGCGATGGTGGGCAGCGCATATTCGGTGATTTTAAAGCCTTCGAACTGCGTCAGCGATACAATCCATGCGGTGGCGGTCGTGCCGACGTTGGCGCCGAACGCAACGCAGATGGCCTGCCGGACGGTCATCAACCCTGCATTGACCAGGCCGATCAGCATAACCGTCGTGGCAGAACTGCTCTGGATGAGGGCGGTGACGAGGGTACCCATGGCAAAACCCATGAGCGGCCGGCGGGTCATGGACTCCAACACCGCCTTGAGCTTGCGGCCGGCAACCTCCTTGAGGCCGGCGGACATCATGTTCATGCCGATGAGAAACAGGCCCAGGCCGCCCATCATAGAGAATGCAATTTTTTGCCAGTCTACGTTCATAACAACTCTCCCGCTTCCCCCTTGCCACGTTCAACCACGGCGACTGATCGTCCAAGACAGCTCGGTAACCTTGATGTGAATTGTTTCAAAATCAACCTTCCAAATCGAGACCTTCATATTCTCCGCTGAGCGAACCAGAATCCAGACCCTCCCAGCGCAGACCTCCGATTATCGACTGGGCAATGTTGGTCAGGTGATCGCCGATCTTTTCGAGGTTGTCAACCAGGTCAATGAAAACGAGGCCGGCAGCCGCACTGCAGGCGCCATCCGTCATCCGCTGAACATGGCTGCGCCGGAGGTCGACCTGCATGCGGTTGAGCTTGTTTTCACTTTCGAGCGCCGCATGCGCGGCCTGCATGTCGTTGTTCTCAATCGCCGCGATCACGGCCCTGAACATGGTGTCCGTCTCGCGGATCATCTCCTCCGAATCCGCCACGGCCTGATCGCTGAACGGCAGTTTCTGCTCAATCTTGCGCTCGGCAATCTCGGCGATGTTTACCGCGTGGTCACCGATACGCTCGAGGTCATTGACGGTATGGAGCAGCACGGGCAGTTCGACGGAAACCGTCTCGTTGAGCTGCCGCTTGGAAAGCGCGACCAGATACGACGTGATCTCGGCCTGGCTGTCGTCCACCGTATCCTCGATACGGCGCGTACGATTTATCTTCGCCGGATCGCTCTCGGCAAGCGCCTCCGTGGCGGCCGTGAGCGCCTTCAGCGCACGTTTGGCCATGCGAAAGATCTCGCGACGCGCCTGATCGAGCGCCAACTCCGGTGTCTCCAAAAGGTGCGTTTCCAGCACGACCGGTTTTTCCTCCGCTTCCATGGGCGTGACGGGCACAATTCGCAGGGTGACTTTGCGGAGTAAGTCAACCATGGGGAGAAACACAATGGTGTTCAAGATATTGAACAGGCTGTGCGAAAAAGCCATGTATGCCATAATGGTCGCCTGGCCGAGTTGGCCGGGCATGAGCCACATGATGATTTTGGGATAGATCCCTAGCCAGACAAGAGGCAGCACGTAACAGACCCCGAAGACATTGAACATCGTGTGTCCCCAGGCTACACGTTTGCTGTTTCGATTGCTGCGGAGGGCGGCGATTTGCGCGGTAATCGTCGTACCTATGTTGTCGCCCAGGATAAAAGGCAAGGCCGACGTGAACGCCACATACCAGTCGCTGCCGAAGGCGCCTGTCGCGACGAGCACCTGAAGAGTAGCCAGCGAGGCCGAACTGCTCTGTACGAGCATTGTGAACAAGGCGCCGGCAAGGCAAGCCAGCAGCGGATTATGACCAAGCCAGATCAAGGCCTGCACGGTCTGCTCGCTTTCCTTGATGGGCGAGAAGGCGTCCTTGAGGAATTCGATACCGATGAACACCAGCCCAAAACCGAGAATGAGGGTACCAAGGCTTTTGTTCCTGAGCGTCTTGCAGGCAACCTGCATGAGGAACCCGATTCCGATGGCGGGAAGTGCGTAGGCTGCGATGTCCAAAACGCCCGTCGTCGAGACTATCCAGGCGGTCATCGTTGTCCCGATATTGGCGCCGAACACAACACACAGCGCCTGTTTGAGAGTGAGCATGCCGGCGTTTACAAAGCCAACGACCATCACCGTCACTGCGGAACTGGACTGTATGGCAGCGGTTACGCCGGCACCGACCAGTACCGCGACCAAAGGTCGCCTGGTCAGATTCTCAAGGACTTTCTTGAGTTTCTTGCCTGCTACCTTCTTGAGGCCGTCGGACATCAATTCCATGCCGAAAAGAAACAGCCCCAGGCCGCCGATAGCGGCTAACAGCATCGAGAAAACTTCCATATCTATATCTATTCTTCTTTATCTTGTTACCATGCCGGCCGAGTTGGCGTCTTAGTGATCCGGATGCGATCAACCTCTGGCAAGTTTCCGCAGTATTTCAACGCCTTGCTCAATCTTGGAGTCCGATGTTGCATAACTGATGCGGAAGTGCGTGTCTCGTTCGCTGAAGACGCCGCCGGGTATGACGAGCAGGTTGTTGGCGATGGCCTTCTCCACGAACTGCGTTGCCGACTTGGCCCATTCGGGAATTTTGGGGAAAGCGTAGAACGCCCCCTCAGGCCGGACCAGTTCGTATGTGTCCTTCAGGCCCTCGTAGAGCATGTCGCGCTTTCTCCGGTATGCCGCGACGCAATCGCTCATGTCGCAGTTCAGGGCCGCGGCCGCGGCATGCTGAAACGGGGTCGGCGCGCAAACGAACGTGTACTGCTGAAGCTTGGTCATCTGCTCGATGATGTCGTTGACCTCGGCCGAGCCCGTGACATAACCCATTCGCCACCCCGTCATGGCGAAGGTCTTGCTGAAACCTTTCAGAAGAAGCGTTTTCGGGTACACAGCGGCAATGCTGTGACAAGGACCGTCGTAGCAGAACGTGTCATATATCTCATCACTCAGCACAAGGACGTCTGCTTTTGCGGCGATCTCGGCCAGAGCACGAATCTCGCTTTCATCGTACACGGCGCCGGTCGGATTTGCCGGCGAGTTGAGAATGATCAGCTTGGTTTTCTCGGTAACCGCATGCGCGATTGCATCCACGGGCAGCCGGAAATCCGGATAGCTATCCACAAAGACGCATCGCCCGCCGATCATGTTGATGATATGCTTGTAGATCACGAAATAAGGATCAGGTATGATCACCTCGTCGCCCGGGTCGATCAGCGTCAGGAACACAAGCAGCAGGCCGCCGCTGACACCGCTGGTAACGAGCACCCGGGGCTCTTTCCAGCCATAGCGCGACGTAAGACGGCTTTGGAGGGCTTCCAGCAGTGTCGCATCGCCGGCAGTTTGAGAATACTGGTTGCGTCCGCTTTGGATTGCATCGATGGCCGCATCCTTGACCATCTGCGGGACGTCAAAATCGGGCTGCCCTATCGAAAAATTCACCGGATCCTTCAGACTCGCAGCCAGCGCAAAAACCTTCCGGATCCCGCTTGCATCAATCCAGGCGGATCGTTCAGCTAATACCTTTTTCATCTGTTAACCCGTTGGCCGCTTCGCGCCGGAAAGGCGCAAACAAAAAGCCGCCCACGGTATCCTCTATGGATCCAGCAGGCGGCAAAATACACATCCGCAGACTCCACATTACGACGCCGGGGTTTCGGAGCCGGCCGCTTCACCTTCGGCCTGCTCCTTGGCGGCCTTCTTTCCGCTGTGACCCTTGCGATGGGCAACCTTGGGAAGTCCGGTAACGGCGTCACCTTCCTGCCAGCGTTCCTCTTCTCGCAATTTTTCAATCCGCTCGGCCCGCGAAAGCACATTGCGGTGGCGGCTCAATGCGTCTTTGAGTTTCAATGATCGATCGATTGACATTGTCGCTATGCTCCTTTATTTACCTGACTTTTTCGGCATAGGCGTCAGAGAACAGATGCGCTGCAAAGCTTTCGTAGCCCGGAGGGGCCTTGTATTTTGCACCGATCTCCTGTATCTTCTTTCTTGCCACGTCGCCGTCATACTTTTCATTAAACTTGGTGCTGTCCACGCTGCACCTGTGATACAACTGTTTTGTCACGAGGAAGAAATAACTTCCGCGCCGGACTATCTCGGTTTCTACGCCATACCTGGCGAAATGCTCCTTCACAGGCTCCAGGTCTCTGCGCTGCTTGTAGACCTGGATGACGATCACATTCGTCCCCTGCGGCTGGGACGTCTTGACCTGCTCTTTCGGCGGCTGGTCGTCCGTTTTCGGGGCCACAGCCACCTCGGCACTGGGTACCGGGGTTACCTCAACCCTCTGCGGCCTGACAGGCGACGGCCAGATGTTATCGTTGTCGCCGTTTCCACCGCCGGGCACCCCGGGCTGCTCCGCGGGTGGCGTTGAGTCATTCAAAAACCACCCGTCACTGCCGCGGCTCCGCCAAAGTCGTGTAGATCCAACGACAATCAGTGCCGCCGCCACCGCCACAACGCCAAGCCTCTTCAGCGAAACAGGCAACCGACCCCGCAACAGCCCCGGCGGCCTGCGGCGGCTGTATCCCGCCCCATTGAGCCGGGACAGCGAGGTGTCCTGCCACCGTCTCTGGCCCAAACGGCCACGACCCGAGCCAAACGGCCGAAATAAAACGGTCCTTCGCCCGCCCTGGCGTTTCAACTGCCCTTTACGAATCGCTTCGTAGAGGGCCATCCGTTTCGGGTCTCGCGCCATAGTTTCCAATAATCCTAATTAACCAACCTGGAAATCCTGTTTCCCATGGAACGCCTTTCAGGCGCGTCTGTTGCTGTCGAAATTAAACAGCGATTAATACAGCACGTTTACGCGAATTTCAACAGCAAAATGGCATGATTCTGAAAAAATAAGGTTGATTGCGGCCCGGTGAGGATATTTGAGATGTTTTTCGCTTGACAAAGGCCCGGTCTGTGACTAATTAAGCTGGTTTTCCGTATTTTTTCTTTACTCCAGATCAGCCATATGATAGAAAACCGCCGAAAGAAACGCATCCGGCCCGTATCAGGAAGAAGTTGTCGCAACAGTAATTAAATAAGGCCTTCGGGCATGCCTATGGGGCCTTGTGTAGGTCGTTTTGTAAGAGAGTGAGTGTAAGATATGTTACCCGTAAAGAAAACCAGCAAGTCCAAGACGCGTTCGCGCCGCAGTCATCAGCGGCTCAAGGCGACGAACTATTCCCTTTGCCGAAAGTGCAGCAACCCCAAGCTGCCCCACGCCGCCTGTGACAAGTGTGGGTACGTCAACCCGAAAATCACGCTTGATCTCGGCAAGGAGGAATAATTGCACATATGCGTATCGCGATAGATGCCATGGGCGGCGACCATGCGCCTGGTGAGATCATCAAAGGCGTCATGGAAGCAAGGGAGTTGCTGGAGGCCGAAGACGAACTTGTCCTGATCGGCGCACAGGCGACCATCGAAAAACAACTCGCCCCTCAAGAGAACGGAACGGTTCCAATTCGGGTTGTTGATGCGCCCGAGTCCATCGGGATGGACGAATCGCCGGTCGATGCGCTCCGCAAGAAACGCAACAGCTCCATCGCGGTCATGGCCCGCATGGCCGCCCAAAAGGAGGTTGACGCCGTCATTTCGGCGGGAAACACCGGGGCTTGCGTTGCGGCGTTTCAGATCCGCATGAGGAATCTGGAAGGCGTCACTCGACCGGGAATCGCCGTCATCCTGCCCACGCTGGGCGGCCCCGTCACGATGTGTGATGTCGGCGCCAACATCGCGTGCAAACCGGTCCATCTCTACCAGTATGCCATCATGTCGACCGTGTATTCGCGGCAGATGCTCGGAATTGAAAGTCCCCGGGTGGGGCTCATGAGCATAGGCGAGGAGGACGCAAAAGGCAACCAACTCGTCAAGAAGACCCGAGACCTTCTGAAAAACGACTCCAACATCAACTTCATCGGCAACATGGAAGGGCGCGATATCTTTGACGGCGCCTGCGACGTGGCTATCTGTGAAGGATTCGTCGGCAACGTCATTCTCAAGCTGACTGAAGGCATGGTCGGCATGCTGTTCAAGGCGATCAAGCACGAGCTGATCGCAGAGAGCATGGAACTTGCCCTGAAGTTCAAGCCCATCATGACGGAGATCTACAAGAAGTACGATTACCACGAGTACGGCGGGGCTCCTCTGCTGGGCGTTGACGGCACCGCCTTCATTTGTCACGGGTCCAGCAAGAGCCGTACAATAAAGAATGCGATACTGGCTTCGAAGAAGTACCACATGAAGAAGATTAACCATCGCATTACAGAGTATCTGAAGAATTCAGCCTTGAGGACCAATGGTGAGTGACGTAACCGTTCCTTACCCGGGAGCCTACCGCGCCGTGATCGCCGGCACCGGTTCGTATGTGCCTGCCAAAACGCTCACCAATGAGGACTTCACACGAATCGTTGACACGTCCGACGAGTGGATCACGAGCCGCACGGGCATCAAGGTGCGTCACATCGCGGGCGATCACGAAACGACCGCCATGCTTGCCGCCGAGGCGGCACGGATTGCACTGGCGGATGCCGGTATGGAGCCTACCGAAATCGATTTGATCATCGTCGCCACGATCACTCCCGAGATGGTTTTTCCATCGACGGCATGTTTCGTTCAGCACATGCTGGGGGCGCACAATGCATGGGCGTTCGATCTGTGTGCCGCATGCAGCGGATTCGTATATGGATTGGCCACGGCCCGTGAGTTTCTCGTCTCGGGACGCTACAAGAGCGCCCTGGTCATCGGCGCTGAAACGCTCAGCAAGATCACCGATTACGAGGACCGGAACAGCTGTGTGCTCTTCGGAGACGGCGCCGGGGCCGTCGTTGTGCGCGGCAGCCAGGACGGGCCGTTAGGCGTCGTGTACAGCAGTTCGTCGTCCGACGGCGGCGGCTGGACGAGTCTGAACTGCCAGGCCTACGGCTCGCGCCACCCGGCAAGCCGGCCTTTGGATGATCCGAAAAAGATCTTTATGACGATCAAGGGCAGAGAGGTGTACCAGCTCGCGGTTCGGCGCATCGTTGAGATGGTTCACGAGTGCTTGGAGCGCTGCCGCCTGAATATTGATGACATCAACATGTTCATACCGCATCAGATGAACGCCAGGATCATCGAATCCGTGGCCAAGCGCATTAATCTCAAGCCCGAGCGTGTGTTCATCAATATTGACAAATACGGCAACACGTCCGCTGCTTCCATACCGATTGCGCTGGACGAATGCCGCAAACAAGGCAGAATAAAATCCGGCGACATCGTCCTGATCGTGGCGTTTGGCGCCGGCTTGACGTGGGGCGCCAACCTGATTCAGTTTTGAGCAGCTCGCAACACGGGCGAAGGCAAGGGAAGGACAGGATGAGAACGGCTTTTCTATTTCCGGGTCAGGGCGCGCAGGCGGTTGGCATGGGGGCGGACATTGCAGAGGCTTTCCCGTCCTGCGAAAAGGTTTTTGATCAGGCCAACGAGATCCTCGGCTACAACTTGAAACGCTTGTGCTTTGAGGGTCCCGAAGAACAGCTCAATTCGACAACTGTTTCGCAGCCGGCCATTTTCGTGACCTCGACGGCAATCCTTTCCGTCCTGCGGTCCGATCCAGCCGCGGCGGCGATCACTCCTGATGTTACCGCAGGGCTGAGTCTGGGGGAATACACCGCCCTGTACGCGGCGGGTGCAATGAGCTTCGAACAGGCGCTGAGGCTGGTTCAGAAACGCGGAGAGGCGATGCAGGCGGCCGCGGACGCAACCTCTGGCGGAATGGTCAGCATTCTCGGGCTGGACGCCGATGCGGTTCAAGCCATCTGTGACGAGGCCGCGCAGGGGCAACTGCTCAAGTGCGCCAACTTCAACTGCCCCGGCCAGATCGTTGTTAGCGGACAGTTGGAGGCATGCGAGCGTGCTGTTGAGGCCGCGCAGCGCCGCGGCGCCATGAAGGCCGTGCAGCTCAAAGTCGCCGGCGCATTCCATACCCCAATGATGGCCCGCGCTGCCGAGGCCCTGCGCGATGCTCTGGCCAATTGTGAGATTACATTGCCGGCGGACATCCGAATCATCGCAAACGTCGATGCCGGCTACTACGAGCACGCCGAGCAGATCCGCAGCGGGCTTGTCCGACAGCTCGTCGAGCCCATACTGTGGCAGACATGCATGGAGAAGCTGATCGGCGACGGCGTCGAGACTTATTACGAGATTGGCCCGGGCCGCGTATTGACGGGACTGATGAAACGGATTAATAGAAAAGCGAAAATCATCAACATCAGTGATCTTGGCAGCCTGAAGCAGGTGCTGGGCAGCGCCGGCACGGAACAGGCCTGAGTTAGAAAGGATTGGAGGTACACATGACGGAAAAGCGATTAGCGGTAGTCACGGGCGCGGCGCGCGGCATCGGACGTGCAACGGTACTGGAGTTGCTCAGGCAGGGCCGCAGGGTGGCGGGGCTGGATCTCAACAGCAATCAACTCGCTGAACTTGAAGACGTCGTCAGGCAAGCAGGTTTTGAAGTCATCACAAGGTGTGTGGACATCACCAACACACCGCAGCTGACCGAAACACTCGAGGCCCTTATCGAGGAACACGGCGGCATCGGTATCCTCGTCAACAACGCCGGAATCACGCGCGACCGCCTGATGATACAGATGGATGATGACGACTATGATAAGGTCATGGCCGTCAACCTCCGGGCGGCCTTCATCGCCACGCGGATCGCCGTGCGATCGATGGTGCGCAACAAGTTCGGCCGCATCGTCAGTCTCAGTTCGGTCGCCGGCGTCATGGGCCAGGCCGGCTCCGCCAATTACGCGGCCAGCAAGGCGGGACTCATCGGCATGACCAAATCGATCGCGCGGGAAGTGGGCAAAAAGAACATCACCGCCAACTGCATCGCCCCCGGCTTTATCATGACCGACATGACCGCCGTTTTGCCCGACGCCGTAAAGGAAGCTGCCCTGAACGTCATCCCTCTCAGGAAGTTCGGAACCCCCGAAGACGTGGCAGGCGCCATCGCGTTTTTGACGTCCGACAACGCCGGTTACATCACCGGGCAGGTGCTTTGTGTCGACGGCGGCATGGCGATGTAAAAAAAAGAAAAAATATTTGAAACGCCATCAGCGAGTAGCTATATTACCGCCGATTGTCAGCCAGATGTTAAAAACAGCGAAGGCTATACAGGATAGTTAATAGCGATTAGCAAGCAAAAGGAGATCGTCAAGTGGGTTCTGATATCAATATTCAGGAAATTGAAGCGAAGGTCATTGAAATCGTCAGCGAGCAGATGGGCGTGGACAAGAGCGAGATCACGCGCGATACGTCATTCATCAACGATCTCAATGCCGACTCGCTTGACACAGTCGAGTTGGTCATGGAGTTCGAGGATGAGTTCGACATGAGCATTCCCGACGAAGAGGCGGAGAAGATACAGACCGTCGGCGCCGCTATTGACTATATTGTTGAAGTCATCAAGTCACAAGGCCAGGATCAATAAGACCAGCCATGAAGCATCATAGACGCGTCGTCATCACCGGCCTCGGCTGTGTAACCGCCCTTGGAGAATCCGCCCACGAGATGTTCAAGGCGGTCTGCGAGGGCAAGAGCGGCATCTCCAACATCGAATCGTTTGACGTTTCTGAGTTTCCCGTCAAGTTCGGCGGCGAGATTAAAGGTTTTCAGGTAAGAAACCACGTCGCGGTACGTGAAGGCAAACGCCTCGATCGTTTCGCACAGTTCGCTCTGGCCAGCGCGATTCAAGCCGTTGAGGACAGCGGCCTTGACTTCAGCATGGAAAACCGAAGCCGCATGGGTGTCATCATCGGCACGGGCATCGGCGGCATCCAGGAAATTGAAGAGCAGCATGTTCGCCTGCTCAAGAAAGGCCCGCGCAAGGTCTCCGCGTTTTGTGTGCCGAAGCTGATGGGCAACGCGGCCAGCGGCATCGTTTCCATCCACTACGGCCTCAAAGGCCCCAACATGTGCGTCGTCACGGCGTGCGCGTCTGCGAGCCACGCCATCGGTGAAGCATTCTACAACATTCTCACGGACCGCAGCGACGTGATCATCACTGGAGGTTCGGAGGCAGCGCTGACGCCGGTAGGTCTGGCGTCCTTCTGTGCCCTGAAATCACTGAGCACGCGCAACGACGCGCCGCAGCTCGCTTCGCGGCCGTTTGACAGGGATCGCGACGGATTCGTTTTGTCCGAAGGCGCGGGCATCGTCATCCTCGAAGAGTATGAACATGCCCGAAGACGCAATGCAAAGATTTACGCTGAATTGTTGGGATACGGCGCCACCGGGGACGGGTATCACATCACCGCCCCCCTGCCGGACGGACGCGGCGCCGCCGACGCAATGAGGCTGGCCCTTGCCGACGCTGACATTCGGCCCGAGCAGGTCGATTACATCAATGCCCATGGAACGAGCACGCAGTTGAACGATGAAGCCGAAAGCATTGCAATCAAGAGTGTCTTCGGCGATCATGCCTATAAACTGGCGGTTAGCTCCACCAAGAGCACGCTGGGCCATCTTCTCGGCGCCAGCGGGGCCGTCGAACTCATTGTCTGCGCAAAAACAATCGCCGATTCCATCATAGCGCCCACGGCCAACCTGGATAACGTCTGTAAGAAGTGCGATCCCAGGATCGACTACGTGCCCAAGACGGCGCGCGAGGCCAAGGTAAATATCGCCATAAGTAATTCACTCGGCTTCGGCGGACACAACTGCTGTCTGGTTTTAGGCAAGGTCTGACCGGCATCGCAGCTTTGACCTGGCGATTCCTGCGGCACATCTCTGGCCAGATTGTCGCCGCCGGCACATCTCTGTTTTCTGGAAGCGCTGTCGTTCTGCCAATTAGGGCTTGCTGAATAAGTCTCTTTCTGCTCTTTTAACCTGGAGAGACGGC
>DAOTMV010000042.1:0-35653 GCA_035450485.1 Anaerohalosphaeraceae bacterium | reverse complement strand
CAGGAAGACGGCCAAAGCAAGAGAAATCGAATTCTTATAGCGCTGTCATATTAAGCAGGAGAAAGGAATGTATCCCAGCTATCTTATGCTCCGTTTCCGCGATGATGCTGATGGTACGGGCAGACTTAGCGCTCGTGCCCAAGCAGATGGCTTTGCAGGTGAGGCCGGAGCTTATTTTGGCGTGGCCGAACTTGAAGCCTTCGCGGCCGCAATAGCTGCCTACCCGCTGCCAAAAGATAATTATCCTTCTGTTACAGGTGGGTTTCTCGACGGCCGGGGAGGACTTTTGCAGGAACATCTGAGTTTATTTGTGTTTCCAATTGACGCCCAGGGACACCTTTGCGTAAGGGTTCGCATGGCTACTGAAGTGTGGGAACAAGCACGACCCGAACCCCATCATAGTGCGCAAGTAGAGGTTCTAACTACCTACGAGCCTTTGGCGCAATTCAGTCGGGCATTGGTTGCCTTGGTCCGTGGAACGGTGGATGAGGCCATACTTGAGGGCGAAAATGAATGCCGAAAATAAAAGGTATATTATATTACTGCGGCTTCTATTGATCAGTGCCGGTGTCGCCTGGGGCGTCTCGGTCGCCGGCCTGGTCTTCCCATGGTCGACGGTGGACAGGCAGTTGCAGGACCTCGGCGCCCGGCCCATCGATGACCCGATGATCCAGTACTGGCTCAAAATGGCCGCCGCCGTCTACACGCTGATCGGCGGCTTCTACCTCGTGGTCGCCCTCCGCCCCGCAAAGTACCGCGCCGTGATCCCCCTGATCGGCCCGCTCCACCTCGTCCTCGCCGCCATCCTCCTCGCCAACGGCCTCACGCTCCGCATCGACCCCATCCCCCTCTGCGTCGACGTCGGCTTCTGCCTCTGCGTCGGCGCAGGCCTCATCGCCGTTAACCGGAAGCTGCGCTCTGTGCTTAAGTGTGTATCTAATCTGGAAGGGAAGAAGACATGAAAACGACTCTCATCTTGTCCATAGCTTGGGTCGTGGGGGGCGCTGCCGCGTGCAAGGCTGAAGTCGATCAGGAGTTGTGGGAGCAATCCGCGTTTGGTGCGGACTTCGTGGGTGTGGTCGAATGTACGACAGCCGGCGGCCCGGTTGCGGAGTTTCGCGTCCTGGAATCGTGGAAGCCGGGCCCGGCCGCCGAAACACTTCGGCTTTTGAACTGTTCGTACTATTGGGAACTTCATTACCCGGCCATGCTCGTGGGAGAGCGCTATCTGTTTATGACCCGAAGGACGGATCCGATCCCGGCGGTCTTGCGTGGAAACGTCTATGGAAAAGTGCCTGCATGGTGGCGCCAAATCGAGACCGATTCTTACTGGCCGTATTACCGCTGCCAAAGAATTCTGCCCCCGGACAGTTGGCAAGGACGTTTCGAGTGCCGCGGCGCCGAAATGCTCAGCCTGAATGAATTCCGAGACTACATCAAAGAGATACTCGCGCTTGACCTGCCCGCGCGGGAAATCGTGCTGATGCGCCTGTTACTGCAAAAGTACGCCCATCCGCAGGACCGGCAGCATTGGTCCGCGCAGACCACGGCGGCATTTGAACGTCTGCTCAAGCAGTTCGACCAGAGCGACGACCCCGCTTTACTCCTGCGGCAGTTCTGGGAGTTTACCATGTCGGATTATGACACAACCCATTACATCTTCCGCGCAGTCGTAGAGCAGGCGGTCTATACGGAAACCCTGTGGACAGAGTTAAAGACGATGCTCAGTGAAAGTCCTCACATGCGCCAACGCGACCAGTATTACCTGTTGACCATGATTCTCTGGCGTGTACGAGAGGTCGAGGAATTATTGCCGGTGGCCAGGCGCTATGCCGCGGAACTTCGCGAACGCCTGGATTCTGTTGACCCCCAATCCGAAGAGGCAGCGAATCTCAGAGGGAATGTGCAGCATCTTGATCACATCCTGGGCCGATTACCTGTGAATGTCTTGACCGCCGAGGACTTAGCCGAATGCAAAAAGCAGTTCAGAGAGGATAACAATCTGGACTACTATCGCTGGACCCAGGCATTCGAGGTCCTGTCGCAGGAAGAGCCGGACGTGGTGTGCAAGTGGCTCTGCAAATGGAAGAACCCCGGCAAGGATCCTTGGCGTGCCAGTCAGGGTTATGAACTGGCCTCGCGCTTCGCTTGGAAGTGCAGAGACGAGCGGACACAATATTTCACGCGACTTCTGAAAGCCAAAGACGCATGGGTGCGCGTGGCCGCGGCCTTCTACCTGACGCTCGAAGACGAAGAGGAAGGCCTGAAAGCCCTCAGCAAGTGCGCGCGTTTGAGGGGTGCCCTTGGGACATGGGCTGCGTTGAATCTGGCGGCCCGCGGCGACCTACGTGCCATGGATCAGGCGGTCAAAGCCATTTCCGACTCGAAGTACCGTGAAGGCATGGTCACGCCCCAAGACGCGCCGGTGCATTGGGTTCAGGTGCTGCTCTCCAATTCCGCCAAATACAGCGGCCTTGACCCATCGGGCCTGATGAAGCGAACCCCCGAGTCCATAGCCGCATGGTGGGCGGACAATCGATCGAAGGTCACGCTTCACGACCCCTGGCTCGCCGTACTGACGCAGCAAAGGCCGGACTGACCGCAGTTGCCGTTTCCTTGAATCCGCGACAGGGCGGGTGTATACTGGGGCCGATCGGAGAAAAGGGTCATTCGGCCTCATGGAAATCTGTGTCTATCCATCATAGAGGTATTGTATGTGCAAACGCGTCGCGATCTTTGCCGTTCTTGCCTGTTCTGTTGTTTCCTTGTGCACGGCTGCCCTGAAACTCGACGAAACCCCCGCCGCCCCGGGCGAATGGGGCTATCGCCCGTGCGACGCCTCACAAAGCGCTACAAATCCGCCCAGCTTTTCGTGGCGTCCTCAGAGCAAGCTCACATGGCAACTCCAGTGCGCCCGCGACGCTGCCTTCACCAATGTCACTTACGAAGCATCAGACCTCGAATTCAACGTCCACACCCCACCCAGAGTCTTCGATGCGGGCATGTACTACTGGCGTTATCGCGGTCGCGACGCCAAAGGCGAATGGACGAACTGGAGCACAGTCCGCACGTTCACCATCGGCGAAGAGGCAGCCAAGATGCCCATGCCACCGCGGGACGAACTTCTGGCACGCATCCCCAAAACGCACCCGCGTCTCTTCACCCGGCCCGAGAAAGTTGCTCAACTGCGCCGTCTTGCGCAGGGCCGACTCAAAGGCAAGTATGAAGCACTCGTGCGTGACTGCGAAAAGCTGCTGAAAAACCCGCCGCCGACCGCCGAGCCGCCAAAGTATCCCGAAGGCATTGTTCGCAACACTGATCCCTGGCGCGAAATCTGGTGGGGCAACCGAATCTACACCATCGCCACTCTCAACGGCGCCGCCACCCTGGGCTTCACTTACTTACTCGACGGCAACAAGCGTTATGGCGATGAAGCCCGCCGCATCCTCATGGAGTGTGCCAAGTGGGACCCGGTCGGCAGTACCGGCTACCGGTACAACGATGAGGCGGGCATGCCCTACAACTACTACTTTTCCCGCACATACACCTTCATCAACGGCCTTCTCAGCGAAGAAGAGAAAGCGCTCTGCCGCAAGGTCATGAAGACCCGCGGCGAAGAGATGTACAAGCACCTCTGTCCTCGCCACCTCTGGCAGCCGTACGGCAGCCATCAAAACCGGGCCTGGCACTTCCTCGGCGAGGTCGGCATCGCCTTTCTCGGCGAGATTGAAGGCGCCGAAGACTGGGTCTGGTTTGCCATGAACGTTTTCTACAATGTGTACCCTGTCTGGTGCGACGACGACGGCGGCTGGCACGAAGGCTCCAGCTACTGGGATGGCTATCAGCAGCGTTTCACGTGGTGGGCGGACATCATGCGCGAGGCCTTCGGCATCAACGCCTTTGACAAGCCGTACTATTCCAAAGTCGGCTACTACGCCATGTACCTCATGCCGCCCAACAAGGTCGGCGGCGGCTTCGGCGACCTTACCGCCAAACGCACCGCAGCCAGTAACCGCGAGATCATGAGCATCTTTGCCGCCCAATCGGGCAACGGTCACTGGCGATGGTATGTCGACCGGATCGGCGGCCCGCAGGAGACCGGCGGCTACGTTGGCTTCATTCGCGGCACGCTGCCCGACGTTAAAGCCGCTGCACCCGACGATCTCCCCGCCTCGCGCCTCTTCGCCGGCATCGGCCAGGCCTGCCTCAACACCAACATTACCGATGCCTCCAACAGCGTCCAGGTGGTTTTCAAATCCAGCCCCTTCGGCACACAAAGCCACGGATACGAAGCGAATAACTCGTTCCTGCTCTGGGGCTACGGAGAACGCCTGCTCATCCGTTCCGGCTACCGCGACAGCTACGGCAGCGACCACCACAGCAAGTGGATGTGGTCCACGCGCTCCGTCAACAATATCACCGTCAACGGTAAAGGCCAGGGCCGCCGCACCGCCAAGGCCCAGGGCCAGATCACGCATTTCAAGACAACCCCTGCAATCGACGTTGTGGTCGGTGAAGCCGGCAGTGCGTATGAAGTCCCGTTAGAACGTTTCACTCGCGCGATCATCTTCATCAAGCCGGAACTCGTCATTGTCTACGATCGCCTGGCTGCCAGAGAGCCCTCCACATACGAGTACTGGCTGCATGCGATCAACAAGATGGAGGTCTCCGATCAGCACAACGTTCAGGTCGTCAACGGCGATGTCCTCTGCGAGATCGACTTCCTTACTCCCGCCGGCCTTACCTTTACTCAGACCGACCAGTACGACCCCAATCCCCGCCCGCGCATCACACTTCGCGAGTGGCACCTCACCGCTGCAACCCCGGACAAGCAGAAGGAACAGGAGTTCATCACGCTCTACCGCATCCACCGAAGGCACGAACCCGTCCCCAAAGAAGCCACACTCATCCATCGCCCGGAAGGTTACATACTAAAGGCCGCTCTATCCTTCGGAACGGCCGAAGTTATCCTGCCCAAAGCAGACACCGCCGGCCTGAAGGCGGCATTAACGCGCCACGATCAAACCGCGGAGACGGTGCAAATCGACTGAACCTCCAGTGGCGCCACGTCGCCAAACGACTGGCAAGAAACCCGCTTCAAAGGGCTGTTTCGCGGCCTTGCGGACATCGGGACTTATCCGGATTTCCTGTCGTGTTGCCATAATTTTGGTTGATTTGGCGGCAAAGGCCGGGTATGATATTTGTGGTGCGATAAGAGACGGAGGGCTCGGTGCATTTTCGAATCTGACAGAACAGTCGGGCGGGAGGCACTGGTGGAAAGATGGTTCATGCAAGGCAAGCGGGTGCGGCCGGGAAAGTCTGCGCCCGGCCAACCGCTTCATCCGGCCTTCCTAACTCCTGCAATTCCGTAGCTGCCGGATTCTGTTGCGCCGGCCGCCATTCTGCAAAGGGAGGGGGAGAGTGTGTTCATCTTTGACGCGTTGCGACCACTGCATTTCACACACAAAGGAGAAGAAGCATGTCGGTCAATGTATGGATTCTGACGTGTGCCCTGGCTGTCATGGCCGCTCTGTCAGGCGGCCAGGTCCGGAGTGACTGCCCGTCGGCGGACCTCAGCAGTGATTGTGCAGTGGATATCATCGACCTGGGCTTTTTCGCCTTTCAGTGGCTCGACATTCCCGGCGGTTCGGCCAATCTCGACGGCACGCCCGGCGTCACCTTTGGCGACTTTGCCGTTTTAGCGTCGCAGTGGCGGACGCGCGGCGAGCCTGTGACCCTTGTCATCAATGAGTTCATGGCCGACAACAACTGCTTCTTCTTCGACAGCGCCGGCGACGATGACGACTGGATCGAGATATACAACTACGGTCCCGAGCCTGTCGACCTCGGCGGCATGTTCGTCACAGATGACCTGGACGAGCCCACAAAGTGTCAGATCCCCATGGGCATGCGCGCAGAGACGACGGTCCCGGCAGGGGGCTTCCTGATCCTGTGGGCGGACAACGAAGAACTGCCCGAAGATCCGCTGCACCTGAGCTTCGCCCTTGCGGCCGGCGGCGACGAAGACATAGCCCTGTTCGACCGCAACGGCCGTCTGGTCGACAGCATACTTAACTACGGTCCGCAGGAAGAAAACGCCTCGTACGGCCGCATGCCGGATGCCGGCGAGCAGTGGCAGGTTTTTGCCGCAACTTCGCAGACGCCACCCACGCCCGGCCAAAACAACGGTGGCCGTCCGCCGGAGGACGAGATACTCATCACGGAAATCATGTACCATCCTTTCAATGCGGCCCACCCGCTTGTCGAGGACATCGGCGAAGAGTACATCGAAATCCACAACCCTGGTCCCGCTGCCGTTAGTCTGGCGGGTTGGCGGTTCACCGACGGCGTCGACTTCACGTTTCCCGCTGTGACCATCGGCCCGGGCCAATACCTCGTGGTTGCCTCGGACACTGTGAAGTTCGCCGCCAAATATCCGAACGTTACCAATGTCGTCGGTGGCTGGGACGGGCGCCTCAGTAACAGCGGCGAAACCATCGAACTGACCAACGCCGCCGGCAGGGTGATCGACCGCATCGCCTATGCGGATGAGGGTGACTGGGCACAGCGCATGAAAGGCCCGCTCGACCACGGTCATCGCGGCTGGACCTGGTCCGATGCCCACGACGGCGGCGGTTACAGCCTCGAACTGGTCAACGTCGCCAGGCCTAACGAGTACGGGCAGAATTGGATGGCGGGCATGGTGATTGGCGGTACACCGGGAGCGGCCAACAGTGTTGCGTCTGTGGAAAGCGCGCCGTTTATTGTGGATGTACGGCACATGCCGATCATTCCCAGGGCAAGCGATCCGGTGACGGTGTCCGCCCGCATCGTCGACAGCGCTCCGGCCGGCCTGACTGTGACGGCACACTACCGACGCGACGGCCAACCGTCGTTCACCGCCGCCGGCATGCACGACGACGGCAGCGCGGATGACGCCTTGCCCAACGATGGCATCTATGCCGCGACACTTCCCCCGCAGCCGCATGGCACGATCGTTGAGTTTTATGTCCGCGTGCAGGACAGTGCGGGGCGCGTCCGTACGTGGCCGGCCCCGAGCGACGTCGACGGTACGCTCCAGCAGGTCACCAACATGCTCTACCAGGTCGACGACGCCTTCGATCCCAGGGCGCTTTGGACGCCGGGTCGGGTTCCGGTTCTGCACCTGATCATGACGGAAGCCGAGCGTGCCGAACTGGCCGACATCGGAGACAGTTCGGTCGACAGCTACCCGCATCCGATCTACCCCAATGACGATGACGAATGCGACTCCAATGCACAGATGAATGCCACCTTCATCAGCATTGACGGCGTTGAAATGCAGGTGCACTACAACACCGGCGTACGCAACCGCGGCAACCGCAGCCGGAGCAATCCGCCGATGAGTTACCATGTCAGGTTTCGTCGTGATGACCCGTACAATGGCGTGACCGCACTCAACATCAACAGCAAGTATCCGTTCAACCAGGTTATGGGCAGTCTTATGTTCCGCCTGGCGGGCACGGCTGCGCCGGAGACTGTTCCCGTGGAAGTCCGCATCAACGGCCAGAACCTCGCTCAGACCGGCTCCAGCATGTACGGCCTCTACGCCATGTTGGAGGTCTACGACAGCGACTATGCGGAGAACCATTTCCCCGACGACCCGGACGGCAATCTTTATCGCTGCACCTACGATGAGCGCTGGGGCGGGCGGACCGTCGCAGATTTGACCTACAAGGGAACCGATCCCGCCGACTACGCCGAGAACTATGTCAAGCAGACCAACGAGTCCGAGTATGACTACGCGGACATCTTCGACCTGACATACACGCTCAATGACGTTGGCATTGTCGAGGCTGATTATGCCGCCGAGGTCGGACGTCTTGCCGATATCGGGCAATGGATGGCATTCATGGCGACCGACACGCTCATGGGCAACATCGAAGGCGGCCTGACGACCGGCAGCGGCGACGACTATGCGATGTATCGCGGCCTTATCGACACACGTTTTCGCCTGCTGCCGCACGATCTCGACACACTCTTCAACGAGGGCGACCACGGCATCGCGCTGGACCGCAGCATCTTCTCCTTCGAGGATACCAATGGCCTGGGGCGACTCATGAACAACTCCGACGCGATTGGCATGTACTTCCGGTCGCTGTTGAACCAGTGCGACACGATCTTTGCACCCGAGACATTCGACCCGCTCGTTCAGCAGGTACTCGGCGGCTGGACGCCCCAGGGTCTGATCGACGATATCAAGGACTTCATGGCCGCCCGGCGAGCGTATGTCACAGACCCCGCCGAGGAGATCCCGCAGGACGCATTGTCTGTAAGCAGTGCGCTCAGCGTTGTCAGCGGCTATCCTCGTACATCGACGAGTTCGTTTTCGCTGACCGGCACGGCCCCGGCGGTGGAGGTTGGCTCCGTCCTGGTCAACGGCCGGCCGGCCGAATGGCTGCTGCGTGAGGGGACATGGTCCTACGGCGGGGCCGCCGGCACGGGCCGCAGTGAAGTGATCGTTGCGGCCGGTTCGCGCTGGCGCTATCTCGACAACGGCAACGATCAGGGCACTGCCTGGCGGCAGGTGGGGTTCGACGACTCCGGGTGGCGGGAAGGCGCCGCCGAGTTGGGTTACGGCGACGGTGATGAGTCGCCCGACGGCGAAGTCGACGACGGCGATGGCTTCGGACCCTACGGCCGCCGGTACGTGACCACCTACTTCCGCCACACCTTCGAGGTGGCCGATCCGTCGAAATATGTCGGCCTCGAGTTGAAGCTTATCCGTGACGACGGCGCTTGTGTTTACCTCAACGGTACGGAGATAGCGCGGACCAATCTGCCGGGCACGCCCGGTGACGGCGCGATCAACTACCTGACCCGGGCCAACAGTGCGATTGGCGGGACGGATGAGGAAACATGGTACTCCTGGTACCCCGATGCGCAGCTTCTGCAAACGGGGACCAATGTCATTGCCGCTGAGGTCCACCAGTATTCCAGCAGCAGCACCACGCCTGTCACCAGCAGTGACATGAGCTTTAACCTTGAATTGATCGGCTACGAGCCCAGCGGCGAAGACGACCTCCTTATGCCCGGCGTAAACCGCGTCGTGGTCCAGGCCATGGAGGGCAAGGACGGCGTCGGCGCTGAGGTGGACCGCCGCCACATCGACCTGTGGTATGACGACGGAGACATGACGCCCGTCAGCGGCATCCTGGAGGGCAGCCCCGTGCCTTCCGGCACGCTCGTAATGACGATGCGCGACAGCTTCCTGCCGGGCGTGCCCGTGCTCGTTCGCGTCGAGATCGTCGATGACGACGGCACGATCAAGCGAGACGTATGGAACGCGACGGCGAATCTGTCCGTTGCGGGTAACCCGGCGATCAAGCTTTCAGTGAGCCAAATCACGCTCTATAACGGGATGGGCAGCGCACTCGTCACGTTTACCGGCGCCGGTGACTTTACGCTCCAGGCCGAAGTATTGGGTCTCGAGGCCGCTACATCGCTCATCGATCTGACGGGCCAACCCATTACCATGGTGAGCGGCGGCATCAGCACCTCGCAGACCTGGAGCGGCATATATCACATCACCGGAGGCGACTTCAGCATCGCATCCGGCGCGACGCTGACGCTCGAGCCGGGTACTTTGGTCATGCTCGACGGTACGGCCTCCGGCAGCGGTGGTCTGGACATCGACGTGCAGGGTGCGATTCGATCCATGGGAACCGCAAACGCCCCAGTGACGTTCACCGCCGCCGTTGCCGGACAAAACTGGGGTGAAATACATTTCGACAACGCCGCTGATTCGACTTTCACGTGGACCAATATCACACAGGCCGGATATTCTCCCGGCGTGGGCCATTCCGGCTCAGGTCCCACCATCCGCGGCGCCGGGACGAAACTGGTCTTTGACCACTGCAACATCACCGACAACGCCGGCAAGGCCATGCACCTGACCGGCGGCTGCGACCTGACCTTCACCAATGGAATGATGGGCCGCTGTGTCATGGGCCCGGAGATCTCGGGTACTGCATTGTGGTGCGAGAATACGTGGTTTGTCGATATGCACGGTGATGACGATGCCGATGGCATTTACGTTCACGATCAGCAGGCCGGCCAGCTATGCAAAATGCTCACCGGCGTCATCGCCGGCATAGACGACGATGGCCTCGATACCCTCGGCGCCGACATCACCATCGAAGACTACATTATTCGTGACATCAAAGACAAAGGCATCAGCGTCAACGCCGGCGAAACGACGATCAAACGCTGCCTCGTTGTCGAAACCAACCTCGCCCCTGAAGACCCGACCGTCGCCGCCATCGCCGCCAAAGTGGGCGAAGGAGCAACAGCAGTCGTCCGCATGGACCGTTCGACGGTCGTCGCCACGCGCACCGATGGTGTGGTTGACTACGGGATTCAGTCACATGACAAGTACGGTATAAACGCCGGCACGGTGATCTGGCACGTTACCAACTCGATCATCGATGCCACCGACCCGATCGCCGTCGACGATCCGCCGTACAGCACGTTCGACATGCACGTTGACTTCAGCAATGCATGGGATGAGGTCTGGCCGGGCACGGGCAACATCCATGCTGATCCGCTCTTCGTCAACGCCGGTGCGCATGATTACCGTCTGCAGCCGGCTTCGCCGTGCATTGACGCCGGCGATCCTGCACAAACGGATCCGGACGGCTCCCGAGTCGACATGGGCTGCTTGCCCTACGAAGCGCCCGCGACGGACCAGGAGACTATCCTGATCTGGACCGCACAGGAAGGCCCGTACCGCGTCTCGGGCACGGCGACCGTCCCGGCCGGGCTGACCCTCAAGATCATGCCCGGTACAAGCGTCTTCTTCGACGCCGGCGCAAGCCTCGTCGTCAATGGCCGTCTCGTTGCCGAGGGCACTCTGTATCGCCCGATTCGCTTCACCCGCACGCCGGGTGATGCGGGCACGTGGAACGGCATCCAGTTCATCGACACCATGCAGGACAACCGTATTCGCCATGCCATTGTCGAGTACGGTGTCACCGACAACGGCATGGTCGGCACGACCAACTCCAGCCTGCTCCTCGAACATGTCACCTTCGACCACACCGGCCGACGTCGACTCCGCACCGAAAATTCGTCTCTTATCGTCAGCCGCTGCACTTTTACGGACATGTTCGGCCCCGGCGAGCCCCCGCTCACCGACAACCTCAGTGAGCACATCTGGGGTGGCGGTGTGCCCGCGGAGGGGCACTTCATCATCGAAAACAACGTCTTCGGCACGACCAAGGGCCACAACGACGCCATCGACATCGACGGCTTTGCCCGGCCCAATCCCATCCCTCAGATACTTAACAATGTCTTTCTCGGCGGCGGTGACGATGCCCTCGACATCGAGTGCGACATCCATATCGAAGGCAACGTCTTCATGCACTTCCACAAGGACCAGTACAACACTGCCAGCGGTGAAGGCAATGTCATATCCGCTGGCGGCGGCAAGGAGTACACGGTCGTCCGCAACGTCTTCTACGACGTCGACCACGTTGCCCAGATCAAAGACGGTGCGTTCATGAACTTTGTGAACAATACCGTCTCGCATGTGACCGCCTCGGCGCTTTATTTCGACCTGCCGGGCCGCACGCCGGGCCGCGGCGCGTATGTCGAGGGGAGCATATTCGACGACACGGTCCTTGTCTTTGACGCCGTGGCGCCAACAACCGAACTGACCGTCCACCGGTCGCTTGTCAACGAAAGCGAAATGGCGCTCGGCCAGGGCAACATCACGGGATCGGCCTTCTTGGCTGACCCTGCCGGCGGCGACTTCAGCCTCCTCAGTCGTTCGCCTGCAAAGGGCGCCGGATCTCACGGCCTCGACATGGGCGCAAAAGTGCCGCTGCTGAGCATCGTTTCCGGCTTGCCGCGTCCGATTACGCACCGCACCGATGCCACGCTGCGCGTCTTTGGCCCCGGCATGACGCATTACAAATACCGTCTCAACGACGGACCCTGGAGCGGCGAGCAGACAATTGACGTACCAATAATGCTGGCCGGTCTTGCCGACGGCCGGACGTACACGCTGTACGTGCTGGGCAAGAACACTGCCGGCCAATGGCAGGCCGAGGAAGACGCTCTGGCCAGCAGACCATGGACCATTGATACGCTGCACCAGACGCTGATCATCAACGAAGTCCTTGCCCAAACGCGGACCTTCGACTCCGACATGATCGAACTCTACTACGACGGCCCGGCCCCGCTTGATCTCGAAGGCATGCATATCAGCGACGACCGCGGCAACCCCACCAAGGCCACATTCGCCGCAGGCACGGTGATGATGCCGGACAGTTTTCTCGTCCTCCGTGCTGACAACGGCAATCTTGGTTTCAGCCTCAGCGGCGACGGCGAAGATGTCTACTTGTATGACAAGGGCGGCATGTTAATCGATTCGGTCGAATTTGGCAGGCAGGTGCCCGACATGTCGATAGGGCGGCTTGATGACGGTACGTGGGCCCTCAACCTGCCCACCTTCGGCCATGCCAACAAAGCCGCCGTCATCGGCGAGCAGCGCCTCTCGAAGATCAACGAGTGGCTCGCTTCCGGCGAAGTGCTCTACACCGACGATTTCATTGAGCTCTACAACCCGGACGATCTGCCCGTGGCCCTCGACGGTGTGTACATTACCGACGACCCCGTCAACGGCAAGACGAAGCACGGCTTCGGCCCGCTTAACTTCGTCCCGGCCCGCAGCTTCGTTACATTCGTCGCTGATGGCGGCAACGAGCCCGGCTGCGTGAACTTCAGGCTGTCCGCAAAGCATGAGGTGCTTGCCCTTTACGATGCCGACCTGGCAGAAATCGACAAGGTCGTCTTCTACGCGCAGACTACCGATGTCTCACAGGGCCGCGCCCCTGACGGCGCCCGTACTCTGGCCTTCTACACCACACCCACTCCTGGCGCGGCCAACGTTGATATCGTCGTCATCAGCGAGGTCCTTGCGCATTCGCACGCCGAAGCTGCCGACTGGATCGAACTGCTCAACACCTCCGACGCCCCCGTCGACATCGGCGGGTGGTTCCTGAGCGACAGCTGGAACAACCTCAGAAAGTACGAGATCCCAGCGCCGCGGGTCCTTCAGCCGGGCGAGTACGCTGTCTTCTATGAGGATCAGCACTTCGGTAACGCTGCCGCACCCGGCACGCATGCCGCTTTCGGCCTCAGCGAAAACGGCGAATGCGTCATTCTCACTGCGGCCAGCGCCGGCGTCTTCACGGGCTATCAGCGCCAGGTCGATTTCGGCGCCTCGGCCACCGGCATCGCCTTTGGCCGCTATGAGACCAGCACCGGCGTGATTCATTTTGTCCCGATGAGCCGCAACACCCCCGGCGGCGCAAACGAAGGCCCAAAGGTCGGTCCCATTGTCATTTCGGAGATCATGTACAATCCCGGCGATACTGAAACGGAGTACATCGAGCTGCTCAACATCAGCGCCGCGTCCGTTACCCTGCAGGAATACGATAACGTGCCAGGCCGCGACGTTCCCTGGCGCCTGACCAACGGCGTTGATTACATCTTTCCGGCCGGCACAACCATCGCCGCCGGCGAGCGTATCCTCGTCGTCAAGAACGCCGCCGCCTTCGCGGCCCGCTATCCAATGGTCCCGGCACAGACGAAGGTCTTCACATGGACCTGGGGTCAGTTGGATAACAATGGCGAGACCGTGGAAATCGCGCTGCCGGGCGACGAAGACGATGGCGAACGCCTCTATATCAGCGTTGACAGCGTACGGTACGATAACCGTGCCGGCTGGCCGAAAGAGGCCGACGGCACAGGCCGGTCCCTGACCCGGATCGACACCGCCGCCTACGGCAACGATTGCAGCAACTGGAAATCCGCCCAGCCAACGCCGGGCTGGTAGTACGACGTAATCGGCCGCCTGCGCGGCTGCGAAGATTGCAAAGGAAATGGACATGTTCAAAGCAAGGATCATGGCTGCGATTCTTATCGTGAGTATGGGGTGGGCGATCTCTGCGCGGGGCGACTGCCCTACGGGCGATCTCAACGGCGACTGTATTGTCGACCTGGTGGACCTGGGCTTTTTCGCCTTTCAGTGGCTCGACATTCCCGGCGGTTCGGCCAATCTCGACGGCACGCCCGGCGTCACCTTTGGCGACTTTGCCGTTTTAGCGTCGCAGTGGCGGACGCGCGGCGAGCCTGTGACCCTTGTCATCAATGAGTTCATGGCCGACAACAACTGCTTCTTCTTCGACAGCGCCGGCGACGATGACGACTGGATCGAGATATACAACTACGGTCCCGAGCCTGTCGACCTCGGCGGCATGTTCGTCACAGATGACCTGGACGAGCCCACAAAGTGTCAGATCCCCATGGGCATGCGCGCAGAGACGACGGTCCCGGCAGGGGGCTTCCTGATCCTGTGGGCGGACAACGAAGAACTGCCCGAAGATCCGCTGCACCTGAGCTTCGCCCTTGCGGCCGGCGGCGACGAAGACATAGCCCTGTTCGACCGCAACGGCCGTCTGGTCGACAGCATACTTAACTACGGTCCGCAGGAAGAAAACGCCTCGTACGGCCGCATGCCGGATGCCGGCGAGCAGTGGCAGGTTTTTGCCGCAACTTCGCAGACGCCACCCACGCCCGGCCAAAACAACGGTGGCCGTCCGCCGGAGGACGAGATACTCATCACGGAAATCATGTACCATCCTTTCAATGCGGCCCACCCGCTTGTCGAGGACATCGGCGAAGAGTACATCGAAATC
Source organism: Anaerohalosphaeraceae bacterium (assembly GCA_035450485.1). Taxonomy (GTDB): domain Bacteria; phylum Planctomycetota; class Phycisphaerae; order Sedimentisphaerales; family Anaerohalosphaeraceae; genus JACZKQ01. Next base: position 20,909 of record DAOTMV010000042.1, on the reverse strand, counting down.
CACAACCCTGGTCCCGCTGCCGTTAGTCTGGCGGGTTGGCGGTTCACCGACGGCGTCGACTTCACGTTTCCCGCTGTGACCATCGGCCCGGGCCAATACCTCGTGGTTGCCTCGGACACTGTGAAGTTCGCCGCCAAATATCCGAACGTTACCAATGTCGTCGGTGGCTGGGACGGGCGCCTCAGTAACAGCGGCGAAACCATCGAACTGACCAACGCCGCCGGCAGGGTGATCGACCGCATTACTTATGCTGATCAGGGCGAATGGGCCCGCCGCATCCTCGGCCCGGTGGACAATGGCCACCGCGGCTGGACCTGGGCCGATGACCACGATGGCGACGGCAAGAGCCTCGAACTGATCAGCCTGTCGATGCCCAACGAGTACGGCCAGAACTGGGCGGCAAGCATAGCCGATCACGGCAGCCCGGGCGCCGCAAATGCGGCCACGGGCGTGTTTCCGCAAACAGTCGCACTCGTCACCACCGGCTCAATCTGGCGCTATCTGGACGACGGTTCCGATCAGGGCGTTGCATGGCGTGCCGTGGACTTCGACGACAGCGCATGGCTGTCGGGGTCGTCGCAATTAGGCTACGGCGGCGATGGCGAGGCGACCACCGTCGGATACGGTCCGGACGAGGGGAACAAGTACATCACGACATATTTCCGTCATCGCCTGGACATACCCGACGTTACGCAGTTCGTCGGCTTCAAGCTGCGGATTCTCCGCGACGATGGCGCGGTCATCTATATCAACGGCGAGGAGTTCCAGCGCACCAATATGCCGCTGTTGGGCGACATCAACTACCTGACCCGGGCCTCGTCGAATCTGACCGGCGCCGCCGAGGATACGTTCCACGAGTTCATAGTCGATCCCGGCAAGCTTCGCAACGGTACCAACGTGTTGGCCGTGGAGGTGCACCAGGTCCTGCCCAGCAGCGCTGATATCAGTTTCGACCTCATACTGGAAGGGGCGCTGCGCCCCGCCGGCGAGCCGACAAGGGACATCGCGCCCATGATCGTCGATGCGGAGCATCGGCCCGCCATTCCGAGATCGACCGATCCCGTCACGGTGACGGCGCGCATCATTGATGAACAGGCCGTCGGACTTACTGTCAGCCTGCGCTATCGAGCTGACGGTCAACCTGTCTTCGAGACCGCCGGGATGACCGACGACGGGCTCAACGGCGATGAGATCGCCGGCGACGGCATTTTCACGGGTCAGATTCCGCCGCAGGCGGACGACACGGTCGTCGAGTTTTACATCGAGGCGACCGATGCCGCCGGCAACACCCGCATGTGGCCGGCCCCGGTGGACGTCGACGGCGTACTGCAGCAGCGATGCAACGGAATTTACCTGGTCGATGATGACTTTGACCAGGCGGCCGCGGCACAACCGGGCGCCCAGCCCTTCTATCACATCATCATGACGGAAGTCCAGCGTGCCGAACTCGATCGAATCGGCTCCACCAGCGGTGAAGCCAACAGCGACGCCCAGATGCACGCCACGTTCATCAGCATCGACGGCGTGGACACAAAGGTGCGTTACAGTGTCGGCGTGCGCAACCGCGGCCACGGCTCGCGAACCCGACGGCCGAATAACTACCGCGTGAACTTCCCGACGGACCGGCCGTGGAAGGACGTCACGGCCATCAATCTCAATACGCAGTATACCTGGGTGCAGCTTGCCGGAAGCGCCATCTTCCAGCGCAGCGGCCTGCCGATCGGCGACGCCAGGGCCGTCCAGGTCCGCGTAAACGGCCGCAACCTCGCCAACAGCGGCCCGCCCCAATACGGCAGCTACGTCCACGTCGAGGCCGTCAACAGCGAGTATGCTGATCGCCAGTTCCCGGGCAATGGCGCCGGCAACATCTACAAGTGCATGCGCGAGGGCAGCGAGGCTGACCTGCGCTACGAAGGTCCCGATTCGGCGCCGTACCGCGTGCATTATTTCAAGGAGACCAATGAATCGCAGGACGACTGGTCGGACCTCATCGATCTTACGTACACCCTCAGCGGCAATACGCCCGATGACATTTACGTTGAGGAAGTAAACCGCGTCGTCAACGTCGAGCAGTGGCTTAGATTTCTGGCTCTCAACGTCCTCCTGGATAACAGCGAGACCACGCTGGCCAACGGCGACGGCGACGACTACTTCCTGTACCGCGGCGACGTCGACACCCGTTTCGTGCTGATGCAGCATGATCTTGATTCCATCTTCGGCCAGGGCCAGAGCATCGGCTCGGCCACTGCGGAGATATTCCCGTTCATGTCGGGGGCTGGAGGCGAAAGCCCGGTAGAGGCGCTCCGCCGCATGGTCAACCATCCGCATTTTGCGCCGCGCTACTACGCCCAACTGAAGGATCTTATCGAAACCGTCCTTTCGCCGGAGCAATTAGACCCGTTCCTTGACAACCTCCTTGGCGGTTTTGTGCCCCAGTCCACAATCGACGCGATGAAATCCTGGCAGGCCGCGCGCAACGCGTATGTCCTGTACCTCATTCCCTCGGATCTGACGGTTGAAAGCACGCTGCCCCAGGTCGGCGGCTACCACCAGACCACTGCATCGGAAGTCGCTCTCAGCGGCAGCGCCGATCCGGCGAGAACACGTTCCATCACGGTCAATGGTGCGCCGGAGTCTGTCCAGTGGTCGGCCGTTGATGGCCGCTGGAGTATCGGCACAGGCTCCGGCGGCACGCGCCAGGAGGTGATTGTGACACGCGGCTCCGCCTGGCGATATCTGGACGACGGCAGCAACCAGGGAATCGGCTGGACGGCCCTTGAGTTCGACGACAGCGCCTGGCGCGGCCCGCAGCACGCACGCCTCGGCTACGGCGGCGACGGCGAAACGCAGCCGCCCGTCGGTTACGTCGACACCGACCCGGATGCGTCGGGGACGCAGAAGAACATCACAACGTATTTCCGCCGTGTCTTTACGGTGGAAGATCCTTCCAAATACAGCCGCCTGGGAATAGGCCTCCTCCGTGACGACGGAGCGGCCGTCTACCTCAACGGCAATCTGCTCTTCACAAGCAATCTCTCGACCACACCGCTGACTTATACGACACGTGCCGACAACACCGTTAGCAGTTCCGATGAAGATACCTTCTACAACTATGTGGTCGAAAATACGCTCATCCAGGGCGACAATGTATTGGCAGTGGAGATTCACCAGATCAACAACACCAGCTCCGACCTGGCCTTCGACCTCGAAATGGTCGGTATTATTGAGGACTCTTCTCCTGTCACGGGCGTTCCTCTCCTGCCGGGCATCAACCGGATTATCGTTCGCGCCTTCGACGGCCCGGCGGGTACCGGCCGCCAGATCGGCCAGACCCACATCGACGTCTGGCGCAACAACACCACCGGCCTCGAGTTGTCCGGCACGCTCACACAGGATACGACGCTTAGTGCCGCCTCCGGACCGTTTACCGTTACCGCCGATCTCACGGTACCGGCGGGGGTGACGCTTACGATCGAACCCGGCACTACCCTCTTTTTCGCCGCCGGCACAGCCCTCAATGTTAACGGCCGTCTCCTGGCTGAGGGCGCCGAGTACCGCCGCATCTGCTTCACTCGAATCCCCGGCGGCGGCAACTGGGACGGCATTCGTTTTGAATACCCGCAGGAAAGCCCCCCGCGCCCGACTGCGCTGCGTCAGAACAACCGCATCTCGTACGCCGATATGGAATACTGCGATGCCGCCGGCCATGCCATCCGCGCTATCTATGCAAATGTCGACTTGGAGAACGTTTCTTTTGAGCGTTCCAATGACATGCACCTTGACTTCAGCGACTCATCGATCCTCGCACGAAACTGCAGCTTCTGCTCCCTCACAGGAAGCGAACTCATCCACTTCTGGGGTTTTCCGGATGACGGCTACGCCCTCTTTGAAGGCAACGTCTTCGGCACAACCACCGGCTACAACGACATCATCGATCTCACCGGTGGAAAGCTTCCTGGCCCCATCAGCCGATTTATCAACAACGTCTTCCTCGGCGGCGGTGATGACGGCATCGATCTCGACGCCGCCGATTCCTGGGTCGAGGGCAATATTATCATGCACTTCCACCAGGACGCACCGCGCGAAAGCCTCTCACACGCGATCAGCACCGGTACGGAATACGGCGAAGTCTCCAATATCGCAGTCGTGAGGAATCTCATCTACGACGTTGACCATGCCTTCCTTATCAAGGACGGGGCGTATGCGTGGATCGAGAACAACACCGTCGTCGATGCATCGATTGCGGTGGCCAACTTCTTCGAAGACCGCCCCGGCCAGTGGCCGGCGGTCGGCGCCAGCTTCGACGGCAACATCTTCCACCGCGTCGGGGCCCCGTTCGTTAACCTCGACGCACAGGGCACCGTTACCGACCTCGCTGTCAACCGCTCGATCATCCCCGATGCGGACCTATGGCCGGGCGTCGGCAACTTTACCGCCGACCCGCTGCTGGCACGCAGCACGGACGTGACTGATCCGCGCATCGACTTTGTACTGCGAGGTGGTTCGCCCGCGCTCGGTGCAGGTCCCAACGGTCTGGACATGGGCGCCCTCGTGCCCGCCGGTCCTTCCATCACCGGCGAGCCCGGCCCAGTTACCAACAAAACGCACGCTACCCTCACCATCGATGGGCCCGGGATAACCCATTATCGCTACAAACTCAACGACGGCCCCTGGGGTGCCGAGACGCCCATCGATACGCCGGTTACGCTGACCGGACTTTCCGATGGGACGTACACTGTATCCGTCATAGGGAAGAACTTCGCCGGAATATGGCAGGATGCAGCAGACGCGGCCGTTTCCGATCCGTGGACCGTCGACTCCACCTGGTCGCGCCTTGTCATCAGTGAAGTCCTCGCCCATAACACCTCGCTTGCCAACACGGACGGGACGCTTCCTGATATGGTCGAGCTTCGCTGGGACGGCCCGACCTCTCTGGACTTGTCGGGTATGAGCCTCACTGACAACCCGGACAACCCTAGCCGGTTCATCTTTCCCGATGGCACAATGATCGATTCCGGGCAACACCTCGTCCTCTATGCCGATGACGTTCTAATCGCCGGGCAAATCCATCTCGGCTTCGCCCTCGACGACCGCGGCGATGCTGTCTGCCTTTACGATGCCGACCGCACCCTCATCGATTCCGTCCAGTTCGGCATGCAAGTCCCCGGCCTGTCGATCGCCCGTGATGCGGCCGGGCAATGGAAACTTGCCATGCCCACCTTCGGCGGCGAGAACGTCTTCCAGCCGCTCGGCCCGCGCGACGGCATCTGCATCAACGAATGGCTCACTCACGGCCACGTTTCATTTGTCGACGACTTCGTCGAGTTCTACAATCCATCCGACCGCCCCGTGGATCTCGGCGGCCTTTACATCACCGACCATGCCTGGCAGCCTGAGAAGCACCAGATCGCGCCGCTCAGCTTTATTGCCGCCAGAGGCTACGCCGTCCTCGACACCGGCAGCCGCCCCAACCAGGGCCGCCTGCCTTTCCGCCTCTCGGCCGACCAGGGCGTGATTGCGCTCTTTGAATCCGACACCCGCGAAATCGACTGGGTGATTTATGGCCCCCAGGTGGCCGACGTCTCGCAAGGCCGCAGGTTTGACGGCGATGCGGTGTATGCCTTCTTCGATATTCCCACGCCAGGCGCCCAAAATGCCGCGGCGCCGATCACGGAAACGCTGCAACTGAAGCTTCTCGACATCACACAGGAATGGTCCTACGACCAGTCGGATACGCCGCTGCCGAACCAGTGGCGTCAAAACGATTACGACGACACGCTCTGGCCCAGGGGGTCGGCCCTCCTCTATGTCGAAGGCTCGTCGCTGCCCGCGCCCAAGAACACGCCCCTGAGCTTAGGCGCCGATACATATTACTTCCGGACCCATTTCACCATCGATCCCGCAATCGATGTTGCCGATATTGTGCGGCTTGAGTTTGCAATGGTGCTTGACGATGCCGCGGTTGTCTGGATTAACGGTGCGGAGGTCCTTCGCCCCGGCTTTAATTCCGATACCGTCGTCGAGCATACGACACGGGCGGACCGCAGTGTGAGCAACGCCGTCTACGAGTACGCCTCCGTTGATGGCGACGACGTCATCCTTTACCCCGGCGACAATGTCATCGCCGTCGAAGTTCACCAGGTCGAAGCCGGCAGTTCCGACATCGTCTTTGGTTTGGCGATGGACGCTGCCATCCAGCGCACGCAGCAGGTCGAGGACCCGCTCGTGAACGCCCGGCGCATCATGCAGAACCTCCGTGTTACCGAACTGATGTACCATGCCGCCATGGGCGCCAATCTGGATTTCATCGAGCTGCAGAACATTGGCGTCGAAGATCTCGACGTCACCGGCGTCCGGTTTGACGAGGGTATCAGTTTCACGTTCCCTGAAATGACCCTGGCCCCGGGTGCATACGTCGTTGTGGCTGCCGATGCGGCCGCCTTTGCGGCTCACTACGGAACGGAAATAAACGCGGCGGGCGAGTTCTCGGGCGGGCTCAGCAATCGCGGCGAGAACGTTGTCCTGCGCCTGCCCCACCCCCTCGACGCAGCCGTTCTTCGTATTGAGTACAGCGCCGCCTGGTATCCCACCACCGACGGTGAGGGCTTGAGTCTGATCATCCGCGACGTCACCGCCGACCGCGCCGAATGGAACAAGGCCGCCGGCTGGACCGCCGGCTCCGTCATGAACGGTACCCCAGGGGCTCCCAACTGACACGAGCGAAGATCAGCGGCTGGCGCGATTTTAGAAACGGGAAACAGGAGACCCCGGGCAGGTGCGTGTTGAAAGATCGCCTCTGCCCTTTGGTGTTGCGTGCGGCAATTCGCAGATCGGGCGGCCGCCGTCAAAATCCGCGCAGAATTTTCACGCGCATTCTCTCGACCCTCTCCATATAATGCCTGAATTGTGTCGCAGAAAGCGGCCCGGCAGGGCGCGTTTATCCCGCCGAAAAGCTCCGGTCCGATTATTCAGGAGGCAAAAAGGTGAAGAAAATCAGTGCTCTGCTCGTTATTTCGCTCATGCTCGCCGCCGGCTGTTCGCACTCCAACCGCAAGAAGGCCGCCGACGCCGCCCCTGCGGAGAAAGCCGACTTTCAGCTTGTCGACTATCACGTCCACCTCAAAGGCGGCCTCACCCTTGACGAAGCCATCGCCATCGCCGAAGCCAACGGCACCAAATTCGGCATCGCCGGCAACTGCGGCCTGGGTTTCGCCATCACTGACGACCTGGCGCTGCTGGCTTACTACAAGTCCCTCGAAGGTAAGCCCGTTTATAAGGCCATGCAGGCCGAAGGCCGCGAATGGGTCACCCTCTTCTCCCCTGAGGTCATCGCCAAATTCGACTACGTCTTCACCGACGCCATGACCTGGACGGATGAGCAGGGCAACCGCATGCGACTCTGGATCCCTGAAGAAGTCAAATGGGACGACCCGCAGGTCTTCATGGACACCCTCGTCGACCGCATCGTAACCATCATGGACACCGAGCCCATCGACATTTACGCCAACTCCACCTTCCTGCCGGCCGTTATCGCCGACGACTACGACGCCCTCTGGACGCCCCAACGCATGCAGAAGGTCATCGACGCCGCCGTCCGCAATGACGTGGCCATCGAAATCAACGCCCGCTATCGCCTGCCCTCCGAAGCCTTCATCCGTCTGGCCAAGAAGGCCGGAGTCAAATTCGCCTGCGGCACCAACAACGGCGGCCGAAACGACCTGGGCAATCTCGAATACTGTCGCGAAATGATCCGCCGCTGCAACCTCACCGCAGAAGACATGTTCACCCCCAAACCCAAAGACAAGAAGCCCATCCTCACCAAAGGCCTGCCCAGGTGACTTTGGCCGCCCGGCAGCGGGCGGGTTGCGTTTGGGCGCCGCCGTGGATCTCTATCCCCGGCGGTTCAGCGGTCAAGCTCTATGCCGTGCCGCCTACCCCGCGAAAGCCATCGAGGAGGCTCTTGCGAACCTCTTCTTCTGCCGCAGCATGCGTCAACACCGTCACCTGGTCCCAACCCTCCAGTCGTGTGGCGCCTTTTGGGGCGATCGCCTCCTTGCCTCGCGCAATCAGGGTGATGATGGCGCCCGGCGGCAGTGCAAGGTCTTTGATCTGTGGGCCAGGGGTTCCTTTGGGCCCCGGCAAATCCACGACCACAAGATCGTAATCGCTGGGCGTCATGGTTATGAGCTCCAGACAAAACAGCGGCTTTGGGCGCTTCGGTCTGGAGAGACCCAACCACTTGGCGACAAGGCCCAATGTTGACCCTTGTACGGCGATCGACAGCAGCACTGCAAAGAACACTAGGTTGAACACGTCGATGCCAACGGCCATTTTGGCCGCGGCCGGATATGTGCCCAGAATGATGGGCACCGCCCCGCGCAGGCCGGCCCACATAATGAACAGCTTGTGCTTTATGTGCATCCGAATCCCCCACAGCCCAATCCATACGGCTATCGGCCTGGACACGAACGTCAGCACCAGAAACAACACCACCCCTTCCACCCACAGGTTGGCCCACTGGTTCGGAAAGACGAGCAGCCCCATCAGCGCAAACATGCCGATGTTGGCAATTGTCGAAATCGCCGCCGTGAAATTGGCAACACCCTGCTTGTGTACGAACGGATGGTTACCCAGCACGTAGCCGGCGATGAATACGGCTAACATCCCGCTGGCCTTGAACAATTCCGCCGTACCGTACACCAGCAGTATGATTCCCAAGGACAAGACATAATAATGTCCTCGATCCTGCGGACTGATCTGGTTGAACAGCCAGATCGCCCCGCGCGCCAGAGACCATCCGATCAGCGGGGCCATCATGAATTTCCAGAAGAACGAAGCGACGATGGTGTGCCACTGGGTCTGGCCGGATGTCAGGCCGGTGACAGCTACCACAGTCAGCAGAATGGCCATGGGGTCATTGGCGGCACTCTCGATTTCCAATGTGCTCGACAGCCGGTTGGGCAGAGATTGCCGCCGCAGGATCGAAAATGTCGCCGCCGCATCCGTCGACGAGATAATCACCGCCAACAGGATTGCCTTGTCCAGCGACCACCCCAGCAATCCATACAGAACGACGAACGTGACGGCGGCCGTAAGAACGACGCCCCACGTCGCCATACCTCCAGCAGGCAGCGCTACGGCCCGGAAATCGTCACGTTTGGTGCCGAATCCGCCCTGAAAGAGGATGAAGATCAACGCCATGTTGGCTATCCGGTTCGTCAGGTCCATGTCGTCAAAGTGGACGAGATTCAACACGTCGCTGCCGAACAGAATGCCCGCGCACAACGCAACAAGGATGACCGGAACGCTCCAGCGGTCCAGCCAGACGGCCGCCAGCACCACTGCAATCAGAATGATCGGGCCAATGATATAGAGTTCGCTCATGATATCCTTTCGGATGGGTCTTAGCGGCCCCGGGGGGCCTTTGGATGTCGCAACACTGAGATTTACCACCGGATGCAGATATTCGCATGCCGAAGCGCGTTCAACCGCCGCATAATACAGGAACCGGACATGATGTCAATACTTCACGGCGTTGTCTGCGCAAACATACGTTGTCATGTACGCGTTTACTCGCCGCCCCGTTTGTTGATAGCAGCCGCATTTTGCCCCGGGAGTCCCACCCACAAAAAACCTGTTTGGGCCGGATTTTCCCCATAGCGTTAGCCAAAGAATCTGGCAAAATATCAGCATATGGCAACGCCTTGCTTACAGATCACCTCATGAAAGGGCACGATCATGGCTATGCGTCGCGAAGAAGATTATTACGAGGAGTATCAGCTTCCCCACGTCAGAAATCAGCCCAAATACGAACACCACGGCCGATGCGTCAAGTGCCTCTACTGGCAGTCGCTCAAAGTGGGCTTCCCCTCCGCCGAACTCAACGTTCGCGGTCGAAAAGGCGACACCATCGGCGAATGTCGTTTCAACGCTCCCACGGTCCCCAATGCCGACACACAGTGGCCCATTACGTACGAATTCGACTGGTGCGGCCAGTTCAAAGCCAAAGCCGGGGCCGGCGGCCTTGCCTCGATGTAGAGACAGGGGATAGACGCCCCAGGAACCGTGGGAGGCCGGATTTCCTGTCCCGTTTGCGTCGGCGGCTGTCGGCCCGATAACATTTGACAAGACGTCCGCTATGTGTTAATCTGCCACCATTTTCCAGAGTCTTCCCCACTGCCCGGCGGCGGGCGTAGGCCGTCGGGTTAAGCCCCAAGGGATTTGGGCCGACACAACACCAGCGAGAGAGGGAGCGTGCCGACAACACTGGAAAAGCCGGATCGTGATGGAATTGAAAGTAAGGTCGTTGAGGTGGTCGATTCTCGCCATCGTTCTGGTCGCAGCGTGCGGATGCCGTGCGCCCGTCGTGGGCGACCTCTTCAGCCTTGGTAAGGAACTCACCTTCGACGACATGGCTCGCATCCGCCCGCGCACCCGCGTCGGCTCCTTCGCCAGTTCCACCCTTACCACCACGTTTCTCAGTTGCTCCAGACTCGGCAAACACAGTTATCGCTACAACGTCATCGAAAAGAACGGCGTCGTGTACACCTGCTCCGGCGGCCATCTCGACATCGCACACCTTCGCAATGCCGCCGACTGGACCGCACACCTGGCGGCCTTGACGTATTACCGCATGAAGGAAGGCGCGGAGCAGTTCTCGTTCGATCTTGACGAAGATGCAACGTGCTGGGTCGAAATTGTCTATCCTGACGACTGGAACCGCCGCGAAGACGTCGAAAAGGCAATAATTCTTTATGACGTCGCAGCGGGCCTCGGCCAGTACTTCGCCTACCACGCCTCCATGTGGCACGAAATCGCAACATGGTTTGGTTACAAGATGACCGGCTTCTACCCCGAGTTCGGCTCGGCGTTTTCCTGGGAGGACATGTACTCCAACTTGCTCGGCTGCCACGTAGGCTATCTTGCCCTGTATGACAACGAGCACTCGTTCGACAGGGCCGTGACGGTGGCGCTGGAAGCTGAACTTGCCAAACTCGGCCCCCAGCCCAAGTCCGCTGCCCGCGGCGCCGCCGACCTTGTCCGCGGTGACTGGTTCGTCGGCGAGCAGCCCGTGGTCATTATGAAAGGCCGCAATTTCGACGTTGGCCTTGACGACGGCGAAATCACCCCCTGGCTCGTGCCGCATATGCCCCTTTGCCTCGACGCGAAACCCCAGCCTTACGCCGTCCCTGATCTGGACTTCCTGAAAGAGTACGGTTTTGCCGTCCGGTTCGAGATCGAGCCGCGCCTCTGGGAAAAGAACCGCATCCTTGCCATTCTCTACCCAGACGGCGAAAGAGGAAAGCGTTTCAATCCCGCCGCCCAATTGCCCGTCTTAATGGATTATATCGAAAGAGACGCCGTCCGCCGCTACGGCGAGAATATCGCCCTTCACACCGCAACATCGGAATCGACCACCAGATGATTGGCGCGGTACGGACTGTAAAGTCTTGAAGATCGCGCTGAATCCTGGCTGCAGTCTCTGATCCCCAAAAGGGCGCTTTGAACACTATTGACAGCGGACCGTAAAGGGTGCAAGATATTCCTATGTCCAGGCAGTGCTTAATCCGGTTTGTGTGCGGGATGCTGGCCGTTTTGGTTGCGGCCGAAGGTGCTTTTGCGATGAGATATTCCTCGTCCGACAGTGACATTCCCGCAGCCGATACGGTTCTCAAGCATGTTCGTTCCGAACAGGTATACTGCGTCCTGCCGGCTCAAAGATCGGAACAGCCCCTGTCGGCTGTCCTCAAAGGGCGGCTCCCCGCGGTAAGCCACGATCAGATATCTGACCTGCGGGGGTATGGTTTACCCTGTCTGCATGGCCGTTCGTACGGCCGATCCCTCTTTACAGTGAGTACAACCCTCCTTGCGCTCGACTGCATGCTTACTGTGTGATCCTCCCGATTTTATCGTCGCGTCCAGGAACCGAAACATCGCGCTTCTCGGAAGCCCCGAGGTCTGCGCGCCGTTAACGTGCCGAAAATCGGGAGTTGCCATGTCATCCTCAAATCTGTCATCAACCAGCAAGTTAGAACGTATCCGTCAGCTCTTTGACGAGGACCGCCTCGAAGAGGCGTTGCAATACATTGAAAAAGCGGGCAGTCCGAGCCCTGAACTCAGGAGTGCGCTTGGCGTGTGCCTCATGCGCCTGGGCCGGACTGACAGGGCCGTTGTTGTTCTGCGGGAGTTGGTGTTCGGAAAGCTTATGTGTATACCTTCCGACACACCGCCGCTCTTTCAGGCCAATTACGCAACCTCGCTGCTGCTGAAAGGTCACAATCAGGCCGCTATCGACCTGGTCAAGACTTTGAACGCCTCCGACCATCCCTATATTGCCCGGCTTCAGCAGGCGATTGCGCAGTGGCGCAAATCACTGCCTGTTCATCGGCGCATCGCGTGCCTGATGAGTCTTTATCCCAAGGTGCCTGTTAAGCTGGACTTTCCGCCGGGGGAGGTGTAACGCCGCGTCTGGAAATACAGGCGAACATCATATTGAACGACACGGAGAATACATGATCACTGCTGCGCTTCTGCTTACGGGGCTGGCGCTGTTGTACGTCGGCGCCGAACTGCTCGTCAAAGGGGCCGTCGCTCTCGCCCGCCGCATGGGCGTCGGCCCGCTCGTTATCGGCCTTACAATTGTTGCCTTCGGCACCAGCATGCCCGAAATGACCGTTAGTGTCCAGGCGGCCATTTCCGGATCCGGCGATATTGCCGCCGCCAACGTCATTGGGTCGAACATCTTCAACGTCGCATTCATCCTTGGCCTGGCCGCCCTCATCTGCCCGATCCGCATCACATCCCAACTGGTCAAGGTGGATATCCCCATCATGATCGGCGTTTCGCTGGTCTGCATTGGTTTGCTCCGCGACCGCCACCTGTCACGCGTCGAGGGCCTGTTTCTCTTCATCGGCATTGTGGCCTACACCGTTGTGTCATTCTGGCTGGCGCGCCGCAATAACGCCGAGGCCGTGGTGCAAGAAGCCGAAGCCCTGATCGAAAAAGAGCAGTCCGGCCGCCTCGCCTCTTCGGCAACTCTCGCAATCATCACGGTTGTTGGCGGACTCGTCCTGCTCGTGTTAGGCTCAAAGGCCCTGATCACTGGCTCCATCCGCCTCGCTCACGCCATCGGCCTCTCCGAGGCAGTCATCGGCCTGACGATCGTCAGTGCCGGCACAAGCCTGCCGGAACTGGCCACCTCTGTTGTCGCGGCCATCCGCCGCCAGCCTGATATCGCCGTTGGCAACGTCGTAGGCTCCAACATCTTCAATATCCTTGCAATACTCGGCCTTTCCTCCTTGATGATCCCCTACGGCGCCCCCGGCATCACAACCGTCGACTTCGCCGTCATGTTCGGCGTTGCGCTGCTGGCTTTACCCTTCGCGTGGAGCCGACTGACATTGTCCCGCCTTGAAGGAACCATTCTCCTGATTTGCTACGCCCTCTACCTGGCCCACCTCTGGCCGAAGTGAGCTCAAGAAAGTCGTTTTTCAAGTGGCCGCCTCTGCAACTTCGGAGTATATCTCATCCCTGCGCGCAAGGGTTGCGTGGCGGGGCAGAGGGATGGTAAGATGGGGCGGCCAGACGCTGCGGCGGGCCGGAATGAGCGGCGAGAAACATTCAACCACACTTTGAGGAGACACGAGATGAGGATCACACACATCGTGGCAGCATTTGGGGCAATTATTGCTGTTGGCGCCTCCGGAGCGTTTGGACAGGCGAATGTTGAAAAGGACAACGTGCCGCCGCCCGGCTTCAGGGCCCTGTTCAACGGCAAGGATTTCACCGGCTGGAAGGTCCCAGAGGGCGACAACGGCCATTGGAAAGTCATCGACGGCGTGATCGACTACGATGCCGAGAGTGAGGCGAAGGGGGACAAGAGCCTTTGGCACACGGAGGATTTCAAGGATTTCGTTTTGCGAATTGATTGGCGAATAAAGGAAACGCCGTACATCAATCCGCGGATTCCATATATCCTGCCCGACGGCACGCACGCGCGCGACATTACGGGTAAGGAAATGACGCTCGCTCTGCCTGATTCGGACAGCGGGATTTATCTGCGCGGCTCGGGCCGTAACCAGGTGAACATCTGGTGCTGGCCGATTGGCTCGGGCGAGTTTTACGGAATTCGCATGGACAAGAACATGCCCCCGGAGGTTCGTGCTGCAGTAACCCCGCGGCACCAGGCGGACAAGCCGGTGGGGCAGTGGAACCGCTTCGAGATCACGGTCAAGGGCGATCGCGTCACGGTGGTGCTCAACGGCATCAAGGTCATCGACAATGCACAGCTGCCGGGCATCGCGCCGTCGGGGCCTATCGCGCTGCAGCATCATGGCAGCAAAGGAAGCGATGGAAAATGGAATAGTCCGCCCAGCCTTGTGCAATTTAAGAATATCTACATCAAAGAATTGAAATAGGACGCCGGCGGTGTCTGTCTGACCGGGGAGAAAGAGAGGTTTGCTATGAGCGAGCGTATCGATCGTCGTACGTTTCTGGGGACGGCCGTTGGGGCCGGGGCGTTTACACTGGTGCCGCGACAGGTGCTCGGCGGACAGGGCCACGTGCCCCCCAGCGAAAAGATCACCCTGGCGCATATCGGTTTCGGCACGCAGAGTATAAATGAACTTGGCGGCCTGTTGGACGATCCGCGGATACAGATTGTGGCTGTCTGCGACCCCAACAAGGACAGCAGCGACTACGTGGAGTGGAGCAAGGGGAGCATACGCAATCGTATCCGGCAGTACCTTGGCGATCCGAACTGGCGTGCCAACGATGATGGATGTCCGGGCGGTCGCGAAATAGGGCGGCTGGTTGTGGATACGTATTATGCCCGCAAACGCGCAGTGGAGAAATACAAAGCGTGCGCGGCGTATTCAGATTTTCGCGAGCTTTTCGCCAAGGAAAAAGACATTGATGCGGTGAAGGTGATGACGCCGGACCATTTGCATGCGACGGTTGCCATTGCCGCGATGAAAAAAGGCATGCACGTGGTTATGCACAAGCCAATCGCGAATCGGCTGTACGAGGGGCGACTGGTTCTGAAAACGGCCCGCGAAACCGGGCGACAAACGCATCTCTTGGCATACGGCAGCGGTGCTGAAAACGGGCGAATCTGCAAGGCGATCAAGCAGGGAGTAATCGGGCGTTTGCGCGAGGTGCATAACTGGACGAATCGGCCGGTCTGGCCTCAGTACACGGAGATTCCGACGGAGCGGCCGCCGGTTCCGGAGGGGTTTGATTGGCAATTGTGGCTTGGGCCGGCGGTGGATCGGCCTTACCATCCGCACTATACGCATACGGTATTTCGCGGGTGGTATGACTTCGGCGGCGGTTCAATGGCGGATATGGGGATTTACAGTCTTTGGCCCATGTTTGTGGAGCTGGGGCTGGGTACGCCGGCGAGCGCAGAGGCCTGGAAGACGCATACGTGTACGATCAGCAATAACGTGAGTCAAACGGTTAATAACGACTTCTCGTACCCGACCGCTTGCTCGATTAGGTTTAAGTTTGCCGCGGCAGAGGGACGGGGGCCGGTGGATCTGTTCTGGTATGACGGTGGGATGAAGCCGCGTCTGCCGGAGGCGGTTGAGGCACATGATGTGGTGCTGGCACGCGAAGGGATTCTGTTTGTAGGAGATGAGGGCGCGATCTTGGCCGATTTCCGCGGCGAGAACCCGCGTTTGTTCGCCCGCGGCGAGGTTAAACCGCTGCAATTGCCGGAAGGCGCGGCGGCGGATCGGCGTGGTTCCTGGGTCGAGGCATTTATGGGCGCCGCGCCGTCGCCGGGCAGTTTCTTGAATGCCGCCGGGATTACGGACGCGGTGAATCTGGGGACGGTGGCGCTGCGGGCCGGAAGGAAAGTGGTGTTCGACAGCGAAGCCATGAGGATCACCAATGCGCCTGAGGCCAACAAGTACCTGTATCGCGAGTACCGGAAGGGCTGGGAGCTTTAGGCGTTTTGTAAGTCGTTTGGCCCGTTGGGCTTAGGGGGCCGTGGCGCCGGACAGCTTCTTGGTGAGTTCGTCGATCTTCTCGGCCTGCGACTCGATCTGTTTCTGGTACTGGGCTTCCTGCTGGGCCGATTGGGCGAGCATTTTGAGGAGGTTGAGGCTGGACTGCTCGGCGGTCTTGAGGGCCTCGTCGCGCTCTTTGGTCAGGGTTTCGATTGTCTTGTTTAGCTCAGAAATTTGTGTTTTTGAGGCGCTTTCGAGAGTTGCGAGGCGGGTATTGGCCGCTGCCAGTTCGGTTTGTGCGGTGGTGAGGTCCTGTTTGGCGGCCGCGAGCTTGAGTTCGAGATCCTGGCATCGGGCCTTGGCGGCCTCGGCGTCGGCGCGAGCCTGATCGCGTTCTTCTTTTATCTTGCTGCAGCCGGGGGCGATGAGGCAGGAAACAAGAATCAGCGCCAGCATGGCGGTTTTTTGCGTCTTCATGCGGTATCCTTTCATGTTTGCGTTGTCTTTGCCGGAATGTGATTGTACCGTGCGCCATGGCCCGGCGGCAAGGGGGTTTGTCGGGCGACTTGCGGAGATTCTGCGGGGGTCTGCGCCGATTGTGCGAGGTTTGTTGGTGTGCGCGTATTTGCGGCCAAGTGAGTGTTAGATGTCCTGGCGCAACGTCGTATAATGGGGCGGCACGTGGCAGCGGCAGGAAGTGTGCGTCCATGATTTTGGAGGTTTGGGTGTGGAATAGGGTGGGGATAAGGTGGAACCGGCGGGTTTGAAAAAGCGGTTCGTTTGAAGTAGACTGATGTGCAGGATGCACAGGCTTTATGAGTACAGAGACGTGCTCTGACTGAAAACGGGTGACTGTCCCTATTATTGATGGAGGATTTGTTATGTTGCGGATGAGTGGGCTACTGGCGGTGAGTGCTGCTGTTTGCGGGCTGCTGTTTGCGGCGGGGGCAGATGGTGCTACGCTGGCTCGGGATGGGGCGGCTGCTTCGGTGATTGTTGTGGGGGCGGATGCGTCGGTGGCGGTGAGGCATGCGGCCAGCGAGCTGCAGCGGTTTTTGGGGGAGGTTACCGGAGGGGAGTTTGCGGTTGTTGGGGAGTTGTCGTCGGAGAAGACGAATATTGCCGTGGGGGCGGCGGCTGCGAAGCTGGTTGATCCCGGGTTCAGCGTGGAGGGGTTGGGGGCTGAAGGGATTGTTGTTCGGTCGGGGGATGGATATCTGATATTGGCGGGGGGTGAACCTCGGGGGACTTTGTATGCGGTGTATACATTTCTGGAGGACGTGGTCGGGTGTCGGTGGTGGTCGTCGAAGGTGAGCACGATACCGAAGAAGCCGACGTTGGAGGTGGCGGGGGTGGATATACGTTATGTGCCGGCCTTGGAGTATCGGGAGACGTTCTGGACGGATGCGTTCGACGGGGACTGGGCGGTGCGAAACAGGTCGAACGGCAACTCGGAGCGTCTGGATGCGGCGCGGGGCGGGAAACATACGTATGAGGGGTTTGTGCATACGTTCTATGCGCTGATCCCGCCGGCGAAGTATTTCGATGCGCATCCTGAGTGGTTCAGCGAGATCAAAGGGGTGCGCAAACATGAGCATGCGCAGTTATGTTTGAGCAACGAGGAGATGCGTGCGGAGTTGGTGAAGAATCTCAAGGAACGGCTGCGGCGAAATCCGGCGGCGACGATTGCGTCGGTGTCGCAGAATGACTGGTACGGGTTCTGCACGTGCGCGAAGTGTGCGGCCGTGGACGCGGAGGAGGGTTCGCAGGCGGGGACGCTGCTTCGGTTTGTCAACGCGGTGGCGGAGGAGATCGAAGAGGAGTTTCCCAACGTGGCGATCGATACCTTGGCGTACCAGTACACGCGAAAGCCGCCGAAGCTGGTCAAGCCCCGCAAGAACGTAATTGTGCGGCTGTGCAGTATCGAGTGTTCGTTCAGCAAGCCATTAGCGGATGAGCGGAATGCGGCGTTTCGGGACGATATTGTGGGGTGGTCGAAGATCTGCGATCGGCTGTATATCTGGGATTATACGACAAACTTCTGTCATTATTTCCGGCCGCACCCGAATCTGCGGGTGTTGGGGCCGAACGTGCGGTTTTTTGTTGAGCACGGCGTGAAGGGGATATTCGAGCAGGGGGCGTACACGAGCGTGGGGGCGGAGATGGCGGAGCTGCGGGCGTGGGTGCTGGCGAAGCTGCTGTGGAATCCTGAGGCGGACGAGCGGGCGCTGATTCGGGAGTTCCTGCAGGGGTATTATGGGCCGGCGGGGGAGCACGTGGGGCGGTATCTGCGGGTGATGCATGAATCGGTGGAGGCGAGCGGGTATTATCTGCCGTGTCTGCCGTGGGGGGCGGGTCGGCCGGGCTTTTTGACGGCGAAGGCGCTTGCGGAGGGGTGGGGGCATTTGAAGGCGGCTGAGGCGGCGGCTGCCGGCGATGCGGCGATAGTGGAGCGGGTGAAGATGGCGCAATTGCCGGTGATGTATGCGTACTTGCAGCATTGGAAGGAGCTGCGCGAGGAGGCGCGGGCGGCCGGGGTGGATTGGCCGTTGGGGGAGTCGCCGGATGCGGTGGGGGAGGCGTTCATGGCGGTGGCCAAGCGCAACGGGGTGACGCGGCTTTGCGAATGGCAGGACGGGTACGGGCTGGTGGAGGAGGCGGTGAAGCGGGCGCGGCAGTAAGAGGCGGAGGCGTCAATGAATCTCGAATCTCTAATTTTGAACTACTAAACAAACGCTAATAGCAAAACTCGAATATCCAAATGAGCCTTGGTGCGCGGGACGCGCGCGGCGTGCGCCTGCGGCAGACGAAATCTATTATGCGGATAGATCGAGGGTGAAGGCCGCCCTGCACTGCACAGAGAAATCGGGTGCCTGTCCCTATTATCTGGCGGGGGAAATCAGGCGGCTGTCCGTGGTTTGGGGGTTGAAGGTTGGGGCGGGATTTGTATCATGGGGCGTCAGAATTGACTGTTTTTGAGTGTTAGGGAGTGAATTGATGCCGATATTTGAGTACAAGTGCGGAAAGTGCGGGCGGGTGGAGGAGGTTCTGCAGAAGTCCGCGGAGGTTTTGCGGAAGGTGTGCCCGGACTGCAAGGGGCGGATGGAGAAGCAGTTTTCGAGCTTTTCGGTGGGGGTGAAACAGCCGGGCGGCGCGAGCAAGTGCATTTCGTGTACGGATCGCGGCTGTCCGCATGCGGGCGGGCTGGATTGAGTGCCGGATGCGGTGATGCGGCGGGTTGGCATCGGCGGGGGAGGTGTGGAGTGAAAAACCTGCAAAAATGAGTCCCGGTCCCTTTAGTTTGGAAGACAGGAATGGATAAAGGCTGTTACGACCATAACGCGATTGAGAAGAAGTGGCAGACATACTGGGAGGCGCACAAGACGTTCAAGACGTGGGAGCCGGTGAGTGTCGATCCGGCCAGCCCGGTGAACGATTCGAAGCCGAAATACTACGTGCTGGATATGTTTCCGTATCCGTCGGGGCAGGGGCTGCATGTGGGACATCCGGAAGGGTATACGGCGTCGGATATCGTTGCGCGATACAAGCGGATGAAGGGGTTCAACGTGCTGCACCCGATCGGGTGGGATGCGTTCGGGCTGCCGGCGGAGCAGTATGCGATTCAGACCGGGACTCGCCCGCGCGAGACGACGCAGAAGAACATTGCGAACATGCGGCGGCAGATCAAGTCGTTGGGGTTTTCCTATGACTATGATCGGGAGGTGGATACGACCGACCCGAACTACTACAAGTGGACGCAGTGGATTTTTCTGAAGTTCTTCAACAGCTGGTTCGACGAGGAGGCCCAGAAGGCCAGGCCGATCGAGGAATTGCCGGTGCCGGAGGGGCTTACCGGCGAGGCGCGGCGGAAATACATCGACGATCATCGGTTGGCCTATGAGTGCGAGGCGCCGGTGAACTGGTGTCCGGCGCTGGGGACGGTATTGGCCAATGAGGAGGTGGTGGGGGGCCTGAGCGAGCGCGGGGGACATCCGGTGATTCGCAAGCCGATGCGCCAGTGGATGCTGCGGATTACGAAGTACTGCGAGCGGCTGTTGGCGGGGCTGGATGAGGTGGACTGGCCGGAGTCGATCAAGAAGCTGCAGCAGGACTGGATCGGCAAGAGCATAGGGGCGGAGGTCGATTTCAAGGTCGAGGGGCAGGACGATGTGATTCGGGTGTTCACGACTCGGCCGGACACGCTGTTCGGGGCGACGTATATGGTGTTGGCCCCGGAGCATCCGTTGGTTGACGTGATTACGACGGAGGAACGGAAGGCGGCGATTGCGGCGTATCGGGAGGAAGCGGCGAGGAAGAGCGACCTGGACCGGACTGATCTGGCCAAGGAGAAGACGGGGGAACCGACGGGGGCGTATGCGATTAACCCGGTGAACGGCCAGCGGATTCCGATCTGGATAAGCGATTACGTTCTGATCAGCTACGGGACGGGGGCGATCATGGCCGTGCCGGCGCATGACGATCGGGACTGGGAGTTTGCCAAGGAGTTCAACCTGCCGATTGTGGAGGTGGTGCGCGCGCCTGAGCCGGTGGAGGGGTGTTTTACGGGCGAGGGGACGGCGATCAACTCGGGGGAGTTCACTGGGCTGCCTACCGCGGAGTTCAAGCTGCGGATTACAGAGTGGTTGGAAGCGCGGGGGCTGGGCAAGCGGGCCGTCAATTACAAGCTGCGCGACTGGCTGTTCAGTCGGCAGCGGTACTGGGGGGAGCCGTTTCCCCTGGTGCATGCGGATGGGGAGGTGGTTGGGCTTGACGAGAGCGAATTGCCGCTGACTTTGCCGGACGTGGAGGATTACAAGCCGGCCGGGACGGGTGAGCCGGCGCTGTCGAAGGCCAAGGAGTGGGTGAATGTGACCTTGCCGGATGGTCGCGCGGGGGTGCGGGAGACGAATACTATGCCGCAGTGGGCGGGGAGCTGCTGGTATTACCTGCGGTACA
>DAOTMV010000041.1:0-36080 GCA_035450485.1 Anaerohalosphaeraceae bacterium | reverse complement strand
GTCAGAAAGCTTAACAATTCCATGACCGTTTACACAGTTCTTTTCACACCCTCTGCAAGAATAAAAAGGTCACGAGCCGTTTTCTTCTCTTCGCTCAATCCAGTAATCAGGTTTCCTGTGTTGATGCACTACGGCAATTACAAAGATGTGGTTTTCTTCGATGGAGTAGAGCAATTTGTATGGAAACTTGTGAAGCTGGCATTTCCTGATATCACCGCGCTCAACTGATCATGCCCTGGGATACTCGGCAACCCTGATTGCCGCCTTCTCAACCTCTTGCCTGAATCTTTGACCAAGTCCCTCATATTCAAGCTCATAATAGTGAACGGCATCAATCAACTCCTGCGTATTTTGAGAAAACGATCTTCATCTTCCGTCCTTGAAAATCTCCTCCATGGGGATACCCTCTAATCTTCCCTCTCTATACGCCTTGAGCCTTTTCTCCGCCTCTTCTGCCCAAATCTCATCGAGCTTTTTGTCTGGTTCGTCGAGGCTCTTGAGCAGGCCCTCGACGACCGTCAACCTCTCTTCTGGTTTGAGCTGCAAAGCCTGCTCGAGAATCTCTTTGCTCGCCATGATTTACCTCGCTTTCCCTATCCACAACTAAATGGAATAGGTCCGCCCTCTCCTGTCAACACGACTTAATCAACAACCCTCGGTTCCTCAAATGTTCTCCTGCCTAACGGACGCTGGCCCGGCTCATCGTGACCTATAGTTCTCCGGGCGTCTGAATCTTGCAGTCGTCATTCAATCATGTCCCGAAACGCCAGTTCCCGCAGGATTTCATCGTACGTACTGTCATCCGGCAGTTCGTTGATTATCTCTGTCATTTTCTCTTTCACGGTCATCTTCAATTCGTCTTTGAGAATAATCAGGAGTCAGACCCAGTTTCTATGTTCGGTCCTTCAATTTTACTCTCTGCTCCACATTTATCACATTTGAATATGTAGAGGCCTTTCTGTGATTCCGATTCTACAAATTTTATTTGCGCTCCACATTCGAGACATTTCCCTATTGCGGTGCCGTCTGTATTCGTATAAAGAACCTTCGGGAATACAGCAGCTTTCAGAAGGTAGTGCAAAACCTTTGCTACTGCTGCGGCAACCACCAAAATAATAAGTGCAATGGTCAGAAAATCCATTTATCTCTTTCCGGAGAAAAGCCTTTTTCTCAATGCACCCGCTGCCCCGACACCGCCCCTTTGTCGACGCCTAACATGAAGATGTCGCTGCCGCCCGGCCCGGCCGCCAAGATCATGCCCTCCGAGATGCCGAACTTCATCTTGCGGGGTTTCAGGTTCGCAACACACACAACCTGCCGCCCAACCAGATCTTCAGGTTTGTACGCCTTTGCGATCCCCGCAAAGACATTCCTGCGAACTCCGCCGATGTCCAGCTCCAGCCGCAGCAGCTTGTCCGCCCCCTCCACCGGCCCCGCCGTAACGACCGTCGCGATCCGCAGATCGACCTTCATGAAATCCTCGATCGTGCACTCCGGTGCAATCGGCTCATCCAGAGTCACCGCCTTCGCCTCGGCCGCCGGCGCCGAACTGTTCTTGCTTTCCTCAATCATCGCGTCAACCTTTTCCTTTTCAACCCGTTCGGCCAGCCGCTCGAACTCGCCGATTGTGTGCTCTTCCAGAACCTGATCCGTATCTGCAAACGTCAGCGCATCTACTTGCAGAAAACGCTCGATCCGCTGAGCATACCGCGGCAGCACCGGCTTGAGATAAACGGTCAGAATCCGCACCGCATTGATCACCGCCGTCAGCGTTGTCCGCGTCAGCTCCGCATCCGTCTTGATCGTCGTCCACGGCGCCTTATCGTCCACGTACCGGTTTACCTCGTCGGCAAGCGCCGCCACCGTCCGAATCACCGAGGCATAGTTGAGCCCCTCGTAATCCGCGGCGATCCGCTCTTTTGCCGCCTGCAAGCGCTCCACAAGCGCCCGCCCCTCCGCATCCAGACGCCCTAATCGCCCGCCCAGCCTCTTCGTCAGCATCGGTCCCGACCGGCTCGCCAGGTTCGCCAACTTGCCCACGAGGTCCGCGTTAACCTTCGCCACGAAGTCGTCGAGATTCAGGTCGATATCGTCAACGCCGCTGGACAGCTTGCTGGCATAATAATACCGCAGGTACTCCGGATCGAGATGACGCAGGTACGTTTCGGCCTTGATGAACGTCCCCTTGCTCTTGCTCATCTTCTGCCCGTTCACCGTCAGAAACCCGTGCACGAACAGCTTGTCGGCCGTCTTCATCCCCGCACTCATCAGCAGTGCCGGCCAGAACAGCGCATGAAAATACATGATGTCCTTGCCGATAAAGTGATAAAGCTCCCACTCCGGACTGTTCCACACCTCGTCGAAATCAAGCCCGTGCCGGTCGCAGTAATTCTTGCACGACGCCATGTACCCGATGGGCGCATCCAGCCAGACGTAGAAGTACTTGTTCTCCTCGCCCGGAATCTTGAAGCCGAAGTACGGCCCGTCCCGCGAAATGTCCCAGTCTTTGAGCCCCGTCTTGAACCACTCATCCAGCTTGTTCATCACCGACTCATGTACGTGCCCGCTTTCAATCAGCGCACGCAATCGGTCGCGATAATCGCCCAACTTGAAGAAGTAATGCACACTGCTCCGCCGCACCGGCGTCGCCCCGCAGTTGGCGCACGTCGGATTGATCAGCTCCGTCGGCTGATGCGTCCCGCCGCAGGCGTCGCACGAATCCCCGTACTGATTCTCCGCCTTGCACCGCGGACACACGCCTCTGATGTACCGGTCCGGCAGCCACATGTCGCAGTTTGCGCAATACGCCTGCTCCACGTCGCGTTTTTCGATGGAGCCGTTCTCCACGGCGCGTCTGTAAAGCATCTCGCTGAACCGCCGGTTCTCCTCCGAATGCGTGGAGTAGTAATTGTCGAAGTCAACGAGGAACCCCGCGAAGTCCCGTGTATGTTCCGCATGTACTCGCTCGATCAGCTCCTCCGACGTAATCCCCTCCGATCGCGCACGGATCATGATCGCCGTGCCATGCGTATCATCCGCACAGAAATAGTAACACGTGTTACCGCAAAGCTTCTGAAACCGCACCCAGATATCAGTCTGGAGATACTCGACCAGATGTCCGATATGAATTGGCCCGTTGGCGTAGGGCAGCGCCGATGTTACGACGATCCTGCGTGTCATAAATCCTTCCCTGTCTGCGTCTCATTGCCCCCGCCGACCTCGCGCGGCCGCCCGTCCGACGGCCGGTCTGCGGGTGTGGCCTCGGAAGGCCCATTACCCCCACCCTGATTGGCCCTTGCGCCGCCGGCCCGATCGCCCCCCTGGTTGTTCTGTCCGCCCGGCCGATTGCGACCCCGGCCGCGGCCTCGCCGACGCCGATTGGAGTTCCGCCGGTCGTCAGGGCGACCCTGCCGCTCCTGCTGCGAATTGCCTTCGCGCCCGTTGCCGGCAGCAGGTCGTGATTCCTCCGGCGGCTTACTCTCGGCCGGCCGCGGCGCTGGCGGCGCCGACTCCCGGCGGCCTCCACCATTCCGCGGCTGCTGCTTTTCTTGCCGAACAGACTCCGCAGGGCTGACAAACGGCTCCTCGATGACGAAGTCTTCATCACCGAAGAAGTCGTCTTCCATCTCGTCGTCCGCATCATCTACCCTGTCCGGGACCGGGGCTCGCTCAATCGGCTGCCCGTCCACCGACAAAAGCTCCTCGTAAGGATACGCCTCGCGATCACCCTTCTCATCCTGTACGATCACCAGTTGCGTCAAGATCTGCACCCCCACCACCCGGCCTTCGCCGTGCGGCGTCTTCACCAGCGCATTCTTGCGCGGCAGTCGCGCCTTCAGTTCGCGATACGTCTCATCCTCATAACGAAGGCAGCACTTCAGCCGCCCGCAGTGCCCCGAAATCTTCGACGGATCCAAAGTCGCCTTCTGCAGCTTCGCCATCCGCATGTTGACCGGCTCCAGGATCTTCAAAAACCGCCGGCAGCAGCACTCCTGCCCGCAGCTCTCGTAATCGGCCACCAGCTTGGCCTCGTCTCGCGACCCGATCTGCCGAAGCTCGATCCGCGTCTGGTACTCCCGGGCAAGCCGCCGCACCAGATCCCGAAAATCCACCCGTCCGTTGCTCGTGAAATAAATCACGATCCGCTCGCCGCCGAAAAGGTGCTCGCTGTCGACGACCTTCATCGGGAGATTCATCTCCTCGATAAACCGCATACAGCACTTGGCCTCCTCCGCCGCACAGGCCTCCAGGTGCTTCTCCTCCATCAGGTCCTCCGCAGTGGCGAACCGAACATAGGTGCCGCCATCCGAAATCGGAAAATCCTTGGAAGGTCCGTTGAAATATTGCTCCACCTGCGCCGGACTCAGCTTGAACTGCCCGCCGCGATAGCTGAATTGCCCCACTACAGACCCCAGTTCCAGCCCACGGCGCGTTTCTACGACCACTCGCGAGTTGACCTTGGGGACTTCCGTCTCATTATGCTCAAACCAGCCCAGAAAGCCCATCCGGCCGTACCGAACGAGCATCACTTTCTTGTTCTTCTGGGGTTTGGGCTTGGCTGCTTCAGGCTGCACCATACTATATCGAAATCTCTAAAAAAGATATTGCCAGTTTGCCCCGCATTTCACCGGATGACGCACTCATAATGTCTTGATCTGCGGAAATCTGCAAAACCTGCGGATAAGCGGTTTTCTTGCTGTTCTACGCGGAAATTATAGCGGAACCCGCCAGATTTAACAACAATTCCTCGAAAATCAGCTTTTCGTTGACACTTGCCTCTACCCACCGCACGTTTTCATACACCTTTGCGATTTTTTCCGCGCTTTGTTCGGCGTCAAATCGTCCGGCCAAGGTCTGGATCGGACCTTTCTGGTCCTCATTGATAAGCTCCGTCCGCCCCATATGGAGATTTATAACATCGGTAAAAACCGCCGCCGTCATTCGCAACAGCCCCTTGACGGCCCGCCGCCCCAGGTCGGTCTTGCTCGTCTGCGACTCCACATCCGCCCACGCGGCCGTCAGTTTCGACGCCGCCTCTCCCATCCATGCCGCCAGCTCCAACGAATCCTCGAGCTTATGTTTGGCAAGAGATTCGACCAGTTGCCGCTTGATCTCGTAGCACGTCGTCCCCTTTGGCGCCAGCGTCGCCCACCTAATCGCCTCTCCCATGCTCCCTTCACTCAGCCGGGCCCAATACCGCGCCTGCGTCCCGTCGACGCCCCTGTCTGCCAGCGCCGCCACGATATGCGCCTCATCCACCGGCCCAAACCGCACCATCTGGCAGCGCGACTGCGTCGTCGGCAGCAGCCGGTCCGCCCGGCTGCACAAGAGAATGATATAACAATGTTTCGGCGGCTCCTCCAACACCTTCAAGAGCGCGTTCTGGCTGGACGCATTCAGCCGTTCCGCCTCCCGCAGCACATACACCGTACACTCGCTCATCACCGGCCGATGCGCAACCTTGTCGATCAGGAACTCCCGCACCACCGAAATCGCAAGATCCTGTTTCGCCTCTTTGCCCTTATCCTTGGCCGTATACTGACGCAGTTCCTTCTCGATCAAATGATAATCAGGATGCGCCCCGACTTCAAAAACCCGGCACGACTCACACTCCCCGCAGCTATCATGGAATTTAAGGGTCTCAGACACTGTTTCCACTCGCCGCCGGTGGCACAGCAGCATCTTCGCCCACGCCTGGGCCGTCGTGCGCTTTCCCACCCCGGCCGGCCCGGCAAAAATGTACGCATGCGCAAGCCGCCCCGCACCCAGCGCACGCTGCAAATCCCCAACCGCCCGCTCCTGACAAAATATATCCTTAAGCGACATCAAACCTCTCGCTAACCGCCGATCCTGCGCATGGACAGACCTTCCTGCCCACATTTCCCGCATAGACACTATACTGAAGAAGACACCCCGCGACGAGACGTTTTTTGCCATTCCGCCCAACAACCCTTGCGGATACCATAAACTACAGAGGGCCTGTCCGCCGCAAATTTAGACTAAAACAGCGACAGCCGCGTCATATAGGCGTCCGGATCACAACGAGGTGAGTCGGCGGAAGCTTCGGGAAGGTGCACTTATGTCGGAAGATCGACAACTTGCGGCAGGTCTCAAGCGCGGCGAGTCCGCGGCATTGCGGCGGATCTATCTGAAGTACAAGGACGATCTGCTCAACGTCGCCCGGTCATTGGTCGGGGACCTGAACACCGCCGAAGATTGCCTCCACGACGTGTTCGTGGCCCTTGCATCGGAACGCTGCCGGATCCGCAGCAACCTCAAGGGCTATCTGGTCACGTCCGTGGTCAACCGGGCCCGGGATTATCTGCGCAGACGGGCCTCCGGAAATGCTTTGCACGTTCATCTGCAAAGCCAGCCCCGCGCTCGGGCGGATGGGCCGCCCAACCAGGCGCCGGACGAGCGAATCGACATCGTCATGCGAACCCTGGAGGCGTTGCCCTCGGAGCAGCGGGAAGTCATCGCCCTGCACTTGCAGGGCGACATGAAGTTTCGGCAGATCGCGGCGATGCTCGGCCTGTCGATCAACACAGTGCAAAGCAGGTATCGGTACGGAATGGAAAGACTGTTGCGGCTGGTAGCGCAAAGGGAGGCGATATGAAGCCCTCGGAAATCGAAAACGCAATTCGCGCAGCGCGGGCAACGACCCGCCCCGAAACCGACGAGCGGATCCTCGCCGCCGCCGAAGCCGCAATGGGAAAACCAAATCAACAAGAGTCCGTTCATCCACGCATGAGCGGAACGCTAAGGAGAATGATCATGAATAACAAAATAGCAAAACTCGCAGTCGCGGCGTCCGTTGTGGCCGCAGCCATGTTGTGCATTCACTTCATGGGCGGCTCGCTTGACGGAACAAGTGTTACTGTTGCGGCCATGATTGAACAGCTTAACAACCACACGCGCTACAAATGCCGCCAGCGGGTCGTGCGGGAACAGGGACCGAAGTTTCCGACGATGGACGTCTACCACCTGAACCTGCAGCAACGGCGCCAGGAGGTCGAGGACGGCACCATTCATATCATCGATATGCGGGGCGACGACGCGCTGACCGTCGAGCTCGATCCCGCACAGAAGAAAGCCAGGGTGACGAAGCTCATCGGATTCGGGCGACGGCATGACCCGGACATCATCGAGATGGTCAAGAAGTTCGACGAGGCATCCACGGAGCGCCTCGGGACCAAAGAAGTGAACGGCAGGACGCTGTATGGCTTCCACCACAGGCCCAACGAATTCAATGACTTCACGGTGTGGGTCGATCCGGAAACGAAGCTCCCGGTGGAGATCGAATTGAAACATCTGAACCGCGGCCAAACGATCTTCCTCGATGAATTCGAGTTCGACTTCGAGTTGGCGCCGGATGCGTTCAGCACCGAAGTCCCTGCGGGGTACGAGGTCAAGACGATCGTGCAGGACTACCGGCCGGTGGAGACCAAGACGGTCACGGCCCAGGACATCCGCACCGGCCTCAACCACACCGCCTACACCGTCGCCGATCTCGCATGGGCCAAAGATATCCGCCTGATTCAGACGGTCGACCCTCTTATGCGACAAGGCGTCGTCTACCTGACGGCCGTCACAACCGACGACGGCAACGTCATCCTCATCGACCAGTCGAATACGCAGCACGACTACAAGGACGCCATGATGGAGTGGATGCTGAAAGAAACGGTCGTACTTGAGACGCCCGCCGGCGCAAAGCTCTACGCCCACCCCAACGGCGCCGAGTACGCCCGCCTCTACCTCGAAAGCCTCGCCAAGGCCGCCCCCGATATCCTCGACGCCGGCGACGTGAGTGAAGAACGCTTCACGCGAATGATCGTCATGCCGGACGGAACCATCCTGGGACTCGCAGCCAACAAACAGATGAGCGACGAGCGTCTGCTGGAACTTCTGACTGCACTAAAACAGATCACAGCAAATTGATGCCCCCCAGCGTGTGCTTGGCAGACCCTCGGGCTCCGTCCGGGGGTCTTTCTTATTTCCACCCTGCAGCGGCACGGCCGCAAACCGTCTCAATGACCTTTGCATGCAGCGACTCAATCGAAACGCCCGCGTCCAGCAGCACCACCGCCTCGTAATTCTGCGCCAGTTCCAAATACCCCTGGCGCACCCGGCGATGATACTCCCGCCCCTTCTGCTCCATGCGGTCGAGCTGCCGGTTCATCCGCGCCGCCGCCGTTTCCTCGTCCACATCCAGCACAATCGTCAGGTCCGGCCACACCCGTTCCAGGCAGTCCCCCGCAATCCGAACCACGTTCTCGATGCCGAACCCGCCGGCGCATCCCTGGTACGCGCACGTGCTCGACACCCACCGATCCATGACCACGCACGCCCCCGCGTCAAGCGCCGGGCCGATCTTCTCCTCCCACAACTGCGCCCGCGCCGCCATATACAAGAGCATTTCCGCACGCGTCCCCAGCGCCACGTGCTCCGGGTCCAGCAGGATATCCCGAATCTTCTCCCCCACCGCCGTATCCCCAGGGTCACGAAACCCCACCGCCTTCACGCCGCGGCCCCGCACCCACTCGGCCAGCAGCCGCACCTGTGTACTCTTGCCGCAGCCGTCCGGCCCGTCAAGGACGATGAACCTGCCCTTCAGTGCGTCCGCAGTCATTTCGCTCGCCCGCTCACCGCCGCTTTATACCGTATCCTCGACAGGCCGCACGACAGGCGGCTCGTTCGCCTTGATCACCCGCAGCGCCATCAGATGCATCGCCAGCATCGCAACGCTCAACACCACGTAATGAGTGCCCATCAACAGATAATGCAGCGTGCCCTTCAACTCGAAGACTTTGTCTATCATCGACTGGCCCGCGCCCAGCGCCAATACCAGGATGTAAATCGCCACGATCCCCGGCGCCTGCGTCAGCCGGTATTCACTCAGCATGCCGATGGATCGCAACGCCATCACGTCCCGGGCGATCATGATCGCCTGGGAAAAGATCATTGGCTTTATAAGAACAATCAAAATACAAATCAGCACCACCCCCGTCGCCCAGACCGGCAAGGGTTCGGGCGGCTTGATACCCGTCACGGCATACGCAATGGACATAAGCGGTATCAGCAGGCCCACAATTGCCGCGGCCATCAGCAGCGAGAACCTGACGACGCGCCAGAAGTAATAGCGCCCGATCCGAAGCAGTTGTCCCGGCTCCCACCGCGTGATACCCTCTTCATAGGCCGTGCGCAAAAAGCCCAGGTACAGCATCTGGGCGATGATCGCAAATGCCATCGTCCCCACGCCCAACAGAAACGCAATATGCTCCGGCATCGCCGCGCGCCTGCTTGCCGCCTGCTCGTCGGCCGTCATCACAATCTGCTCGAACAGGAACAGCACACCCGTCTGAAACCCCACGACAAGCAGCACCTCCGCCCACCGCGCCTTCAAAATGTCAATAACCTTCGGCAAAACGTCCCCTTCCAGGTTTACACCGCGTTTCGGCCGGCCCTCTCATGGTCCGCGGAAGCATCAATGCATTTCCACGCCGCAATGCCCCACGCCGCCCCGATAAAAATTGAACTGCACATTCGGATGCTCCGACAAAAGCGACATCGGCACCGATGCATCGGCAATTTTCTTGCCGATCATGAGCGTCGTCAGCCGCATCCCGAACGGATTGTCGTGCGTCCCCGCCTGCCAGATCGACACCTTCTCGGCCTGCCACGTCTGGACCGGCCCCACCGTAATCGCCTGCGTCGGCACCCCGGTAACCACACCGCCGCCGCTCGTCCGGGCGTTCTGCATCACCGTCACCGGGTGCAGGTCCACCACCCGCGTGTTCAGCTTGCGATATTCCGCCGGCGTGGGCGGCTCATCGACATACCTGCCCTCCCGCCGCGGCGGGTCGTTGAACGCCCAGTGTTTGATATCCCCCTGTCCGCCCTGCATGACCGCACACCGTACGCCCTGCCAGCTGGCGATATACGCCGAGGTGTAGGCCTTTGGAAAATGCAGATTCTCCTCCGGCATCGCCAGCCGCTTGTCGATGCGGCCAAAGCACAACTCGCGATCCGCCCGTTCGAAACTCAGCGGATGCGACAGCGGCGCCTCGCGCCCGTCGATGAACCACTCATCCATGCCCCAGAAATGCGCATGCCGCAAATTGAGCTCTAACTCATTGACCAGCCGCGCCACCAACGGCAGTTGCTCCGTCGGCCCCATCGGTCCGCACACGCCCACCGGATTATCCGCCGTCGCCTGCCGCCACGCCGTTATATACTCCAGCGCCTCGGCCAGGTAGAAATCCTCCAACGTATCGTAGAACACCACGCGGAAACCCTCGCGGCTCATCGCCAGCATATCCTCCGGCGTCAGCCGCGCCGCATCGTCGAGAATCTCATCATCTAACGTAGTATAGTCCCACCACTCCGGCGCCAATATGCTCCGCTTTCTTCCCATCGTTCACGCTCCCCTCGAAATATGCACCAACGCCCCCAACTCCTCTGCCAACAGATCCGTCTGCGGAAACGCATGCCCCTTGTGCTGGCGAAACCCCTCGCCGAAGGCCGCGCCGATCTGCCGCCCGCGCTCGGCCGACCAGTTCTTCATCGCATTGACATACTCATCGATCCCGTGATGGGCTAACAGCCAGTTACGCTGGCTCTCGTGACAGGCCAACATCCGCTCCTTCGTCTCGATCACCGAACTGATATCCACAATGTCGCTCGTCGGCACCTCCTGCCCGTAGATATCCCTGCCCTCCGTTGGATCACAGTAGTACAGATGCGGCACCGGCTCGAACGGCTCCGCCCCCGGCGTCTCGACATTCACAATCCCGCATGCAAAGCATGCCGTCATTGCCAGTCGGCCCGTCGTCACGTGGTCGGTCATGTAATCCTCGCCGCACAGCGTAAACACCAGCCGCGGCCGCACCCGCCGCACCAGCTCGATCACCTTCACCAATGTCGGCCGGTCGTACATGATGAACACGTCGTCACACCCGACACAATGATAAAACCCGTCCAACATCGCCGCCGCCTTGGCCGCCTCGCCCGTGCGAATCCGGCCGATCTCCTCGCGGCTGTACTCCACCGTTCCGCAGTCCCCCGGCGTCAGCGTCGCAATGTGCACCTGCCACCCCCGCTGGCGCAACAGCGCCAGCGTCCCCGCGCACAGAAACTCCGCATCGTCCGGATGCGCCCCGATACTCAAAACCACCTTTCGCTCAGCCATTGATCAGCCCCTCTGTTTTCTGACTCGGATCGCCACAACAATCACCCACACCACGGCGGCCGCCGGCGCTCCAACCAGCAGCACCTTGAAAAGGACCGGATGAGCCCATGCAAATGGAAAAACAACCGCACAGACTATGCTCGCCAATGGCATGAACAGCCAGATCAGCCAACTCCACGCCTCTCTCTTATGGCTCCAGTTCACGCCCACGGCTATCGCCTTCGCAGCCGCACGTTGCCCGCGCCGACAAGCTCTTTCATCTTCCTGCAGAACTCCGTGTCCGGCCGCACCGACAGCTTCACGTCCGCCACCGCCGTCACGCGATACCCCGACGCCGTCTCCAATGTCATATTCAGCGGGCTCTTGCCGCGATGCGACGTGCACAGGTTCCGTATCCGCGACACCCGCTCCTCCGTCACGTCCATCGGGCTAAGCGAGATGCACACCCGCGCCGCCAACTTGTCCTCAACCTCGTCGATCTCGATAAGCTCGTCGCAAAGGATGTTCGGATTCTCCCGCCGACAGTCGACCGTCCCCTTGACGAACAGGATCTTATCCACAGCCAGGCGATCCCCCCACTGCTCCAGCATCTTCGGAAACAGCACCACCTCGCACTTGCCCTGCAGATCCTCCAGTTCGAACACCGCCATCTTCGCCCCGGCGTTCTTGCCGTTGCGCGTCACCATCTGCCGAATCTTCGTCACCATCCCCCCGATCACCACCTCGGCCCCTTCCTTGATCGACCCCAACTCGCTCGTGTTCACGGTCGAATACACGTCGATCTTCTCGGCATGCCGGCTCAGCGGATTCATCGTCACATAAAAGCCCAACACCTCCTTCTCGTAGGTCAGCATCTGCATCTCCGACCACGGCGCCACCTTCGGCAGCGTCTCGTGCTCCCCGCCTGAATCCGCCCCGAAGCCCCCCATATCGAAGAAGTTCATCTGACCCTTCAGCTGGTCCGCCTGCACGCTCGCCCCCGCCTGCATCGCCTTCTCCAGGCCCGCCATCATCTGCGCCCGGCTGCCGCCCAGGTTATCGAACGCACCCGCCTTGATCAAAGCCTCCAGCACCTGCTTGTTGACCGCGCGCAGATCCACGTGCTCGCAGAAATGGTACAGGCTGCGGAACCGCCCCACCGCCTGCCGCGCAGCAATAATCTGCTCGACCGCCTTCTCGCCCACGCCCTTCACCGCCGCAAGGCCGAACCGGATCACGCCCGAGCCTTTCTTGTGCTCGTGGTCCTTGCTGTACACCACCGTAAAATCGCTGAAGCTCTCATTGATGTCCGGCGGCAGCACTTCGATGCCCATCTCCTTGCACTCGCCGATGTACTCCACCACCTTATCCGTCGAGCCCATTTCGTACGTTAACAGCGCCGCCATGAACTCCACCGGATAGTAGTACTTCAGCCACGCCGTCTGGTACGCCACGAACGAATATCGCGTCGCATGACTCTTGTTGAAGCCATATCCCGCGAACCGCTCGATCAGGTCGAAGATATGCTCCGCCTGCTGCGCCTTGAGCCCCTTCGCCGTGCAGCCCTTGATGAATCGCTCTTTTTCCTTGGCGATCACCTTGAGCTTCTTCTTGCCGATCGCCTTGATCAGGGTGTACGCCTCGCGCAGCGGAATATCGCCTAAGCGATTGCAGATCCGCATCACCTGCTCCTGGTACACCATGATCCCGAACGTCTCCTCCAACACCTCCCGCATGATTTCATGCGGCACGTCCCACGGCGCCCCGTGCTTGCGGTCGATGAAATCCGGGATCAGCGCCATCGGCCCCGGCCGGTACAGCGCGTTGGCCGCGATCAGGTCCTCCAGACGGTCCGGCTTGAGCTTCATCAGCAGGTCCTGCATCCCGCCGGATTCGAACTGGAACACGCCCTTCGTCCGTCCCTGCCCGAAGACCTTCGCGAAAACCTTCTGGTCCGTAATGTCGATCGCCTCAATGTCGATGTCCACACCGTGCGCCTCGCGAATCAGCTCAACCGCACGCTGGATCACGCTCAGCGTCCGCAGCCCCAGAAAGTCCATCTTCAGCAGGCCGATCTGCTCCACCATCGGACCCTCGAACTGCGTCACCAGGTCATCCGAGCCCGGCGGCTTATACAGCGGCAGATAATCCGTCAGCGGCTTGTCCGCGATCACCACGCCGCACGCGTGCACCGACGCATGCCGGGTCAGCCCCTCCAGCTTCTTGCCGATCTCGATGACCTTGCGCGTCTGCTCGTTCTCCTCGTACGCCTTCTTCAGGTCCGGCTCGATCTCCAGCGCCTTCTCCAGCGTCATCTTCAATTCGTTCGGCACCAGCTTGGCCAGGCGATCCGCCTCCGCCAGCGGCACGTCCAGCACACGACACACGTCGCGAATCACCGCCCGCGCCTTCATCGTCCCGAACGTGATGATCTGCGCAATCTCACCGTACTTCTGCCGCACGTATTCCAGCACCCGCGCCCGCCCGTCCTGGCAGATATCGATATCGACATCAGGCATCTCGTTCCGCTCGGGGTCCATGAACCGCTCGAACAGCAGGTCATACCGGATCGGATCCACGTCGCAGATTCCCAGGCAATACCCGACCAGCGTCCCCACCGCGCTGCCCCTGGCGCCAACCGGAATGTTGTTCTCCGCCGCGTAATTGCAGAAGTCCCACACGATCAAAAAGTAGCTCGAAAAGCCCTTGCCTTCGATTACCTCCAGCTCCCGCTCCATCCGCTGGCGAATCTCTTCGGTGATCTTGCCGTACCGCTTCTTGGCCCCCTCTTTCACAAGCCGCGTCAGCATCTCCTCCGGCGTGCTGCCGTCCGCCGGCGAATACTTCGGCGCATGACGGCTCTTCAGGTCAATCTCCACGTTACAGCGCTCGGCGATCCACAGCGTATTGTCACACGCCTCCTCCACGTGCGCAAACAGTGCCCGCATCTGTTCGCTGCTCTTGAGGTACACGTCCGGCGGGTACGTCATCCGCGTCGGGTCTGTCACCTTCTTGCCCGTGCTGATGCAGCACAGCGCATTGTGTGCCTCGTAATCATCCGCGCGCAGAAAATGCACGTCATTGGTCACCACCATCGGCACGCCCATCTTCTGGGCAAGATCGATCAGCGCCGGCGAAACATCCGGCACGTCGCTGGACTCATGGTGTTGCAGTTCAATGAAGAACCGCTCCTCCCCGAAGATCTTCAGGTAACTCTCCACCACCTGCCGCGCCCGCGCCTCATCCCCCTGCAACAGTACCGTCGGCACCTCCCCCCCTATGCACGCCGTCGTGCAGATCAGCCCCTCGCTGAACTGCGCCAGCACCTCCTTGTCGATCCTCGGCCGGTAGTAAAACCCCTCCGTAAACCCTATGCTGCTCAGCTTCAGCAGATTGCGATACCCCGCATTATTCTCCGCCAACAGCAGCAGATGATACGCATTCTCCTTCACACCCCCTCCGCCCGACTTGTCCAAACGAGACCCGGGCGCAATATACGCCTCAATACCCAAAATCGGCTTGACCTCCCCCGCCAGCGCCTTCGTGTAAAACTCAATCGCCCCGAACATGTTGCCATGATCCGTAATGGCAACCGAATCCATCCCCAATTCCTTGCAACGTGCAAACAACTGCTCGCAGGTAATCGCTCCGTCCAGCAGTGAGTACTGCGTATGTAAGTGCAGGTGCGTAAATCCCTTATGCGCCATTCCCAGCCCGTCTCCATCCAAACCATCTTCGACCCCCACGCGCGTATCCTAAGTCCCGCCACGCCCAATGTCAAGGCAAACCCCGGCCGGCCTCACAAGACCTGCAAGAATGCTTCCTGCCCCTTCCGGCAAAAACACGGGGTGGCGCGGCGCAAAAAAGAAAGGCCGGCCCGGGATGCACAATCCCGGCCGCCGGCCTTAACATGCGTCAAAACGCCGTGTCGCTAACTACAGCGACCGACGACGACGGAGCCAGCCCACAAGGCCGACGCCCATCGAACCCAACAGCAGCGCGCCCGGCGCCGGAACGCCCGCGACCTCAGCATAGGTCGGGTTCCATTGGCTCGTCGTGAACGTCCACGCGCTGCCGCTCCAGACCGCATGAACCGCCTCCTTGAGGATCTCGCCGCTCATCGCCACGAAATCGAACTCAAGGGGATTGCTCTTGGCGCCTTCGAACTTGATGCTGAACGTCATGTTCGTCTGGGCCGGCCCCGTAGCCGAAGCCAATGTCGGCAAGGCCGCATCGTTCTCAAACAGCACGCCCCAGCCCGTCTTGTTGAAGCTGTGGAATGTCGCCGTCTTGAACGTGTCGCCCGCCGACGTCATCTTCACCGCCACCAGGTCGAACGACCCGACGCCGGTTTCATTAAACGCCTGGCTCCAGCTGTTGCCTTCGACCGGATCCCCGATCACCGTGATATTGGCGTAGACCGGCGCAAAAAGCGCCAGCAGAACAATAAGACTCAACTTTTTCATACAAACCTCACTTCCATCAAATGATGTCTCTCATCGCGGTCGAGGAACATCTCCCCGACACACAACACACGCGTGTGCGTCAAACGACCCTGCGACGACGCAGCCAGCCGACAAGGCTCATGCCGACCGTACCGAGCAGCAAAGCCCCCGGCGCCGGAATCGCAATCACGTAATCCTGGTATTGCGTTTTCCCGTCAGCACCCACCCACGGATGCGTGAGGGCAACATAGTGGTTCACCTTACCGTCATAATCAGCGAAGCCGTTCAGATAGCTGATCGCTTGCTCACGGGCGGCACTGTTGTTCGCGCGGAACGAACCCGAGGTAATGTCGTAGGCACTGCCTGACTCCTCGGTCACGATTTCCCAGATGGCCAACTGAAGGCCCGCGGCCTCGGTCGCGGTCATCGTGTCCTTCCAGTACGCGCTGAGCAGCTTGCTCAGGTCGGCCGCCTTGGCAGCCGACATCGGGCCGGCCGTGCCGTCCGGAGCTTCCCACAGATTGACCACACCATACCTGACCGCGGCGGTCGTACTGTTGTCCGCCACGTCGATGCAGAACGACGGAGTAACAACGCCGTCCACCTTCAGGTTGTACACGCCGGCATAGACGTCCATACCGGTCGGATTGTCCGGCGTATAAATCCGTACCGTCACCCGCGGGTCCACATTGGTGTACTGAACAATCACCGAGTCGCCGATCGTCGGCGCCGCCACAACGGGCATCACCGCCGCCAGGGCCAACAATCCACAAAGCACTAACTTCTTCATTACAGCTTTCCTTTCCCTCCTGAACATATCTCATTTTCTACTGCCGGGAAAACACCCTGCGAACAATCCGCCTGCGCTCCAGGAGTGCCTCGCGAGACGCACGCTCAGCGCCTGCAGGATTGCCGCTTCATGAGAATATGGGAGGACCGCGCGAAAGATTGCTGAAAATGAACGCGGGAGAAAAAGTGACAACTTCGCGGATTGTCCGGCCCGGACAGGCCCCCGCATTAAAAAGAAGTGCATCCCAAACCGCCGGCGCTGCTGCGCTTTGGATTCGCGGTTTTGGGAATTCAAACTTATTGAAGATGTCGAGATCCGCACTTCGGATCTGGCTGGGGTTCTCCTCTGCCGGTATCGCCGCCAATCGGCGAAGCAGGCCCACGTAGCGCACCGAAACATCGCACCCCGACGGACGTCCCACGCCGTCGAAGTGGACACAGCCGCACGCCTCGGCCGCCTCGGCAGCCGCCCGGCCGCACATCCGCCGCAGCAGCTGCGGCGCCGCCGTAACGCCCGCCTGCGCCAGCCAGATCAGCCCGCACGCCAGCCCTAACCACACCCGCCGGTCCCGGGCCAACGAAACGCACAGAAACCCCACTAAGGTCATTGCCACCGCCGCCGGCGCCGCCGGAAGCCTTTTTACGTCGGCCAGCTCAGCCCCCGCCGCCGGCGCAAACGCATCCGAGTCGACCATCGCCCGGCCGATCCGCGCAAACGCACCGTCCGCAACCTCGGCAAGCGTCGCCGACTCAGTCGCCAGCGACGGCCACGCCGACTCGACGCCGATGCGCGCACCCAAAGCTTCGCCCATCGACGCGTTGCAAGACGCGGCGATCCACACCCAGACCGCCGCGCAACAGATTGTCACCCTCCGCAGAGACACCATCTGTTACCTAAAACACAATCACCCTCGGTTTTGTTGACTCCCAGCCGTCGATGGCATGAAACACCAACGGTCCCCCTTGGGAAAATGCCCCAGTAATGTTCCCCACTCCTTGCGGACCCGCAGTCGTGACAGCACACCGCGACTGGAAGCCGTACTATACCAAATATCAAACCTCAGGTCAAGCCCAAAATATGGGTTTTTACGGATATGCCCGAAAATAAAACCCGACCTTATATCAGTATCCTCCTCGGGGCAAGTGTCTTATGGATATTGTCGGCTGCTAATCCCCGGTCCCGCTTTCAGCAACAAAAAAACCCGGCGCCCCCATGAGCGCCGGGTTCTGTCAGTCCTTCAAGGCCCGGAAACGGCCAGGATCTTAATCGCCGGTCGGAGCAAACGGATTCACGCAGCGCGGATCGTCGCTCAGCGGATCGTTGCACGCAAGCCAGTTCGCCGCAAGCACCGCAACGTCGCCAAGGTCCACACTGCAGTTGCCGTCGAGATCGCCGATCAGCACGTGCCCCGCCGCAATCGCGTCCGCACAGGTCGGGTTCGTCACATTAACGACAATCTCACTGGAGATCTCGCCCTCTAACCCGAACAACCCGTCATCAATGGTCAGCCGCAGCGTATACTCACCGGCCGTATCAAACGCCACCGACGGGTCTTCCACCGTATTCGTCGGAAGGAATGTCACATTGCCCGGGCCGGTCGCTGTCCACTGGTAATTCACCTGATCGCCGTTCACATCGAAAACCGTCGCGTCCGCGTCAATTGAATCAGTCACCGACAACACCAGCTCGGCCGGAGCCTCGATGCTGAGGATAACCGGAGGAGCGTTCTCGCCCATGGCCACCAGATCGTAAATCTCCTGCTCGCTCAGCGGATAGTTGTAAATCCGCACATCATCCAGCTTGCCCTGGAAGTAGTCGCCCGGATGCCGATCCGGGTTGACCTCGTCGTGCTTGGTCCCGATGAACAGCGGGTCGGTGCTCGTCGAGATGAGCCCGCTGGCCGCCTGAGAACCGACCTCGACACCGTCCATGTACAGCTTCATCGTCACCCCGTCGTATGTGCCAACCACGTGGTGCCACAAGGTTGCCGTCGGCAGCGGCGCCTGGACTGTGCCGACGCCCGCCAGGTGCATCGTCAGTTTCATATCCTGCACAAGCAGCCGGTACTGGTTATCGGTGCGACCCTTTTGCAGAATGCGATGATTGCCGACCCACCCGTTCGCATTGAACCATGCCGCGATGCTGATCGACCACTGAACATCATCCAGGTTCGGACTGAGGTTGTTGGTATCGGGTATCACGGTGACAAAGCCCAGATTCGTGAAGTCCAGTGCCCAGTTGTCCGGGTCTTCGCTCGGTATCCAACCGCGAGTCCAGGTCGGATTTTCACCTTGGGCGTGACACCCGATCACGCCGTTGTTCGGGTGCGCCGAATTTCGCACATCCGCCACAACCGTCGAACCGGGACCGTCATTCATGGCCCAGTGTCCGAGCAGCGCATCCTCGGTGGCCGAATCCCAAACGCGGACAAGCGCAAGGTCATTGGCATCGTACATGCCGTCGGATATCTGAACCTGCAGCTCATAAAGGCCCGCCACAGAGGGGAAAGTGACCGTCGGAGTGGCGCTGTTGGCAGTATCGCCGAAATCCAGGTCCGCCGCGGTGACGCCTTCGGGACCGCTGTAGAAACTCCACTGATACGTCATATTCTCCAAAGGCGTATCCACGTCGCTGACCGTCGCATTTAGTTGAATCGTATTGTTGGGAAGCCGAACCAGAAAAGTACCGGTGGAAACCGTTGGAACACCGTCTAACAGTTCGACCTCGCCGATCTGCATGCTGTTGGCCCCTGCATAGTCGCGAAGCGTCGGAAACAGAAGCCGGTAATGGTCATAGGCCACTGTGTTCGCGAACACGATGGGCGCACTGATCCAGGCGTTGCGAGCCCATTCCGTTGCGCCCGCGAAATCCGCGATGCTTCCGCTGCTGATCAACGTCCACGGGCCGTTGATGCTGTCGTTGGAACCGTACAACTCGTAGCTGGTCGGGTCGCGCGGGGCATCGTCGTTGGCGCTCATGAAGTTGAGACCGACAACGATCGAACCGGCCCTGGATGGCGTAACCGCAAACCCCATAAGGTTCGCCGGGTCCGTGGGCTTGAAGTGCAGATACTTGGCAGCCACGTTGTCGATGGCATGCAGCGGCGCCTCACCATCCGGCCAGGCACGCCCGTCAACCGTGGCGACACCCACAGGAGGAAGACCCTCAATCGGGTCGCCCGGCGACGTAACATCCGCCGCCAGGACGCTGGCGCTCAAAACCAGAAGCGCAAGTAGAAAAAAAACAACTCTCTTCATAACGACCTCCTTCAAAATTGTAGTTTCTCCTGATGAACAACGCGCCGCAGGCGCACAATATGCGCAGAGGCGCACAATATGCGCAGATAGGAAACGCAAAGAAGCGTATACTGAAAAGTCTTCCACCTCACCTATTCTCATACCCGGGCACCACCTCCCCGCCCAAAATATTTGGTTACAGTGTACCCACGTTGCCGGGCGCATGCAAGAAAAAAAAACAGATTTTTGCCCGCAAACCGGCACAAACCCGCCGATGCCGCCCGATTTGCTTTGACGCCCCCCTCTCCGCAGGGTATATTATCGTCGTGCAGGGGTGGCCCGTCGCTGTGGGCCTGAGAAATACCCTTGGAACCTGATCAGGAAAAGCCGCTTAGGCGGAAAGACCTGCGTAGGGAGCGAAAAACGCGATATGTTCCGTAGAGATCGCTTCCCCGCGAAGCGATCTTTTTGTTTTATAGAATCGTATGCGGCGCCTGCACGTAAACGCAGGGGCGCCGCTTGCGGGGACCAGACGCCTGGCGGCGGCGCATGCAGGCGGCAAAGCATGCCTTGCCGCCGCTGCCCTCAGGGAGCATGAAATGCCGACACAACTCGAAATCGCCCGTTCCGGCCTCATCAGCGACGCCGTCCGATGCGTCGCGCAGCGCGAAGACCTCGATGCCGAAATGATCCGGCGTGAACTCGCCGCCGGCCGCCTCGTCATTCCGGCAAACAGCATCCATCTCGCCGACAACCTCGTCCCCGCCGCCGTCGGCCGCGCCGTCTCCGTCAAAATCAACGCCAACATCGGCGCCTCCAACGTCCGCTCCTCCCTCGACGAGGAAATCGCCAAGATGAAACTGGCCATCGACCTCGGCGCCGATGCCATCATGGACCTCAGCACCGGCCCGGACCTCGACGAAATCCGGCGCCGCCTCCTCGCCGAATGCCCCGTCATGTTCGGCACCGTCCCCATCTACGAAGTCATCGTCGATCGCGACGTCGAAGACGTCGACTATGACACCATTCTCAACGTCATCGAAAAGCAGGCCCGCCAGGGAGTCGACTTCTTCACCATCCACGCCGGCACGCTCCGCGAACACGTCGAACTCACCGCCGGCCGAGTCTGCGGCATCGTCAGCAAAGGCGGTGCACTGCTGGCCAAATGGATGTTCCACCACGGCAAACAGAACCCCATGTACGAAGTCTTCGACGACATCTGCGACATCATGCGCCAATACGATGTCTGCTTCTCCATCGGCGACGGCCTCCGCCCCGGCTGCATAGCCGACGCCACCGATGCCGCACAGATCGCCGAACTCCGCACCATCGGCGAACTCACGCAGCGCGCCTGGGACAAGGGCTGCCAGGTCATGGTCGAAGGCCCCGGCCACGTCCCCTTCAACCAGATCCGGCACAACATGGAACTCGAAGCCCAAATCTGCAAAGGCGCCCCATTCTACGTCCTCGGCCCCCTCGTCACCGACATCGCACCCGGCTACGACCACATCACCTCCGCCATCGGCGGTACCGCCGCCGCATTCTACGGCGCCTCATTCCTCTGCTATGTCACCCCGCGTGAACACCTCGGCCTGCCCAACCTCGAAGACGTCCGCCAGGGTGTCATCGCCTCCAAAATCGCCGCACACGCCGCCGACGTCGCCCGCGGCTTTCACAACGCCGCCCAGCGCGACCGACGCCTCAGCGAAGCCCGCGCAAATCTCGACTGGGAAAAGCATCTCGGCGAGGCCCTGGACCCCGAAACCGCACATCGAATGTACAACGAAGCCTGCGCCCATAGCCGCATCGCCCAGGACGATCCCCGGGACTACTGCACCATGTGCGGCCGAAAATGGTGCAGCGTCAGGATCAATACCGAACTCCGCAGCCACCTCAAAGCCCGGCCCGACACAAGCTCACTCGGCAAGTAATTCATAAGAAAAGGTGTTTGCGTTTCCGGGTACCGGGGGTAGAATATGCATGTCTTGCCGTTGGCGCAGGCCCCGAACGCTCGCCGGCCGGGTCCGCGACGTCTTTGAACCGGTTGCGATCATAATAGTACCATTCTTTGGTGGCGGGCTGATATGATGCTGCTGCCCTTCATCATACTGACCGCAAAGAACAAGCTCTACCGAGACCGTTTCTACGCTTGTTTCCGATTGAAAGGCATGCTGCCTGCCCAGGCCCCTGCAGTATCGGCACAAACGACCCAGCCATCACCACAGTAAGGGCCGCCCGCCCGTCAGGTCTTCATGCCGTCGATCTCGATGATCGCAATCGGCAGAAAGATGAACACCGGCGCCCACGCCCAAAGCTCCGGCCTTATGCGGTCGAAGAAAACCTCCGTCGCCATCATCTCGCACACGAATGTCACCACGAAG
Organism: Anaerohalosphaeraceae bacterium; assembly: GCA_035450485.1. GTDB lineage: Bacteria > Planctomycetota > Phycisphaerae > Sedimentisphaerales > Anaerohalosphaeraceae > JACZKQ01. Next base: position 14,061 of record DAOTMV010000041.1, on the reverse strand, counting down.
CACGCCCCCGTAATCCCGAAGCTCGACATGATCGCCGACTTCAGCCGCTTCGGGTCGCGACACACCAGAACAGGCAGCGCCACCAGCAGCATCACCATGTTAATGATCGGCTTGGTGATCCGCGAATGCTTGTGCAGATAAAACTCCGCCTGGTCCCGAACCCGCGTCCCCCGCTTCCGCGCAAGCTCCGCCAGTTGCGCCGAACTCAAAAGCGCCTTGTAATCCTCCTGCTGCCGCAGCGGAATATCCTGCGGCGTGATATCCGTCTCGAACGCCACCGCCCGATGCTCCGCCACCATCACCTCCTCCTGCCCCGCCTCCTGCACAATACGCTGAATCACCCCGTTCTTCAGATCCCACCGCTTCGTCTCGGGATTATACACCGCCTCGTCCGCCCGGATCCAACCCGTCACCCGGAACACCACCTCGTTCTTCGGCTCCCGCAGGATGATCGTCGGCTTGTACATAGTCTGCGTGTTCTCGTCGAACCGCTCCGTGCAGATCAGCGCCCCGTCCGCGTCCGTCATGAACCACAGGTTGTATGTCCGCTGCCCGGGCAGCGCATCGTGCGAACGCACCAGTTGCGGTGCAAGCCGCGGTATCGCAACCTCCTGGTCGAAAACCAGAAGCCCCGTCAGACAGAACGCCAGAAAGATAATCGGCGCCATCACCCGCTTCAAACTTACCCCCGAAGCCATCACTGCGACCAGCTCGTTGTTGTACGTCAGCCGCGCTAGCGAAAACGTCGCCGCCACCACCGTAATCATCCCCGCCAGGTCGCGAAACCACAGCGTGATCTGGCTGCTGTAGTATTCCACGATGTTCCGCATCACCGCCCCCGCCCCCAGGTCCGCATGCTCGGCGAACTCGCTGATGTTGACGAACAGGTCGATCATCAGCACCAGCCCGATCAGCACGCAGAACGTGATGAAATAACCGATCAGAAAATTCTTCGCAATGTACCTGTCGAGAATCTTCATATCCGCGGCGTCAGGTCCTCAGAAGTCTGCGATAGATGAAAAACACCGATGCCCCCAGCACCACCAGGCCCGCCCACATCACCATGATCCCCGTCATCATCGACATCGACGGGTTCTTCGTCATCTCCTTGCCCGTCATGATGAAAATGATCAGCGCCGCCGCCGGGATCGAACTCGCCCCGAACGCCGTCAGCAGGTGCCCGCCCTTGAAAACCACGCCTAACGCAATCCCCGCCATGATCAACAGGCTGCACCCCAGGCCGAATACCAGCCGCGAATGCACCTCCGCCCCGATCTCCAGTTCCGTCCGCTCGATCTTGCGGCTGACTTGCCGCTTCAGAGCTCTCAGCGTCTCCGAAGGTTCCGCCACCGGCGGCGTCTCGCTGTCCAACGACGCTATCGTCTCCAGCAGGCGATCCTCAGTCAGGATCTCCTCGATATTGCGCGGCAGCGGCAGGTACTTGATCACGTGTTTCTGCGCAATCCCCTTGAAATCGCCGCGGTCATGCCTCGGACTGTCCAATATCAGGTCCAACGTCGCGTCCGGCCGGTCAGCGCTTTCCAACTGAATCCGCCCCCGCTGGCAATCCCATCGCGCCGTCACGGTCCCCAGGTCCTTGTGCAGTTCCACGAGAACGATCGGCCCCTCCAGCTCCACGATGTAATCCTTCGATGTCGCCGTGCACCCCGCCGCCGTAAACAGCACCTTGCGATCCTTGCCCACAAATTCGAAGTACTGCCCCGCCGACAGCGTCCGTCTGATCTGCTCGGCCAACATCTCGATCGCCAATTGCGCCCGGCACCGGTAAGCAACCTCGCGAATCGGATAGAAATGCAGCTTGTCCGCCTGAATCCGCTTGATGTCGTCGATCCGCTGAAACTTGATGTCGTCCGTCAACAGCGACGCAAACGTCGACCGCACCGGCAGCGACGCCATATAAGCCTGCCGCCCGTGCTTGTCGATCTGGAAAACGTCCTTGGCGGTGATCGTCACCTCGTTGAAATTCTTCTGCGTCTCGAATTCGATCCGCGCCGCATCCGCCGTAATCAGCTTCGTCACGCCCCCGTCGCGCGTCTCGATGATCACCACCCCCTGCAGTGTATCCGTCTCCGCGCTCGCATGATCCGCAAACACCCGGTAACGATTGTCCGGGATCGCATAGTACCCCTTCCGCTGGATGTTGCGAAACAGAATCTGTTCCGCGTTGGCCTTGATCGTCCGCTCCGCCCGGTGTACGAACGCCGGCACCACGTGGAAACTCAGCACCAAGGTCGTAATCGAAACCAGCACCCCCAGGAAGAGCCCCGGGTACATCACCGTCGTAAAACTGATCCCGCTGGCGCGGCACGCATCCAGCTCGTTGTCGCTGGCGAACCGCCCGTAAACCAGAGACGCCGCAAACAGCGCACTCATCGGCAGCACGAACGTCAGCATGATCGGAAGAAAATACCCCAGAAGCTGAAACACCTGCTGCGGCCCCACCCCGTACTTCTGAATCGGCCGGTACATCGACCCCATGCTCGCGATCAATGTCAGGGCGACGGTGGCCAACAGGAAGACTTTGAACAACTCGCGAAATATATATCTGTGAAGGGTAAAAACCATCGTCTTTCCATATCCGAGTCCCGACGCGCCGGGATTCAAGAGCCGCCGGTTATTTTTGCATAAAATCACTGGATTGCAACAAAATTCCATGTATCCTTAGTCACAAGCCGGACTTTTATCTCGCCGTCGCGCACAGAACAGGGCGATGCACACGCCGCGGCGGCCCCGAATAGACTCCGAAGCACAGATCATGCTGATTTTATCGGGCGTTTATCGCGCGTGTTCGCGCATCGCCGAAGAATCTTTCACTGCGGCGCCGCACATCGGGCGGCCTCAGCACCGCAGGATGTATCAACGGGATGTAATAAGTAAACGGGATAACGCAATGACAACAGTGGAGTTTGCCGACAACGCAGCGGCGCTCTTCCAGCGAGCCGGCCTCACTCGCTTCGAGGACTTCTTCCGTCTCGACGGCACACTCATCAACCGCAACCGCAAACGCGACGTCATCGCCTTTTCCCTCAACGACGGCGACGCGAAAAAAGACCTCTTCATGAAACGCTTCTACCACCCCCACCTCAAAGACATGTTCTTCGCCATGCGAAGCTTCGGCCGCCTTTGCTCCCAGGCGGGATGCGAATGGCACAACGCCGCCATCCTCCGCCACAACGGCATCGCCACCTACCCCACCCTCTGCTGCGGCGAGCAGATGTTCGCCGGCCTTGAACGCCGCTCCTTTCTCATCACCGAAAAACTCCCCGGCCGCCCCCTCAGCGAACACGTCGCCCAGACCTGGAGCCGCACCGGCCGCTACAGCAAGGAAGCCATCATGGCCGCACTCGGCCGTTTCGTCCGGCGCATCCACAACGCCGACATCAGCGTGCCCGACCTCTATGCCTGGCACCTCTTCCTCCAAACCCACGACGAAGGCCACGGCTTCGCTATCATCGACCTCCACCGCATGCGCGCCGGCGTCACCGGCGACCGCGAAAAAATCCGAAACCTCGGTGCCCTCGAATTCAGCATGATTGACGACTACTTCGACGACGGCCTCAAAGACGTCTTCTTCGAATCATACTTCGGAACCGACTTCCCCGGCGACAAGGCCCTCTTCCGACAGAAGGTAAAGAAACGCGCCGCCCAACTCAAAAACCGCCGTCGAAAACCCGCCTACTGAACAGACACAGCCAAGGCATCGTCGCCAGTCTTTCCATCGCCGATCTTCCGGGCACAGCCGCCGACCCGATCCGCCGCAGACCCACCCCGCCAACGACCGGCCGGAATGTACCCCAAGGTCGCAATCAGCGGTCCGTGCTGGTTTTACTTACAACAAGTCCGTACTTGACCTGACCTGTGGGTCTCTGCTACAATATGTTTGCACCTCATAATGTCTTGGAAAGGATGATGAAAATGTCTCGATTTTCAGCTTTGCGTGCACTGTTGCTGATATGCCTTCTTGCGGCCAACGCCGGGGCGGCCCACGTAATCCTCAACGAATACAACGCCGTTGACAGCGACGAATTTCTCGGCGGCGGAACCGCCATGGCCGACGAAAGCGACGGCAGAGCCTATGACACGTATTTCGGACGAGTCCTCGGCAACGGCGGCGACTGGTTTGAACTCGTTGTTATTACGGACCACCTCGATATGCGAAACTGGAAGATCGACATATACGAGGCCGGCATGCTCGATGAGACACTTGAGTTCACCAACCATCCCATCTGGTCAGACCTTAGAAGCGGCACAATCATTACAATCGCTGAAGATGTACCTTCCGACATCAGCTACAATCCCGCCGCCGGAGACTGGTGGATCAACGTGCAGGCCAACGACGGCGCAGAGGGTTTATACATCGAGCCCTCCAGCTTCCCCGTCGGGGCTGACAACTGGCAGATCGTCATCCGGAATGCCGCCGACGGCACACCCGTCTTTGGACCCGCCGGCGAGGGTATCAGCCCCGCCAGCGGAATCAGCGGCACCGAGGTATTCAGGCTCGAAGCAGTCCCGAGCGCAGCGGTCACCCCAAATTCCCCTGATTACGACGACGGCAAGGATTTGAGCACCTTCGGTGCGCCCAACCAGTGGGGAATCCAGGATTTCACCGCCCTGCGAAGCGTCGTGGCGCAGCCCTCGACCCTTACGCTGACGCGGCCGCTCGCCGGGGAAAACCTCGCCGCCGGAAAGCTCTACAATATCACCTGGACCCACACCGGGGCCGTCGACACCGTCGCCATTGAATTCTCGATAGATCGCGGCGAAAAATGGACCCCCGTCTACCCGGCCAACGTCGGAAACACCGGCGCCTACCAGTGGCTCGTCCCGATGGTTGAATCCAATACCTGTCTCATCAGGATTACCAACGTCGCCAATACCTTCGTCTACGACATCAGCGAGCTGTTCTCAATCACGCGCTGCGACCTGCCCGGAGACGTCACCGGCGACTGCAAGGTCGACCTCTACGACCTCACCGTGCTGGCCGCCTCCTGGCTCAACCAGGAGTAACCGGATAGCGACAATGTAGCGACGTGCGCCGCCGCAGCAACCCCGGAAAACCGGGGACAGGTGACCTGTTCGCCTCTCTCCTGTATGCCGCCGCAAAGTGTTGTGCGCTGCGTAAGCCTTACCCGGGTGCCACCGTCAAATGCGCGCTGGCAGCATCCCTGTCCCCATGGTCTGTCAAAATGATTCTGGCGGACCCTGCCGCGGAGCACCACGCGTTTGGCGGTGCCCCACCCCAACAAGAGATCTGCACAGACTTATGGAAAAGCCCAATGCCCCACCTTGGGTGAATTCGGCCCTTCCTGAACTGGCCTGCGCCATCGTGGCTGAATAGAATAGAAATGAAATTCGTGTCAATTCGTGTACATTCGTGGCCTGCTTGACCATGTGCACGAAATTACTGCATCAACTCAATAATCCGCCCTAAGTCATTCGGCGCCTCCACCGGCGGATTGCTGTACGGCCCCTGGTTATCCTTGTGATAGTTCACCGTCACGTTCGGGTCCTTCAATTGATGCCCCGTCAGCACACACGCAACCGTCTGCTCCGCATCGACCGTCCCATTGGCCAACAGATGCCGCAGCCCCGCAATCGTCGCCGCCGACGCCGGCTCGCACCCCAAACCATACCGCCCCACCAGTGCCTTGGCGTCCAGGATCTCCTCATCCGGCACCGCCAACACCACCCCGTCGCACACATCCAGTGCCCGCAGGCACTTCTTCAGATTCACCGGCCGTGAAATCTCGATCGCCGACGCACACGTATGCGGCGAAAAATGCCGCGCCGTCAAATCCGCATAGTACGCCTCGATCACCGCCTCATCCACCCGCCCCCCGTTCCACCGCAGCCCGTGCTCGTTGTACAGATCGGCCAGGGTCCGCGCCCCCGCCGCATTGATCACCGCCAACCGCGGCGCGCGATCGATCAGCCCCAGCGCCTTCAGCTCCGCAAACGCCTTGCCGAACGCACTCGAATTGCCGAGGTTCCCCCCCGGCACGATCACCCAGTCCGGAACCCGCCACCCCAACTGCTCGATGATCCGGTACATGATCGTCTTCTGCCCCTCCAGCCTGAACGGGTTCAGCGAATTGACCAGGTAGATATTCAACTCCCGACACACATCCTGCACCTGCCGCATGCAGTCATCAAAATCGCCCGCAATCTGAATCGTGTGCGCGCCGAAGTCCATCGCCTGGCTCAGCTTGCCGAACGCAATCCGCCCCGACCCGATGAACACCGTGCACTTCAGCCCGCACGCATGCGCATACAGCGCCATCGACGCCGACGTATTTCCCGTCGAAGCACACGCGCTTGCCGTCGCCCCCACCATCCGCGCATGGCTGAATGCCGCCGCCATCCCGTTATCCTTGAAAGACCCCGACGGATTCAGCCCCTCGTACTGCAAATGCAGCGTCCCGGCGTTCATCCCCAACTCCTCCGCCAGGTCGTCATTTTGCTGCAAGACCGTCTGACCCTCGCCAACCGTCACCTTCGCTTCGTCCGGGCAGAAGTTAAGAAGCTCCCGAAACCGCCACACCCCTGAAAAATCCAGGCGATTCTCCCGGCTCGCCCATCGCCTGCCGAAGTCCGACATCCGGTCGGGCGTCCCGACCTTCTCCCAGTCGTACACCACGTCCAGAAGTTCCCCGCACTTCGGACACTTCACCAACGTCTCCGAACACGAAAACTCAGCCCCGCAATCCGGACTAATACACTTCCGAAACGCCGCCTCGCCGCCAAAACCCATACAAACACTCCAAAACTGAATCTCCCACCCCAACACGCCAAAACCAAACGCGCCTGCCCTTTTTCAACACGCAAAAGCCAAAGGCGCCAGGTCCTTCTCCCACAACATCGGCATCTTGCCCGCACTCCACCCACACATTACTGCCCAAAGGCAAGCATTTGCCTCGCCCTCCCCACCATCCCCGCAAGACCGCCGCATTATAACCCTTTGCCGTCTCGTAATCTATCGAAAACCCCCAACGCCCGCCACCCACAAAAAACTAAAATATTTTTAAAAAACGTGCAATAATGATCAAACTCAGACGTCAAGTATGTAGACGATGAATTGAAAGGAGGAGTAACGATGAAACAGGCCGCCCCAAGCAGCACAAAAGCCTGTATCCGCGCCGTCCTGTTAGTGTGCACAGTACTGGCCGCCGCCCGCACCGCCCCTGCTGTATGCCTGCATAACTCCTGTGCGGACAAGGCCTTACACACCAGCCCAAATTCGCGGCGCCGACATCTGACCAGCCCTCACCTGGGATTCCAGACTCCGAGCCTGAAATCTGACGCCCTATCCAGTAAGCAGATCAAACTCCTCGGGACTCAGATTCTGCCGCAGCTTCTGCAGCGCCGCCAGCTCAATCTGCCGCACCCGCTCACTGCTCAGCCCCAGCGCCTCCCCAATCTGCCGCAGCGTCCGAGGCTTCCGCTTCACCGGCCCCGCCTCCAGCGCAAAATGATTCCGCACCACAAACTGCTCCCGCTCCGTCAGGTTCTCCGAGATCACCTCCTCCAGGCTCCGATGCGCCCGCTCCACCGCCGCAAAATCCACCGCCTCCTCCCGCCGCAGATCCTGCAAGTCCGCCACGTCCCCAACTCCGCTCTTGTCCGGCCGGTGCGCCTCCTCCGGAATCCGCTTGGCAAAATCCTTGGCAATCGCCCAGCTCGCATACGTACTGAACCGGTACCCCCGCGAATAGTCGAACTTCTCCACCGCCCGCATCAGCGAAAAGTTGCCCTCGCTGATCAAGTCCGCCCGCAGCGCCCCGATCCCCTGGTGCTTCTGCGCCACGTTGGCCACCAGCCGCAGGTTCGACTCGATAATCGTCCGCTTGATCCGGTCCGCCTCCTCCAGGTACTCCTCGATCCGCCGCAAGACCCGATTCGACAAACGCGAAGCCTTCAACCCGCTCAGCAGCCGCTTCGCCTCGAACTTCAAACAGTTGCACCGCCGAAACAGCGCCCGCTCCTGCTCGCGCGTCAGCACCCCCCGGCCGTCGCGTCCCGCCCCCACCTGCACCTCCTCCGCAAGAATCGCCGCCACCCGCTCCGGCTCCGTAAACTCCACGCTGTCGACGTACGTAATCTCCCGCTCCATCAGATCCGCCGCTCGCCGCGTATTGATAATCCGGTACACCGACGCCCGGCTGCGGTCGAACTTCTCCATCAGCTCCGCAATCGACGCCCCCTGGCTTCGAGCCTTGCAGAGCGCCTTCACATCCCGCGGCCTCAGCCTCCCCGTCGAACGCCGAAAAACGCTCCGATCCTTCGCCTTGTGATCGTACGCCGCCAGCAGTTGCCGTATCGTCTCGCGCGACCGCCCCGTCTCCGCCGCCAGCCGCATCACGATCTGGTGCCGACTGCGCACCCCGCGCTCCGCCATCGCCACGGCCTGCTCGACAATCCGCTCCTTCTCCGCCCGCGTCAACTGCTTGAACTGCCCGGCCTTCTCCACCAGTTCCCGATTCTCCTCCACGAACCGCTCCACCGCCGACCGCGAAAATCCCAGCTTCTTCCGCCCGCCGTCGAACACGTACAGCCGCCCGCGCAAACCCCGCCAGCGCCACCGGTGAATCGTCTTCGTCGAAACTCCGAATCGCCTCGCCAGATCATCAACGGTCAGGATCGCCTCATCCGGGGCGGGCAGCGGCGGCGCAACCTCGCGATTCGTCCACGAAATGAAAACATTCAGCGCCCGAATCAGCTCCGTCCCCGGAATGATCACGTCCGCATCCGGCCCCGTCGGCCGAAAACCTGTAATCTTGTAACACACAAAATCGAACGGATACTCCCCGTCCGGCCGAACAATCTGCAGCAGATCCTCCGCGCGCGCAAGCTCCCGCTCCTTCTGACGAACAGGAGCAAACCGCAAGCCGTTAAAGAACAGCCTCAACAACTCATGATCAATCCCGCGCACTCAGACTCTCCACACACAAGCCCCCGCACACCCATCACATTGTCATCGCGAGCAGCGCAGCGACGAAACAATCTCAACCCTCGCGCCGTTCTGTGCGCTCGTGCCAACCGCCCGTCTTTTGTCGTAGGGTGGGGTTCTACCCCACCACCTCCCGCCGCGCGACCACGCCTCCATTATCGCGAACCCACCCCCAAAAATCAACCCCCTTTCCCACTTCGCAAAGTGTCCCACCGCTCCCCATCGCTCCCCAACTTCCTGGAAATACCTTCTCGATAGTCCAGCCTCTCGCCAAACTCCACAACACTGTTCAGGCGGGTACGTACATTGGAGCTCATAAGCCACAATAGTCTTGGTTCTTGCCTGTCGTCAGGACTTTCAGTGTTCATGGCCGAGTCATAAGCCGTCATTATCTATAGCTATCTGCGCGATTTGTGGATAACCGATATTTTCAGAAAACTTGTTGAAAAGGCTGGCCGAGTTCGTACTATATGCCGATGCTTTCAGGCCGCCGACCCCGCGGCCTCATGGGGCTGTCGTATAATGGGAGTACACCGCGGTCGCATCGCGGGGATGCGGGTTCGATTCCCGCCAGCTCCACTCCTCTTATGGTTCTTCCGCTCCACCTTCACCCTGCTGGCAGAAATCCTCGTTGGCCGCGTTTGCTGCGCCCTTAGCGTCGCTGTGGGGCCAGGTGCGGCAAGTGCGCTGGGATTTGCTGGTGCCGCGCCGCGGCGGGGGTCAAGGGCGGCGAGTTGGCGGCGATGGGGGGCGTTTTGAGGGTGATGTGCGGCGAACGCGCAGGGATCTGCGGCAAGTGCGCAGGGGTCTGCGGTGAGTGCGCAGGGAAATGGGGTGCGGGCGCGGCCAAAGGCGTCCCACGCGCGGGCAAAGACGGTGAATGTGCGTAGGTTTGCAGATCCGGCGAGGAGATGTGGAGGTTTGGCGCGGCCGCAAGGGGGTAATGCGCGGCTATACCCGGCAGTTAAGGCGGACTGGGCGCACTTGCCACTGCATCACGGCATCGTCGGCGAAAAGCTTAGAACCCCCACCGCTCCCAGCATACGATGCTGTCCAGGCTGTCGCGCTTCTTTGCCCCGGCCTTATCCGCCGGATACCCGATCGCCATCAGCTCGATAATCGCGATTTCCTGCGGAATGTCGAGGATCTGGCGCACCTGGTCCGGGTAGAACGACCCGATCCAGCACGTCGCAAGCCCCTCGGCCGTCGCGGCAAGCGCAATATGCTCCAGGGCGATCGCCACGTCGATAGGCCCCACCGCCTGGCCGCACCGCATTACGTGGTCGCTCTCCGAGCAGCCCACGATAATCGCCCCCGCCTGCCCCAAAAAAGCCTGATTATTCGCAGCAGAGACGAGCTTTTTCTTTGTCGCGGCATCCGTCACCACCACAAACCGCCAATCCTGAAAGTTCCGGGCCGAAGGCGCCAGCCGGGCCGCCTCCAGTACATGCTTCATCTTCTCCGGCTCAATCTCCCTGGTCTGATACGCCCGGCAGGAATACCGAGCCCGAATCGCTTCGTAAACGTCCATGTAACGTCCTCCACAACAGGAACTTATGTCAACCGCGGTACTCTACCTGCGCCAGCGTCCCGCGTCAAGATCACCCGGCGCGGGTCGCCTAAAGCATTATGATGCGGATGTTTTTGAATTGGACGGTCATGTCCGGGCCCCGGTGGACTTGCAGTGCCAGTTTGCCGGACGTCGGGCGGCGCGGGTCTTTGTCCCGGACCTCGCACATGACGCGATCGTTGATTTTCAGGATGGTATGGCCATCACGGGTGATCACCGTATAGTCATTCCATTGTGTAAGGTCCAGACCCTGGAGCAGTTGGGCCGGATCGCCGGCGGCGCCGACGACCTTTTTGTTTCCTTGTGCGTCGATTTCCACCTTCTGGCCGCGCTCGGCGAGGACGTCGCGGAGGGTGTATTCCATGAGCACGCCGGTCCAGCGATTGTCGGCGGAAAAGTCGGCCTGCGGACCGATCAGCGCCTCAGGCTCCATGCCCGAACGCCTGCGGCTGTGGAAATAGATGCCGGAGTTGCCGCCTTCGATGCGAAACTGCAAACGCAATTCGAAGTTTTCCGGTTCGCCGCCCGTCCAGATCAGAAAATCGTTTTCCGAAATGCAATTTTCAGGCGTCGTGCGGCCGGTGATCGCCCCATCCCGCACCGTCCACAGTCGCGGGTTGCCGGACCAGCCGGTGAGGTCCTTGCCGTTGAAGATGCTGACGAAACCTTCCTGCGACGGTGAATTCAGAGGACCCAACGGCGTCGTGTCGGCCTGGAGATCGCCGCATGCAAATTGAATGGCGTCGAGGTAGAACTGGAGAATGGTGGGGTTCCACCAGTGTTCGGTACGGTGGCCGATTGCACAATAGAAGACGCGGCCATTGCCATAGCTGCGGACCCAGGCGAGGGCGAAGTCGTTGTCCTTGCGGTGGATCCACGGGACCGTCATGTTGGTCTTGTCGACATCGAGCGACATGAGGACGCGGCTGGTGTTGCGGGAGTACGGATCGTTGAACTGGAAGATCTCTTCGGCGAGGCGGAAATTCTTGCCGCCGAACGCGGCCATGAGGGGGTGGTCCGGGTCGTCGAGCTTGATGCCGACCTCTTCATTCCACGGGTGACCCCAATAGGTCGCGCCGATCATCTCAAGGAATTCTGGCCAGTGGTTATTTCCGCCGATGGCGTGGTGGCAGGCGACGACGCCTCGGCCGCTCTTGACCCAGTCCATGAAGCTTTTTCGCAGGAGCTGCTCGACGGCCTGGATCGAGTCGCCGCGGCCGGCGAACTTCGGCATGTCGGCCTGGGTCGGGCGAATCCACTTGCCGTTGGAGTTGTTCATGATGATGGCGTCGAAGCGGGCCAGCGTCTCGGGCAGGAACATGGCGACATCATCGCTGACGACCGGCTCGAATGCGCCGGTCTTTTCGCCGAGGCGCTTCATGGCGTGCTCGGCCTGCGGTACGGAGTAGCCCTTGTGAGGGCAGTCTTCCATGAAGGGCGTGTTCCAGATGAGCACCCGGCGGGGGGTTTTCGGGGCGACACGGGCGACGTCCGGCAGAGCCTCTTCAATCCGGCGCGCCTGATCTCTGGTCAACTGCGCCGGCGCTTCAGCCGCCACACCAAGCAGGAGGACAAGAAACAAACTTCTCACTGCAAATCTGCTGCAGAACATAGTATTCTCCTTGCGTTGCGGACCTGACCTTGCCATCAGCCAAGACGAGAGTACCAAATCCAAGGACTGAATTCAACGAGGACGGTTTGGCGGGCGGAGCGAGCTTACTTATGCGCGGATTGAAAAACGGCTGTTTGGGAAATCAATTGGCCGTTCCTGGGGACGAAGACGACGACAGGCGAATTGCAGCCTTTGCGTTCGGCTTTGCGACAGACTTCGTCAAGCTCCCTGTCCGCGGCGATGATCTCCTTGGAGTAAACGAAGCCATGGCCACATACTTGCCTTCGTAACGGTTGCGCTTTTCTTGCGCGGCCATTGGGTCACCTTACAGTCATTCTGAACTTCTGATCTGCACAATCCAGCTTATCGATTATGCCACGACGGCGTCAAGAAGAATTTTTCCGGGCCTGTCGAGCATTTTCCGTTCATAGCGTCCAGCCGGCGCGGTATTGGCGGCGGATGGCGTTGTCGGCGGCTTGGTGGTTTATGATTTTCATGGCGGCGGGGTCGAACTCGATCCGCTCGCCGACGAGCGTGGCGATATTGCCGAGGAGGACGTATTCGGTTAACGGTGCGGCGTAGTCGAAGCTGGACATTGCGGCGGGGCCGCCTTTGACGGCGTCGAGCCATTCGTTCTCGTGGCCGCGGGAGCGGATGGTCTCGGGGCGGGGCATGTCCCTGAATTTCTCCTGGGGATAGAGGGTGTACTCGGTATTGTGGCCGTTGGAGTGGAGCATGCCCTCGGAGCCGATGATGAGGCAGCCGGCATGATCGGCCCACTGTTTGCGGCCGGCATCGCCCCAGTCGAGGGGGCGGCCCATCTTTTCTTCGATCATCTTGCGCGGGCCGGGGGCCTCGCCGCCGCCGTTGTACCAGTGGACCTTGACAGGCGGCATGTCGCCGCGGGCGGGGAAGTCGTATTCGATGATCTCCCACTTGGGGAAGGCACCTTTGCAGATCTCGGAGACCCGGGGGGTGAGGCGGATGTTGTTTTTGCCGTCGGGGTTGTCAGCGGACCACAAGGTATCGAGACGCAGGCCCTTGAAGAAGACGTTCATCGTGTGGCAGCCCCAGTTGCCCAACTGGCCGGTGGCGAAGTCGCGCCAGGTGTGCCAGGCGAACCAGCGGGTGTTGTATTCGCGCCACTGAGCAGGCCCCAGCCAGAGGTCCCAGTGGATATAGTCGGGCAGGTCGTGCTTGTCCGTTGGGATGGGTCGGTCGCCGGCACCGCCTCCGGTGTTCCATGCGTGGACCTCGCGGATCTCGCCGAGTGAGCCGGCCTGAATCAGGGCGACGGCTTCGCGAAAGGCGCGGCTTGCGGTGCCCTGGTTACCCATCTGCGTGGCGACCTTGTGCCGGCGGGCAAGGTCGCGGAGTGTACGGGCTTCGAAGACGTCGTGGGTCAGCGGTTTTTCGGTGAGGACGGCCTTGCCGCGGCGGATAGCGGCGGCGGTGATGACAGCGTGGGTGTTGTCGGGAGTGGCGACGGTGACGGCGTCGATGTCCTTGTCCATTTCGTCTAACATCCTGCGGAAATCTTGGTACCGTCTGGCGGCCGGGATCGTTTCGTATTGTCGGGCGGCCCGGCGGTCGTTGACATCGCACATTGCAACGACATTGGATATGCGCGGCATGGTTTTGGTAAACCAATCGCCGCGGCCGTCCACGCCGACGAGGGCGACGTTGACTTTTTCGTTGGCGGGAAAACCGAAGGCCGAGCGGCTGCTGCTGAGAATGAGAAAACCCGCGGCACCGGCGGTGGTACGGAGAAACAGGCGACGATTCATGACGGTTTCCATGACATGATCCTTTCCTTTGACTGCTGCAGACGGCGGCACGGCGCCATCCGCCATCATGTGCCGTTTCAATTTAATGAGTTTTACTTTGCTGGGTTTGTTTGTTGCGGTACGT
>DAOTMV010000040.1:0-36305 GCA_035450485.1 Anaerohalosphaeraceae bacterium | reverse complement strand
GTAGATTTCCCTTTTAAAGTCAAATCCTCCGCCATTAAGTTGCTTAGACCCAAACACGCTCAGATTGATCTCCGTTTTCTGTCCGAACGCATGCAACTCCTGCCCTTTTCCATCGGTGACCACAAACGCTATTACATTTCTGAATATCAACTCATTGAACTCGCCGTCCCTGAATACCCTGAGCAGCAAGCTATTGCCGGAGTCCTTTGCAATATGGATTCCGAAATTGCCGCTTTGCAGCGCCAACAACAGAAAGCCGAGGCCATCAAACAGGGCATGATGCAGCACCTTCTCACAGGCCGCATTCGGCTCATCAAGCCCAAAGAACCTACCGCGGAGAGGAGAACACCATCATGAGTACCGTCGGCGAAAGAGAGGCTAAGACGCAAAAACGCGTTGCCGAGTTCTTTCTCAATAGCCTGGGCTACGCGTACCTTGGCTACTGGAAGGACCGCGAGCACAACAGCAATGTCGAAGAAGAACATCTTACAGGCTGGCTGACCCGTGCCCCTCGCAATTATAGTCCCACGACTGTCGCCAAAGCCATTCATGAATTGCGCAAGGCCACTGACGTTAGTGGCGGCAGACTGCTCTACGATGCCAACCGCGCCTTCTACAGTCTGCTTCGCTATGGCGTCAAGACCAAGCCCGACGTTGGCGCGCAGTACACAACCGTCTGGCTGATCGACTGGAATAATGTAGAGAACAACGACTTTGCCATCGCGGAGGAAGTCACCATCACCGGCGAACACACCAAGCGGCCCGACATCGTTCTCTACGTCAACGGCATCGCCCTTGGTGTGCTGGAGTTGAAACGCTCTATTGTCTCCGTCGCTCAGGGCATCCGCCAGAATTGGGACAGTCAGAAGAAGGAGTTTATTCGCCCGTTCTTTTCCACCGTTCAGTTGATCATGGCCGGCAATGAAACGGAGGGCCTCCGCTATGGCGTGATCGAGACGCCGGAGAAATACTACCTCCGCTGGAAAGAAACCGACGCCCACCCCGCCGCCGGCGACAATCCCTTGCTCCGCGAATTGAGTCAGATCTGCCGCAAGGACCGACTGCTCGAGCTTGTCCACGACTTCATCGTATTCGACGCCGGCACCAAGAAGATCTGCCGCCATAATCAGTACTTTGGCGTCCACGCCGCCCAAGAGCGGGTAAGACGCCGCGAGGGCGGCATTATCTGGCACACACAGGGCAGCGGCAAAAGCCTCACAATGGTCTGGCTTGCCAAATGGATACGCGCGAACGTGACCAACGCCCGCGTTCTTCTCATTACCGACCGCACGGAGCTGGACGAGCAAATCGAGAAGGTTTTTAACGGTGTCAGCGAGAACATCTACCGAACATCCTCTGGCGCCGACCTCGTGCAGGTCCTCAATGCCGCCGAGGAGTGGCTGATCTGCTCGCTGATCCATAAATTCGGCCGCGGCGACGAACTCAGTGACGCCGATGTCGAGACCTATGTTCAGGACATCCAGAGCAACCTGCCCGGCGGCTTCTACGCCAAAGGCGAGTTGTTTGTCTTTGTCGACGAATGTCACCGCACCCAGTCGGGCAAGCTCCACAAGGCGATGAAGGCCCTGCTGCCCGGCGCCATGTTCATCGGCTTCACCGGTACCCCGCTCCTCAAAACCGACAAGCAGAAGAGCATTGAAATCTTCGGTCCCTACATCCACACATATAAGTACGATGAGGCCGTCAAGGACCGTGTCGTTCTGGACTTGCGCTATGAGGCCAGGGACATCGACCAGACCATCACATCCCAGGACAGGATCGATCAGTGGTTTGAACTCAAGACGAGCGGATTGACCGACCTTGCCAAAGCACAACTCAAGCAGCGATGGGGCACGCTGCAGAGAGTACTGAGCTCTAGAGGCCGTTTGGAGCAAATAGTCGCAGACATCCTCATTGACATGGAGACACGCGACCGGCTCAAAAGCGGCCACGGCACCGCCATCTTGGTTTCCGGGAGCATTTATTCTGCGTGTCGCTTCTATGAAATGTTTCAGCGGACCGATTTGGCCGGCAAGTGTGCAATTATCACTTCGTACCGCCCATCCCCCGCAAAAATCAAAGGCGAAGAAAGTGGCGAAGGCACCACCGAAAAACTTCTGCAGTATGCCGCTTATCGCCAGATGCTCGCCGCCCACTTTGATGAGCCTGAAGAAAAGGCCATGTACAAGGTCGAGCAGTTTGAACAGGACGTCAAGAAACGCTTTATCGAGCAGCCTGGCCAGATGAAACTGCTCATTGTTGTAGACAAACTCCTAACCGGCTTTGACGCGCCTTCCGCAACATATCTCTACATCGACAAGCACATGCGGGACCATGGCCTGTTTCAGGCCATTTGCCGCGTGAACCGTCTCGATGGCGACGACAAGGAATATGGTTACATCATCGACTATAAGGACCTCTTCAAATCGCTCGCCAAGTCGATCCGGGATTATACCGGCGAAGCCCTGGACGGCTACGATCAGGAGGACGTCGCCGGTCTTCTCAAAGACCGTCTCGACAAGGGCCGCGAACGTCTGGAGGAGCTCCGCGAGTCAATCAAGGCACTCTGTGAACCCGTTGCACCCCCCTGTGATACGGCGGCCTACCTCAGATTCTTCTGCGCCGCCGATGCGGGAGACGCCGAAGCCCTCAAAGACAACGAGCCGACACGTCTGGCCCTATACAAACTGACCGCCGCCCTTGTGCGGGCTTATGCCAACCTCGCCAACGACATGGCCGAAGCGGGCTATTCCGAGGCCGCTGTCACAGAGATCAAGGCCGAGGTCGACCACTATGAAAAGGTGCGAGAAGAGGTCAAGTTGGCCAGCGGCGACTACATTGACCTCAAGATGTACGAGCCCGCCATGCGACATCTTTTGGACACCTACATCCGTGCCGAAGAAAGCGAGAAGATTTCCGCGTTCGACGATCTGTCGCTCGTGGAACTCATCGTTGAGCAGGGCGCCGCCGCCGTCGATTCACTGCCGCCGGGTATCCGCCAGAATCCCGAAGCCATGGCGGAGACAATTGAGAACAACGTCCGTCGCCTGATAATCGATGAAATGCCTGTTAACCCCAAGTATTACGAGAAGATGTCTGAACTGCTCGACGCCCTGATTCTGCTGCGCAAGAAAGAGGCAACCGATTACAAAGCCTATCTGGCAAGGCTCGTCGAACTGACCAGGAAGGTGGCCCGGCCCGAGACCCACGCGCAATACCCCTCCACCATCAACACCGTCGCCCTCCGTTCACTGTATGACAATTTGAATCGCGATGAGTCGCTCTCGCTCCGCGTCGATGAGGCCATTCGCACCGTCAAGAAAGACAATTGGCGCGGCACCCGCCCAAAGAGACGCGAGGTGCGTACCGCCATTAAATCGGTACTCGGCGACGATTCCCAGCTTGTCGATGCCATCTACAAGATCGTAGAGGCCCAGCATGAGTACTAAGCGCCACCATATCGAGGTTCGCGGTATAGACGTTGAGGTCGTCCGCAAGGACATCAAGAACCTCCACCTGGGTGTCTATCCCCCCAACGGCCGCGTCCGCGTAGCCGCCCCCCTGCAACTCAAGGACGAAGCCGTCCGCTTGGCCGTGATCTCCCGTCTCGGCTGGATACAGCGCCAACGAAAGGGCTTTCAACAACAGGACCGCCAATCACGGCGCCAAATGGTTACGGGCGAAACCCACTACGTGCAGGGACAACGCTATCGTCTCGACGTGATCGAAGACGACTGCCCGCCAACCATCAAGCGCCGCAATAATACCATTTTGGAACTGCGCGTGCCGCCCGGCACCGCCCGTGAGAAATGCGAGGCAACGCTTCATCGCTGGTATCGGCGACAACTCCGTAGCCAAATCCCCGCCCTCCTTGCCAAATGGCAGCCTTTAGTCGGGGTAGAAGTCGCCCACTGGGGCATAAGGAAGATGAAGACCCGTTGGGGTACATGCAACGTGGATGCCGGGCGTATTTGGCTCAATCTCGAACTTGCCAAGAAACCGGCGTCCTGTTTGGAATATATCGTGGTTCATGAAATGGTCCATTTCCTCGAACGTCATCACACAGACAGATTCAAGCAATTGATGGACGAATTCCTGCCCCAGTGGCAACTGCACCGAGAACAACTCAACCGCGCCCCACTCTCTCATGAAGACTGGACCTACTGATAGCCGCACCCCCGCCCACTCCGTCACCGCAATACTACCCGTGTCTTGCGCAATCCCTTGTGGATTCCCAGCGTTAGCGTGTCGTAGTTGTTATTGAAGCACTCCGCAAAGAAGACATGTTCCACTTCGTCATCATCCTCGAGCCACACTTCCCCCTCTCCTATCGGACCCCGCTTCCTAAAGCAGAATGCCCCAACTGCCTCGAATATCTGCCGACTACTCACCGCCCCAAATCTCTCTTCAAATGCCCGTGACCGCATAAAATATCTGACTCTCCGCTGGCCTTCCTTCGCCTCCTCCCTCGGATGAATACTCACCATGCCGAATGCCGGCACAGCCAGTGCTTCAACTGTCCGCCACAAAGTGCTGGTCATAGTATTGCCATACACTTTGGACAGTCTACGCACGCTATCCAAACAACCCCGCTCGCTACGAACCTCCTCATCAAAACGGCTCTGCATAAATAGAAGTCGTCCCGCTGCGTAATTGGCCTCCCCTTCAATTTGCACTCGACACGCGGCACTCAGCGTTCGCTCTGCGTCGCCATGCATAAGTGGTTCGTGCCATGGGATAATACTATGGCCGATCTCGTGCGCCTCGCCCCACCTTTGCTTCAACTTCGGCATTGCACTGTCTATTAGAATTCGCTTCCGATCCGGAAGCCACAATGCGCTCAACTTCCATTTTTTGATCGCGTCCGCGAGTATTCCCGGCCGCTTCATTATCTGTTTGCCCGCCACCTTCAGCCGGTGAATCGTCTCACCCAGTACACCCGGATCATCTGCCGAGTAGAACTTCTTATCAAGGCACAGTGCTTCTCGGACCTCTGTCAGATTCAAGGGCGGCTCCGCCCGCTCCAACTCAGCGAGTACCTTTTCCACCTGACGGTCGATACTCTCGGTCGTCTCATCCGACAGATACCAGTTCTTCACTTGGGCCGCTCTCCGTCACTGCACTCCGCCAATACCTTAACAAATTCTTCAAGCGCCTCCCTCTCATTCGCAGTAAGTTTTTCGGCATGGCTTGCCTTAGCTGCAAATCGCATCGCCGCTTCCCCAAGCGATCTTCCCCTCCGCTTCATAAGTCCCGCCAGTTCCATCATTCCCTGGACCGGAAGCTTTAAGGCTTTCGCCAACGTAAACACCACCCGGGGCTCTACACCGGCCACCCCCCCTTTTTCAATACCCGCCAGGTCCTTCAGGTTCACCTGCGCCACAGCCGCAAGGTCTGGCAAAGACATACCCGCTCGCCGTCGTGCCAGTTCGACCAAACGACCAAACACGTCTAAATCCGCACCCGTCTCTTCCTTTTCCATATCCGACACACGAGCATACACCCCGCCCGCTGAAACGCAGCTATAATCCTCTTGCTTAATCATTCGATCAAGCCAATCTCTTCCATTGTTGAATTCTACTACCATTATGCACCTCCGCTAATAAATGCTTGCGCGGCCCCCCGCGACATCTCGTACCACTGCATCCCCTTCCGCCCCGCGCCCTCAACCTTCACCATTCCACACCCTTGATAAAACTGCTCTGCCTGTGGCAGAGCGAACAGTCCGACTCGTCCGTGCCAGCTCTCGCTAATGCTAATCTGCACAGCCGCTTCAACCAGTCGCGACCCGACCAGCTTATACTTGGGCTTGTCCACCATGCTCTTCAAGTTCCAAGGTGCCACTTCCAAGAACTCAATACAAACAATTTCTTTGCCTTGATCCGGTTGCAGTTCCGCACGTTTCACCCCCAGTTCGATCATGGCCAGACCCTGCCATTCTTCCTTGACTCTTATGCCTAAGCATGGCATCGCCAACAGCCCGGCATAGGGCGCTTTCTGTAGCCAGTCCCAATGTGCATGCTGAAGCATCATCCCTATTTCCCGCTCACTCTTCCCGTTCGCCTTCAATCGATCAACAGCGGCGTCGCGGACTGGCTTCCACTGGCTCTCCGCCTTCGCCAGATCCGTTGCCCCGACCTCATCATTAAAGACCGCAGTGATGAGCCTCTGACTTTCTCGTTCCCAAATCGTTACGTCCTGTTCCATCAGAGCAGCAGCAACTCCCCTTTCTTTTTCTCCAACTCGTCTTCAAAGTAGAGCTTTTCGCCACGCTCAAACCGGACCTCAACCATTTGGTACAACCGCAGTGCCTGACGTATCACGGCTGTCTTGGATAGATCCTTTTTTCTACACAGTTGCTCCAGGACCTCCATCTCCCGGTCCGCCAAATTCAATGTCATGGTCTTCTTGGTAGTCATATCGTTTCTCCACACTATAACATACACGCTACGGCTAATAAGTCAACAGTGTTTAGCCAAGTTTTGGCTATTTCAGCAAAAAAAATTAAAGTCCGCTATTTCGCTTGCTGCACGCGCTTGCGCACAACTGCTCACATGGGAAGCCGCGCCACTCCCAGATCCTAGTCCCCTAAGCTCGATGCTCAGAAAGACCGCCCCGCCCCCACCTCCACCACCTCGCTTGACACCGATAGTCTACCCAGATCGTCCCCCCCAGAAAACCAGAAGAAATTACTTGCCAACCCCCCAAAAGCCCCCTATAATCACCTCAGGCTCGACCCGACACCCAAACACTGAAGGAGAGGCTTTTACGTTTCCTCAATTCAGCTTGGTGTTTTATTGCGGAGACGCATATTACAAAAAAAGACATGAAAAACTCAGCTTTTTCTAAGAAATCGCTTGACCTTTTTCATATCCTATGCGATAGTATACACAGCAAACCTGCCAAGCCTCTGCTCTCGGGCATGCTCAAATGTGGTGGGTTTTTCTTTTTATGGGGCCCCCATGAAGTACACAAAGCCCCCCCTTTCTTTTGAGCAGCAAGCCAACCTGCTGCTTGCCCGTGGCTTAACGTCCGATAGGAACCAACTAATCGAGAAGCTCAAGGCTGTCAGTTATTACCGCCTGAGCGGCTATTGGCATACGTTTCGCAAACCCGACGACACCTTCATTCTCGGAACCACCCTCGACGATGTCTGGCAGCGGTATACGTTCGACAGACAACTCCGCCTCCTCATCTTGGACGCCATTGAACGTGTCGAAATATCAGTGAGGACCAGCCTCGTTTACCACCATTCTCACGCGTTCGGCCCCTTCGGCTACACCTCCGGCCACACCATGCCGACCCTCAATAAAAACGACTTCCTGTTACTCCAAGGACAGCTTAGAGAAGCCGTCAGGCAGAGCAAGGCCCCTTTTGCTGTCCACTTCAAAGACAAGTACGGCGACACGCACGCTGACCTACCCTTCTGGATGCTTGCCGAAGTCATGTCCTTTGGAATGCTGTTCACGATGTTCCGCGGTCTTGATAAAGGTATGAAGCGTACACTTGCCCAAGAGTATAACCTCAAATTTGGCGTGCTCCAAAGCTGGCTCCACTGCCTCAATGCGGTGCGTAACATTTGCGCTCATCACGGCAGACTATGGAACCGAGTCCTTGGTGTCAAACCGCTCATCCCCGCTAAGGACCCTCTGTGGCGCAATCCCGTAGTCGTCCGCAACGACCGAGTTTTTGGGACCCTCACACTGCTAAAGAACATGTTAAAGCTCATCGCACCGCAGAGCAGTTGGCAACAAAGACTCGAAGCCCTCTTCGCAAGATATCCCTACGTGCCAATAGCCCAGATGGGCTTTCCCCCGAACTGGAAGAGTTGCCCGATCTGGCAGTAACCCCACTCCCTGACCCTGGTTGAGTTGCTCATTGTTTCAACAACTGTACGCAAACCGCCCTACTTTGTACATGCCCTTACTTCGCAAACGCCCGCCCCACAGCCTCCATCAGCAAGTCCCGCGCCGCACCCAACAGCGCAATTCTCTTCTCTCCCTTCGCACTGCTCGCCCCCAGTCTCCCCATCGCATAGAACTGCACCCAATCTCGCACGTACGCTACCCACTTGCGCGTCAACCTCAATTCGACGGGCACCAAGGCGTCAACATGGAACGGCTGAACCCTGTCCAGTCTCAACGCACTCATGACCGCCTTCAGAGGTCGGGAAGGTATCGGGAACACTTCCCGGTATTTCAGCGCCGCAATCTCATGCACAACACGCGCATTGTACGTCTGCTTAATCGCATTGTCCTCGTCAACAATCGTGTAGAGCGGCGCGCAGAGAACAGTGTCCCGGAAATGCGAAGGGAATCCCTTCCCATCACCCTTCGTCAACGGCAATGTCAGCGCAACTACCGGTCGTCTTGTGACAACAGTCACCAGTAAATCCTCGCACGACCTTATACCAAGTTCCTTATGCGGCAGATTCATACAGAGCTGGTTGATCTTTACTTCTCTCACGCGATACCGCGCAGAATCAACCGCCACCGGGTCGTAGCTGCCCGGCCGAATCACAGAAAACTTGTTTGCTACATAAGGGACAGGTGCGTAAAACAACGCACCGAGTGATACCCCTTCGCCGCCTTGTTCAATCGCTGGCCCCCCAAGGAAATCCAACAAGTTTCCGTCCACGGTTCCTCTCGCCCCTATGACAGGTCAATCTCCCCCTCGCGCAGGCTCAACTCGATTCCCTCGTTAAGCATTATGAGCAACTCTGCCATGCTTTCTCCGCTCGGCACATCCTTCTCCAACTCCACCGATTCGCATTCCAGCGCCTCAAATGCTTTCTTCAACTTCTCGTACTCCGCCTTTTTCAGCAAACTTGCCGGATCTACAAAATGCTCGCGCCTCATAACACCCGAGAAATCCAATTGCTGGCCTCTCTCAGCCGACATCATGGGCACCGTCTCAAAATACACATAGTCCAGCAACTCGGGATATGGCATCGCAGCAAACCGCTTAAGCACCCTTCCCATTATTCCTTCTGCAGTCACATCCAATTTCAGCTTCGGCTCGTCGAATTCCGGCGGCGTCCATACCACGGGCCTGAACGTTCCCCCCGCCATCTCCTGTTCCTCTGGCGCCCCGAAATCCTCCTTTAACTTTCGGTCCAGCGTTGGACTCCACGGCCCATAATGATGGAACACCCAATCAAGATCTGTAAACCGCCTCTGCTCCCAGGCGTAGTATTCGCACTCCATCAAGTACACAAGCTTTGTGGCCCGAACCTGTCCCAGCCCCAAAAGATCGTTCTCGCTGAAATAGGCGCAGATTCTCGCCACCAGCTTATCCACAATATTGGCGTAATCCATATTCCTCACCCTGCGCGATCAATTCTATCGCACAATATACCACCTCTTTCGGCGTTTTTCAATCCCTCCCACAGTTTTGCCCACGCCCACCGCCCGCCCCGCCCCAGCTCGTTCATTATTTGAATAAGCGCAGCTAACCGCGCTCAGCTGCCCTTGTGCGCTCAGCCCAGTTTCGCCGCCGCCTTCCCTGCCAGCGCCTGATCCAGTTCCGCGTAGTCATCCGCGATCTTCAGGTTCCGGTGCCCCAAGGCCGCCCTGGCGGCATCCAGCCCCAACTCCTTGCGAATCCGCGTCGCCGCCGTATGCCGCAACTGGTGCGGATGGAATGATTCAACCTTCACCTTCGCCTCTCTTGCCGCCTTGATGGCATACTGCACGGCGTTGGCATAGCTCCGCGTCGTATACCGCTCGCCAAGATCCGACGGCATCTTCGTACCCGCCCTGTAATGCCCGTCCCGGTACTGCTGCATCGCCTCCGCCGGCGAGAAGCAGTAAGCGTCCAGCTTGCGCTTCAAGAACGGCTTGATAATCTCCTGGCCCCGCGGCCCGATCGCCACCACCCGCTGATGGCCGCGGTACGCCGTCTTATGCGTCGCCGGCCGATACTGCCAGATCTTGCCCGTCGTCTCCAAGTCCATCGGCCGCATGATCACCAGTTCGCCCGACCGCATGCCGGTCAGTAACTGCAATTCGATCATCGCCGCCACCACCGGCGTAGCGTGCGGCAAAACGGCGTACACGTGCGCCTCCGCAATCGCCACAATCGGATCGGTCTCCTTTGCCTCCGACCGCCCCCGCTTCAAGCCGTCCACCGACTGCAGCCCGTGATAGACGTTCACCGGCACCAGCTCTTCACTGGCCGCCCACTTAAACATCCGCTTAATGACTCCCACCCGCTGATTGATCACTCCGCGGCTCAGGCCCGTCTTGATCATCGCCTCGCGAACCTCTTTCAGTTTCAGCGGCCCGAACTCTTCCGGCGGCAGGGTCGGGTACACGTCGACCAGGTGCGTCAGGGCCCGCTTGACGTTCTCCACCTCGCGGCCCGGCTGCTTGCTGGCATCGAGGTAGTACGTCCTGGCAAAATCGAGATACGCCCCAACGAGCGACCCTATGTTCGGTATCTCCGCCCTCGCCTCACGAGCCCCCTCGTCGGCATGGAAGACGGCCTTCTCCCACATCGCCGCAGCGACCTCATAGGCGACGCTCGCGTCTGTGGTTGCGTACTCTGCACCGAGCGGGACAAGCGGCCGAGGCTTGACTTTTGTCTCTCCGGGCAACTGCACTTTCCAGTAGTACCGCCCCCGTTTCTGATAGATGCAGCCCGGCAGTTTCCTCTTCCCTGACTTCTTCCCCATTTCGGTCACTCCTAATGCAGTATTGCGGAATAGCCCGCAAAAAGTTACCCGAAAAGTTACCCGACCTAAACGGGCTTGTCAAGGGAAAATCGTAAGATATGCAGGAATAAGCACTTAAAAAACAGCGGGCGATGGGAATCGAACCCACATGACCAGCTTGGAAGGCTGGGGCTTTACCATTAAGCTACGCCCGCATGGCCGCTTCGGCGGCGGAACCAGAACATATTGAAAATCGGGTGTCCTGTCAACATGAATCGACCGAAAAGCCGCATCCGGCCGGAAAACGGCCCAATTGGGGCCATCTGCCGCGAAACTCGCTCGTGACTGGATATTATTCGCAGATTCATTACAATGTTCGGACCGATTAAAGAGAGAAGTACGTTTGGAGTCCTGTGATGGATATTAAGCAGACTGCAGCCCGGGCCAAGGCCGCATCGATCTACCTGGCGGCCGCCAAAGGCGAGGTCAAAAATCGGGCTTTGGCGGAGATTGCCAAGGCGCTTGAGGTGAATGCCGACCGGATTGTCGAGGCAAACCGGCGAGATATTGCCCAGGCCGAACGGGACAAGCTCGCCGGGCCGCTCCTTAAGCGCCTCAGGTTCGACGCGGAGAAGATTGCCGACGTGTGCCGCGGTATTCAGAGTCTCATCGACCTGCCTGATCCGGTCGGCCGGACGCTGTCGGCGACGGAGCTGGATGCTGGGCTGGAACTCTATAAGGTGAGCTGCCCTATCGGCGTCATCGGCGTGATCTTCGAATCGCGGCCGGATGCACTGGTGCAGATCTCGTCGCTGTGCCTCAAGAGCGCAAACGCTGTGCTGCTCAAGGGGGGCAGCGAGGCGGCCAACACGAATCGAATCCTGGCTGACGTGATTGCCCAGGCAAGCGAGGACGCGGGCATGCCCGAGGGATGGCTTGGCCTGTTGGAAACCCGGGCGGACGTTGCGCAGATGTTGGCCCTGGATGAGTATATTGACCTGATCGTACCCCGCGGCAGCAACGAGTTCGTGCGCCACATCATGGACAACACGCACATCCCCGTACTGGGCCATGCCGACGGCATTTGCCACGTGTACGTGGACGCCGACGCCGATCTTGAAATGGCGGTCAACATCACCGTTGACAGCAAATGTCAGTACGTCGCAGTGTGCAACGCGGCCGAGACGCTGCTGGTCCACAAAGACATCGCCAAACAGTTTCTGCCCCCTCTCAAGAAGGCGCTCGACCGCAAGGGCGTTGAAATTCGCGGATGCAAGCGGACGGCGGAAGTCATCGACGTTCTCGCGGCGGACGAACAGGACTGGAAGACGGAGTACCTCGACCTGATCCTCTCGGTAAAGGTCGTAGACGACGTGGACGCGGCGATAGAGCACATCAATCGCTACGGGTCGGCCCACACCGACGCGATCGTGACGAATAATCGGCAGACGGCCGCACGCTTCATGGACCTGGTCGACTCGGCGGATGTATTCTTCAACTGCAGCACGCGCTTCAGCGACGGCTTCCGTTACGGTCTCGGCGCGGAAGTGGGCATCAGCACCAACAAGATCCACGCCCGGGGACCCGTCGGCCTTGAGGGCCTGCTGATCTACAAATGGCGGCTGATCGGAAACGGACACATCGTGGCCGACTACAGCGGGCCGAACGCAAAACCTTTCACGCACAGGACACTTGACAAGCCCTACAGACTCTGATGCGCAACTTCAGCTTATCCAAACGAATCGTGGTCAAGATCGGCACGGCGACCTTGAGCAAGGATGGCGGCGTCGATATCGATTACGTCCGCGACATGGCCGGCCAGCTTGCGGTACTTATCCGTGACGGGCGGCAGGTCGTCATCGTCACCAGCGGCGCCATCGGCATGGGGGCCGGCCTGCTGAAACTCAAAGGCCCCGTGACGGATATGAAGATGCGCCAGGCCTGTGCCGCCATCGGCCAGCCGCTGCTGATGCAGGAGTATCGCCGCGCGTTTCGCGAATTCGACATTCACGTGGCGCAGGTCCTGCTGACGGCCGAGGTGCTCAACCATCGCAAGACTTACCTGAACCTTCGCAACTCCGTGGAAACGCTGCTGCGCCTGGGCGTGGTGCCGGTGCTCAACGAAAACGACAGCGTCTCAACGGCGGAGATCGGCACGGCCTTCGGCGACAACGACAAGCTCAGCGCCCTTGTCGCAAGCAAAATCGACGCCGACCTGCTTATCATGCTTTCCGACATCGACGCCCTTTATGACAAGGACCCGCGAAAGTACCCTGACGCGCAGCCGATCGACGCGGTGTTCGAGATCTCCGACAAGATCACGCGGGGCGCCGGCAGCCGCGGCAGTACGTACTCCACCGGCGGCATGCGGACCAAGATCGAAGCGGCCAAGATCGCCGCCCAGGCCGGCTGCCGCATCGTCCTGGCGCACGGCCGGGCGCCGAACGTGATTGCGCGGGTGATGGCCGGGGAGCGCATCGGTACGATCTTCATGCCCAAACGCCGCCTGAGCAACCGCGCCCGCTGGATCCTTAACAGTGCACCCGCCGGTACGATCCACATCGACGAAGGCGCGATGGACGCCGTGCGCCGCAACAAGAGCCTGCTGCCCAGCGGCGTCACCGGCGTCGAGGGGCACTTCAAGGCAGGCGACGTGGTCATGCTCAACCAGACGGCCAAGGCCGTCACAAGCCTCGGCGCCGCGGAACTGGCGACAGTCGCCGGCAAGCACAGCGGCCAGATCCGTAAGATTTTAGGGGCCAACCGAAAAGACGTAGTCGCAACGCCTGAAGACATCGTCTTCCTGGATTATTAAGGCGTATTCAGGTATTGAGCGGTTTTTGCTCTTGACCGGCCGGTGGCCGTTCGATATGTTATTGCCTCCGGCCGGAGTGGCGGAACTGGCAGACGCGCGGGATTCAAAATCCCGTGGGGGATGACCTCGTGTGGGTTCGAGTCCCACCTCCGGCAATCACGTATTCGGAGGAATCTTCAATGTCGCAAGAGCAGATCGTCTATACCGGACGCTGGTTCTGACGCCAGGTGGGCGTCTGCCTGCGGGACCTGGGGCGAAGCGTCACCTTCGGCGTCATCATGTTTTTCAGCTTCGTTTTTCTTCTGTTTCCCTTGATAGTGCCGGCCATGGAGGGAGAGTACGTCGGGAACCGGCCTTATCCCTGAGCGTTCCTTCTTCTCGGCCTTCCGCTGGCGGTTGGCTGCTGGTGGGCCGCGCTGAAGGTTGCCGAGGAACCCTGCCGGCAGCCTCGAGGCGACGATCTGGGACGATCAGCCGGTGCGGTGGCTCGAAAGCACCGTGCGGTTTGCGCGCTACCTCGAATCCCAGGGCCGGCCCATCGACATGTCCCTTGTGCTGTCGGACAACGTGCGGGCCGCAACACACCGGCTCATCGAGGAGACCGACGAGGATATGGTCAGGGCGTTTCTGGCCGCGTGGCTGGCAGCCTCGTCAAACCGCCCGAAAGCCGCCATAGACACACGGCGATACAGCGTAGACGACAGGCATCTGCTGACCTGAGCGATCAGGCCCTTCCTTCTCAGAGCGTGCACTCCATCCAGTGTTGGCAGAAGATGGCGAAGTCGGCATAGTCGACGATGCAGTCATGATTGAAGTCCATCGCGGGATAAGGGTGCGCCGCGTCGCCGCAGGTGTTGATGTGCTCAAAGGCGCCCATATCCACAATGGGCGGCGTGCCGCTGCCCGTATCCACCGTGCCCGGGTCGTCGAGGAACCGTGCCCCGCCGGCAAGATCCGTCACCAGGGTGACCGGCACGACGATGTTGTTACCGGCGTCGATGCACGGTGAGCCGCCGCGGAGGCGATGATCGGAGGCCGGATTTACGAACAGCGGGTCAGCGGCGATATTGCCGGTTCCTCCGCCTGCGAAATCCTGGATGCAGCTGTGATTGGGTGTGCTCGTGGCGGAAAGCTGAGCGTCACTTGCCGCGATGTTTGCCCAGATGATGCAGTTGGCAATCGGGCCGGTACAGTTGATCAGGCCGCCGCCTCGGCTGCCGAACGCGTTTGCGACCGCCTCGTTGTTGACGATTGTGCAGTTGACGATTGCGCCCGTGCAGCCGGCCAAGCCGCCGCCCCGCGACTCAACGCCGGCATCGTTCGAGTTTTCGCTGACGTTGCCGGCGATGAGACAGTCGGTGATCGGGCCGGTACAGTTGGCCAGGCCGCCCCCGACCACGGGCACCACGTCGCCGATGCCGGAGAACGCCCGGTTGCCGCTGATGATGCAGTTGGTGAAGGGGCCTGTACAGGCGTATGCCCCCCCGCCGTCGCCGAATTCGACGCTGTTGTTGGTGATTGTGCAGCCGACAATCGGACCGGTGCAGTAGGCAAGGCCGCCGCCGCCGTTTTCCGCCTCGAAGGCTACACGGTTGTTGGTAATGACGCAATTGATGATCGAACCGCCGAATCCGCTTATGCCGGCGCCGTCGCCGAGCCGGACGATCTCGTTATCTTCGAACACACAGGAGGTGAGCCGGGACTTGATTGAGCCGCCCTGGAGGCCCGCCCCGGCTGCGCCGCCGCCCGTCGTACGGTTGCCGAGGATCTGACAGTTATGCAGTATGAGGTCGCCGTTGAGGACGAACAGGCCGCCGCCGCCGGCCTGGGCCGTGTTGTCGCGGACGACCGAATTGACCATAACCAGCGTGCTGCTGTTGACGAGAATGCCGCCGCCGACCGGCATGCCCTCCGACGACGCGGCGCTGCCGTTGCGTACGGTGATGCCGAAGATGCTGACGTGCGAGTTGATGATGGTCAGGGTGCTGTCGCGGCCGCCGCCGTCAATGATCGTTTCCTCCGGCAGGAAGCCTATAATGAGCAGGTCCTTGTGCGATATGATGATGTTCTGAGCGTACACGGCCGGCAGCACGATAATGATATCGCCTGCCGAGGCGACACTGATGGCGGCGCCGAGGGTGCGCTTCGGACCATTGGGGGATGCACAGGTGCGCTGTCTGCCCGTCCAGTGATCGTTGCCGCCCATCCCGTCAACGAAGAGTATGCGCGACGAGCCGGTGACGGGCGCAAAAAAGACGTTCAACAGGTCGTGAATTTCGGTCTGGTCGTAGCCGCGGGCTGCTTCGTAAGCGTCCCGGATGAACGCCGCCAAGCCATCGTCGCTCGCTGCCTGTACGTGGCTGAAGGACAGGATTGCTGCAAGACACATCAGGAGAAATGATGCGTTCTTCATTTTGGTCCCCTCTAAAAGCGTTAACATCCCGCAAGGCTTCCGATGCCTCGCTGTGTCACATGTTAGGGGACGAGTTTTTCCTGTCCATGAGTAAAAAAGGCATTTTGATGGTGTAAATTACTGAAGGTTTATCGGACCTTATCAAGCGCATGGACCGGCCAACCCTGTGGTTCAGTTACCAATGTCATTCAGGAATGCATCGCGTGAGGCGCTGATCGCCAGTGCGAACCATCGGCTGTAACAACCGCGCGCAGGCGACGGCGGCCGCGACCTGCGCGGACATCACCACCGAAGGACAGAGATTACATTTCGGCGCACCGACATGGGCCCGCGCTCGTGCTGACGGCCTGCAAAGAGGACTACAGCGTCCTATCGCGGCAGGCGGCCGGGAACGACTCGAAATCGTCCAATGCCCCCGCCGCGGGGACGGAAGTCCTGACGCTTAAGGTTTCGGGGCTGCGGCCGCCACCATCTCGTCCGGCTCCAGTGACCGGGCCACGCGGAAACCGATCATGTCCATGTTGGGCAGCCACCATAGACTCTTCGGAATCTGCGGATCGCCGCTGCGCCACCACTTCTCTTCGAAGGCCCGCGCAGCACAGCGGAGTTCCTCCCAGGTGCTATCGTAATCGCCGCCTCGCGCGACATGCACCTTGCCTTCCGCAGGGCCGGTGGGATTCAGCGTCGCTGACGCATCGTACTTGTCGGCATAGAAATCGTGCACCCATTCCCGCACGTTGCCGGCCATGTCGTAAAGGCCCCACGCGTTGGGCTTCTTGGTTGCGACCGGGTGGGTCTCGCCGTCGGCATTATCGGCGAACCAGGCATACTCGCCGGCCTTGGATTTGTCCGCGCCGAACGGAAATGGAGTCGTCCCGTCGGCCCGGGCCGCATACTCCCACTCGGCCTCGGTCGGCAGGCGATACTTCTTGCCGGTCTTCCTGGACAGCCACTGGCAGAACGTCACGGCATTGTGCCACGTGCCGCCGATGGCGGGATGCGTCTTGTCGTAGCCCATCGTCAGCTCACCGAAGACCGGCGTGGGCCCGGTAATCGCGTCAACATCCTTGCCCTCGACCGCCTCAACGTGGACGGCCCGGGCGCGGTTGGTCTCCTCGTAATAGGCCAGGAACAACTGCAGCGTGGTCTCCGTGGTCGCCATATAGAACGGCGAAATCGTTACCTCGCGGCGCGGACCCTCGTCAGGCTTGCGGCCGGCCTCATTATCGGGGCTGCCCATTATGAACTTGCCGCCGGGGATGAGAACCATATCGAAGGTCATCTTCTCGCCCAATCGATCGGTGACCGTCTCGGTGTAGCGCTTCGGCGGCCCGTCGGCGGCAGCCGCCGACTGAACACACACGCCGCAAAGCACCGCAACCACAACCATACGAACGAACAAACCCTTACTCATGATTACCCTCACAACTGACAACTCATCGCCCGCCGCACGACGGGCCGCGTATCTCAACAGGACTAAATCATCTTCGTAAAGCCCGGCTTCGGCACGGGATAGCTGCCGTCGGGCTCCAACGTCACCGGCGGCTCCATGTCGTCGCGGCAGTCCTCCGGCTTGGGCGGATAGTAGAAGTCCGACGCAACCGCCTGCTCCCACGTCACCTCGCGGCCCGTGTAGCAGGATATCTGCCCCATGATCGTAACCAGCGTGCTGCGGGTCATGTACTCGCCGTTGTTGACCGGCTTGCCCGCACGGATCGCCGCAAACAGCACGTCGTGCTCGCGCTGGTACGGATCGCAGCGCCCGGTCCATCGCCAGTTCGTCTCGCCGGTGATGCGGCAGCCCATAATGTCCGCGCTGCCCTTGCTGCCCAGAACGCGGCTGGAGTACTCATTGTAACACCCCGTCGTCGTCCGGCAGAATGCATAGATCGGCACACCGTTGACAAACTCGAACTTGACTCCGTGATGATCGAACACGTCGCCGTAGATCGGCTCGGTCATCGAAGATCGGCCCCCCATGCCGTGGCACTTCACCGGGACCTCGTTCTTCATCACCCAGCTTGCCCGGTCGATGTTGTGGACCAGCGACTGCACCACGTCATCGCCGGAGAGCCACCGGAAATGATACTGCGTGCTGCACTGCCACTGCAGTTCCGTCAGCCCCGGCTGCCGCGCAATCACCACGTACGGCGCCCGAAGGAAATTCTCCTCGATGGCGATCACCTCCCCGATTGCGCCGTCGTGAATTCGCTTGATCGTCTCGGCGTAGCCTTCGTGATAGCGGCTTTGGAGTCCGCTGACCAGGCACAGGCCCTTCTCTTCGGCAAGTCTGGCGGCCGCCTGCATCACCTTGATGCCGGCCGGGTCGATGCCGTGCGGCTTCTCCACAAACACATGCCTGCCGGCCTTGATCGCGGTCATCGCGTGCAGCGGGTGGAACTTGGCGGCGTTGGCAATGACGACCACGTCCGAGGCCGCAATGACGTGCTTGTAGCCGTCAAAACCGGCAAAGCAATAGTCGTCGTCGACGACCACCTGATCGCCCATCTGCTGCCTGAGCGTATTGCGCGCGGCCTTGACACGGTCCATGAAGATGTCGCACATGGCAACCAGCCGCGCCCCCTTGTCCGCCGTCAGGGCCTGGGCCGCCGCACCGGTATTCCGCCCGCCGCAGCCGATCATCCCGACCCGGATCACGTCGCTGCCGGCGGCAAACACGCCGGGCGCCATCTGCATCGCCGCATAAGCACCCACCGATCCCGCCAGCGCCGAAGCCTTCAGAAACTCCCGCCGCGTCGTGTTTTCTGACTGTCCCACACTGCCTCCTTTTCAGCAAAAACCGGCCTCGCCCGCGCCACAGTTCGCAGAAACCTTATAGTACCCGATCCCTCTCAGTAATTCAAGACGAACCGCGGGCCTCATTTGTGCCGCCAAACCCGGATTAATGTTTCCCCAAGCGATTTTTCGCCTGCAACAATACCCGGCCGACCCCGCCGGCGGTCGGCGAAAGTACCTCTGAAGAACGGATTTCTGCCATACACGCCGCTTCAGCGCCGCCGAAAAAACAACCGGTGCTCAGCAAGCTGCCCACGGAAAACCAAATGCTGTCGGCGTGACGGCCTACATGGTGCCGCCGAACACCGGACGGATGTGCCTTTCAAGCAGATTCGCCGTCACATGCGGCGCGACCTGCGCTTCGTACTTCTCCAGCGCATCGTAATATCGCCGGCCCATCTCGGCGGCGATCTTATAGCTGACGTGCAGCATCTGGCGAAAGTGCGGGTTGTAGGCCGGGCACGCCTGATCATGCCGCAGCGCCGCCGCAAACGCCTGGCCGTCCCAGCCGGCCACCTCCTCCGGACGCGGCAGCCTCGCGCGATCGACATCGATCACCGTCGCGTACGGCCCGCAAAGCTCGTCATACCGTCCAAGGGCCTGCCGGTACACGTCCTTTGCAATCGCCAGCCCTTCGTCACCCGCCAGCGCCAGCCCGATCAGCTCCTCCAGCCACGTCGTCCCGGCCGTCTTCAAATGCACGCCCGCGTCGAACTCCGCCAGCGCCTCGCGAATCGGGCCATAGATCGAAAACTTGTCGCTGCCCGAATGCACGCTTAGCTTGAGATTCTCCGGCAGCCCGAACTCGCCCACCGCAAACGCAATCACCGCGACGTCTTCGCGAAGCTCACGCGCAAACTGCGAAACATCCCCGACGTAGTCAACGCCCTTGTTGAACCGCCCCGTGAACTTCGGTGCAATCGTCTGCGCGGGGATCCCCTCCGCCGCAATCGCCGCCAGGATAAACAGCAGCTCCACCGGCGTCTGCGGCGCATGCGACTCGTCCATCGACACCTCGGTAATGAAGTTGCCGCGACCCTTGACCCGCTCGATGTGCCGGTAAATATTGCCCGCCTCCTTCACGGCCGACAGAAACGTCCGGCCGATCCGCTCAATCGCGTCCTCTGAAATCTCCAGAATTCGATCTATCCCGTCAATCGTCAGCCGCCCCGCGTAATCGCCGTATGCCTCGACAAACGCCTTCAGGTCCGCCGGCGCCGGCGCCCTGCCGATCGCCTCGGCAACATCCAGCGTGAAAAAATCACTCCCCGCAATGAACGCATCCACATTCGTCAAATTGATATGATCGGCGTCGACGTGATACGCCCCTTCATAGCCTCGCGCCGCCACCGCCGCATCCGCCTCCGTCCGCACGTCGTCCGGCCGCGTGCCCACAATCGTGTGCTCCCGGTGCGACTTGTTCCAGACGGGCACAACCGCAATCCCCTCCGACTGGGCTCGCATGATCGCATCCAATTGTGCCGGCCCCTGCCGCCCGAACCGGTCCCCGATCCCTATCGAATACTTCTCAAGCATCATAGCCGACTCCCCTTCCACCTGCTCACCGGCCGCCAACACGATAAAGCTCCAGGTCATCGAACAGGCAAACATCGCCGCCGCTGCCGAACGACCGGACCCGCAGCAGAATCACTAACTGCCCCGCCCCTTTCGGCACGACCACAACACCCGACGCCTTCCGCCAGCCCCCCTCGCCGGCCGCACCGAACGTCAGCACCACGTCCGAATCCCACCGCACCCACGCGTCCTGCGCCGTCTGCCACCGGACCATCACCGACGGCACGGCCGCGCCTTCATTCCTCGAAGTCGCCTCCACGTAATACATCTGGCCCGGTTTTGCCGCATGCTTCTGAATGAAGCAGCCGTTCGCCATGTTCTCAAGCCGCCCGCAGCCGCCGCCCTCGGCATCCCACAAGAACTTCCCCTTCGAGCCCGCCTCCGTATCCTGCCACGTCCCGAACTCCGCCGGCAGGTCGCCCGCCTTTGCTGCGAAGTCGCCGTTCCTGGCAAGATTCACCAGCTTGCCGGCCTTGCGAGCCGCCTCGATCTGGGCACGCGCCGCCTCAGCCGGATCGCGTATCTCGGCAAGTGTCCGCGTCAGCCCTGGCAGCGCCTCTTCCCACAACCTGCCCTTGCCGGCCGACTGCATCACCCGCTCCCTGCCCCAGCCGGAAAACTCGAACGACGGCCACCAGCGGCATTGCTCGCCGTACACCCACACGTACTGATCCGACGCATCCACGGCCGCCGCCAGGTTATCCCGCAGCCGGTCCAGCCGCGTCCCGCCCTCCTTGGGCCCCCGGTAATACTGATTGCCCTCCGGATTGATGTACATATCCAGATAAAAGCCGAACCCCACCTGCATCTGCGCCCGGTACTTCGCCCGGTTCGGCGGTGCGATCAGCGCAAACGCCGGGCCGGTCAGATTCCGCATTTTGTTGGCAACGGTGTAATATGCCGCACCCTCGATGTAGTAGCCGTTTTCATTGCCGTCCACGAGCACCATGGACGCCGGCACGCTGTCGAGCATCCCGTTGAGAAACGCCGGCCACAGGCCGTACGTCTCGGCAATCAGCACGTCGTCGGGCTCGGCCGCCCTGCCCGCGTTCATGCACATGCTCGCCAGCCAGAACGACATCAGCGTCATCGACGGATGCTCCGCCGCAATCGCCCGCATCACTTCCGCGCCGCGTCTGCGGGCAAGCGCTGTCGTCTGGCCGAACGATCGCCCCGAGGCCGCGCGGTACTGAAACTGCTTTTCACCGTACGATTCCGGATCGAGGCATATTCCCTTCAATCCCCCCGCTTTGCACACCCACGCTAAGATACCCGCCTTCTCAGCAAGCGCCTGCCACCCTGCATCGTCGCCCCAGTCCAACGTCCCGGGGGTACAGTTGAAGCGAATGAAATTGTCCGTGAATTGCGTAAACCGGCAGGCCCGCAGGTCGTCGATGGCCTCTTTGAACGATGCCCGATCCCAGCGGGCCCCGTCCCAGCCGCTCGACGTGTTTGCCGGCTTGCCGTCGATTCGCTTGCCCTTTACGTAGATGAGGACCCCGTCGAAAGGCCCGGCCGCCTCCATCTCCGCGAAGTGCTCGCGAAGAAACGCCGTATCCACAATGTCCCAGCCGACCTGGATCAGCTTCTTGCGAGGTCCCGTCGCGGCAGCCGCCTCTGCGCTTGCCATGCAAAAGCCGCAAAGCACAATACCGACAGCAATCACACCATGACGCTTCATACTGCACCCCTCCTTATCGCCAACAATCAATCATCAGTCATCAATGGCGGAGACCCGCGACCGCGCCAACTGATCCACCGAAACCGCCACGATGATAATCGCCCCGATCACGATCAACTGGATATTCGTCGAGATGCCCAACAGCGTGCAGCCGTTCCGCAGGAAGCTGATCAGGAGGATGCCGATCACCGTGCCCGTCAGTGTCCCCCGGCCGCCCGAAAGGCTCGCCCCGCCGATCACCACCGCCGCAATGACATCCAGCTCCATCGCCTGCCCCGCCGTCGGCTGTGCCGAAACCGTCCGGCTGTTCTGGATCATCGCCGCGATACCAGTAAACAGACCCGTCAGCGCATAGATCGCGACGAGGTTCAGATCAACGTTTATACCCGAATGAAACGCGGCCTGCTTGTTGGAGCCGATGGCGTAAGTATACCGCCCCAGGCGAGTATACTTCAGCACGAATCCCGCCGCTGCAATCAGCACCACGAAGATCAAGACCGATACCGGAATACCGTGCGACACCACCCGACTCCGCTCCGCAAACTGCGACAGATCGACATTCTGCCAGGGCCACAAGACCCGCTCCACCTCAAGCGCAAACTGCTCTGGCTTGGGTGCCTCCAACGTCTTCCATAGCGTAATCACACCCTCGCCCAAATACCGGTACGTCGGCATATCGTAAGGCTGCCCGTCGTTCATCACATAACTGATCCCCCGAAACGCGCTCATCGTCCCCAACGTAACGATAAACGGCGGCAGCTTGAGCTTCGTGATCATCGTCCCATTCATCAGCCCGCACACCGCCCCCGTCACCATCGTCATAAATGACGCCGCAAACGCCGCCATCCAGTACGGCCACCCGCTCAGCTTCGACAGGAGCAGCCCGCCGATCATCCCCGCAATCGCAAGCATTGACCCCACCGACAAATCGATGCCACCCGAGATGATCACAAATGTCATAGCCAGCGCAATAATCCCCGGCACCGACGACCGGCGCAGAACGTTGAGAAAGTTTTCCAACGTCAGAAACGTCTCGGGTTCGAGGATCGACAGCCCCCCGATGAACAGGATCAGCGTTCCGAACGGCAGCAGTTGTCGCGTCAGTTTGCCCATTCAGTTTTCCTCTACGGCCGCCAGGTGCATCACCCAGTCCGGCGACGTGTCTTTGGTCTTCAGATTACCCACCAAGCGCCCGCGACGCATCACGAGAATGCGGTCGGTGATTCCGAACAGCTCCGGCAGTTCCGAACTGATAAACAGAATGCCCTTGCCCTGCCCCGCCAGATCGTTCAGGAGCGTATAGATTTCCTTCTTTGCCCCCACGTCGATGCCGCGAGTCGGCTCGTCCACGATCAGAAACTTCGACTCCGCCAGCAGCCATCGCGCAATCAGCACCTTCTGCTGGTTGCCGCCCGAAAGCGAATCCGCCGGCGCCGTTGGCGACGCCCACTTCAGGGAGATCTTCGAGCCGTACTGGCGCGCGATCTGCGTCTCGCGCCCCGGCGAGATCACGTACTTCATCCCGATGGCGCACAGGTTAGGCAGCGTCACGTTCCAACTGCACGGCAGCTCAAGGCACAGGCCCGTCCGCTTGCGGTCCTCGGTCAGGTAGGCAATCCCCGCCGTAATGGCATCCGCCGGCGATGCAATGGCAAGCTGCTCGCCCCCTAAGTGCAGCGTTCCGCCGGTTTGGCCGTCGACACCGAAGATCGCCCGCGCAACCTCCGTCCGCCCCGCGCCCACAAGCCCGGCCATACCCACAATCTCCCCCGCCCGCACCTCGAACGAAATGTCCTCAATGCCGGCGGCGGAACTGATGCCCTGTGCCTTGAACAGCACCTCCCCGATCTCGACCTGGCGCGCCGGGTAAAAGTCCTTCAACTCGCGCCCTACCATGTGATGCACAATCTGCGGAATCGCCAGGTTCGCCGCCGACCCCGTATGCACCACGTATCCGTCCCGCAGTACGCTGATATCGTCCGCCAGATCGACAATCTCCTCCAGACGATGCGAGATGTAAATGATCGTATACCCCCGCCCCCGCAGATCGCGCACGATCTCGAACAGCCGCGCCGCCTCGCGCTCCGACAAGGACGACGTCGGCTCGTCCATCACGATAATAGACGCCTTCCGCATCAGCGCCTTGAGCACTTCGACGATCTGGCAGTCCCCCGTGGAAAGCTCCGCCACCGTCGCTGTCGCGTCAATGTCGAAGTTGAACCGGTCCGCCAGCGCTTGTGTCTCCTCGGCCATCCGCTTGTGATCGATCGTCCACGGCAGCCGCCCGTGCAGTTCTATGCCCAGGAAGACATTGGCCGCAACGGTCAGGTCCTCCGCCAGGTCCAGTTCCTGGTAGATCATCGAAATGCCGGCCTCGATCGCCTGCCCAGGGTTGGCAAAGACCATCGTCTCGCCGTGAATCTCGATCTGCCCCGCGTCCGGCTGGTGCACGCCGGCTAAGATCTTCATCAACGTGCTCTTGCCCGCCCCGTTCTCTCCCACCAGCGCATGGACCGTCCCCTTGCGCGCCGTAAACGTGACATCGCTGAGCGCCTGTACGGGCCCGAACCGCTTCGAAATGCCGGTCATCCGCAGCGCGACTGTCTCCCCGCCGCTGTCGTGTCCGCCGTCATTCATTGCAGGTTCAACAGTTGCTTGATCGCGGGTTCTTCCAGCCGCTGGAGAGTCACCAGTTCGACGCCCGTATCGATTCGCTTCGGCACCGTCCTGCCGTTGAGCGCATCCACGACCGCCTTGACGCCTTCATAGCCCATCTTGAACGGATCCTGCACGACGAGTGAATCGATAATGCCCTGCTTCAGCCCGCCCATAAGGGTCTCCCCGGCGTCGAAACCCACGAATTTGATGCCCGTGCGGCCGGCACTGGTCAGCGCCTGCAGCGTACCCACCGCCGTCGTCTCGTTGCACGCGTAAAAGCCGTCGACCTCGGTATGCCTGGTCAGCAGGTCCTCCGCCGCCTGCAGCGACGTTTCAACGGTATCCATCCCGTGCTTGCTGTCGATTATCTTGATATCCGGAAATTCCTTGGCAATCGTGTCGAAGAAGCCCCTCTCCCGCTCTTCCGTCGACGCCGAACCGGGGGCATACTTCAAAACAAGCACCTTTCCCTTGCCGTTTAAGATCTCCCCCATCCGCCGCGCTGCAATCACGCCGCCCTGGTAATTGTCCGTGGCCGCAAACGTCACATACTTATCCGTATCGACGCCCGAATCGATAATTACACACGGAATACCCTTCTCCGTCACCCTCTCCACCGAAGGCACCAGCGCCTTGGCATCGTTCGGCGCCAGCACCACCCCGTCGACCTTCTTTACAATGCAGTCGTCGACGATCTGAATCTGCTTCTCGCGGTCACTCTCCCGCTCCGGGCCGATCCATTCGATCTCCACGCCGAACTCCTCGGCCGCCTTCTTCGCCCCTGCATGCACCGACTGCCAGAAAATGTGCGTTGTACCCTTTGGAATCACGGCGATCTTTATCTTCCTGGCCCCGCCGCCGTCCGCCGCCCCCCCCTTGCGGCACGAAGTCATGAACACCACCCCCGCCACACACACCAGTATCAACGCCAGCCTGCGCATCGTCATTCCTTTCAAATTCAGGACATCGTTTGCTGTCTGCGGAAAAAAACACCCCGCACGCCCGGCCATGACCCGAGGTCGCCCCTTATTGTCCCCTCAACAACCCCATTTGTAAAGCCTTTTTTGCCCCCGCGGGTGGCATCCTCGCCAACGTCAAGATGCTAAATGCAGCATTAAAAAGAACTCGTTGTTGACAAAGGTCGTTCAATATCAGGGCCAAGGTGTGCCCCCCTTCGGCCGCCGCGACAAGGAAAGCACATCGCAAGCGACGGGGCTTGTCCCGCCCTTGAAATCGACACCTCGTTGCGATACTATCCAGTATCGATGGTGCTCGCGCAGGAATCACAGAACCTGCTTCTGCACTATGTAAACCGCGAATACTGGAGTAACAGCTATGAGGAGACAAACACGCAATTGCCGCCCCGGAGGTCCGACTGTGCAAAAGGCTGCGACATGGTTCCTGCTTTCGTGCGCGATCACTGCCTGGGCAACCATCGCCTGGGCAGCCGCCCCACTGAAAAAACCTTCCCTCAGCGACGCCCTCGCCAAACTCAAAGTGCCTCCCGACTGGTTCAGCGAGGTAAAGGTCGACTACGACACAAGTCTTCCCTGGAGCGATGCGCGGCTTGAGGTCCGGCGGCTCCTGTCGGAAAACAAGAACAGGGAAGCGATCAAGCTGACCTACCTCTACATGCAGAAAAACGACATCGGCGACGGACACGAATACCCCATGTACCTCTACATGGGCGGCGAGTATGCCTGGGCCGTCCAGGAATACCGCAAGCGCCTCTCCACCCTGCCTGCGGGACCCACAAATGACTATCTTTCGCTGGCCGCCTGCTACCGCCATTTCGGAAAATACGCCCAGGCCTTGGAGGTACTCAACATAGCCCTGCAGCGTCTGCCCGCCCCGCCCTGGCGAATCGCCAGGGAAGCCGACATCCACGACTGCCTCGGCGATATCCACCTTACGCTGGGCAATGTCGAACAGGCCAGGCTCCATTACCTAAAGGCCATGGCCCTCTACCCGAAGTCGGATCAGCCCTACGGCCGCCACCTGCTTCACCGACGTGTCGCAAAGATACAGAGCAAGCTCGACCTGCTGATGATCAACGCACTCGGTTCGGCCCGGTTACAAGACGGAACGTACACGGGCCAATCCCTCGGATACGTCGACGAAATCCTCGTCACCGTCGCAATCGCCAGGGGCAGGATTGCGGACGTCCGCGTTCAGCACAAGGAAAAGATCGACCAGAACGCAACCGTCATCATTCCCAAACGCATCATCGAAAAGCAAAGCCTGAAAGTCGACGGCATCACGGGCGCAACGATCACCTACGATGCAATCATCGACGCGACGCTCCAGGCACTCAAGAAGGCAGGGCTCAAGTGAAGCACCCCCAGCAGCGCCTTCCCCGGAAGGTGAACATCTTCTTGCCCTCATCAAAGCGCCTGACAACGCCGACGCGCCGCTGGACCGACCGCCTGCTGAGCCGAATGGGGCCAGGTTGGCGGTATTCACCCGCCCGGCGCATCAGCCAGACTTTGTGCCTGACGTTATTCTGCTGGTTGTTCTTCTATGTCGCCTGGCCCTATGCGGCCGTCTTCACCGAGACGGTCCTCCAGGACAAGGAACTCCTGCCGGTGGAGTTTTTCCTCTGGCTTGACCCGTTAGCCGCACTCACCTCGTCCGTTGCCGGCAGGCAATGGACTCTGGCCTTGTTCGGCATGGCCGGCATCCTGCTGGCATGCTTTCTGGCCCCGCGGGCGTTCTGCGGATACGTCTGCCCTCTCGGCACGCTCATCGACGTTTTCGACTGGCTCATCGGCCGACACATAACAAGGTTCCGTGTCAAACGCCGCGGGGCGTGGGTCGCTTTGAAATACTATCTGCTGACGGCCGTGCTTACCGGCGCCGCTTGCGGGGTAATGCTGTCCGGCTATGTGGCCGCCATTCCCGTCCTGACCCGCGGATTCCTCTTCAGCGCCGGCCGGATCCAACTCGGCCTGCTCAAAGGCTGGCACCAGGCCGGCCCCATGCCCTGGGTCGCATATCTGTCGCTGCTGCTCTTGGCGGCCATATTCCTGCTGGGATTCCTCGGCCGGCGTTTCTGGTGTCGATACGTCTGCCCCACCGGCGCAGTCTTCTCCCTGTTCAACCTCATCGCCTTCGGCCGAAGGCACGTCGAAGCCGCATGCACCCGCTGCGGAAAGTGCATCACAGTCTGCCCGTTTGACGCGATCGAGCCCGATTACACAACGCGGCCGCTGGATTGCACGTTTTGCCAGACATGCGGCGGCGCCTGCCCGGCCGGCGCCATCGATTTCGTCGTGCGGCCCGATCGCCACGGCCCGGCAGCCGCCCCCCGGCCCTCCGTCGCAAGGCCGCCACTGTCTCGCCGCGGATTCGTTACCGCCGGCATCGTCGGCGCTGGCGCCGCCCTGGCCGCACGGCTCGGCTTTCCGGCCCGCGCATCCGCTGCGACCCGCCTCTTGAGACCGCCCGGCAGCGTCCCCGAATCGGAGTTCCTGGACCTATGCATCCGCTGCGGAGAATGTTACAAGGTGTGCCCCGGCCCGGTCCTGCACCCCGCCAGCCTCGAATTCGGCCTCGAAGCCCTCTGGACGCCCGTCGTCGTGCCTTCACATGCCGGCTGCCATCAGGACTGCAACTTCTGCACGCAGGTCTGCCCGACCCGCGCCATCAGACCCCTGTCTCTGGTAGAGAAACGCAAGACCCCCATCGGCCTGGCGGTGATCGACCCGAAGACGTGCCTGTCCCGCTCCGGCCAGCGCGATTGCCAACTGTGCTTCGATGAGTGCAGGGCCGCCGGATACAACGCCATCGAAATGCGCCGGATCAAACTCGAATTGGGCGACATCCCCGAAGGCGTCTTTTCAGACGCCGAACTCGAAGCCATGAGCTCAATCGAAGCCCCCTTTGTCAACCCCGAGGCCTGCATCGGCTGCGGCCTCTGCGAGTACCGCTGCCACACCGCCTGCACAAAGCAGGACAAACTCCTCACCGAAAGCGCCATCAGGATCGTCCCCAGGCCACCCGAACCATCCCCCGACGCCTGATGTCCTGCGTTCTTCCTGAATCAGCCTGAGAAGGTACGTTCTGCTTATCCTTCCGGCCGCTGCCGCCCATGTCACTTCGAGCCCCGCCCGCTTGCCGCAGGTTCGTTCCTCGCAAACCATGCCTTCAGCAGCATCTCGCGATCAGTCGGCCTCGCCGTCGGCCGCCGGTCCTGGCGTACCGTGCCATGCTCTACGCTCCACCCGTCCCACTCCCGAAACGCATGATACGACCAGTCCCAGCCGTACTCCTCGAAAAGCTCGATCACGTCACGCAGATAGCGATACGCGCTGTTGTCCGGCGCCCAGCGAATCGCGCTGAACTCGCCGACGTATATGTGAACGTTGAACTCCTCCTGAAAATCTATCGCCGCCCGCATCGCCTCCCGCAGCGCCTCCTTGTCATAGTGCCGCCCCGCAATAATACCGGGATACACAAGGTTGGCCTCGCCTCCATGCACGCTCTGGTGCGTAAACTCATGCGGCTTGTACATGTGAAAACTGTAGATCACGCCCTCCGCCTCCAACGGCAGGAGTGCATCGAACCCGTCCGGCCCGCCCCAGGGCGACGGCTCGAACACAACCGGCTTGCCCGGATCGATCTCGCGGATCGCCTTGGTCACCTCGGTAGCCAAGGTCCGCCAGTCCATCAGCCCCGGCGCGACCGACCCTTCGACGATCTCGTTGACGATGTCGTAGGCATACACCACCTGGCGACCCTTGTACCGTGTCGCGATCTTCTTCCACACCTCGATAAGCTTGTCCTGGTACTTCTTCTCCGAAAACATCCGGCACACGCCCCCCTCCACTCGGCCCCCCGGCGGCGTATGCAGATCCACAAGCACGTGGATACCGT
This sequence comes from Anaerohalosphaeraceae bacterium, assembly GCA_035450485.1. Lineage (GTDB taxonomy): Bacteria > Planctomycetota > Phycisphaerae > Sedimentisphaerales > Anaerohalosphaeraceae > JACZKQ01. The sequence goes on along the minus strand of DAOTMV010000040.1, from coordinate 6,838 downwards.
ACTTCTCGCACGCGTCCAGCGCCTTGTCGCACTCGGCAAGCGCACCCTCCAACCACGCATCGAAACGATCCAGGTCCGCCGCCCAGTCCTCCGCCGCCTTCATCGGCACCCAGTTGAGCTGCCAGCGAATCTGGTTGGCCTTCCACTCCGTAGCCAACTCGCGAATGTCCGCCTCCCGAAACGTCGGCCCGTACATCACACCCCGCAGCCGATCCACATTCCGCCCCGTAAATCGTACGGCCGCCCGCTTGCCTTCACTGCCCGGCCGTCCCAATGAAATCGACACGTCGTCGAACCAGGCCCTGCCGCTGACCGCCTCCAGCCCGAGAACCAGTGTCGCCTTGTCAACCCCGGCCGGCACCCGCATCACGTGCACAAACTCCCGCCACGCAAACGACCCTCTCGGAATCGGCACCTGCGGATACTCCTTGGCGCCGTTTGTCTCCAGAACAAGCATCACCTTGATCCCGTTCCACGAATTCGGCGGCCGGCTGACCCCCTCCGCCTTCACCCTCGCCCGTATCGTAATCCGTTGACCCGCAATCCGCTCCGCGGCAACCGAATACGTTTCCGATGTTGACCCTGCGCTGTCCCGCTCAATCAGGAGCGCCCGCCCCCCGCCGACACCCGCCACCAGCCGCCCGTTCCGAACCCCTGCCGCGGCGTCCGGCCCGTCGAAATCCAGCGACAATATCACGTTGCCGCTCGCTGCCGACGCCCACATAGCCAGGCCCGAAACCATACCCAGACAGAACAAAAACCTGCTGCACATCTCGTCTCTCCTGCTGCTTACCATTTGCGCAAATTCGTATCGCGCCGGATTCCGGATTTGTGCCGGCGGTTCAAACCTCAGCCGCTCATGTCCGCACTGCCCGGCCGTCCCTCATCATACCATACCCGCCCCCTCCGGACAACTGGCGCCCGCACAATGGAACCCGCCAACGGGACCCACCCCACCGGAATGACAAGACCGCCACCGCGTGCCACCGTCAAACGCGTGCATGTGACGTACAGCCCCGGTGCCCCCGAAATGATAATTGCTGACTCCACCACCCGCGATCACCACGTGTTTGGCGGTGCTGCCGCCAACACACAGGTCAACACATTAAAAGCCTCACTCCGTGCGGCCGTCAGTCCGAACCGCCAGCACACCCGAACGAATACGTACATCACGCTGCGGAACCGCAATCTCGATGCCCTGCTTGCGAAACTCCGCCTCGATCATGCAGTTAATCTCGTGCCACACCTTCAGATAGTTGTCCATGTTCGGCACACAGACCTGCAGCTCGAAGTTTAGAGTGCTTTCGCCGAACTCCTTGAACAGCACAACCGGCGCCGGATCATCGGCGATCACCAGCGGATGCCCGCGCGCCACCCGGTAAAGCACCTGCTCCGTCCTGGCCACGTCGGACCCGTACGCCACGCCGACCCTGAAACTCATCTGCAGCATCTTGTCCGTCAGCGACCAGTTGATCAACTGGCCCGTAATAAACTCCTTGTTCGGCACCACCAACTCCTTCCGGTCCCACTGGCGAATCGTCGTCGCACGGATTCGAATCTGCGTCACGCGGCCGCTGAAGCCCCCGATCGTCACTATATCCCCCACACGGATCGGCCGCTCGAACAGAATGATAAGACCCGAAACGAAGTTTGCAAAAATCTCCTGCAAACCGAACCCCAACCCCACCGTCACCGCCGCCACCAGCCATTGAACCTTCGACCAGCCGATCCCCAACTGACCGAACGTAACGACAACGCCCACCACCACGATCACGTACCGAACGACCGTCGTAACCGCAAACCGGCTGCCCGCATCGAACGACAGCCGCTGCAGGATGACCATATCCAGCAGGCCCGGCACATTCCGCGCAACGATCACCGTCAGTGCCCCGATCACCGCGGCCCGCACCAGCGCCGTAACGCTCACCACAATCTGGTTGCCCTGCGCATCCGACGTCGTCCACACCGTCACGTCCCGAAACCCCTCAAGCGCAGGCAGCACATCCCGCCAAAGCCACCACATCCCCGCCGCCAGAACCAGGACGTTGATCGCCTGCACCAGCCGGATCGCCTGCCGCGACGACACGTCCACCTGCTCCTCCTGTGCCTCTTCCGACAGTTCCTCCACCGCCTTACCGGCAGCCCTTTCGGCGATGTCGGCCCGCGGCAGTTTCTCGTCTTCCGGCCTGGAAAGCTGCTGCCGCTTCTGCCGGATCTCAATACGCTTCTGCGCTACCGCCAGCCATCGCCGGAAGAACGCGTTGACGAAAATGATCGCCACCACGAACAGAAGGCTGGCGACAAGCCGCCCGTAAAGGTGTTCGGCCGCATAGAAGTACCCCATCAGGGCAAGCCCCGCCAGCGACATCGGAATCGCCGTTGCCGCGCCGTACCACAGGTAGCGAAACTGATAGATCGCCCCCTCGCTGTTGGCCGCAAGGTACCGCCTCAGCACCGGCCCGCGCGGCTCCAATATGATCGCCAGAAACACCGCTAACAGCACCTGCTCCGCCACGAACAGCAGCCGCCCTATACTGTTGGCCTCCGCTGAATCCGGCCCCTGGCTTACGAACAGCGCCTCCAAGAACACTACCGGAATCAGCAGCGGAAAGAACCATTGCGCATGCCGCCGCATCGCCCTCACGACGTCCGGATTGAAACCCAACTGCTGGCCCAATCCTCCCGGATAGTAGAAGAAAACCCACAACCGGTACGCCGCCACCACCCAGCCGCACGCCCACAAGCCCGCCGCCAGAGCCTCGCTGAACCCCCCTGCCGTTACCGCGCTGTCCAGACGCCGCGCTGCAAACAGAAGCGTCGCCGGCAGCGGCGCCGCAAGAGCCGCCGTCAGCCCCAACGTCTTCCAGGTGTGAACAAAGCTGTCCGAATACTTCGTCCCGACCCGCCGCGTCAAGCGCCCCAGGTCCTCGATCATCCGCCGCCGTCTGTACATCAGACCCGCCAGCACCAAGGCAAATACGCCGTACAGCACCGCATGACGACGCATGTCCCCCCACAGCACCAGGGCCGCCCCGCGCCAGTTCGACGGCACTGCCAGCCGCCGCACCGACTGGCCCATCTGCTTGAAATCCTCCGGCCCAAACGCCGGACTGCTCCGCACCCAGAGAATCCGCTCGTCGATGAACTGCCGATAGGCCTCCACCGCCTTGATGAGCGCAAGCTCCTTCTGGTCATTCCGCGCCAAAAGCTCCGAATAATCGCGGTAGTACCCGGCGATCCGGTTGACGATCTGGCGCTGTTCCTGCAAAAGCCTCAGCGTCTCCCTATAGATCTCCGCGTGACCGCTTTCACCCTCGTGCAGGCCCGCCTCCGCCAGAAGCCGCCGCGCCAGTCCCTGGCTGTCGCGCAATTCCTCCCAGCGCTTGTCGTACGTGCTCCACATCAGTTGCGCCTGCGAGACCTTGCCCTCCCGCGCCCGCAGCCGTTCCCTGTGCGGCCTCAAGTCCGGAAGATCCGTTCGCCGCGTCAGCAGCAGAACGCCGATCACATGCGTTACCTCGCCGGACCCTTCCAACAGCAGCTTGATCTCCTCGAAATCCTGCTGCAAGCGCGTCAAATCCGTTTCGAGCTGCCGCCCGTACTCACGCGCCGCCTCCATCTCTGCAACCACCCGCGACGCCGCCTCCGCCAACTGCGCATTCTCCTCGGCAAGCTGCCTGACCACCGGGAACGCATCCCGCGCCGCCCTGGCCGCCTCCTGGGCCTCTGTTTCGAGTTGGGCTGCCTGCGCGCGGCGCGCCGCCTCAAGTGCCTCGCGCACGATCGCCAGTTTCTTCTCTGCCGCCTCGGCCTGTCGGGCCGCCATGTCCCGCTGCGCCTCCAACAGTTCGCCCGTGGCGTCATAATACCGCTGCTCCTCCTCCAACATCTGGATCTTCGCCTGCAGCGTCTGCGTCTGAACCTGCAAAAAGATCTGCCGCGCCTGGGACACCTCCGGCGCCGAAACGTCCACGGCAAACTCGGCCAACTGCTCACTCGCCTGCTCCAACTGCTCTTGCGCCTCCCCCAATTCCTCCGGAATCCTGGTCCGCCGGTCCAGGCGCCGCCGGGGCTCATTCTCCATGACCGCCGCCTCTCGCGCCAGGTCCTCATGAACCGCCGCCGCCTCGGACATCATCTGCTCAAGCGCGTCCAACGGCACGTCGGGCGGGATATCCACCTCCACCTCAGGGGCGGCCTTCTCCAGCTCCGCCCGCAGCTTCTCCAGTTCCACGGGGGCCGACTCGCGTTTCTGTGTATATCCTGCCGTCTGGGCCCGGTATTGTTCCAGAAGGTCCAACTGCGCCAGGGCCTTGTCATAGAACTCCAGCGCCTTGGTCCTGGCCTCCTCCGCAAGAGCGGCCTCTTCATTCACCTGCTTTCGCCGCTGCTGGATCTCTTCTCTCGTCCATTGATGCTCCGGTTCATCCGTATCACCGCCGACCGGGGCCGTCAGCACCTCCTCGGCACCCTTCTGCCGCTGTGCCTGAGGCTGCCCCCATGCCGCCGCCGCCAACAGGACCACAACTAACGACTTTTGCAGAAGCCCGCATTTCATCTCTTTACCCCGCACAATCATGCGCTTTCCGCCCTGACAACCTCCCGGCAGCCGCCTCCCATAGCCCGCTCACCGCTCATTTACCGCTCCGTCACCCCACCTGCCCACCATTTCCCCGCGTAATCACCCCGATTCCCTGCGCAATCACCGACTTTTCCCGCAGATCCACGCGCTTTGCCCGACAACAGTCGTCTCCTGCCGCCCCATCACACCCCGTCATGGCCTATCGTCATCCAACCCCCGCCGCATCACCCCCACAGGCCGTCCTTTCCCAGGCTAAGGCCTTGCCTTAACCGCACACCCCCCCCCCCCGGAACCGCCGCAGACGCAGGCGCCACCCCACTTTGCCGTGCCCTTGCACCCCGCCAAGGCCTTTGGTATCCTGAAGCCCGTTGTGAAGCATCGAACCTTGGCACCCAAGAATAAGGAGCAGGACAATGAACAGCCAAACCCGTCGCGATTTCCTCAAGACAACCCTCGCCGCACCCGCCGCACTCGCCGCCACCCCGCTTTTTGCGGCTGAAAACGCCGAAATAAAACACGTCCCCGGCTCTAAAATGCGCCTCGGCCTGTGCACCTATCTCTGGGGCCAGAACTGGGACCTGCCCACCCTAATTGCAAACTGCAAGAAGGCCGGCTACAGCGGCATCGAACTCCGCGTCGATCACGCCCACAACGTCAGCGCAAAACTCACCCCCGCCGAACGCAAGGCCGTCAAGAAACAGTTCGCCGACGCAGAAATGACCTTCGTCGGCATGGGCTGCAACTGGGACTTCCACGACACCGACCCAGCTAAGGTTACCGCCAACATCGAAGGCGCAAAGGCTGACGTCATCTTGAGTTACGAATGCGGCGGCTCCGGCGTGAAAGTAAAACCCAACGCCCTCCCGAAGGAAGTCACCGTCGAAAAAACGTGCAGACAGATTGCCGACGCCTGCAACGTCCTCGGTAAGTTCGCCGCAAAATACAAGCAGGAAATCAGAGTCGAAGTCCACGGAACCGGAACCAGCGAACTTCCCATCATGAAAATGATTTTTGATAATGTCACCGAACCGAATGTTGGGATTTGCTGGAATTGCAATTCCGAAGATCTGAAAGGCGCCGGCCTGATTTCAAATTTCAAACTTGTAAATAAACGTTTCGCAAATACCCTCCACGTCCGCGAACTCACCCTCAGCGACTACCCGTATCAGCAGCTTTTCGATCTGCTTGTTGCGATGGATTACAAGGGCTGGGTTCTTCTGGAGGCAAGGACGAAACCGAAAGATCGTATTGCGGCGATGATCGAGCAGCGGCAAGCGTTCGAGCAGATGATCAAGAATGCGCAGGCAAAACTGTAGCGTATGCTTTGGAGCAGATGATCAAGAACACGAGCAAAAAACTGTGAGGAAACGTGTTCAGGAAGGCGCAGGCAAAGCTGCAGAGGCAAGGTTTGTCGTGCGCTGGGGCCGGGGGCCAGCGGTACCGAAGGTTTTCGGTCGGCGGTGTGCAAATTTGAATATCAGAAATGGAGCCGGCATCCTCGCCCGCAATGCGGCCGGCCTGAATCTGCACCAGGTCGACATTCGCTGGGATGGCGAAATGCCCGACTACTACAGGAGCGGCCTCAGGTTTGAAAACACAAACAACGTCGTTGTAGACGGATTCGTCGGGACGGGGCCGGGCCGCGGGCAAGAAGATGCGGTGATTTCGCTGGCCGGGGTGGATGGAATCACGATTCGCAATTGCCGGGCCGGCGAAGGAACGACTACGTTTTTGAAACATGAGAACGTCAGAAATGCAGGGCTCTTTACCGGCAACGACCTGGTCAGGGCGGTTACCCCGATGACTTCCCTGCCCTCTCCCTTTGCGGCTGGCGGGCAGTGATTATACTCCGTATACGGCGTAGACTGGTTACCTCCGATTGTGCTCGACAAGAGATTTCATTGAATTGGCGAACGGGCCTCTGGTTTCCCAGAGGCCCTATAGGCGATTACCGCCTATGGAGAAAAGAGACGACTCCAAGAGCCATAAGAAGCAGGGTCGAGGGTTCGGGGATGAATTGGATGTTCTCGATTGCCGGGCTGTACCCCTCCACGTCGATGAGCTGGATGCTGAAGGCCATTCCATCCAACCATGTACCCGTCAGGATGTTCGTCTGTGGGTTATGAACCACGGAATCCAAATCGCAGACAATGGTAATGTGGGGATTCGGTACGAGGTGTACTGGCGGCCCATCGACATATTTCCACGCATTCTGCCTGCTGCTCAGCCGGTCAATCCTCCCGCCGGAAAGAACTG
>DAOTMV010000039.1:0-36994 GCA_035450485.1 Anaerohalosphaeraceae bacterium | reverse complement strand
GAGCATGCAGGGTGTGGAGGGGGTGCGCCGGTTCTTGAACAAGACGTGGCGGCTGGTGGTGGATGAGGGGACGGGGGAGTTGGCGGCGGCCGTTAAGGATGCAGAGGCGGCTGAGGCGACGGTGCGGCTCTTGCACCAGACGATCAAGAAGGTGGGGGAGGATATCGAGGGCTTCGGGTTCAATACGGCGATCAGCCAGATGATGATCCTTGTGAATCATTTGGGGCGGTTGGAGGTGCGGCCGCGGGGGGTGTTGGAGCAGTTAGTGCTGGTATTGGCGCCGTTTGCGCCGCATATTGCGGAGGAGCTTTGGCAGCGGTTGGGGCATGGGGAGTCGTTGGCGTACGAGCCGTGGCCGGCGTACGATCCGGAGCTGGTGAAGGAGCGGGAGGTGGAGTTGGCGGTGCAGGTGTCGGGCAAGATCAAGGATAAGATCGTGGTCGCGGCGGATGCCACGGAGGAGGAGATCCGCGAGAAGGCGCTGGCCAGTGAGAAGGTGCAGGCGGCGATGGCGGGCAAGGCGGCCAAGAAGGTGATTGTGATCAAGTCGCGCTTAGTGAATATTGTGGTGTAGGTGGGGCTTGGAGAGGAGAAGGAAAGAGAAGGTGGGGTGCGGGCGTTCCGGGGGCTCACGCCCCCGGCTATGCGCTCTGTCGGCCCGTCGGGCCTTTGACGTTCCTGGTGCGGGGTGAGGGGCGGCGCGTTGGGGTTCTGTCGGCCCATCGGGCCTTTTGACGTTCGCGGTGCGGGGGCGGGGCGGCGCGTCACGGTCGGAGCAGGCGCAAGGAAAAGGGCGCCCGTGAGGGGCGCCCTTATGATTTGCAGTTGGCCTGGCACGCACTGCATCAGGACGCCCGGGGAGGGCGCCCTTGCAACGATGTTTCGGCCGGTACGGGTTTACTTGTTTACGGCCATGGCGTCGAGGTTGGGCCCCTGGCCTATGGCTACTACTCTCACGACGTTTTGGCCTTTTTTCATTTCGACTTTTACGTCGACTGTTTTCCAGTTGGTCCAGCCGCCGGTGGAGGCGAAGGGTATTCTGGCGACGGCGCGGTTGTTGACGAAGAGTTCGCAGGGACGGCTCCTTGAAGCGGCATAGAGGAAGGTGAGCGTGTAGGTCCCGTTGTCGTCGGCCAGGACGTTGTCCCATTCAATGTAGGTGCCGGCGTCTCCGAAGTCGGCGAAGCCGGTGCCCTGGAAGCCGTCATGGTTGCTTTCCTTGGTGCAGCCGGACATCCTGGCGGATTCTGCTTCGTAGACGTCACCGGTGAGCTTGGAGGCGACAGGGGCGGCCTTGGCCTTTTCGCGATGCGGGTAGTAAACTTCGCCGCCGGCGCCGAGGTCCTTGATCCGCAGGTTGCGGAACTGGTAGGCCAGGCCTTTCTCGCCGTGGTGCTGGATACCGATGGGGCCTTCGAGGTCCATTTCGTCATGCACGTCGGTGGTGAGGACGTCGTTGACGTAGATCTGGATGTGCGAGCCGATGCATACGATTCGGTACTTGTTCCACTGGCCCTGCCTGAAGCACTCACCGGCGCGGGCACGGAAGGCGGCGATGGATTCCTCAGCGGCCTTCGGCGTGGGAGCCTTGTCCTTATTTGGGGAAATAAACCACATGCGGCGTCCTTCGTCGTAGAGTCCGCCGGACCATTTGCGTTCGGCGGTGTCGACCTCGGCCTGGTATCCCCATGCCCTGTTCTTTGCGTATTGGCAGCGGAAGAGGAAGCCGGAGTTGCCCTGGCCTACGGGCATCTTGATTTCGCCTTCGAAGACGAAGTTGGCATAGCTCTTTTTGGTGAGGAGGAACCACTTGCCCTTTTCGGATGTGAGTGTGACGACGCCGTCGGCGTATTCGGCCTTGCCGAAGTCGTAGGGGTTGTGCCAGTTGCTCAGGTCCTTGTCTCTGAAGAGGTCTTCCCACGGGACGGTGTCGGGGTTCTTGATCCGGGCCTTCTTGGACCTGGCGGGCTTGAAGCTGTCGTAGTCGGTCCAGCCATCGCGGACGGCGGGGCCGCGGAGCATCTTGTCTGCTTCGGCATGATTGGTGATCTTCATTGCTTCGGCGTCGTAGTGGAGCGTGCCGCCGAAACGCTGGCCGATGCAGCCGAGGCAGAGCAATTCAGTAAGCTGGGCGGCGACTGAGAAGTCGGAGTTTGCCGGCTCGATGCCCTGGCAGGCGTCGAGGAAGTTTTTGTAATGGTTGGACAGATTCGACGGCGGCTGGGGGAGCTTGCCGGTACGCTGGAGCTCCATAGCCTTTTCATCGATGATGATGTTGTATGCGGCGCCGTGACTGCCGCCCTTGATGATGTAATCCTGGGCGTAGATGATGGAGCCGACATTGCCCATAGAGCCGGTGTAGCCTTGCGGAGCGGGCGGGGTATTGCCCTGGCCGTCGAACCATCGCAGTTCGAGCGGGGGCATGCCTTCGCGAGCCTTGAACCTGAAGGTGATGACGGAGCCCTGGGGATAGTAGAGGTCGCTTGGTCCGATCAGTTTGGTGGAGATCTCGTAAGGCTGGCCGAGCTTGAGGTAGCGGTGTATGGCGTCGAGGACGTGAGCGCCCCAGTCGCCCATGGCGCCGCAGCCGAATTCATACCAGCATCGCCAGTTGCCGCCGACGAGCTTGTCGCTGTAGGGGCGGAACGGGCGGCGGCAGAGCCAGAGGTCCCAGTCGTAGCCCACGGGGGGGATTTGCTCGGGGTATTCGGTGAAGGTCCAGCCGTGCCAGCGGCGGCTGCTGGTCATCCATGCGTCGATCTTCCTGACGTTTCTGATGAGGCCTTCTTCGACCCACTTGGCGAACTGGAAGGTGCCTGAGCCGGAGTGGCCCTGGTTGCCCATCTGGGTGACGACGCCGCAGGCCTTGGCGGCCTTGGCGAGGAGACGGCACTCGTAGACGTTCTGGGCCATGGGCTTTTCGACGTAGACGTGCTTGCCGAGGAGCATGGCGTGCATGACCATAGGGAAGTGGGCATGGTCGGGGGTGGCGATGATGACGGCGTCGATCTTGTCGTGCATTTCTTCGAACATCTGGCGGTAGTCGCGGTAGCAGGGCAGGCCGTCAAAACCTTTCAGAGAGGCGTCGTGTGCGGTGAAGGCGACGTCGGCGAAGGCTTTGAATTCGAGCTGGTCTTTCTGGTACTGCTTGAAGGTTTCGAGGACCTGAGCGCCGCGGTTGAAGACGCCGATCTGAGCGACGCGGATTTTCTGGCCTTTTGGGACGATGCGGGGCTTGAACAGCGGTTCGGGGGTGCTTGCGGCGAAGAGGCCTCCGCGGGCAAACATGAGGGCCGGGGGGGTATAAAGGATCGTTTTGAGGACACTTCGACGCGATACGGTGTTTGAAGTCCGGGTCTTTCTGCTCACCAACAATCTCCTTAGAAGAACTAAACGTGATAGGTTTGACAGGGCTGTTGAAAAAGTCCAATGGCGTGAGGGCGCCCATAAGGACGTCCGTACGCTGCTTGCGCAACATCAACGCCACGGGCAAGGATGCCTTGCCCCTGCTTTTTCAACGGGCCAACAGGACACTGCGCCCCGCTAAGACATGGTGCATTATACTTTGTGGGCGTCCGTAAATCAAGCGCAATGCGGTTTATGTGCGGCAGGGCAAGGGGCTGATTGTATGTCAGGCAAGGCATGTTTTGGCGGTGCAGGACGGCCGGGCTGGCCGTGCCGGGCGGGTTTGACAATTCAGTTTAGGGTGTGGTATATTCGGGGTGCGGCGTGCGAGGAGCGATTTTGTCGGCTTTTTGCGGGCAGGAAGCGAGATTTCGGCCGCGGGCGCCATTGGTCGGGCGGAGTGGATCGGTTTTTTAGGGAGACTTTTCATGAGGAGCACGGGCCGCACACATCTTTCGCGTCGTGGATTTATGGGGGCTACGGTATCGGCTTTTGCGTTCAGTATTGTACCGAGTCGCGTATTGGGGGCTGATGCGCCGAGCAACAAGCTGAACCTGGCTGGTGTGGGCGTTGGAGGCATGGGCAGGGCATATCTGGAGGGGTGTTCCAGCGAGAATGTGGTCGCGCTGTGCGACGTTGATTCCAACTATGCGGCGCCTGTGTACAAGAAGTACCCGAATGCGCGGGTCTATACCGACTTTCGCAAGATGTTAGAGGCGGAGCGGGGCATCGATGCGGTGGTGATCGGTACGCCGGATCATACGCATGCGGTGATTGCGATGCAGGCGATGAAGATGGGCAAGCATGTTTACTGCGCCAAGCCTTTGACGCGGACGGTGCGAGAGGCGCTGCTGCTGACGAAGACAGCCAGGGAGATGGGGGTGGCGACGCAGATGAGCGTGCAGAGCGACGCCAATGAGAGCCAGCGGATGCTTTGCGAGTGGATCTGGGGCGGTGTGATCGGTAAGGTGCGCGAGGTTCATGTGTGGTCGGATCGGCCGATCTGGCCGCAGGCGTTGGAGCGGCCGCAGGACAGGCCGCCGGTTCCGAAGGGGTTGGACTGGAATTTGTGGTTGGGGCCGGCCCCGGAGCGGCCGTATCATCCGGCGTATGTGCCGTTCAAATGGCGCGGGTGGTGGGACTTCGGGACCGGGGCGCTGGGGGACATGGGGTGTCATGCGTTTGCGCATATTGCCAAGGTGCTGAAACTGGGGCAGCCGACGGCGGTGCATGCCAGCAGTTCGAAGCTTTTTAAGGAGACGGCGCCGGCGGCGTCGATTGTGCACTGGGATTTTCCGGCACGCGGACAGATGCCGGCGGTGCGGGTGACGTGGTACGATGGTGGGCTCAAGCCGGCGCGACCGGCGGGATTAGAGGATGGCCGCAACCTGGGTAATGAAGGTTTGATGTGGATCGGGGACGAGGGGACGATCCTGGGGGACCTTACGGGTGGAGGGTCGCGCCTGATTCCCGAAAAGCGGATGAGGGATTTCAGGCCACCGGAGAAGACGCTGCCGCGTTCGATCGGGCACTACAAGGAATGGTGCCAGGCATGCAAAGGTGGGCCGGCGGCGGGGTGCAATTTCGCGTTCGCCGGGCCGCTGACGCAGGTTGTTTTATTGGGCAATATTGCGGTGCGGCGGCAGCACCTGCTGCTGTGGGACGGGGAGAAGATGCGGTTTACGAACGACGAAGAGGCCAATGCCATGCTGGATGAACCGTATCGGGATGGGTGGACATTGTGAGGTCTGCCGGATAGCGTTTTGCGGGGAGGGGGCTGTCTGGTATGATAAGGTTTTCGGAGGCAGTTTGATTTAGCGATATGGGCCAATTTAACTACATGCCAAAAGGAGGAAATCTTCATGTGTGATCACTGCACTCGACGTGAATTCATGGGTACGAGTCTGGCGGGCGGTTTGATGTTGGGGGCGAGCAGTTGGACACATGCGTGGGCGCTGGGGGCGTCGGCACCTGCGCCGCAGGCGAAGTCGCGGATCTGCGTGATCTTCACGGGTGCGCCCGGTCCGGCGGACCGGGGGTGGAACGCGGATGCGCAGCAGGCGGAGGCGATGAAGGCGAGGCTGCTGAAGGCGGAGAAGGATCTGGGCAACGTCGAACTGATCATGGGGCCGGCGAACAACGCCCAGGAAGTGGCGGCCCTGTTGAAGAAGGCGGGGGCGGGCGCGCCGGTGTTGGTGGTCAACCTGAATATCTTTGCGCTGACGCAGATGGTGCAGCCGATCCTGGAGGGTGGACATGCGATGGTATTGTATTCGCTGCCGGCCAGCGGGCATGACTGGCTGTTTGCCAACCGGTGGCGGGCGCGTGGGAACCGGGTGACGCTGCTGGCGACAAGTGACTACGACGAGTTGGAGCGGGCTATCCGGATGCTGCGCGTAATTCCGATGATGAAGCAGACGCGGATACTGCTGTTCCCGCCGGCTCGCGGGACGGCGGAGGCGCAATCTCCGGAGGAGATAAAGAAGCGTCTGGGGGCGGAGGTTGTGGCGGTTCCGGAGAAGGAGTTCGACGCGATGATCGACGCGGCGGAAGGGGAGGCCGTGAAGACGGAGATCGATCGCTGGACGAAGGAGGCAAAGGAGATCGTGGAGCCGACCGCGGAGGATATTGCCAAGGCGGCAAAGGTGAGCGTGGCTCTGCAGCGGTTGGTGGAGCGGGAGAAGGCGCAGGGGCTTGCGATCGGGACGTGCATGGGGTGGCTGCCGAAGGGGTTCCCGTGCCTGGGCTTTACGCGTCTGCGGGATCGTGGGATTCCGGCGGCGTGCGAGGGGGACATGGATTCGCTGTTGACGATGATCCTGTTTGGATATGTGATCGACAAGCCGGGCTTCCAGGGCAATGCGACATTCGATACGTCGCGAAATGCGCTGTGGACGGCGCACTGCACGGCGCCGCTGAAGATGGATGGGCTGAACGGCAAGGATGCGCCATACATCCTGCGTGGTCATTCGGAGGTGGGCGGCAGCGGATGCGTGCCGGAGGTTCAGTATCGCTTAGGCGAGACGATTACGCGGTGCAAGCTGGTCCACGTCAGCAAGCTCCTGGCGTCGACGGGCAAGATCATCGAGGTGCCGAAACGGTCGGTGCGGGCGTGCCGGACGCAGATCGTGACGGAGGTGAAGGACGCGGCGAAGATGGCGGCCAACTGGAGCCGTGCGATTGATTCCGAAGACGCGATGACGCTGCTGCACCGCGTGGTGTTCTACGGCGATCACACGGATACGGCGAATCACGTGGCGCGGCTGATGGGCCTTGAGGTGATCGAGGAGGGCTGATCGACCAATCAGAGTAAGGAGTTTGAACGCTGATTGCGCGTGATTACGCTGATTCGGCCGATTGCATTGACGAACAACAGAATCGGGGGAGTCAGTGTAATTGGTTCCGGGATAAGGAGAGTCAGGGGTGAAAGTACGAAGCTGACGATTTGGGACAGATGGGTTTTCGGAAAGGGACGAGAGATGAACGCTGCGAGAGTGGTGTTGGTTTTTGCGGCCATTACTTGTGCGGTCGCGTGTGCGGCTGAAGACGGGACCAAGGCCGGGAGGGCAGAGCAGGTGGATGCGACGACGGGACTGGGACAGGACGTGATCAAGACGGCAATGGGCGATCTGACGATTACGTTTGTCGGGCATGGAACGCTGATGTTTTCCTGCGGCGGCAAGGTGGTTCACGTCGATCCGTGGACGCGGTTGGCGGATTACAGCAAGATGCCGAAGGCGGACGTGATACTGCTTACGCACGAGCATGGGGACCATCTGGATCCGGCGGCGATAGCGGCGGTGCGCAAGGCCGACACGCAGATTATTCTGACGCAGGCGTGTGCGGAGAAGGTCCAGGGCGGGGTCGTGATGAAGAATGGCGAGAAGCGCCGCGTGCTGGATTTGACGGTGGAGGCGGTGCCGGCGTACAACATCGTGCACATGCGGAGCCCAGGGCAGCCGTATCATCCAAAGGGCAGCGGCAACGGGTACGTGATAACATTCGGCAAAACGCGGGTGTACGTGGCGGGTGACACGGAGAATACGCCGGAGATGAAGGCGCTCAAGGGGATCGACGTGGCGTTTCTGCCGATGAATCTGCCTTATACGATGACGCCGGAGATGGTTGCGGATGCGGCACGAGCGTTCAAGCCGCGGATCCTGTATCCGTACCATTTTGGCGAGAGCGATACGGGCAAGCTGGTGGAGTTGATGAAGGACGTCAAAGAGGTTGAGGTGCGCATTCGGGCCAAGAAGTGATTCTGGGCGGGTTTGTGGGCGCTGACAGGGGGCGTAATGTGAAAGGAGATGGAGATGTCGAAAAGTACACGTCGCCAGTTCTTGAAGAATGCGGCCGTTGTCACGGCTTCGACATGCGCGATCGGGGCCGGGTCACGTCGGATTCTGGGGGCCAATGAGCGGATTTGCATCGGGGTGGCGGGGATTAACGGGCAGGGCGGCAGCCATATCAACAGTTGGCTGAAGCGCGACGGCGTGGAGGTGGGATACCTGATCGATCCGGATTCGAGGCTGTTTGCGCGGCGGGCGGCGGATATCGAGAAGGCGGGGGGACGCAAGCCCACGTGTGTGCAGGATATCCGCAAGGCGCTGGAGGACAAGGGGCTGGATGCGATTTCGATTGCGTCGTGCAATCACTGGCACTGTCTGTTGACGATCTGGGCGTGTCAGGCGGGCAAGGATGTTTACGTGGAGAAGCCGCTGAGCCACAATGTGCACGAGGGGCGGATCGCGGTGGAGACGGCGCGGAAGCATAAGCGGATTGTTCAGTATGGGACGGGTGCGGGCAGCACTGGCGACCGGATCGCGGCGCTGGCAAAGGCGGGGACGTACGGCAAGCTGTTAGTGTCACGGGGGATGTGCTACAAGGCGCGGGGCAGTATCGGCTTCAAGGAGACTGGTACGCCGCCGACGGGGCTCGATTTTGATCTGTGGACGGGTCCTGCGCCGAAGCAACCGTACCATGCGAACCTGGTGCATTATAACTGGCACTGGTTCTGGGACTTCGGCAACGGGGACATCGGCAACCAGGGTTCGCACCAGATGCATGCGGCGCTGCATGCGATCCCGGGGGCGACGCTGCCGAAGCGGGTTATCAGCATCGGGGGGCGGTTCGGCTACAAGGACCAGGGCGAGACGCCGAACACGCAGATCGCGATTTATGATTTTGGCGAGACTCAGTTGATCTTCGAGGTGCGGGGGCTCAAGACGGACAGGTATTACGGGCAGGGCGTGGGGAACACGTTCCACTTCGAGGAAGGCGTGGTGGCTGGCGGCAGGTTTTATCCGAACGGGCAGGGCGACGGCGAGCCGGTGGCGAACGTTTCGGCGGAGCGGGTAAGTCGGGGGGCGGACTTCGGGTATTTCGTAGAGTGCATCAAGTCGCGGGAGTCAGCGCTGTTGGACTGGAACATCGAGACGGCGCATTATTCCTCGGCGCTGGTGCACTTTGCCAATATTTCGTACCGGTTGGGTGGGCAGGTTCCGTTCGGCGGGACGTCGAAGCCGTTCGGCGACAATGCGGCGGCCAATGAGACGTTCGGCCGGATGAGCGAGCACCTGAAGGATAACGGCGTGCAGCTTGCGGATACGACATATTGTGTGGGGCGGATGTTGGAGGTGGACGCGGCGAAGGAATGCTTTGTGAATGCGCCGGAGGCTAATGCGCTGCTGAGTCGGCCGGCGAGGGCGCCGTTCGTTGTGCCGGAGAAGGTGGTTTGAAGACAGCGGCGTTTGGCGTGCACCTGTGCAGGTTTTGTGTTTGTGAAGGGTTGTGTTGGTGATGGAAGGTCGTTCAGGATTGACACGGCGTGAGTTTGTTCGGATAGCGGCGGGTGTTTCGGTTTGTGCGGCGGCGGGAAGGCCGGCTTTCGGGGCGGAGGGGGACAGGCCGAATATCCTGTGGATCACCAGCGAGGATAACGGGCCGCATTTAGGCTGCTATGGCGATGCATATGCGAACACGCCGAATCTGGACGGGTTGGCGGCCAAAGGCATGATCTATGAGCGGGCGTGGTCGAATGCGCCGGTGTGCGCGCCGGCACGAACGACTATTATTTCGGGCGTGTATCCGCCGTCGTTAGGCGCCGAGCACATGCGAAGCCAAGTGGATATGCCGCCGTTTATGAAGATGTATCCGCAGTTTCTGCGGGAGGCGGGGTATTACTGCACGAACAACTCGAAGGAGGACTACAACCTGACCAAGCCGGCGGGGGTTTGGGACGAATCCAGCGGCAAGGCGCACTGGCGGAATCGGAGGGCGGGGCAGCCGTTCTTTGCCATTTCCAACTTCACGACGACGCACGAGAGCCAGGTGCGCAAGCGGCCGCACAAGGCGGTGCACGATCCGGCAAAGGTGCGGGTGCCGGCGTATCATCCGGATACGCCCGAGGTACGGCAGGACTGGGCGCAGTATTATGACAAGATTACCGAGATGGATGCGCAGGCGGGCAAGGTGCTGGCGCAGTTGAAGGAGGATGGCTTAGCGGAGGATACGATTGTCTTTTACTACGGCGATCACGGGCCTGGCATGCCGCGGAGCAAGCGTTGGCCGTATAACTCGGGCCTGCAGGCGCCGCTGATCCTTTATATCCCGGAGAAGTTCAAGCATTTGCGGCCGTCGGATTACGCGGCGGGTGGCAAGTGCAAGCGGTTGGTGAGCTTTGTGGACCTGGCCCCGACCTTGCTGAGCCTTGTTGGCATCCGGCCGCCGGAGTGGATGCAGGGGCATGCATTTGCGGGGCGGTATACGGCCGGGCCGCAGCCGTTTTTGTACGGCTTTCGCGGGCGGATGGACGAGCGGTACGACATGGTGCGGTCGGTGACGGACGGCCGGTATGTGTACCTGAGGCAGTACATGCCGCACAAGATTTACGGGCAGTATCTTTCTTACATGTTCCAGACGCCCACGACGCAGAAGTGGAAAGAGCTGTACGACGCGGGCAAGCTGAACGAGGCGCAGCGGCGTTTCTGGGAACGGAAACCTTCGGAGGAGTTGTACGACCTGGAGAGCGATCCGGATGAGGTGAACAATCTTGCGGATTCGGCGGCGCACCGGGACGTGCTGGAACGATTGCGCAAGCCGCAGCGGGACCTGGCATTGCGGATTCGCGATCTTGGCTTTTTGCCGGAGGACGAGATTCACAGCCGTTCGAGGGGGTCGACGCCGTACGAGATGGGGCATGACGCGGCGAAGTATCCGTTGGAGAAGATCATGGAGATGGCGGAGATAGCTTCGTCACAGGTGGAGGCGGATGCGGCACTGGCCAGGGGCCTGGGAGATGCCGACAGTGCGGTTCGCTACTGGGCAGCGATGGGGATTCTTATTCGCGGGGCCGATGCGGTGAAGAGGCATCGGGACGCCCTGGTGGCGGGGCTGTCGGATGAGTCGCCGAACGTGCGGGTGATTGCGGGGCAGGCGCTGGGGTGCTTCGGGTCGGATGCTGACGCGGCCAGAGCGCTGGACGTACTGGTGAAGTTGGCCGACGTGAGCAAGAACAGCGTGTGGGTGTCGCTGCTTGCACTGAACGCGATTGACGACATGGGTGTGCGCGCGGCGAGCGCCAAAGATGCGATTGTGGCGCTTCCGTCGCAGGCCGGGCGGACGCCGCCTCGCATGGGAGGGTATGTGCCGCGTGTGCTGGAGAAGCTGCGGGCCGGACGTTAGTGCGGCGAGGCGACGTCTACGGGGACGTCTCCGTGCGGGGCAAGGGAAAAGTCGAGAATCTTTTCGACGCGGACGACGAGTTGTTTTTCGACCTGGGGCAGGACCTCCTTGTCTTCGAATTGCGGCGCGTAGCCGTCCACGACGGCGAGGTCTTCGATGCGCTCCAAGCGGCCCAACAGCTGGTAGCCCGCGTCGCGTTGGAGGTCCCAGACGGCAATGGCGACGGCGTTGTTGCCGCGGAGATTGGCCACTGTGCCGGGGCAGAACCACTCTTTGATGAGGATGCGGTCACGGCCGCCGGTTTCGAGTGATCCGGCGACGGTAATGTGCGGCATGCCCTCCGGGCCGGCGGTGGCCAGGTAGACGTATCCCGTTTGTCGCGCAAGCGCGACGACGCGTTGGAGCAGTTGCGGCGTCATGTTCGGCATCTCCTGTCGTGTTCGTGCTGCAGGATGTCGATCAGTTCGGCGTCTGTGACCTGATCGAAGCGGCGGTAGAACTGGCCGATGGCGGCGAAGTACGGCGGCGTCTGGAGACAGATGACCTCGTCGGCTGCTTCGGCGAGGTCCTCGATGGAATCCGCCGGTCCCACAGGAAGGGCCGCGACGGTACGGCGAGGTGATTCGCGGCGGACGGCCCAGATTGCGGCCTTCATGGTTGCACCGGTTGCAACGCCGTCATCGGTGACGATGACGACGCGGTCGCGCAGTTCAGTTTTCGGCAAGACCTCGCGAATGCGCGCGATTCGGCGCTGCATGAGGCGAACCTGCTGCCACCTTTCGCGTTCGATATACTCGTCTGTGGCGCGCACGGCGCGAGCCATACGGTCGTCGACGAACATCGTGCCGTCCTCGCAAACGGCGCCTATGGCCAGTTCCGGGTTGGCAGGTGCGCCGAGCTTGTGAGCCAGGACGACGTCCAGTTCGGCTTGAAGCACATGGGCAAGGTGGTCGGCGATGACGATGCCGCCTCGCGGGATACCGAGCACGACCGGATTGTCGAACTTGAACTGCTGGAGTTTCTGGGCGAGCCTGTCGGCGGCCTCGGTGCGGTCGGAGAATACCTCGCTGCTTCTTGAGATGATATGTTTAACACCCATTTTCCGCCCCCTTTTCGGAAACGTTTATCCTTTGTTTATACGGGGTGTGGGCGCATGAGTTTCGTGTGTTGGAGGCGGCCGCGGTGTTTTGGGGGAAAACGGCGGACTTGCACGAGGGTGGTTTTTGGTGTATCTATGATACAGAAGGTCGGCAGCGTTTATCAGAACGAGGTGCATGAGAGAGGAGTCCCATATGAACAGCAAGCGTTTTTGCCGGAGGCAGTTCATGGCGGCGTCGGCGGGCGGGCTGGCGATGGCGTATTCGGCACAGGCAGGGGCGATCCTGACGGGTGAGGCTTCGAAACCGGCACTATTGGGCGGCAGGCCGGTGCGTACGAAGCCATTTCCGCAGTGGCCGGTCTGGGATGCGTCGGCGGAGGAGCACGTGCTGTCGATTCTGCGAAGCGGCAACTGGTTTCGCGGCAGCGGCGAGACGGTGACGCAGTTCGAGAAGGCGTATGCAGAACTGCTGGGGGCGAGGCGGGCGCTGTGCGTTGTAAACGGAACGAACGCACTGCTGACGGCGATGCACGTTCTGGACGTGGGCGTGGGGGACGAGGTGATTGTCCCGCCATACACGTTTATCGCCACGTACAACGTGGTTTTCCAGTCGTGCGCGCTGCCTGTTTTTGCTGATACGGACCCCGAGACGATGCAGATCGATCCGGACAAGATCGAGGCGCGGATCACGGAGCGGACACGTGCGATCATGCCGGTGCATATCCTCGGGCAGCCGGCGAATATGGACCGGATCATGGCGATTGCCAGGAAGCATAACCTGGTCGTCATTGAGGATGCATGTCAGGCATGGTTGGGCGAGTGGCGGGGACGGAAGCTGGGGACGATCGGTGATCTGGGGTGCTTCAGTTTTCAGAACTCCAAGCACTTGCCGTGCGGCGAAGGCGGTGCGGTTGTCGGCAACGATGACGGCGTGATGGACCGGGCGCAGTCGTTTCATAACTGCGGGCGGCCCTACGGCAGTGTGAAGGGGCGGGGATATCCGATAATCGGCACGAATAGGCGGATGACGGAGTATCAGGCGGCGATTCTCCTTTCGCAGATGAAACGGTTGGAGGCGGATACAGCGAAGCGGCGGGAACATGCGGCATATCTGGATTCGATTCTGAAGGACGTGCCGGGGATTCTGCCGCAGAAGGTGTACGAGGGAGGGCGGGGGGTGTATCATCTGTATGCGTTTCGCGTGAAGCAGGAGGCGCTGGGGTTGTCGCGCGGGCGGTTCATGGAGGCGCTGCGGGCGGAGGGAATTCCGTGCTCTTCGGGTTATGGGCCGCAGTACAGGGACGGGTTGATCGAGGATGCGATCAATTCGAAGAATTTCAAACGGAGCTTTCCAGCGGCGCGGCTTAAGAGCTACCGTGAGGAACTTGTCTATCCGGAAAATGACCGGCTGTGTGCGGAGGCGGTGTGGCTGACGCAGAACCTGCTGTTGGGGACTAAACAGGACATCGATGATATAGCCAACGCGATTATTAAGATTTATGAGAACCGTGGCAAGCTGGCGTAAGGCGTTGTGATTAGACGGCTTTGCGCTTGGCTCGGGCAGTTGCCAGCCGCCGCTGCGGCAGGCGCGACCTCTGGCACCAGCCCTTGGCGCCTTTCCGCTGCGTCACTCTTTCTTCATGGAGGCAATGAGGGCGAGGGCTTCTTCAATGAGGTGTTCGCCGGCGCCCGGGGCGAGGCGGGTGGCGCTGGTGGACTCGTAGCCGCCCTGTTCGTAGGCCTCTTTGTGGCAGATGTAGCCGCAGGCATCGTTTGCGATTGAGACGACGAATAGCTTTTCGAGGCCGGCCTTTTCTTTGATTGCAAAACCGATCTCCACGAGCACTTCGCTGGGCAGTCCCAGGATGTAGATATCGCCTATGGCGAGGAGTTGGACTTCGGTGTTCAGTTTGCCGGGGGCTTGTTCGGCATTTTCGGGGCTGGCGGGCTTGAGGTCGAAGGTGATAGGTCGCGTCATGCCCCGGAGGTTTGCCTGGCCCTTTGTCGCGACGGTCTGAAGGCGGCGGAGGACTTCGCCGGCCAGCGCCGTACCGATTTCGTGGCGGAAACGCTTGCGGTTGAGGCGGACGGGGTTCATGTTGCCGGCGGCGCCGAGGAGGAACAGGCATGTGCCGCCTTCGACCTTCTCGACGGTGGATTCCATGACGCCAGGGTAGTCGGCGGAAATGTGGTAGAACAACGCGCCGTCGGCGTCGCCTGCGACGGGATGGCAGGCGAAGTTGACGATGGCGGCGATGAGCCGGCCGATCTCGTCGTGCACTTTGAGGATGGAGACCGTCGGGTCGGTGGGGCCGAGTGTCAGATCCGGACTTGCGGTGGGCAGGCGGAAGGTGTTGACCACCGTGCCATCGGGGCGTGTGGTGCGGCGGTTATAGACGATTTCCTCGACGCGGCCCGTGGTCATGCCGACGGCGGCGGTGGCGCCGGCGGACTTGTTGTGGGCTTCGATGACGCACCGGGTTATTTTGTCGGTGAGGACGTCGACGTAGTCGTCGCTGATACGGGACTCGGCGGCGTCGGGCCACGCAGCGGCGGGGCGGTCGATCTTCGGGCCCCAGTGCGTGTGTGTGCCGCAGACCATGATATGGTCGGCTGGAATGCCGGTTTCATTTTGAACGCGTTTGCGAACCTGGCGCGTGATCTCCAGAGGCAGCCAGAGGAGGTCGGCGCTGACGATGGCGATCCGGCTTTGGCCGTCATCGAGCACGAGGGCCTTTGCGTAGAGCGGGTCGGCGACGGCGCTGCTGGGCTCTTTGCGGGCGCCGTATCCGGAGAGCCATACGCCGACGGGCGGCGTGATGTCGGTGCGTGCGGCGCCTGCGCGGAGGGTCGCCGATGTGGTATCACCTGCTGTCATGAGTACACCCAATGAGATTATCAGGATTTGAAACGCGGCCTTGCGGAACATGCGATTTGCCATTTTCGATCTCCTCAAATGATCCATTAATTATAACCGAGGTTGGGATCGCATTCAAGGAGTTCACTGACGGTGATGCAGGTGCTGGTAATCGGGTGGTGGGCCGCGCGGGCGGGGTCCCGCCTGGGGGTGTTGAAAAAGCGGCGCAGGCCGGCTTACGGAAGGTTCTATGGGCATGCAGCACCGCCAAACGCCCTGGGGCGGCGGATGCGACAGGACGTAACGGTGTCTCTGGGTGGCGTCCAGGTTGCGGAGTGCACGGTGAGGGCGTTTGACGGTGGCACCCACGACGTGGCGCAGGGTTTTTCAACAGCCCCACTGTCCCTATTATTGGGTCAGACGGCGGGGGAGCCGTGGGGGCAGGGGTGCCCGGCGGGGGCGGTGTGGTGGGTTGGTTCGGTGGCGCTTACCTTGCGGAGGCATTGCGACGTGCGGTTGTAGAGCATGGCGGCCCAGTTTTTGAGGGGGCCTTCGGGCAGTTTCGAGGCTGCGTCTTCGATGAGTCTGAGCGTTTGCCGGAGGTCGTCCTGCTGGCCCTTGCGCAGCCGCGTGCCGATGGGTCTCGAAAGGCTCAGTTCGGCTTCGAGAATGTAATCGCCCGCCTCAAGGAGTTCAAAAACACCGCAATCGGCCGAGGCGTTGCCGCCGGTCGGTCTGCTGCCCATCGCATCCATTATTGCACATCCAAACTTCGTAACCGCTGTCATCGGCCTTATCGGGGGCAATCACCTTCCCCTGATAAGTTTACGCAGGGGATGTGAGCGTTGAGTTAGCGGCGGATTAAAGTTTGGTCTTGCAGGCAAACGCAGCGGCTTATTCGCGGAGGCGATGCATGATTTCGAGGCAGGCGCGGCCGTTGTGGTAGGGGGCCTTCCATTCGGAGCCTTTCTGTGCGGCAGCGGGGGGATCTCCGTAGACGGCGTTTGAGAACCACTCGCCGTGGAGCTGGTCGACGTGACGGTTGAGGATGAACTGCCAGGTGTTTCGGGCGGCGGTGAGGTATTTGCGGTCTTTGGTGAGCTGCCAGGCGTTGATGAAGCCGACGACGGTTTCGGCCTGTGCCCACCAGCTCTTCTGGCGGTCGGTGATGCCGTGGGGCTCGCCTTCGTAAAAGAGGGAGCCGTCGGTGTCGAGGCCTTCGTGATAGCAGGCCTCGGCCATCTTGACGGAGAGTTCCTCGATTTCTTCGGTGAGCTTTTCGTCGCCGAGGACTTCGGCGGCTTCGGTGAGGAGCCAGGCGCCTTCGATGTCGTGGCCGAAGGAGACCGTGTCGGAGGTGGCGTGCCAGGCGTCGTCGAAGAAGAGGCGGAAGTGATGCGTGTGCGGGTCGAGGATGCGGTCGCGGAAGACGATGATGAGTTCGCGGAAGGAGGTCTTCAGGGCGGGGTCGGGCCAGACGCGGTAAAGGTTGGTGTAGGCTTCGAGGAGGTGCAGGTGTGCGTTCATGGTCTTGGTTGCGCCTTTTTCGCCGAAGGCGAGTCGTGCGGCTGGGGCGCAGGTCCAGTCACGGGAGAAGGTCTCGCGGTAGCCCTGGTTCGGCGGGTCATAGGCCTTGCTTTCTATGAGGTGGTAAAGTTCGACGGCCTTGTCAAGGGCGAGCGGGTTGCGGTTGGCGCGGCAGTATTCGGCGAGTGCGTAGATGGCGAAGGCCTGGCCGTAGAGTTCCTTGCCGTCGTCGATGGGTTTTCCGTTACAGTCGAGCATCCAGTAGGCGCCGCCGTGCCGGGTATCCCAGAAGCGTTCGACGAAGCAGTCGTATGCGCGGCGGGCGGTGTCGAGGTATTCGCTGCGTCGGTCGAAGCGCCAGGCGGCGGAGAAGGTCCAGAGGATGCGGGTGTTGAGGACAAGGCCCTTGGGGGCGTCGGGCTGGGGTTTGCCGTCGATGGCGAGTCGGCCGTAGAAGCCGCCGCGTTCGTTGTCGACGGCGTGATCGAGCCAGAAGGGAAGGATGTTGTTCTGGAGCTGGTCACGGGCGCTTTGGATAAAGTCCTTGTTTGAGGAAACGGGTTTTGACGGTTTTGTTTCGGCGAAGGCGATGTACACCGGTGATGCGACGATGATAGTTGCGATCATGACAGCGATTCGAATTTTCATCATGCGGAGCTCCTTGGCGTTTGTGTCCTTTCGGGGGGCCTGTCCCACAGTGACGATGCTAACGCCGGTGGAAGCGGACGTCAAGCGGAAACGGCCTGCTGTGCAGCCCGTTGCGGTTTCTTCTGCGGCACGTCCCGGTCGAGTTTGTCGAACCATGTTACTTTCAGGATGATGCAGGTGGTCAGATTGAGGACCAGGGCGAGGGCGAAGAGGAGGCGCAGGCGGATCACCAGTGCGAGGGCAAGGATGGGAAAAGTGGTCTGCCAGACGATGCCGATGGCGACGTTGAACATGTCGCGGGTGAAGCCGCGGTTGGCGGAGAAGAGGGCATTTTCGCGAAGGACCTTGCGATGGATGGGTGACCAGAAGCCCCAGGGGCGGACGGTCTGGTAGAACTGTTTGAGTGTCTCTTCGTCATCGGGCGGCGTGAGAAGGCTGACGGCGACGGAAGCGGCGGTGCTGATGATGAGGATGGCGGGGAAGGCGTAGAGGAGGGCGGGGCCTTTGAACAGCAAGGCGAACACGAGCGCTACGGCAATTCCGGCGATCATGCCGGCGAAATAGCCGAAGCCATTGAGGCGCCACCAATACCACTTGAGGAGGTTGGGGGCGACGTAGCCGCCGAACAGGCCGGCGACAATCCATTGAAGGAAGCCGTTGACGAACCTGCCGGTGAAACCTAAGGCCAGGCCGACGAGGACAACCGCGATGGAGGCGGCACAGCTTATGCGGATGTAATGTTTTTCGCCGGCATCTGGGGCGACATAGCGTTTGTAGACGTCGTTGACGAGGTAGGCGGCGCCGACATTAACGGCGGAGTCGAAGGTGCTCATTAAGGCGACCAGGAGGGTGGCGAGGACGAGGCCGGTAAGTCCCGCGGGGATGAAGCGGTCGATGACGTAGGGGAGGATACGTTCGAAATCGACCTCGCTATCCATAGAGGTAAGCTCGGGGCTAAAGAAGGCCAGGGCCAGTACGGCGATGGCGCCGATGAGCAGATATCGCGGAAAGAACAGTACGACGGAGACGAGCCAGCTCATGAATGCGGATTGGCGCGGCGTACGGGTGGCGAGTATGCGCTGCATGTTGTAGTCGGGCAGCGGGCCGGCCATCGAGGAGAGCACGCTCTTGAAGAGCATCATCATGAAGAAAGCGCCGAAGATCGTGAAGCCGTCGTCGGCGATTCTGTTGTTGACGGAGGCGATGAGATAGGACCAGTCGAGGTCGAGCCGCCAGCCGAAGAACAACTCGTGCCAGCCGTAAGGGACGGCGTTGGCTATGGCGTCGGGGGTGGTCCTGGCGATGGCAATCACGGCGATACAGATTGAGGCAAGGGTGAGGACCGTGAATTGGATGATGTCGGTGAGGACAACGCTGTACATGCCGCCGAGGACAACGTAGAGGGTTGCGATGGACATCAGGATGACGGCGTAAACGTGGGGATGCCAGGGCCACGGGAGGAAGGCGGCGGCCAACCTGCCGATACCCTGAAAAGCGCAGGCGAGGAAGCCGACAACGCTGATGAGGGCGAAGATGCTGACGCTGATCTGTGAGAGTTCGGCGCCGCGGCCGGGGCCGAAGCGCGTCCGTATCCAATCTGCGCCGGTGAGGGCGTTGGAGCGGCGGAGCCAGACGGCGAGGTAGACCATAAAGAAGACATGGTTGAAACTGGGCCACAGCCAGGGAATCCATATACTCTTCATGCCGTAGACGAAGAGCAGGGTGACCATCCACGTGACGCCGGTGATGTCGAACACGTTGGAAGCGTTGGAGATGGAGAGGACATACCAAGGGAGGGACCTTCCACAGAGGAAGTATGCGTCAAGGCTGCGTGCGGCGCGGCGGGAGAGGACGAGGCCGGCGGCGACGATGAGCACGAGACACGTGATGATGATGCCGATGTCCACCGGATGTATCTGCATGACGGTGCTCTCTTTTTTCGGTTTCCGGGCCGTGCGGCTGCTGTTACGAATCGGAGCCCACAGGTTACCAGAAGAGGGCGTAGTTGGCAATCCTCTTTTGCGTTTTGGGGCGGTTTGTGGCCGGGACGAGGCCATGTCGGCACGGCCGGTCATTTGTACCTGCTTGCGGCCCCGTACTGCTTTATTGCCGTTTTCGTCCAATGGTTGCTGGACGCTGTCCGGCTAATGGCGATGCGGCGTTATTGAAACTGCGGCGCCGGCGCGTTAAGATGGCGTGCAGTAATTCAGGTCAGTTAAAGGTTTTGCGGAGAAGTGTCATGACACGGTTGCATCTGACGGCGTGGGTCGTCATGTTCTTGCTGACGGGGCGGGCGTTCGGGCAGGAGGTCGGTGAGAATCTGGTATACAACGGTGGTTTCGAGGCGGTCAGGGCGGGACAGGCGGAGGGATGGGGGACGCTGTGGACGCGCGAGGCGAAGGCCGGTGAGATGGCGCTCGATGAGGCGGTGCGGCATGGGGGGCGATACGCGGTGCGGGTGGAACATCAGGGGGCGCAGGACTGGAGCCTCAATGCCGTGAAGCGACTGAAGGTCCGCAAAGGGGATATTTTTGAGTTGTCGTGCTGGGTGAAGGTTCGCGGCGCCGGCGACGTGACGCCTTGCGTGGCGGCCTATGATAAGGACGGCAAGGCGGTGGACTGGTCTCTGGGAGGGCACACGGCCGGGGCGACTGACGAGTGGGTACAGTTGACGTCGAAGTTCGTGATCGGGGGCGATGCGGTTGAGGTGCAGCCTCGCGTGATCGGGACAGGGGCGGCGACGGTTTGGGTGGATGATTATGCGCTGGCTCGGACGGGCAACGTGGAGGATCTGCGGAGCGGCTCGCTTGCGTCGGAGGTTTCGGTTGCGAATCGTCAGCTTGTGGTAACTTTCGTGACGGCGGATGCGACTTTATCCGTGAAGGATCGCCGCAGCGGGAGGGTTTGGGCACAGAGGCCGTTCGTGAACGGCAAGGTGGTTCTGGATGCGCGGCAGGTGGGGCAGGCGATACGCGTGAAGCTGCTGGACCCGATAGAGTGGGCGGAGCTCGATGTCACGTACCGACTGGAGCAAAGCACGGCCGAGTTGGTGGCGACGGTGGAGCGCCAGGGGGCGATGCGGTGGACGCTTTCGTATCCGCATCCGTTTGTAAGCGAAGCTGGGGATCGCATGATCGTTCCGATGAACGAGGGGATCGGCTATCCGGCGGACGACGCGTCCATCGAGGGGATGCGGCTGGTGGGTTATGGGGGGCATGGGATCTGCATGTCGTTCTGGGGCGTGGATGCGCGCGTGGGCGGGTATATGGCGATCATCGAGACACCGGACGATATGCGGATACGGATGGGCCGCCTTGGCGGGCTTTTGTGCATCGGGGCCGAGTGGGAATCGCAGAAGGGGCAGTTCGGGTACGCGCGGCGACTGAGGTATGTGTTCTTCGACGAGGGGGATCACGTGGCGATGTGCAAGCGTTACCGGGCGTATGTGCAGGAACGCGGGACGTTCAGGACGCTGGCCGAAAAGCGGAAGGACAATCCACACGTGGACCTCTTGATCGGCGCCGCGAACGTGTGGTGCTGGGAACGGGATTCTGTAGCGATTGTCAAGGAGATGCAGGCGGCGGGGATCGAGCGTATTCTGTGGAGCAACCGCGGTGAGCCGGAGGCGATCAACGCGATGAACGCGATGGAGGGGGTGCTGACGAGCCGGTACGATATTTACCAGGATCTGATGGATCCTGAGGTGGTGCGGACCAAGCTGCGGGGTGTTCACGCTGACTGGACGCAGGAGGGCTGGCCGCGGGATCTGATGCTTGATGAGCGGGGCGACTGGCGAAAGGGCTGGCAGGTGCGCGGCAAGGACGGAGTGATGTATCCGTGCGGGGTTCTGTGCGATCGGCAGGCGGTAGAGTATGCGAAGAAGCGCGTGCCGGAGGACCTGAAGACACATGCATATCGAAGCCGGTTTATTGATACGACGACGGCGTCGCCGTGGCGGGAGTGTTACGCCGCGGAGCATCCGATGACGCGGACGGAGAGCCGGGAATGGAAGATGCGGCTGCTGGCGTATGTGTCGGAGGACGCACGACTGGTGACGGGCAGCGAGACGGGCCATGATGCGGCGGTGCCGTGGGTGCATTACTTCGAGGGGATGCTGAGTCTGGGACCGTATCGCGTGCCCGACTCGGGACGTCGAATGCAGGAGATTGCGGAGGAGGTGCCGGAGCGTGTGGCGAAATTCCAGGTGGGGGAGAAGTATCGGCTGCCGCTGTGGGAACTGGTGTATCATGATTGTGTCGTAGCGCAGTGGTACTGGGGGGACTACAACAACAAGCTGCCGGCGATCTGGGCGAAGCGCGACCTGTTCAATATTCTGTACGGGACGCCGCCGATGTTCATGTTTACGCGGAGCCTGTGGAACGAGAACCGCGAGAGGTTTGCCGAAAGCTACAAGCGGATATGTCCGCTGGTCCGCAAGGTGGGGTATGAGGAGATGGTCGATCACCGGGTGCTGACGGAAGATCGGTCGGTGCAGCAGACGCGGTTCGGCAACGGCGTGACGGTGACGGTCAATTTCGGGGATAAGGCGTTTCGGCGGGCCGACGGCAGGGTGGTGGAGGCAATGGGGTACCTGGTCGAGCCTTGAAGGCCGGCGAATCGCCCATATAAGCAGCGCGGCATCGGGTCAGTTACAGAGGCGGATGGCCATTGTCAGTCCCCAGACGCCGAGCGCGAGGGTGGCAAAGAGTGCCACCCATGAGATCCACATCGGCAGTGACATTGCGCCAATCTGCATGGGGAGGTCTCTTATAACACGGACCAGGTGCAGCAGGGCGACGATCAAAAAGATGATGCTGCTTAGAAGTATGTACGTGGCCATGGTTTGTCTCCTCTCACTTATCCTGGGTTGCGGCGGGTTTTTCGGGTTATTTCGGCGAGGCGGTTCAAGCGGTCATCGGTCAGGGCGCCCGGGGTGACGCGCCAGGTCCAGTTGAATTCGCCAACAGATGCCGGACGGTTCATACGGGCCGAACTTCCCAGGCCGAGGACGTCCTGGAGGGGGATGATGGTCATGTCGGCGCGGGACTTCATGACGAGGTGAATCAGGCCCCACGTCAGTTCCTCGGGATGTTCCCAGAGGGACTTGCCGGCATATTTGCGGAACTTTTTTGCGAGGTAGGCGCGGATTGCGTCCCGCTGCTCGTCGGAGAGCTCATCATCGAACCAACCCCTGATGGTGTTGTTGTCGTGGGTGCCGGTGTAGGCGACGCAGTTGCGGACATAGTTGCGCGGGGCGTGGATATTGGTCTCGTCGTCAAACGGTATGCCGAACTGGAGGATGCGCATGCCGGTGAAGTTGTACTCTTCGATGACGCGGCAGACAGCGGGGGTGATGCGGCCAAGGTCTTCGATGATGAAGGGGGCCGAGGGAAACTGTTTAAACACCGTGTTGAAGAAATCAATGCTGGGTGCACGGACCCATTGCCCCTTTTTGGCGGTCTTGTTGATTGCGGGAACCCGGTAGAAGGCGACGAACCCGCGGAAATGATCGAGGCGCAAGGCGTCAAACATTTTGAGATTGTGGCCGATGCGGTCGAGCCACCACGTGTAGCCGGCCTTGCGGAGTGCGGTCCAGTCATAGACGGGGTGGCCCCATCGCTGGCCGGTATCGCTGTACATGTCCGGCGGCATACCTGAGACGAACATGGGTTTCCTGCTGCGGTTCAATGCGAATAGGTGCGGGTTGGCCCAGACGTCGGCGCTGTCGTAACCGACGTAGAGCGGCAGGTCACCTATGAGGCCGATGCCGTACTGGTTGCAGTACTGTTTCAGGGCGTCCCACTGGCTGAAGAACAGGTACTGGAAGAACTTTTCCTTTTCGAGTACGTCGCGGTTGTCGATGCGGAACTGGCGGAGGTCGTCGGGACGTCGATCGCGCAGGCCTTTGGGCCATTTGGACCAGTTGCCTGTGCCGCAGACCTTCTTGATTGTGACGAAAAGGACGTAATCCTCCAGCCAGTTGGCGTGGTCGACACAGAACTGGTGGTAGCGATAATCGTGGCCTGCGCCGATGAAGGCGGTGTAGGCGGCGTCGAGCATCTCCGTTTTGATGGGGATGACGCGACCGTAATCGATGCGGCCGGCGGGGAGGTCGGGCAGGCGCCGCATGGGGTCGCGATCGAGGAGGCCGTGGCGGTAGAGCCGCTGGGGGCTGATGAGCAGGGGGTCGCCGGCGAAGGCCGAGATGCCGCTGTAGGGGGAGTGGTCTATGGAGGCGGAGGGGTTGACGGGCAAGACCTGCCAGAAACTTTGGCCGGCGGCGGCGAGCTTGTCGGCGAATTCGAACGCCTCGGGGCCCAGGTCGCCGATGCCGAAGGGGCCGGGCAGCGACGCGATGTGCATCAAAATGCCGTTGGAGCGCCGGGTCTTCATTGACTGTGTGCGGGTCCTGCCGCCCTCCTCAATCTCTTTCAACTCTTGCGTCGCCGACAATAATACAACGCACGTCTGAGGCGTCCGCCAGCGGCGTCGCTACCGTCATGCGACATGCATCCGCGTCCCACCTTGTGATCGCGCCGAGTGCGAGGTCCATGTTGTGCATGTCCGCCAGAGCGACGAGACGGTCTGCGCAGTTGTCATAATGTCTTCGACTGGATTGCGTGGTTACTTCAGTGAGATCGAAGACGTGGGCGGTTGTCTGGCGGAAGTAATCGGTATAGAGGCGGATGCGGTGGCGGCGTCTCTGCTCGGGCGTTTTGATACAGAGGGCGGCGGGAACGGAGATGCGCTCGATATGCGTACCGAAACGGTCGAGGCCTGCGAGGATGGGTTGCAGTTCGTCGCGGCGCTGGAGTGCGATGATCGTGGAGGGCTGCACGAGGCGGTGGACAGTCCACCAGAGGGCGGCTGCAGCGCCACCGGCGATGAGGCCGGGCGTGTCGATGAGGACGATATCGGCCTTGTTGTGAGCGGCCGCGAGGCACCGGGCCAAGGCGGCGGTAAATTGCAGCAGGTGGCCGACGGGGGTGATGTCGCCGACAAAGGCGACCGCTTGGGGTACCAGCGAGGTCAAGTCCTGGCAGGGCGCGCTAATGAGCGCACAGCCGATCGTCGTGGGCGGGCCGATGTGCGACTGGCCGACGTCGGCATCGATGAAAGCGATGGGCGTGTGGCTTGTGAGTCTGCCGGCCAGGGCGGCGGCGAGCGACGTCTTGCCGGTATCGGCGGCGCCAAGGAGGAGACATGTACCGCGGTGCACGATCTTTCTTTCCAGAAGATCGGTGGCGGCGTCCTGTGCCCAGTTGTTCAAGTCTGCCGTCATCATTGATACTCAACTCACTATATCGGCGAGTGCGCGCTGTGTACAGTGCGGAATCCGCATGAGAGGAAACCTAATTCAGGGCGAACTGATTTTTGCGCACGAGCGTAAGAGCCCTTATTGCAGTCTGATAAGATGTCCAGGGACGCGGCGGAAATCGGCAATGGGCGAGCGAAGGAAAGTTTGGAGGATGAATTCGTGGGGCGGTTTGGGCCAGCCATTATGGTGCCTTGCGAGTTTCCCTGATACCGACTTCGGGGCAAGCATGAAAATCCAGCCCGCGATATCGTCGCGGGCTTTTCCATATAATCGTCAGTTCAAGAGAATTCCACATCAGGTATGCTGCGCCCATGCCATTCACTGCTAAACGGGCCGGCATACCCCTTTGGTAAGGGAGTGCAGTTATGGTGACTATCGACATTATCAGGAGACGGCTCAGCGCGGCAGGACCGGCGCTGGGCTTGTGCGTGTTTGCCGTCGCGCTGTTTTCGCTGCCGTGTTACGCACAGGCCGCCGGCTCGCCGTGCGGTAATTGCCCGGGGGATTTGAACGGCGACAAGGTCGTCAACATGAGTGACCTGGCCATTGTAGCGGCCAACTGGTTGCGTGCATGTGGCGACGCGCTGCCGGTTCTGGTCGTGACGGGGCAGGGGCTTTCAGAGAATGCGGCGATGGTATTGGCAGAGAGCCTTGGGGTTCCGAGTCAGCAGGTCGGATACGAAAACGGGGTACTTGTGTTTGTCGATCCTGCGGGGTTCCAGGCCGTGCCGACCACGGAGGTTACAGACCCGCAACTGATCCAGGCGCTGATTCGCGACAGCGCCGATGACGATGCGCCGCTGAGTTTCGAAGCAATCGATTTTGCCGCCTTGGGCAAGGTCAAGCCGTACGATCCACAGCGGGCGCTGGCGTTATTTCAGGATGCACCGCGGCAGGTCGGCGGATTAGGCGAGGGGGCGACACCGCAAATCGATCACACGCAGTTCGAAGCACTTGACTTGCAGGGCAACCTGCTGCTGCCGGCGGTGCAGATCGACACGCGGGTCAGTTACAACTTCGCCGTCGGAAGTATTCCGGTAGTGGGGCCCGGTGCGCAGATCAGCGCCAGCTTCGACCCGGAAGGGCGGATCAGCCAGTTGATTCACTCTGCCCGCACATACAGTCCGGGTGAGACGGTGCCGATCATCTCGCCGGAAGAGGCAGCGCTTCGCTGTGCGGAGTTGTATCCGGGACGGCGAGTGCAGATTCGGCCGCGGCTGGTGTACTATGCTCCGCCGCTGGAATTACAGAAGGTGCGGGCGCTGCTGCCGTGCTATGAATGCGGTGGGACCACGCGGAGCGGCGCCGACGGCATCGCGGAGCTGATGGATGCGCTGATCCCGGCAACGGACGACCGGAAGTATGTGCCGCAGGTGGCGCTGGATGTGACGGCGAAAGGCAGCCTTGTGACTGCGGCGGCTTCGGTGGCGGGTGGTGCGGCCCCGTATTCGTTCGAATGGCTTTCGTCGTCGACGGAACTGCCCGACTTCGGGGCGGATGCGGCGCTGATCGAGTATAACGCCGTGGCCCGCGAGCCGGGAGTTTATCCGGAGACGATCAAGGTGATAGTGACGGATGAAAACGGCGTCGTTGTGCAGGCGCTTCAGACGGTGCTGGTGACGATCGAGCAGGGATTCGTCGGCGGGATCGGGCCGTTGGCGACGGGCGCGGAATTCGGCGTGGAGCGCGCGGTGAGCGATCTCGGCGGGCCTGAGCAATCCGGCTATGTGAATCGGATGGATGACGAAGTGATCAAGCGATTCAACTGGACCGGCGCCAGCAGTTGGGAGCGTGATTTCAAGGACAATGAAACATGGGCTACGGGCATCGACCACCTGTATACGGATGCGGTGGATCAGGCGTTTTACGTGGGGCATGGCTCAGGGGCCGGGATTACGTTCGAGAGCAGCAGTGACGACGGTCAGATCCACTACACGGATGTTGTGGGGGCGTGGGGCGATCTGGATTGCGAGTGGATGGTGCTGCTGTCCTGTCAGGTGCTAAAGGCGGAGCATGGCGGCAAGACCTGGTGGCAGCGTTGGGGGCCCGCATTTGATGGGCTGCACCTGCTGTTGGGGTATCAGACGAATGCCTCTGCCAACACGCAAACGGCGACGCGGTTTGCACAATACCAGTTGGGACGTAATTTCGGGTTTACGACCATTACGCTGCCGATACGCGCGGCCTGGTGCCAGGCAAAAAAGGAAGCACAGCCCAACGATCGCGAGGCAGTGGTTATGGGCGTGATCGGTCCGTCAGGGCTAAGTAATTACAACGATTACTTCTGGAGCAAGGGGCCGGTCGGTCCGGACCTGCGCGGTTCGAACATCCGCGGTTACTGGCGGATTGTGTACAAGTGACGGTTGGTGCATCGGGGCATGTCCGGTCCAAAGGCCGGACGTGCCCCCGATGCGGCACGGGAACACGGCGGCCGGATCCGAGGTATAGCAGGAAATAGTGCGGAGACTGTTTTGTTTCAGTCTATGGCGATTTCGAAGATGTTGCCGGGCAGGGCGTTTACCTGTATGGCGACGTCAAGAAATCTCCTGATGACTTCGATGTTTGTCTTCGTGTGTTCGGTCAGGGGCCCCGTGCGAAATCGGCCACGGGCCAGGGCCATCGGGATGAGAAGCTGATCGGCGAGGTGCGGGCCGACAGGGGCGTCGAGTGCGAGATAGTCGGCGGCTTCGCGGGCGGCCTGGCGGGCGACCTTTTCGGCGGGCAGGCCTTTCTTGCCGAACGCGGTGAACAGTTCACAGATGTGCTCGCATTGGATCCGGATCATGACGACGTTGCCGGGGCCGGGCGAGTTTTCGATTTTGTTGGCGTGAAGGCATTCGGCGGGCCAGTCGAGTTCTTCGGCGATGACGCGGAGTTCGCGGTCGGCGATACTCATGGCCAGCTTGGAGACAATGGCGTCAGCGCGACGCTCGGCGATCTTGCCGCGCTGGAGTATGGCGATGGGCGTCAACGTTGCGGGTTGGACGTGGACGATGACCCTGCCACCGCCGGCGGGGAAGAAGCCGTACCGCTCCAGACGCGAGGTGACGTTGGCGCCCATTTGCCGCAGCAGCGGCAAGAAGACCTCCTTGAGATAGTCATAGGGTGGCGCCATAGGGTTATGGGTGCCGCCTTCGAGTACAAGGGTGGACGGACCGGATGCGGTCAGCAGGGCGGGCAGAACCGTCTGGAGGACCAGCGACGTGCTGCCGGCCGTGCCGACAGGGGAGAAGTATTTGCCGGGTGTGACCGCTCGTGGGGCAAACGTCAACTCCGCCGAGGCGATTTCATTGCCCCTTACTTCAGCATTGCCGACTTGTGCGGCGGCGTTGACGGCGGTCAGATGCTGACTGCGCAGGCCGGGCTTCTCACGGGCGGCGCGAATTCTCTCGATGCGAAACGGCTTGCCTGTCACCAGCGACAAAGCCAGACTCGTCCGCAGAATCTGCCCGCCGCCTTCACCAAATGAACCGTCAATCGTAAGCATTCTGTTCCTTTCACAATCGACAGCGCGACATGTTAGACGACTGCTATGGCCTCTTCACGAGAACAGCGAATTCGTCGGCATCGGGGTCGAAAGGGTCGCCTGCGACGTTTGCATAGAGGTCTTCAACAGCAAGGCCGCTGCTTTCAATTTCCTGTCGGAGGGCGGCAGGTGTGAAGTACTGGAGCCAGTTGCAGATAGTGCGCGTGCGTGCGGCTTCGACGATGGTGTACTTGTCGAGAATGACTTTCTCGGCTTCGTACTTGAAGGTGTTGAGAAAGCCGAAGTATTTGTTCGGCGACCAGAAACCGTCGAGCAGATTCATCTCGTAGCGGGCCGTTTCCTGGCGCTTGTCGAAAGCGGCCAGGGAATATACGTCTATTAACAGGAGGCCTCCAGGCTCGAGCAGAGTGTGGAACTTGTTGAGCATTGTCTTCCT
The DNA here is from genome assembly GCA_035450485.1 of Anaerohalosphaeraceae bacterium. Lineage (GTDB taxonomy): Bacteria > Planctomycetota > Phycisphaerae > Sedimentisphaerales > Anaerohalosphaeraceae > JACZKQ01. The sequence goes on along the minus strand of DAOTMV010000039.1, from coordinate 8,534 downwards.
CTGGTTGGGGCTGAGGGCGCAGAAGTCGCACATGATCATCAGGATAAGATCGAAGCGGTCGTCCGTCTCATATTCGAGATAGTTCTGGCAGATGTAGCGGATGGGCAGGCCTTCGCGGAGGGCCGTATTTTGTGCATACTGAATAGATCGCTTCGAGAAGTCGATGCCGGTCACATTGCCGCCTTTCTTGGTGAGGCGAGTTGTGTAGAGGCCCGGGCCGCAGCCGAAATCGGCGATTCTTGCGCCGGCCTCGACCCCACAGCGCGAAACAATCCATTCGACGGAGCGGTCGATAAACGCGGCATTGCGGGACGCCACATCGACGCTCGCATTCAAATGAAAGGCGAGCATCTGCTTTGAAGTATGCTCATCCGTCCAGAGGTCCGCAGCTGTGTAAGACTCAAACGGCTCGGGGCGAGTGTTGATTTGCTCCAGTTGTTCGAACATTGCTTCTATTAGCGGCCGTAGGTCGCTTCTTCTTCCGCTTTCTCGATTTCTTGTTGCTGGCGGGATTCGCGCCAGGTCAGACTTGGGGCGATGATTTGAGCCAATTCTTCGAGGGCTTTGGGATTGGCTTTGCCGGTCAGGGTGATGATGCTTCGGCGGCGGGTGAGGTCGGTCAGGTGGTGGATGCATTCGTTTTCGGCGATGTGTCTGATTTCGGCGACGGAGTAGTCGGAAAGGGCGGCGAGCGGGACGTGTTCGGCGGCGGGACGGGCGGCTATGGTTTCAGCGATGACTCCGTAGCGGTCGAGAAGGGTGGCCACGCGCTCGGGCGCGAGATTGTTAGCGGCGGCGACGCGACTGATCCATACATGTTTGGCGTCCTCGTCGACGGGGTAGTCCATTGCTCCAAGGTAGGGTCGTTCTTCGGTGGATGTGGTACGGGTCTTGCCGAGTTGGGTGAGGATCTTGTCGGCCGCCTGTTCGGCGAATGCGCGGAAGGTGGTGAGTTTGCCGCCGATCATGCTGTAGACGGGGAAGTTGCGCTCAGCGCTGGGGGGCGTGATATGGAGGCGGTGGGCACGCGGGACACGGCCTGTATAGTCAACGTTGGAGGCCGGCAGGGGGCGGACGCCGCAGAAGCGAAAGACTATGTCGTCACGGGAAAGCGCCAGCCCGGGGAAGACGCCGCGGAGGGTGGTCATCATATATTCGATTTCGGCGTCGTCGCATTCTGCATCATCGGGGTTGTCGATGCGGATGTCGGTGGAACCCATGATGATCTTGTCCATGAAACGGAAGGCAATGCAGACGCGGCCATCGGTATGCTCATAGTAGACCATGCGATCGCCGAGGGCGTCGTAGAGCTGCTTGTTGTAGATGACGAGGTGTGAGCCCTTGGTGCCGCCCATGAAGTGCGAATCGATACCAAGGGTTCTGTTGGTCAGGTCAACCCAGGCGCCGGTGGCGTTGACGACTATTTTCGGGTGCAGCGTTACCTCCTCGCCGGTTGCCTGCTCAGTCAGAGCCACTGCGGCGGGAGCGGTCTTTGCGGCGGTGACATAGTTGATCGCGCGGCAGGCGGGGTTGACCCGGCAGGCCTCTTCGATCATTTCGATACAGAGACGTTCGGCCTGGCTGATCCAGGCGTCCCAATATGTGGCGGTGCAGACGATGTTGGTTCGCAGGCCGGGGATATCCTTGAGCGATTTGTCTTTGGAGAGCAGGTAATGGCGAGGTGTCTGGCGGCGCTTGCGGGTGATGAGGTCGTAGAAAAGCAGGCCCATTTTGATTATGAGAGCGCCGCGGCCGCCGACCTTGACAGGCAGGCCGAGGAAGATGAGGGGCGACTTGATGAGGCCGGCGAGCCATGAGTCGACGGGGATACTGATTTTCAGGGGCCGGACGAAATGCGGTGCAGTACGGAGGAGGCGGTTGCGCTCGATTACCGATTCGCGGACGAGCTTGAACTCGCCGTTTTCGAGGTAGCGGAGGCCGCCGTGAATCATGCGCGAGGATTGGGAACTGGCCCCGGCGGAGAAATCGTCCTTGTCGACGAGGATGCACGAGACGCCTTGCAGGGCCAGATCGCGAAATACGCCGGCCCCATTGACCCCGCCGCCGAGGATCAGCACATCGCATGTGTTGTCGTGCTTGAGGTCATTCCAGATGTCCGTGCGTTTCTTCATTGTGTGGGCCTGATGAATCTGCCTGGCGAACGGCCTGATACTACAGTTCATATCTGAAATGGTCAAGGGCCTGTGGACGTAGACTCAGGCGGCGACCGGCGGCGGCCGACATATGGAAAGTCGTGTGTGTGTCGCCACTTGTCCATAAGGGGGTGTACTATCCGGCGGATATTTTTACTCAATCTGTTGTTTGCGGCACTTGTGGCCGTCATGTACAGCGAGGCGGGCGCCAGTGACTTCGCCAATGGCTTTCAATGGTGGAGTGATATCGATTTCGAGGTCCCTATGAGCCGCCACTGGAGTGTGATCTATCAACAGGAATTCCGCATGGGCGAGGACGGCAGGACATTGTATTATTTTCACTCGGATATCGGACTGATCTATGAAGGGTTGGCGGAATGGCTCGGGGTGGGGCTGAACTATCGACAGGTTTACCAGAAAGACGACGCAGGCGATTTCCAGCCGGAGAACCGGCCTCACTTGAATGTCGTTGTGAAGGACTCGCTCGGCCGTATCAGATGGAGTAATCGGTCGCGGGTGGAATACCGCGACCGTACTACCGGCGAGGATACCTGGCGATACCGTAATCTTACGACACTGCGGCTGCCGGTAGAATTGTTAGGATTTGAGCCGTACGTTGCCGACGAGGTCTTCATCAATACGGACGGCACGGGTTATGCGGCGAATCGTCTCTATGCCGGCGGTACGTTAGCACTGGGCCGCAATGTTGAATTCGATCTCTATTACCTTTGGGAGTCGTCACCGGCCAACGGGGGTACGGACAACATACAGGCCTTAGGTACGGCGCTGGCATTTCGCTTCTGATGGGCGGCGGTATTCCGGCAGTGGAACCAAAGCGGCAGGTGCGGCCGCACCGGAGGCGCCGGCTGCAGCAGCCGGCGCGGTGTTGCCACCCGTCGGCCATACCTCTGAAAGGTTGCCATTCGCATTGGCGTTCAATTCGCCTGATGGTAGGGGAGTCACGGGGTGGTTGTGCGTTGAGGCGGGGTGTGCTATAGTAGTTCTTTGGAATTAAGCGAATTTTGCGTATCCTAAAATATCTGAGGAGTGCCGCATGAAGGGTTCTTTGATAATCTTGGCGGTTGCAGTGGTGATTGGCTTGTCTGGTTTGGATTGGGCGCACGGAGCCGAGCAGCCGTGGGTGGTCTATGAGGGTACGTCCGGCCCGGGGGTTGGCAAGCACATCGTGTTTGTGACCGGTGATGAGGAGTATCGTTCGGAGGAGTCCATGCCGATGATGGCGAAGATCCTGGCCCGGCGGCATGGGTTCAAGTGTACTGTGTTGTTTGCGATCAACAAGAATACCGGCGAGATTGACACGGTCACGGTGGACAACATCCCCGGGCTGGAGGCGCTCGACACGGCGGATTTGATGGTGATGTTCCTGAGGTTCCGAGAATTGCCGGATGATCAAATGAAACACATTATCGACTACACGAATTCGGGCAAGCCCATCGTGGGGCTGCGGACGTCGACGCACGCGTTCTTCTACAGGAACAACACACAGAGTCCGTACGCCAGGTACAGTTGGCAGAGCAAATCTCCGAAGGGCGGCTATGGGCGGCAGATCTTCGGCGAGACGTGGGTCAGCCACTACGGGCAGCACCAGGTCGAGAGCACGCGAGGCATCATCGCGGCGGGCATGGAGGATCATCCGGTCGTGCGTGGTGTGAAGGATATCTGGGGCGAATCCGACGTATACGGTCTGACCACCTTGGAAGGCGACTGCAAGCCCTTGGTGATGGGGGTGGTGCTGAAGGGCATGAGGCCGACGGACGAACCGAACACGGATAAGCCGCCGGTGCCGGTGGCGTGGACCAAGACGTATACCGGGCTGACCGGCAACACGGCGAGGGTGTTCACAACGACGATGGGGCACTCGTTTGATTTTCTCAGTGAAGGGTTCCGGCGGCTGCTGGTTAACGCATGTTATTGGGCGCTGGGGATGGAGGATAAGATTCCGGCCGAAAGTAACGTCGAGATCGTCGGCGAGTACAAGCCGAGCAAGATCGGTTTCGGCAAGCACAAGGCGGGTGTTAAACCCTCCGATCTGGCCTTATCGCGGTGAGTGTTCGCGACCTTGGAGGCATCCCGGCGTTTTTTCGTTTGTCGTAATTTTGTTGCATGAACCGGCATGTTTTTGTAGAGTATCCGAAGAGGCAGGCCGATGCATCGGATGCCCCGGAACAGCCGGATGGGTTGCTGCAGTTCGAAGGAATGGCGCGCTCGTAGCTCAGCAGGATAGAGCGTCGGTTTCCTAAACCGAAGGTCGCAGGTTCGAATCCTGCCGGGCGCGTTCCCCTTTTAACTCCAAAACCGTGGTTATTGTGTCAAAAATGCGGTTTTATGCGTAAAAGCGACCTTTGCTGTCTTCTCCAAATTACTCCAGAAAAGGACATATTTTTCATATCAAAAGGACAAACGCGCGGACAAACTTTTTTATTTGTCCTTTACGAAAGCATCGGTTTCGGATAAATTCATTCCTGCATAGCACTGATTACGATTGAAAAATATGGCCGGGTACTGAAACATTTCTATCTCTTTTCAGTGCTATGCACCCGGCCACCTTTTTTATCGGCAAGTGCCGATTCATTGACGTTTTGGCGCATTATCTTTCCGGACCCGTCCCGTAGGACGGATTTTTGCCGATCGCGCGCCAAACCCTTAACGGTTGTGGTCTTTTTCGCGCCATAGGGACGATAGGGGTACAGCGGACAGTCGGAAACGGTACATAATTCAATTTCTTTCTTCTGCCAGCAGGTACAGTCCAGACATAATGAAAAGGATAGGGCAAAGTGAGAATATACCGACATAACTTCAAAAAAGATGGAGAAAAGGTAGAATCTAAGAAATGGTACACCGATATTTACCTGCCGGATGGAAGGAGGCGACGACTGCCGCTGTTTGAGGATGAAGGGCTTTCCCGGCAATACGCCGAAAAGATAGGCGACCTTATTAGTCTTAAAGCAGGCGGGGAAGTACCCCCGGTTGCCCTTCAGCAATGGGTGAATGATAAGCCGATGCAGTTTCAAAAGAAACTGGCTGAATGGGGGCTAATCAGCGGGGCACGGGTTGCCGCCCGGTCCTCTCTGGAAAAGCACCTTGACGACTGGCGGGAGGATATGCTTTCAGGGGGGATCACAAAGAAGCAGGCCGAACAGAACCGACACCGGGCGGGGCGGATTTTCTCGGAAGCGGGCTTTCGTTCACTGGATGACGTAGAGGGCGGGCGTGTGATGCTGATGGTAGGCCGCTTGCAAAACACCGTACACCGAAAAAGCAAGAAGACAAAAAAACTCGAATTATGTAAGACTGGCCCCGCGTCCTCACATAGCAAACTCCACCACCTGCGGGCCTGTAAGCAGTTTACGAAATGGGCCTTCCTGAATGGGCGGTTGACCGCTGACCCGCTGCACCACCTGCAAATAAAGAATGTCCGGGTAGAAAACAAACGGCGACCGCTGACCGTGGAGGAACTTTCGTATCTTTTCGCCTATCTTCAAACCGCCCCGGCTACATGGAACGTCCCCGGTCCCGAAAGGGCTTTAGTGTATGAACTGGCCGTCAATACCGGCTTGCGACGGGATGAAATCAAGTCCTTGAAACGGTCCAGTTTCGATTTTGAGCGGCTTTTCGTCCGGGTGGAGGCAAAGGATACCAAAAACAAGAAACCGGCTCTGCTGCCCGTCAAAGCCGCCCTGATGGACCGGATCAAAGCCCACCTGTCCGGCAAGCTGCCTATGGCGGCGGCGTTCAATGTCCCGGAAGCGGCAGCAAAGATGCTCCGAAAGGATATGCAGGAGGCCCGGAAACAATGGATCGAGGCGGGCCAAACCGACCCCGAAGAATACCAGCGGCGGATTGAGGGCGACTTTTTGAAGGCTGAAACCCATGAGGGCAAGGTTGATTTTCATTCCCTGCGGCATACGTTCGGGACGCTGCTTGCCGAAAGCGGCGTTCATCCGAAAGTGGCAATGGACCTCATGCGGCATAGCGATATAAATCTGACCCTGGCCCTGTATACGCACAGCAATCAAGAGCAGGCGACCGCGGCAATCGACGTATTGCCTGACCTGAACGGAAAGAATAAGGCCGCAAAACAGGCGTAAAACCGGGGAGCGGATAGGCCGACGGGCCGAAAAGCGGATAGTCCACCGCCTGCCGCCCCGTATTTTGGACAGCGAAAGGACAACGCAACATGGCAAAGAAGAAACCAAAGGTTGATTTATTGGCCCCGCCCCCTTCGTTTGAGGAATGGAAAAGAAGCATTGACCCTAAAACTGAATTCAATCGCTTAATGAATGGCTTAATAGATTCCCTGTTCACGTATGAACAAAATATCCCTATACCGCTTACGCAGGGCTTTCTTTTAGGGAAGCATGATTCAGAAACTTTAGGCGAATTCCTGCTAAAGGAGACTTCTAATCAAATTCAAAAAGCTATCTCTTGTCTTATTTATTTGATTGGAAAGATCGGTATTCCAGATGATATAAAAGACCGTTGCCGTTTTGCGTTGTATGGAATCAATAAGCAGTTTACAGCAATAGATATTTATTGCACCTGCAACGGACAGGAAAGCGACAATGCACAGGCAGCCAAAGATCACTTGAAACAAATGGCGGCAATCTGTAATCAGCGTTTTACGCCGATTCTTAATGATTGTCTCTGTGCCAAAGCAGTTAAAAAGCCAGAAGACCTAATTACACTTACGGTAGCAGTTAGAAATTATAATGTCTCGAAATGCACACTCCATAGAGCTATTAAAGATGGGCGATTAACAAGCTATAAGCATGGCAAGCGTAATTCACCGGTTAAAATAAGTAAAAGTGAAATTGAAAAGTATTGGCCTAAAAAATAATGTCAAGACAAATTCTTCTTGGTTGCTCTGTCATTATGTAGTCAAAGCCTTGTCATTTCGTGGTCACACCTGCGCACGGGACACAGATTAGCATTTTAAACAAAATTCAGGCTTATAATTGCCTGTATGATGAAAAATGCGAAATACTCTTACATATCATTGGAGGCTTTAGCGGCTGAACTATGCTTGCCTAAAACGTTTTTGAGAAACCTTGCAAATAAAGGTGATATTCCAAAACTGGATGTCAATGGCAGGCTAAGGTTTAACCCAGAAGCCGTTCAAAAGGCACTTGATGAACTTGCGGCCAAAGGGGGCGGCCATGCGTAAAAACCGCGACCTGACCGAGAATGTCCGCCTGCTGGATAACCGCCTCCTGGCCGAGATGCTTTGTGTCAGTCAGTCCCAGCTTTTCGCCTTGCGGCAGGCGGGCCGCGTCCCATTGAAGCCGATCCGCCTGGGCGGATCCGTCCGCTATGACCGGCGGCAGGCCGAGCAATGGATTGAGGCGGGCTGCCCGGTGGACTGGAGGGCGGGACGATGAACAGACGACAGACCCGACAGGCCAGCCGGATGCAGATACGGCGGCTCTACGACCATGCAGGCCCGGCAGAGCGGCGGGCCATACTCCGCGGCTTGCGGTCAGGAGCGGCCATACGGCGGCGACTGGAGGGGCGGGGCTAATGGGGGACTACCTTTACAAACCGGCTGAAATTATTCGAGACAAACGGCTTTCCCCGATAGAACAGGACTATTTGTGTTTGATTGCGGGGCTTGAAAAGGCGGGGGGATGCCGGGCAAGCAATCAGTATTTCGCGGATTATTTCGGGGTGAAGCGGCATACTGCCGTTGAAGTCATTTCACGATTGAAGGCCAAAGGTTTTATTGATACATTCGAGACGAAATCGGGCGGAAAAACCATCGAAAGAACCATTACTGTCATTGATGCGGATAGTCGGAAATTCCTACTATCCGATAGTCGGAAACTCCGACTAACAGACCGTTCCGGGATAGTCGGAAACTCCGATTCTGATAGTCGGAAATCACCCACCCTTATAATAAAGAGTATAATATATACTTTTGTACTGAACAACGGCAACGAATGGACCCTTCCCCCCGGTAAAATTGACGAATACCGGCAAGCCTTCCCCCGGCTGGATGTTGAATCCGAACTCCGCAAGGCCGGGCAATGGCTGATTGATAATCCCGCCCGCCGAAAGACGGCAAAAGGGATGTTGCGTTTTCTCTCCGGCTGGCTGGGGCGGGCAAAAACGACCGATTCAAACTCGCGGGAACGGGATAAGGGCCGGGAGGCCGGGTTTCTCGATTCACAGACCCGCGAAGCGACCCCGCAGAAGCGGTATAAGCCAACGCAACGGGACTTGGAACTTTTGCAGTTTATAAAAATCCATCTTGAACATGGTATCTCCGTAATCATCCAACCACCGCCAAAGCACATTATTGAACGAATTAATTAGGGCTTGCTGAATAAGTCTCTTTCTGCTCTTTTAACCTGGAGAGACGGC
>DAOTMV010000038.1:0-40192 GCA_035450485.1 Anaerohalosphaeraceae bacterium | reverse complement strand
CCCGCAGAGCACCGAGCCAAAAAAATCGCATCCACAACATTTGACAATAGCTCGTCCCATTGGACAAGAAATGCACAAGACTCCCCGTGCCAGACGCTCTTCGACGGCACCTCTCCCAGGTTCCACTGCGACAGACTACCCTGCGGCGGAATCTATGCACACACAAAGCCCGAGTACAAACACTGCCGCCCATGAAGTGATACAAGACATCCGCCTTCTCATAAGTCCTCCAAGTTCATTCTGTATGGTCTGCCGGAAACCGCACAATATACCATATCGGACCACATTTTGGCAAGAACAATCTGAGGATTTCGATGCGGTAGACTGAAAGCGTCAGGGGGTGCAGGGTGCAAAAGGCAGAGTGGCGATAGAGCCGGCGGTATGACGAAATGCGGTGCGCCTCAGGCCGGCCCGCCGAAAAGCTCCGCAAACTTTTCTTCGATACGCTCGCTTCCGCAGAGCGTCTGGCCGATCAGCACGGCTCCGATCCCCGCCTCAATGAGCTTTTCAACGTCCGCCCGCGTGCTGATGCCGCTTTCAGCGACGAGATGCTTCTTGTGGTCGACCATCTCCGCCAGGCGCAGTGTCGTGTTGATATCCACCCGCATCGTCTTCAGGTCGCGATTGTTGATCCCCAACACGCTGTAATGCTTCTGCGGAAACCCGATCATGCTCCGCACCATCATCAGCGATTCGATACTGTGCACCTCGATCAGCGCCGTCAGCGTCAACTGGTTGGCCAGGATCAACAGGTCCATCAGTTCCGCCGGCTTCAGCGCCTCGGCAATCAACAGGATCGCATCCGCCCCCGCCGCCCGCGCTTCATACACCTGGTACGGATCAAAGATGAAGTCCTTTCGCAGCACCGGCAGCTTCACCGCCTCCTTAACCTGCGTCAGATACTCTAATCGCCCCTGAAAATACTTCTCATCCGTAAGTACGCTGATCGCATCCGCACCGCATTGCTCGTACGTCCGCGCAATCGCCACCGCATCGAAATCCGCCCGGATTACCCCCGCCGACGGCGACGCTTTCTTCACCTCTGCGACCACGTTGATGAACCGCCGGTTGCGTTTTGTCACTGCCTTGAAAAAGTTCTGGCACTTCCCCAGCCCGCGCATGCGGCCGCGCAATTCCTCTAACGGCACGGCCTCTTTCTGCCGCGCCACCTCCTCGCGTTTGTCCGCCACGATCTGATCGAGTATGGTCGCCAATCGCCAGCCTATTTGGACATTTCCACGAACACCATCCGCAGCTGATGCAGCGTCCCCGAAAGCAGCCTCGCCTCCTCCGGGCTGATGTTGCCCTGCGTCTTTTCCTGTATCACTCCCAGAAGGTCAATGTTGAACTTGGCTGCCGCAAGGTCGGGCTCGTGCGGCTCCTCCTCTTCGGCTCCCAGAACCCCCAGCGCCAAATAAGCCTGCGTCGCCAACATGCTGATCAGCGCCGAAAGGTCCGCAGGCGGAAACCCAACCTGCCGCTCCTCCGGTCCATGCCCCCGGTGCTCTTGCTCCTCCTGTTTCTTCAGCACTTCTTTTTCCTTCTGGGCCTGAGCCTTCCAGTCCTCGTCGATGATCAGCTTCTTCGGTGCCTCTTCTTTCGCCATAGTCGTTCTCCCAACTACCGCCGGTACTTCTTCATGTCCCTGGCCACGTCCTTCTTCTGTTGTTCGGCCTGAAGCTTCTGCCGCTTGTCGTATTGCCGCTTGCCGCGCCCCAGCGCCAGTTCCATTTTCGCCAGCCCCCGCGCATTGAAGTAGATCTTCAACGGCACCAAAGTGAAGCCCCGCTGCGTCAGCTTGCCAGTAATCTTGCGGATCTGGGCCTTTCTCAACAGCAGCTTGCGCTTGCGCATCGGGTCGTGGTTGCCGCGGGATGCCCGCGCATACGGCGCGATCTTGCAGCCGATAAGCCAGCACTCGTCGTTGATAATCCTTGCGTACGACGCCTCCAGGTCCGCCTGCCCCTCCCGAAGTGACTTCACCTCGGTCCCCAAAAGCGCAATCCCGGCCTCCACCTTCTCTATGAGTTCATAGTTGTGGTAGGCCTTCTTGTTCGTAATGCGGGGCCCGGTGTCCGCCGCCTTTTTATCAGACTTCTTTTCCATGGCCCCATCAGGGTGTAGGCACGGTCCCGACGCCTCACTTCACCAGCCGTATGCTCGCAGGATACCGATAGTGCTCACCTTTGCTCGCCGCCACGCATGCCATGATCGAAAACACAATGTCGGCAATACCAACAGCGACGGCAAGGATGACACCGACACACAATACTGCGGTAATGCCTGCTACAAGGCTTGCGATAAGTACGGTAATCTGAAAATTCAGCGCCTCTTTGCCCTGTTCGTCAATGAAAGCGTCCTGGTCCTTCTTAAGAATCCAGAGGATCAGCGGCCCCAGAAAGTTCGTGAACAACCCCAAGAGATGGCACAGCATCGCCATGTTCTTGCTGTCCTGTGAAATCACACCGGCCGTCTGACCGCCTGATCCCTCCGGCCCCGACTGCACGCTGCCCTGAGAATTCTCATCCATTATTGCTTCCTTTCATTCATTTGATCCTCTTGTAACCAAAAACGTTGGCAGACTTTTACCACCGCTGCCGACCCCCGTCAAGCCCATTCGCCTTTCCGCTTCCGGCCGCACCGCTCACGCCCGGCAGGATGCGCAGAACTGCGCCATCGCCATCATCGCCTCATTGGTCCGTTCCGGCGAACCGTCCATTTTCGCAAACGCATCCACCAGCGCGACCAGTTCAGGGTCCGCCGGCTTCTTGCCGTACTCATGAAAGACGTTGACAATGGCCGCATCCAGCCCGTATTCCATCGCCTTCTCCACATACGCCCGGCAGATGCCCACCCGCCGCGCAGGCAGGTTTCGTGCCGAATTGCTCACCCCAAAAGAGCAATGCACACCCTTCATCTCCGGATCGGTCATGATCCGTCTGACCGTCTCGAAGGCACGGTACGTATAGCCCGGCACGCCCGGCTCCATGGGCATGTCGATCGCCAATGGAAACACCGTCGAATCGAAATATATCTCCGACGGCCTGAACCCGTAACGGTTTACTGCCTTGTCGAAGAGTTCTTTTGCCAGACCATAGAGTTCCTCGACCGAATGCGAGCCGCCTGGCCCAGTTGCCTTGCCCTCGCTCATCAGCAGCCCAACAAAGGAGAAGTCGTATTCCCGCCTCAACGGCATCATGTGATCGGCCGTGTACACCTTGATCGAATTAATCAGCGGCGGCTTGACCGACTGATCAGTAGCATACCATTCCTTGAGTCCGGCGATCAGCACCGCATCGCTGCTGCTGTCCACGCAGATTGGTACGCCTTTGCCCCATTTCCGCACCAGCCTGGCATATTCGCGCATACTTTCCACAGCAAGTGCCGGATCCGTCTCGGCGAAGGCGTCTACGTTTACGGCGATGTACGATGCGCCCGCAATTGCCTGCTTTTCGATCAGAGAACGTACGTAGTCGAGTGCTTCGCTGCCGGTTTGGTACGCCTCCGCTCCGCCTCTTGCCAATTCCAGCATCATTTCGCCCGTTTTGGGTATCGAGGCATGGATAGACTCGCCGATTTGTATCAACTTATCCGCCATATACAATCCTTTCGCCGGCTCTCTGGCCACAATAACTATAACCTGTTTTCGTCAGGAGGCTGCACAAACGCACAGAAAAAACCTTGTACTACATACAAAGTCCACCCACCGCCTCTATCCTTACACCTCACGCTGTTAGGGAATTCTACCGAGCAGCGTCAAGGCGTACGCTATCATCCGGCAAGCCGGAGGATATAGTTGAACTACGGGTATTTACCCTCCCTTTTGAACACTCATAATGTGGATAACATGTTGGTAACTGCCTAAGGCAGCCGCCGCTGAGACATCTTGCCGACAATGTCGAATTCAGAACAATGCGCCACTGTATCATCGTCTTGTGGTGCCGCTTCCGCGGCTCATCCCGATTCCTGACCCCAAAAACACAGATGGCGTGCTGCAATACCCGCCTCTTGCCGCCGTCCATACCGTCTGGTTGGTATATAAGCCGGAAATTTTTCCCACATTATGTCGTCCGACCAGCCCCCGTTTGTCACAGCCCCACGGCGTGGATAACTTGTCGAAAACCTTGTGAGCTAAAGCAAACGGCATGATGGTCATGAGCATAAACACCTAAGCTTTATCGGTCGCTCAAATGCTCTTTAAACAACCGACACGCACGTCCGGGGTTGTCGGCATGCGTCACTGCCGCACAGACGGCCACTGCCCGAACTCCCCAGCTCAGAACCTCGTCCAGATTCTCAAGGGTAATACCCCCAATCGCCACATGAGGGACTCCCTGACCTGCCAACCGCTCAATCGCCGCCCGAATATACTTCGGTCCCACGCACGGCTCATGCGCCTTTGTTGCCGTCGGAAAAGCCGGCCCGAGTGCCACGTAACCCGGATACAACGCAATCGCCGCTTCCAACTGCTCCATACTGTGGGTGCTCACCCCGAACACCATCGGCCGCCTTTGCAGTTTACGGGCCTGCGCCAGGGGCAGGTCGTTTTGGCCAAGGTGGACGCCATCGGCTTCGGCTGCGACGGCAATATCGACCCGATCATTGATGATGCTGAGGACGTCGTGCTCACGGCAGATTCCGACCAGTCCGCTGGCAAGACCAAACAGCCGGTCGTCGGCCATGTTCTTGCCCCGCAACTGCACGCAGTCGGCCCCGCCCTCGGCGCACTGGCTCGCCAGTTCGAGAATGGCGGCATCCGAATCCTCAGGCCCGGCCGTAATCAGCACATACAGCCGCACCCGTCCGAATCGGCGAACTGCATCGTCAACCAGGAAGATATCCTTCTCCAGTGCATACGCCTCGAACCGCAGGCCCTCGAACAACCGGGCCGCCTCGACATCGACAACCGCTGCCGTCTCCGCCAGTGCACGAAAGGCTTCCGTAAGCCGCTTGCAGCCTGCCACCGCCGCATCGCGCAGATCCCGCCGGACCATCTGGCCGCCCACCTGCATCCCCCGCCCGACGTCGCCCCCCGAATCCCTCGCTGCGATGAGCCGCCCTGCGTCCAGCTTCGCCGCAGCCCCGCATAACTGATGCCGCAGGCTCTTGGCCCGCGCCGTCAAGGGCTTGCTGTCGAGCACAAAGCGGCAGTACTCCTCCACCACGCGCGCCGCCTCCCTCGCCCGGTTAAAATTCGCATCCAAAATCCTGTAAACAGCCTTTTCCATAGGGGCATTATACGCAGCCTGCCGGCATTTGCTAAGCCAAATCCAGGCAGGGGGCAGGGCAGGCAAGTCGGGCGCATAAAAATGGAGCCGCTCCTCCGAATCGGCTCCTAAGCTACTTCACCACCTTTCCTCCGAAGTCGCCAATGGCTGTGTAATTTAGCAATACGCATGCCAAGGCGGCAAAAACGTGAACCAGTGAGATGAAAAATTGCCTAAGTTGCCACGGTTGCGTGGTTTACAGTCGACGGGCTCGGTTGCGGTGTCAGAAATTGAAATCTGGGAATTTGATTGAGTGTTGTGTTTTGTCAACGTGCGATTCAAACAGGCCGCACGAGGTTCTTGCAGGAGAGCGTCCAAAGCCGCTCAAAACAGCAATGGTTGCGCTATGTTGCCGAATTGCAACACGGCCGTTTATTCGGGTGAACCTGTCGCGGGCGCGAGAATGACTTCCCGGCCAAACGAAACTAAGAATGGCAGGGGGGTACAACGTGCCTTGCGCGTAAGACATGAGCTGGACGCGGCGTTTACCCGATCAGGAGTTGCATCACCTGAGCGATCGCGCCGGCATGTACCTCTGACGCGATTGCCACCTGCGTGCGGACCTGCCGGCTCGTCATGCCAGCCACCTTGACCGCGACGTCCGCATCAGAAATCCGCGACTCGCTGGCTAACAGATTCTCCGCCGTCACGGACAGGACCTCATATGCCGACCCCAGACGCCGCATCGTGGAGCCAAGCGACCCTCGATAGCTGCTGGTCTGGTTGATAGCCGCATCCACCGCACTGGCGGCCGCAAGGGGGTTTTCCAGCAGATCGACCGTTGGCATATCGACGGTCTGGGTTGCAAAGCCAATCTGGCTGCCGCCGCCTAAAGATATATTGATCTGCCCGCCGTCAGCGAACAGCGAGGTACCGTTGAATGTCGTATCACTGGCAATGCGGGCGTTCTCGGCTGCTAAGTGGTCGAACTCTTTCTGCATGATCTTCTTTTGAGCGATCGAGTACGTGGGCGATGCCGCCTGTGTCGCCAATTCCTTCATCCGCACCAGATTGCTGTTTACTACTCCCGCCGCGCCCTCGGCGGTCTGAATCATCGAGATGCCGTCCGTGACGTTTCTTTGCCCCTGCCGCACGGCTGCAACGTCCGCCCGAAGCAACTCGCGAACCGCTAGGCCGGCCGCATCATCGGCGGCCGTGACGATCCGATTGCCGGATGCCAGCCGCCCAACGGAAGATGTCAGGGAACTGTACGCGCTGCCCACAACGTTCGCTGCGTCGAAGGCAAGATTGTTTGGATTGCTCGCCATGTACTTCTCCACGCTCGCTGTCTGATTTCGATCTGTATCTACCGCTACTTGAAAAACATAAGAAACGTTATGCCCGGCGCCAAATCAGACCAGGACAGCGAGCCCGGGGCAATCTGCGAAGAACGCAGTACATTTTCGGACGTGAACCGTCAGAGCGATCCCCTCAGAAGGTCTGCCTGGCAACACTCTGCCAGTTGGCAGGATCATTCCCCGATCGATCCGGCTCCGTGGAGATCCTTCGCAGCGCATACCCGCGGCCGTCGGCATCCGAAGGCCACGGGAACCGATCTGCGTAGATCACCTCATCGACAATGACCCACGGCGTAGCTGGATCGGCCGGCAGGGGGCGCTCCAGCGCCACGCGGCCGCCGCCGTTGGACAGGGCGCCATCCCATGGGCCGACGATATCCGTACCAGGTGTCAGTGGGCCGGTGTTGTAGCTGGCGACGAATGCATTCAGTCTCGTCATATCTACAACCGGGTCGAAGCCGACGATGAAAAGCCGGCCGCCAGCGGTGATCGCCGTTTGAGCAGGGAACTCAAACGCTATCTCGCCGTCCAGTCGCCACGGACCCGCGGCGCCCGACAACACAGCCGTTTGTCCCGTGGGGTTGTGCAATTCGATGTACTCTTCGCCGGCACCGGCAGGGTGGTACATGATCTCGCCAATGACGACGTGGGATTGCGGCATGAGGTTGACGCCGTCGCGGCTGGGCGGCATTGCGAACCAGTAGTCCGTGCCGTCGGGGAAGCGGCCCAGAGACGTGCCGCTGTCCTGCCCCATGAAGCGCACGTAATCGACGATGCGGTCCGTTGTGTCGCCCGGCAGGTACGACAGGATGAGCTCCTCGCCTCCCTTGTCGAGACCAAAGCCCGACGTAATCGGGTTATGAAAATCGTTCACTTCGTCGAAACTGATGCGCCCGCCGGCATCGAGCAAAACGTCGCCGATTCGCCACTTCTTCGGATTGGCCTTGTCGTCGCTCAGGTACCAGTCGCTCAGCAGTAGGGGGGTGTCGGCGACGTTATACAATTCGATCCAGTCGTTGCTGTCGTGATCCGGGTACGACGGATCGCTGTAGTCCGTGTTGGCGGCAATCTCATTGATGAGCACCGCAGGCGACGGCGGCGGATCGTCGGCCCCCGGACTGCCATGCATGTATGTGCTTGCCCGCCAGTTGCCGCCGTAATCAAGCAGGCCTTCGTTCTGCCCGGCCATCGCCCGATCCAGCGGCACCAACGAATGCCCCGCGCCGTTGGCGGCAGCGGGCCAGCCCCGATCGTCGCTGTACTCGAACGCCACAATCACGCCATGTTCCGTGTCCTGCACCACGATCCGCTCGCCGTCGTTCTTCAGGCCCCCGGCATACTGCCCCGCGATTAGCCCCCTCAGCGACGTGCCATACCGCAGCTCGAAAGCCGCCCGGTTCCGCACCAGAAGAACGAATTGCCCCGGCGCCAGGGATGTGATTGAGCTGTCCGCGAACCGGAACGTGACGCCGTCGACCACTTCGACCCGGCTCAGGTCCAATGTCGTCGAGCCGCCGTTTTTCAATTCAATGAACTCGAAATCGTCCTTGTCGCCGACCGCCGGCGGTGCGGGATTATACATCACCTCGGTGACCCGCAGATTCGTCAGTATATCCTCCGGTACCGGCTCGCCGGCAATAAACTGGACGGGCGCAGACCAGTGGCTCCACCGCCCGGTATTGTCCTTCATCCTGCACCGCACACGATACGTGTGACCGACTTTCAGTGCACTGGCCGGTACGGTGATGGTAAACTCCGGCTCGGCCAACTCGCCGCTTTCCCACACGGCGTTGATTTCGAATCGCCGCTTCTCCCGCGGATCGTAGTTCGGATTGCTCTCGTCCGTCACTTCGCCCGCCCGCCAGGCCACCGCAGCGAAGGTCTGCGGTCCCTGCGGATCGGAAAACGGCGTCGTCGTGAAGACCAGCCGATTGATCGGAAACCCCTCCGGGCCGCCGTACGACACCGTAGGCGTGTGCGGGATCATGTTGTTGTCGCCCTCGGCCGCCGCCAGGCTGTCCAGGTGCGCCGCCGAGCCGGGATACACGCCGAAGTCGCCCTCCCACGCCTTGCCGCCTTCCCAGGCGAATCGCTTCATGTCGGCGACCTTATCCTCCAACGTACCGAAGTCCATGCTGCCGGCATTGTATGGCGCATTCCTCCAGCGGTCGCGGTCGGCGTAGACGAAGTCGGCGATCCTGGCGTACAGGTCGTCAATCATCGGATTGATGACATCCGGCTGCCACACGAGGTCGCGGAATTCCCGAATCGTGTTGCGGTACTGAATCTTCAACTCCGGCTTACCCGGCCCGATCGGGTTGTTCTCGTGATTTACCTCGAAGATCGCCACCTTGGCGTGGTCGGTGCCGTAATTCCAGTAGGGGCCCCACGTATCGTCGGTATCGTACGGCAGAAACCAGAGCCGACCGTACCCGTTGTTCTCCGGGCGATAATCGGGGTAGAAGTACCACGCCATGTTCTTCATACAGTGCCGGCCGAAGGGGCAACTGAACACGTCGTAATGCCGAATCGCTTCAGATACGGCGTGATACCAGTACCACTTTTGGCAGTCGAGGTGGTCCTGAATCCACTGCGACGACGCCGAGGCATTCAGATTCCAGCGGATGTTCTCGTAATCTGATCCGTCGCTGACCGCCTCCGGCCCCTGATAGCGCAGCTCTTCGAGAGCATCGAAAACCCGGTCGCTGAGCTTGTAGAGATTGCCCTTGGGCAGCCCGTGCGAATCCAGGAACATTGAATCGTAGTTTTCCAGCGCCAAAGACATCCCCCAGAAATCGCCATAGTACTGTCCGTTCGGGCCGCTCGGCGCCTCCTCCACTCCATCGACAACGCGCAGATGGAACCAGAAGCCGTCCGACGCAGGGACCCCCACGAGGTTCCAGAGCTGCATGTTGAGAATCTCGGTCAGCCCGAAATTACCCACCATGCGATTGCCGAACATCTTTCCCACCACCAGCGTCTTCCATTTCTGAGGGAACTTCTCGCCGTCCAGGCCCCGCGCCTCGAACCGGTTGCCCCGATTGAACCGGAACCGCATTGACCGTTTGCCCGCCAGATGATATCGCCCGTTTGCACCCCTCAAACGGTACCCGATATGGTCGTAGACCTTGCCCTCGTAAACGAGTGCCCCTTCCCAGTTGTAAGCCCGCCTGGCCATCTGGTGCTCGTAGATGTCATCGTGCGGCTGCTGGTCGGCCGCGTCATACGCGTAGCACTCCCACAGATCCTCCGCCCGTGTGATCAGATGATACACCGGCAGCGAATTCATGATCTCGGCGCTGTAGACGTGTCCCGCACCCTCCGGATGCACCGAGCGGGTATTCGCCACGTAAGGCGGCACGCCATTGTAGACAAAACATGCGAAGTTCAGCGAATCGTCGTCATGGTAGGGCACCCGCACGGCCGCCCCCGTATTGTCCGTCGCCTGGATGCGATAGCGAACCAGCGTTCGATTGATCTGTCCCGGAATTATCGCCGTATAGACGTCGTCGCCGGCAAACACGTCGCCCCCCGTGCCGTCGTCCCGCATCGCAACGACCGTCCAGTTCGCCGGGTCCTCGAAGGCCGGATTCGGCGGCATCGGCTGGAACGGATCGGCCAACAGACTGTCATGCTCAACCGGCAGAAAAGCAGGGATGTAACTGCCCGGCAGCACAATCTGGTACATCAGTTTAACGTCCGCCACGCCGTCCGGGTCGGTCACCTTGGCCGTAATGCGGATCGGGTCGTTGGCGGCTGGCTGCTCGGGGCTGTGGTTAACCTGCCGAATCTGCGGCGGCGCCGCGGCCGTGTATACGCTGTTCATCCGCCCCGGCGTCGGCGGCCCGAACGCTGCGCCAGAAGCCCCCGAATCGTAAGACGCGTACAGCGACGCATCGATCGAAAAGTCGCTGCTGTCCGCACCGTCATTGACCGCATGGATCGCTATCACGTTGACGCCCACGCGCAGCAGCGCCGCCGGGTTAGAAATCACATGGATTTCCCACCCTGCTTCATGACTATCCACCAGTCCGGGGTTGGCGTTATACGGCAAACTGTCCGACGCCACGTGGAAACTCGCCACTTTGACGCCGTTGATCCAGACAATACTGCCGTCGTCGACGTACATGCCCAGGTCCAATCGACTCGGTATCTCGTCGAGCGTCGCAATCTCGAACGTATGTCGCAGATATACCGAGACATAATTGTACCGCATGTCCTTCAGTTCAAGCCAATCATCCCCGTCCCCATATCCGATGGATGTCTTGCCCGTTTGCCAGGTTCCGTCCTCGACGTAGTCCAGCGCATACCAGCCCGCCGCCGGTTCCGAATCGCCCTTGCGCCACCGCCACCTGTCTGATTGCCGCGGCACGAGGTACTTCGGGTGCCTCGTCTCCGCCGGCTCGCGATAACCGCTCGGCCGCCAACTGCCGCCCAGATCGTTGTCCAGCCCCGGATGAATCAGCTCCATCGACGCGCCCTCGCCGTCGGCGCTGATCGGCCAGGGAAACTCGTTGCTGTAAGTCACCTCGTCGACGGTATCGCCCCAGGCGCTCTCCAGCGCGATGCGTTCACCTTCGTTCTTCAAATTTCCCTCAAACGGCCCCAAAGCAGCCGCACCGAACCGCGCCAGGACCGCCGCCGGGTCTTCCGCAACAAGAAGGTATCCTCCCGCCACGATCTCTGTACCCCACGGAAACACATACGACACGCCGTCCGAAATCTTCCACCCCGACAGATCAACCGCCCGCGGCCCGGGATTGAACAGCTCGATGAACTCCACCGCCTCGGTATTATTGTCCGGGTGATAGTGAATCTCGTTTATGACAACCGTCTGCCTCTCCTCCCGCCGCCAGTTCGCTGCCAGCCGGTTCAGATCCTCCCCGTCGACCCTGCCTCCGCCGTCGAAATCAGCACAGTCATATCCGCTGCACGCGACGTCGCTGGCCCACGCATCCGCAAAGAGCGCAAGATCGGCTATGTCTACGCGGCAATCGCCGTTGAGATCGCCCGTCAGGCACCCCGCCGGTTTCTGCTGCGTGGTAAACGTCCAGACGTCCCCCGTCAGCATCCCGCCGTCCGCCGTGCGTTCATCCACCCGCCAGTAGTACCGCTTCTGATACCCTAACGGAACCGGCGGCTGCCACCTGTTCTCGCTCAGGTTCTCCGCCGCCAGCGACAGACCCTCCGCCGATTCTCCAAAGTAGACGTTGTGCGACTGCGCCCCGGCGCCCGGCCGCCACGAAAGGGCCGTCGCTATGTACACATCCTCGCTGCCGTCCGCCGGTTCCGGCTGTGATGCGCGCAGATTGACCGTCCGAAAACTCCATACCGGCCCCGGCACTACCAGCCCGTCAAAGCTGACTTCGTCGATCCGCCAGTAACACGTCGTATCCATTGGCAGTTGCGTCACCACGTAAGAATGGAACGCCGCCGAGAGTGCCCCGCGATAAATCCCCGTTGACGCCGGTGTCGCCGTCCGCACCGCCTCGAAATCCGTCCCCACGTAAATCCGGTGAGCCGCCAGGTCGCTGCTGTTAGTCGACTGCCACCGCAGCGTGACCGTCAGCGGCGCCTCCTGCATGCCGTCGGCCGGGCTCAGATACTGCGCAGGCCCGAACAGCACAATCTGGTCCGGCCCCGCCGCAAAATTCGCCGCCACCTCCGCACTGCTTAGCGCGTGATTGTACAAGCGCAGTTCGTTGATGCTGCCGTTGAGCAGGGGGTCGCCCCATTGAGACCGGCTCAGCCAGTTGTTCAGGTCCATCATGTGCGAGGCAATGCTGAAATGTATTGGCCCCTCCTCAACGAACGCCCCGTCCACGTACAGGCGTACCTTGCCCGCCGTCTCGTCCCATGTTACCGCCACGTGCACCTCGCTGCCGACAGGCGCCGGCTGTGCACGCTCCACCCACTGCTCGTTGCTCGTAGGCCCGTAGCGATACCCAAAGCGCAGCGTGTTGTCGCCGCTGCGCGGCGTCAGGAAGATATATGTCGATGCGTATCCGCCGGGCGATACTCCCTCACCCTCGTCGCTGATGCCGAAGTCGAAAAACCGCTGCCACGATGAACCCGCGGGCCCATTCCACGTCGCCCATATCTCCAACGTCATCTGCCCGCCCAACGACGAAATCAGGCCGTTCGGCAGGTCGAGATAGTCCCCGTTGTCGAGGTGAGACCACTGCGAGCCGTCGTTGCCAAACGCGACCTGTCCGCCCGAAAACGACGCCCTCTGCGTGCGATTGACAAGTGTCCCGTGCGCCCCGCCGATCGCATCGGCGGCATCGCCGTCAAAGCTGTACCGGTGCACCAGGTCGGCCCGAACGCCTCCGACTATCGCCCCGACCATCGCAAGACAACACAGCAGAACCCCCGCCGATCTGACAGGCATACACACCCTCACCACGCACCCTCGCACTTTAACAGTATATCCGCAGGACGAAGCGGGGGCCTGCATATCACGTCATGCAGGCCCCCGTCAATCCCTTCGTCAAGGCCTTGCCGCAGACGTTACGCATTGTCTGCGCAGCGGCAAACTGCGACTTACATCACTCGCAAACCGGCCCGCCGCAGACAAGCCACGTGTCGGCCATAATCGCCAGATCCGCCAGGTTGACTTCGCAGTCGCCGTTGGCATCAGCCGCCGGACGTGCTGTGCACGGCAGATTAACGCCAATAACATCCGGCCCCGCCTGGTAGTGAGCCAGGATAACATCCGCAGTAAGCGGTATGTCATAGATACGGAACTCATCGTAACTGCCGCGGAAAAGCTGATCGTTAAACTGGGCCCGTCCGAGCCAGTTGTTGTTGTCGATTAGTGCGCTCAGTGCAAAATGCAATCCTGTGTCCTGACCAACCAGTCGACCATCCTTATACAGCCGGACCGTGTGATTTGGGCCATCCCAGACAACTGCCACGTGCATTTGCCGCCCGACCATCAGCGGACCGTTGTCGGCGTCAACCCATCGTTCCGTACCATCGGGCGCACCACCGACCGGCGCCTGGTCAGTGCCCTTTCGGTAGCCGGTACGGAGCATGTTAGCGCCGCCCCATGGAGTCAGCATGACGTAGTAAGTGTCCTCGCCCGAGTTGGAGACATCTTCCCCGCCATCACTGGTGCCGAAGTCGAATATCCGCTGCCACGTGCTCCACGTCGGTCCATTCCAGGTGACCCATGCCTCAAACGTGGCCGCATCACCCAGCGCCGAGATGATCCCGTTGGGCAGATCGACGTAGTCGCCTTGCCCCGAATCGCTGCGTTGTCCGGCATTGCCGAGGATGAGTTTTCCGTTTTCATACCGGGTGTTCAATTCCGGCGAGCGGATGACCAGGGTCCCGTTTGCGCCGCTGACCGAATCAACGACGTTCGGATCATCCGGATCGGCGTTGCCGTCGAAGCTATAGCGATGCACGAGACCTTTGCGCACCTCTAAGGTGATATTGGATGACGTTTTGGCGCCTGCAGAGTTCTCAACCACGCAGTAGTAGGCGCCGCCGTCATCGGCTGTCTGGTCAGTGATCGTCAGGGTCGTCCGTTCGTTGGACCAGTCAATGACATATTTGGAGCCGTCTGCCAGCAATACACCGGTGACGCCGTCCACGTACTTATACCAACTGCAAGCCTCAACGTCACTGGCGGTCGCGATGTCCACAGTCAGGGTAACCGATTCGCCCAACACGCCGTACAGCGGCAGGAAAGGCGCCGTCAGGACCGGCAGCGTCTTTGGTGTTTCAAAGCTTACCACCCCGCCGGCAATGACATTCGGCTCGCTCATGCCGGGCAAGGTGACGATTTTGTCAACGACCCAGTAATAGGTTTCATCCGTCGTGAGTTCCGCCGGCTGCACCAGGCTCGTGCCCGGGAACTCCCCGTACTTGACGTTCGCAGATCGAGCCTCGACCGCCGCCTTGTCGCTGCCGAAATACACCGCAAATATGGGTGCGCTGCTGCCCGCGGGCAGGATGCCCGGTGCCCACTCCAACGTATGCACTAACGGCACGTCCCGGTCACCGTTGGCGGGATACACCGCAGTGGCCGGCGATACCTCGGTCCCGGCCGCGAAACTGGCCGCCACCTCGCTGGCGCTCATCGCATGGTCATAAATGCGAAATTCATTATAGCTGCCGTTGTACATGCAATCGGGCCACTGGGCTCGACCGAGCCAGTTGTTTATGTCCTGGATCTGGTCCAGCCTCATATGCAATTCATTCTCATCGATCAGCGTGCCGTTGACATACATTTGCACGATGCCCGCGGGACCATTCCAGACAACAACAATGTGCTGTTCGCTGCCCAATGGCGGAACGGTGCCGTTGACATTTCGCTCGTCCGCATCCACCGGGTTGTACCCAAAACGCAAACTCGGCTGGTTCGACCGCGGCGTCAGGAAAATGTAGTATTGCCCGGAACAGTCGCTGGTTGAATAACCCTCCTCACCCCTGCTTCGGCCAAAATCAAATATCCGCTGCCAATCATTGGTAGAAGGCCCGATCCACGTCGTCCATACCTCCAAGCTGGCCACATTGCCCAGAGCCGAAATGATGCCATTCGGCAGATCCATGAAATCGCCATCGCTCAAGCCGTCGTTATTGGCTGAAAATTGTGCGCCGTCATTGCCGAGCACCAGTTGGCCGTTGCGGAAAGCCGCGCGGCCTGTGTTGTTTACCAGAACGCCATGTGCGCCGCCGACCGAATCATTCGGGTCGTCGAAAGCATAGCGATGTACGATCGCCCCTTGAACGCCGGCGCTCAACAGCACAACCATGCACAAACACACGATGAGTCCACTTACCTTTCTCATAACAAATCCTCCGCAACAAAAAAATGAATGGTTGAAAACACCTGGTCGATCACTCTGCCTCGCTCTTCCGCCTCCCTTTACAAACCAACACCTCCTTCCTCTCAATGCTTCCTGATCACATCGCGCCACCAGATCGATGCCGCCAAATCAGGGTCGTTCAAAGCCAAATCTCCAATTCACAACTGCACAGTACCCGCGAAAACCGTTGTCCATGCCGGATCATCACCACCACCACCAGTTGCCCCAGTCCATACGATACCGCATGTCGTCGAATGGCCGCCACTCCGCATGCCCGTCGGCAAAAACTATGTTCCCGCCGCTCGGCTTTTGCCCGGAGTTGGCTCCGCTCACGATCCGCTGGCGCGAGAAATGGTTGGAGGAGTCGTTCTGCTGATACTTGCCTGGTGCGCCTCCGTTATTGACATTGTCGAAGTTCCAATCCTGGTTGTTTTGCCTGATAATCGCGTCCATGATCATCAGCGTCGAGCCGGCATTCCGCAACTCTGTCATCTTCCGGATCCACTTGGCCTTTTCCCCCGTCGCGAGGGTATCCGTGTAAAGTGACTTCCCGGTGGCGGGGTCCCACCGATCCAAGAAATACACGTATGACAGGACGCGGTATTGAGCCTGCTGCTGGGCCTCGGTGAGCGTCGATTCATCCCTCAACTCGACCGGCTGGTACTCGCCTGCGGATATCCACGAGTACTGCCAATAGCGTGCGTCAGAGGGCTTTTTGTACTTGTTGCTCGGGCAGAAGAATACCTGATAGTCCACATCAGACATCTCTGTGATTTTGTTCGTTGTCCAGAAACTTACATCCCAAAACCAGCTTCCGGCGTACACATTGGGCACATGGCCGTCACACTGTTCGGAATAAAGAATCACCCCCAGACCCTGTTGGCGAATGTTGTTCTTGCAGATGAGGCGGTATGTCAAATCCTTGGACTTGGTTAGGGCCGGCAACAGAATCGCCAGCAGCAGCGCAATGATTGCGATGACCACCAGCAGTTCGATGAGTGTAAAGGCTCTCTTTCTCATGAGTGTGCCTCAATCCAGCCGTTCGGGCATCCTGCCCGCTTCTCCACGACCAAAAGAAGCCGCAACACGAAGCCTGACCATAACATTTTATACCGCGGCCCGAAAAGTGCAAGGCCAAATCGCGTTTTTCTTTAACCAATTTGCGAACGATTACGCCCGCTCACCGCGCCGGTGCATTCTGGCTGCGATACTGGCGCAGGCTCATCCCCGTCTCCTGCCGGAAATACCTCGCCACGTGTGCAACGCCGTCAAATCCCGTCTGTCGAGCGATCTCCGCAATCGACAGGTCCGTCCGAACCAGCATCTGCCGTATCAAGTCGACCCGGATGCGCCGGATTTCCCGGTAAACCGACCGCCGCAGAATCGAATGGAACTTCTTCTCCAATACCCGCCGCGAAACCGTCGTCGCCTTTACCACGTCATCCACCTGCAGCGCCCGCTGAGCATTGCCCCGAATGAACCGCAAGGCCGCCTTGACATCCGCATCGCCCACCGCCAGAACATCCGTCGATTGCCGCGTCACGATGTGCGTCGCCGTTACGGGAATGATCTGCCCGTTCATCTCAGCCCCCTCCATCAGTGCGTCCAGCAGCTTGGCCGCCTCGTAACCCGCCAACTCCGTATTCAGTGCAATGCTCGAAATCGGCGGGTCCGCCAGATCACACACCAGCACGTCATTGTCCACGCCTAAGATCGCCACGTCCTCCGGAGCCAGCAGCCCCACCATCTCGCATGCCTCCGTCACCTGAAGCGCCCGGTCGTCGTTGCAGCACATCAGCCCGACGGGCTTCGGCAGCCCTGCCAGCCATTCCGCAAGAACATGCTTTTCCCTGGCCCACTGCCGCTGTTTCATTGACGCGGGGGGCTCATACACGTGCACCTCGTATCCGGCCGCATGGATCGCCGCCTGAAAAGACACACTCCGTCCGCGCGACCACACATAATCCGGCAATCCGCAATAGGCGAAATGCTCAAAACCCCTGTCGAGAAAATGTCTCGCCCCCATGGTGCTGATCGATTCGTCGCCCGTAATGATTGCCGGAAACGGCGCATAGCTCTCCCGGTTGTGCCGCGCGAAGATCACCGGCGTGCCCGGCGCGATGTGTTTCTCCACGTGGGCGATATCCCGCACGATCGCCCCGTCCACCTTCCAGTCGCTCCACTGCGACAGCGGCGAATCCAGCGCCCCGGCCCGCCGGTGAAACCGCCACGGCCCGTGCAGCCTCGCATAACGGGCGATGCCGTACAGCAGGCTTCGCCCGAACTCCCGGCTCGTCTCGATCAGCAGCGCCACATTGCGCGTCTGTTTCATGGCTCCTCCCGCCTCAAATGATCACGGCAGTGCCGCCACAACCGGCCAGCCGTTCTCCCACAGCAACGGCGAAATCTTCAACTCCGACCGCCCGGTCTGCCCGTGGTACGCGTGAAACACCAGGTAGTCCCCCCATTCGTCCTGCAGTACCGCGCAATGCCCCGGCCCTTTCCAGTTGTCCGTCGTCGCCTCGATCACCAGCGTCCCGCCGCCTTTCAGCATCGGTGTACCGTCCCGATCCTCGTAAGGCCCCGTGATCTCCTTGGAACGCCCGACCATGACCTTGTATGTGCTGTCCGCCCCCCGGCAGCAGATGTCGAATGAAACGAACAGATACCAGTACCCCTCGTTGCGGACAATAAACGGCGCCTCGATTGCCCCATTTGCCCCGTCCGGCCCACGCGGCCGGCTCGCCAGCGAATACAGCGTTGTGTCCTCCGTCGAAAGCTTGCCCGTGGTCGGATCGATTCGCCGCATCTTGATCCCGCTCCAGAAGCTGCCGAACGAAAGCCATACCTTCCCGTCAGCCTCTATGGCGATGTTTGCGTCGATCGCGTTCCAATCATCCTTGCCCTGCGTCGAACGGATCACCATCCCGTGGTCCGTCCACCCGTAGTCCGGGCTGTCCGGGTCGAGCGTCCTGGTAGTCGCAAGACCGATTGCCGAGCTGTTCTTACCGAACGTCGACACCGTGTAATACAGGTGGTATCGTCCGTTGAAGAAAGATATGTCTGGCGCCCAGATCCCGCGAACGCCTGCAATCTCTCCCGCCACCCACGCCGGCACACTGTCGAACACTGCACCGCACAGCTCCCATCGCAGCAGGTCCGTCGACCGCCGTATCGGCACAATCCCCCCGCGGCGCCCGCCGCCCGTCGAAAACACGTAGAACACCTCACCGCACCGCGCGATCACCGGATCATGCACCTGAAGATCCCCCTCCAGCTTCAGCATCTCCAGCTCATCCGCAGAACACCAATCCCACGCCCCGGCCGCGCAAAGCAGCACCGCAAGTACAGCCGCACGCACCCAGAACCGTTCTTGCACCATCGCCTGTCACTCCTCAAGCTGCCCCCGACTCCACAGCATAACCGAATCTGCCTCTCAACACAACCCCGAAGCAGGGCGGGTAACACGGCACTGGTCCTTTGCTTTTCCGGACAAAACGCGCAACCTCGCCCTTTGCGAAGCGCAGGCGCCCGGCCATGCCGCCCCTTGCCTCCCTCCGGAAAAAACACATGCCCGAAGGCCCGGGCCGAGTTAATCGATTTTGTGTTTGACTTTTTGAGGTGGTTTCTTATTCTCTTTGGGTACAAGCAGCCCGAGGAGTTTACATGACCGAAAACGAGCATTCACCCGACATCGAAAAATGGCTCACCCTGATCCGCGCCGACGGTGTCGGCCCGACCACCTTCGCCCGCCTGCTCAAGCACTTCGGTTCCCTGGACGCTGCTCTCGAAGCCTCCGTCGCCGAACTCGCCAAGGTCAAAGGCATCGGCACGCGCACCGCCGAACGCATCAAAACCAGCCTCGGCGCCTTCGACGTCCGGAAGGAACTTGCCCTTGCCGAAAAGCACGGCGTATACCTCATCCACGCCGCCGACAAACGCTATCCGCCGCCGCTCCGCGCCATCTACGACCCGCCGCCGGTCCTCTACGTCAAGGGCACGCTCCAGCGCTCCGACAGCCTTGCTGTCGCCATCGTTGGCTCCCGCCGCTGCAGCACCTACGGCGCCGAGCAGGCCGGCCGATTCGCACACCTCCTCGCCTCTGCTGGTTTCACCATCGTCAGCGGCATGGCCCGCGGCATCGACACCGCCGCGCACCGCGGCGCCCTCACCGCCAAAGGCCGCACGATCGCCGTCCAGGGCTGCGGTCTCGCAAATATCTTCCCGGCCGAAAATGCAGAACTCTTCAAGAAGATCACCGAAAACGGCGCCTGTATCAGTGAACTCCCCTTGAGCTACGAACCCCTCTCCGAAAACTTCCCCTCGCGCAACCGCATCATTGCCGGCCTGTGCATGGCCGTTCTCGTCGTCGAAGCCTCCGAACGCAGCGGCGCCCTCATCACCGCCCAGGCCGCCCTCGACAACAATCGCGAGGTGATGGCCGTCCCTGGAAAAATCGACTCGCCACTGTCCATCGGCTCACATCGCCTCATCAAGCAGGGGGCCCGCCTCGTAGACTCCATCGAAGACATCATGGAAACCTTGGGCCGCATCGGCGACGGCCTCAAAGACCATGCACTCTCTGCTGCCGCCTCCGCCGAATCCAAAATAGACATGCCCCTCTTCGACGCCGTCCGCCTCAACCTTTCCGCGGAAGAACGCTCTGTCTACGATACCCTCGACGGAGAACCCCGCCACGTCGACGAGATCATCGCGCAAACCACCCTCGCCGCCGGCGCCGTCAACTCCGCCCTCGTCTCCCTCCGCCTCAAAGGCCTCATCAGACAACTTCCCGGCAGCCTCTTCACTCGAAAACAGAAATAGTCACGGCCGCCACTCGCTCGCCGCGCCCACAAGCAGCAGGCCTGTTATTCCTTTAAGCTGTCCTAAGCGACGGTGAAAAAGAGGCTTACGTCATTGTGACGGAAAGATCAACGTCGTTGCTAAGCGGAGGTGAAATCTCGTGCTGGTTCGTTGTGTAATTCGTGGCTTTGGTTGTCGCTGTGCCGCAGTCGCATGCTGACTTACCCGGACACAAAAAGTGCCACCGTCAAACGCGTGCCCACGATATACCTGCTCCATTGGTCTGTCAGATGATTCTGACGTGCCTTTCCGCCCGAGTACCACGCGTCTGGCGGTGTTCCATGCACAGCAAAACCTTCCGCAAACCGGCAACCCGCTACAACTTGCACGCATACTCGAAGAAACCAATGCGTTCAAGCCTCGCCCGCAGCGCTTTCTCCTCCTCCACCGTAATATCCCGCAGCGGTGACCGCACCGGCCCCAGATCCAGCCCCAACATCTTCACAATCGCCTTCGCCGCCGGCAGATACCCGCACGCCGTCGCACTGATCGCATCGATAATCTCAACCGCCTTCGCCTGCAAACGCCTCGCCCGCACCAGGTCCCCACCGTCGAACGCCTCCAAAAGCCCCCCGTACAGCAACCCGGCAAAGTTGTATGTGCTGCCGATCGCCCCCTTCGCCCCTAAGGCAAGAGCCGCCAACAGCATCTCGTCCCGTCCGAAAAGTATGTCGAACCGCCCGCCCTCCAGTGCAAGACACGCCCCGTAATCCGCAAGGTCCTCGTGCGTAAACTTCGCCCCCGCAAGATTGGCGATCCGATCCTTGGCCGCCTCCAGCAATCTGCAGACGGAAACATAAGCCCCGTTGTACGACGGAATGTGGTAATAGTAAAACGGCAGTTCCCCCGCGGCCTCTGCCACTATCGCACAGTGCGCTGCAACGTCTTCAACGCGGCTTGACCGGAAGAAAACCGGCCCCATCATCCCCACGGCATGCGCCCCGATCTTGCGGGCATGCGCCGCCAGGGCCCGCGCCTCCACCACGCTCGTGTGGCTTACGTGCACGAACACCCGCATCTTACGCCCCGCAACCTCCATCCACCGCTGCGCAACCTGCATCCGCTCATCCGTCGTCAGCGACAGACCCTCCCCCGTCGTGCCGCACACGAACACCCCGCACACACCGTTGCGCCGCAGCATTGCCGCCTGGTCCTCGACCGCGTCAAGATTGATCTCACCGTCTGCCCGCAGCGCCGTAAAGGGCGCCGCCATCAAACCGCGAACATGTTCATACATCTATTTTGTCTCCACATCATATCCCAGGCTAACACCGAAATCCCGCGACCACCGCCCCCGTCCTTCCTCCTTGGGCAACCCCGCCCCAGACTGCCCCCGCACAGGATCAAAGCGCCATTGTGCACCTCGAAGAAAGCCCCGTCCGCCCCCGCGCCGGCCGTCAGGTTACCCGATAAAAAACACTGCTCATTTCCCACCGACCTGCAACAGCGGCTGCGGATAAGCAATCGCCGCCAGAAGCATGTCGCCATACCGCTGCCAGAGCGCACTCCGCGACAGCAGATGGTCCTTCGATTTCATTTCCACTGTTACCGTGGGAATACCTAAAGTATCACCGGCAAAAGCCCCCAACGACCCCGGCTTCGCCCCCAATTTCTTGATCGGCAGATCCGTGTACTTGGCCATCGCCTGCGCCAGTGCCGCGCCCGGCCCGTCATAATCGATGCAGCTCAGCGGCTGGTGCAGCGACACGATCCGGTTTGGCCGATACGTCGTCAAAACCTGTGAGATGGCCTGTGCCTCTGGCTCCGACAGCGCAGACAGCCCGTTCTCCGCCGTATTCTGCCGGTTCGCCGCCGAAAAGTTGCGATTCAGGTCCACCCCCCGCGCATTGTTCCGTGTGTTCCTCGCCGCACCGTCCGGATTGGCAACCGGCATAATCACCACCGTCTTGCCCGCCAACAGCCCCCGATTGCGCTCAAGATGGTCGGCCAGCATCCGTGCCAACGGCGTGCCCGCAGGCTCATTGCCATGGATCGTGGCCACGACCAGTATCACGTCCGGCCCGTTGCCCAACACAATCGTCTCGATCGGCCGATTTTCCACCGATCTTGCCGCCGGACTTCGCCGCTGCATCGGCGATGGCGACACCCACGGCTCGGTCCCCCTGATCGTTGGTGCCGGCGGCGTCTGGCAGCCCCCGACCCACAGCGCCGCCAACAGACACGGCACGATGGCGGCAAAGCGTCGATTGGGTTGGAAATTCTTGTGGTGATTGACTTTATGATGCTGGCAACGCTTCATTACGAATCCCTTCAGCCGCTCTGGCAGTACAAGGTTTTCCTCTAACGGCGGCCGAAACGCGGAAAAGGCCAGCCGGCCCAATTATATCGGTCCCAAGTTCCGATTCAAGTTCAAACCGCTGCCTCCCGTCCGGAGTTTTGTCTTGCCCTCGAAGCCATTTGACGATATATCCGCTTACTATGACGTACCTTGCAGCAGCCATAGGAGCACAGACCGCCGAAACCGCCGCCGAGCAGATCCGGGCCGCCAAGAAGGCCGGCGCCGAAATGCTCGAGCTGCGCACCGATTATCTCGCCGACCCTGATGCCGAGAAGATGAAGGCCGTCCTCGCCGCCGCCAGGAAGTCCGGCCTGCCCGTCATCGTCACCTGTCGCGACAAGGCCGAGGGCGCCGCCGTAGACCTCCCGCAGCCGCTCCGCACAGAGATCCTCGCCGAAGCCGTCCTCGCCGGCGCCGACTTCATCGACTGCGAATTCCAGAAGTACAAAGACCCCGATACACGCGACCGGATCAAGGTTGCACTTGCCGAACGCCCCAAAGCCGGCCTCATCCTCTCCGCCCACTCTTTCTCAGGCCCGTTTCCCAACGCCTCCAAGACCGTCAGCGACATCATGCGAGCTGAGCCCTCGGCCATCCCGAAAGTCGTCTACAAGGCCAACCACATCAACGACTGCTTCCCCGCACTCGACCTCCTCCTTCACCATGAGCACGACGCCATCGTTCTGTGCATGGGACCGGCCGGCATCATCACCCGCATCCTCGCCAAAAAGCTCGGCGCCTTCGCGACCTTCGCTTCGCTCGATTCGGCGCTGGCCACCGCCCCCGGCCAGATCACCGTCAGCGACATGAAGGAACTCTACCGCTGGGATGCTCTCGCCGAAACGACCGAGGTCTTCGGCGTCATCGGCGCCCCCATCGGCCACTCCATGAGCCCCGCAATCTTCAATGCCTGTTTCGACGCCGCACAGATCGACGCCATCTACCTCCCGCTCCTCGTCGAAGGCCAGGAGGCCGAGTTCGACGCCTTCCTCAACAACGTCATCACCCGCGGCGGGGGCGGCGGCACCGGCGGCGGCCTTGGCTTCGGCGGCTTCAGCGTCACCATCCCCCACAAAACCCACGCATTGGATTTCGTCAACCGTGCCGGCGAGTTCGTCGAACCCCTCGCCGAGACCATCGGTGCCGTCAACACACTCAAGATCGGCTTCGGCGGCATCGTCAGCGGCTACAACACCGATTACGCCGGCGCCCGCGACGCACTCACCGTCGCTATGGGCATCCGCCCACACGACCTCCACAGCGTCAGTGTGGCCGTGCTTGGCGCCGGCGGCGCCGCTCGTGCCGTTGTTGCCGGCCTCACCGACGTCGGCGCACACGTCACCATTTACAACCGCACCGTGCAGAAAGCCGCCGACCTTGCAGCCGAGTTCAAATGCCGCTATGCCCCCCTCGACGACCTGCACTCACTCGATGCTAAGGTGATCATCAACTGTACCAGTATCGGCATGTCCCCCGACACCGACGCCACCCCCGTCCCCGCCGAATCCCTCAAGCCCGACATGATCGTCTTCGACACCGTCTACAACCCGCGCGACACAAAACTCCTCAAGCAGGCCGCCGCCGTCGGAGCAACCTGCATCCCGGGAGTCGAAATGTTCATCCGACAGGCCATCGCCCAGTACAAAATCTTCATCGGCGACGAACCCGACGAACAAATCATCCGCCAAACCATCACCGCCCGCCTCAAATAACCTCCTGATCCGTTGGGTGCCACCGTCAAACGCCGCGCTGCATGCTCCACAATCTGTCGGCCGCAGATTACTGTTACATCGCTGTACGTTCGACGCTCCCAGGCGTTTGGCGGTGTTCACTCCAACGAACTTGCGCAGCCCTTTAACCTCGAGCATCTATCGCCCCCATGAATATGCCGCCTTCACCTCCTCCGCGATGATCCGCAGCCCCCGCTCCACTGCCCCCGCATCACCAGAATAATTGACCCTGATGCACTCATCGCGATGTCTCCATTCATCCCGCAGCCCCGGAAAGAAATAACTGCCCGGCACCACGATTACCCCCCGCCGCTTGAGCCGCTCATAAAGCTCCACGCACGTAATCGGCAGCCCCCGAAACCACAGCCACAGAAAGATCGCCCCCTCCGGCGCATGAATATGATAATCCGTCCCCGCAAACGCCGACCGAATCACCTCCACGGCAAAATCCACCTTTGCCTTGTAGAACGGCCGGATCACCTCCCGACTCAGCCGAATCACCTCACCGCTTCGAATCATCCCCGTCGCAATCGCCGGCCCGATCCTCCCCGGTGCAAGACTCATCACCGCGTTCGTCTCCGCCACCAGACGCACAATCCGCGGATCGGCGATGATGATCCCCGTCCTGGCCGCCGGCAGGCCTAATTTCGACAGGCTCATGCACACGATCGTGTTCTCGTTGAACAGCGGCTGTGCCTCTGTGAAGATGATATTCGGAAACGGCGTCCCGTACGCATTGTCGATGATCAGCGGCACCCCGTGTCGCCTCGCCAGCGCATCCAGCTTCTGCATCTCACAATCCGTCAGCACGTTGCCCGTCGGATTCGTAGGCCGCGACACGCAGATAGCCCCCACCTCCTCCGTCACCTCCAATGTGTCGAAGTGCACCTTGTACTTGAACAGCCGCCCCTCCAGATGGTCGATCTGCGGCCGATTGGAAACAAAAATATCCTCCGCCAATCCCACGTCGCTGTACCCGATGTACTCCGGCGTCAGCGGCAGCAGAATCTTCCGCTCCGCACCGCCCACCGCCGGCCCCGCAAACACGTTGAACAGTATGAAAAACGCTGACTGGCTCCCGTTGGTAAGCGCAATATGCTCCGGCCCCACGTCCCAGCCGAACTGCTCCCGCAGCAGGCACGCCACCGCCTCGATGAAGTCCAGGTTGCCCTGCGGCGGATCATACTCGCCCACCGCCTTCTCGAACTGCCCGTCCGCCGCCAACAGCGCCTCCGCGCTCCGCCGGAAATGCGCTTCCACCTCCGCAATATGCGCCGGGTTCCCCCCGCCCAACATGCACACCTCGCCGCCCCGCGCCACCGCGGTCCCAAGATCCTCCATCAACTGCGCGATACCCGAAGTCCGCGCCAACCGTTCGCCGAATCTCGAAAGTCTCATCTGTCCCACCAAAACCTACCGCACAAATCCCCGGCGCGCCGGTGTCGCAGTCGGACGCTGCGACGGCCGTCCGTCGCCGCGCTCTTCGACATGCACATGCAAATGCGTCACCGCCTCATGCCCTGACTCGTTGCTCCGCCGCACCGTCACAATGTAATCTCCCGGCCTTGCATACCGATGCCGCGTCACTGCATATCCGTCCGGATTGTGCTGCGTCGCATTGCCGTCCGACTTCACCCGCACCGCCGCGCTGCCGTCGCCGAAGTCCCACACCTCCTCGCCATGCTGCGTCCGGAACGACCGCACCTTGAACGTAATTTCGTCCCCCGCCCGCAGCCCGGACGTCGGATAGTAATTCGCATGAATCGCCGGCGGCAGCGGCTCCGGCTTCTCGCGGTCGATCACGTACACCACCGCGAAATCCCATGCCGTCCGACCCGCCGCATCCGTCACCTTCAACACCTCGTTATACTGTCCGGCCCGATCATACACCCGCTCCGCCCGCGGCCCCTCCGCCCGTGTCCCGTCGCCGAACGTCCACTCATACCGCACAATCGCGTCCTTGCTCCAACTCCGCGTCGCATCCAGTTCCACCTTCTCCCCCGTAAACACAAGATGGTGCGGCCTCGCCACCGCCACAATCTCCGGACCGTACTGGCGCTGGTATGCCTCCCAGATATAAGGATACGCATCCTGCGTCCCCCACAGCCCCGAAGGCTGACGGCTCGTGATATCGAAGTGCAGATGCGACCACCCGCCGCTGCCGCCTTCCTTACCCAACAGCCCGATCTGTTGGCCCATCTTTACCCGCTTGCCCGGCGTCACCGTCGTCGCAATCATCGACAGATGACTGTAGCGATAGAACCACCCCCGATCATCCAACACGTACACCACGTCATACCGCGGGCTCACCGGCGTGTCCTTGTAACCGTCCAACACATGATCCCCCGCGGACACCACCAGCCCGTCCGTCGCTGCAAAAACACGTGCCTCCAGTTCCGATCCCCCGAAGTCCAACCCATAGTGATAGTAAATATTCTTCGAATCCGGAATATCGCATGCATTGACATAGCACGGCACGTTGCCCATCTGCGTATCGCTCGAAAACCACTTCAAATCCGTAGGATACACAAACGTCCCCGGCCGCACCCAAGCCGACCCCGCCGGCCACAAACGCACCCGCGCATCCTTCAACAGCCCCCACGCATTGGACTTGCTGCTGTTCTGCACGTACCCCTTTGTCACCGGACAATCTATCTGCACTTCCCCCGTTACCACCGGCAGATGATACGTCGAAGACACCAACGTCAGCCGCCGCCCGTCAACGTCCACCTCCACCTCCGCCCGCCGCACGGCCCGACGAACGCTGTCCCGCTGCTCCTTCAAACTCAATAAGGTCACCTTCACCGCCTGCCCGTTGCACATCACCACCTCGGCGCTCTCCCCCACATTGAGATCCGCCGCTCGCACCAAAGCCTCCATCGTTGGCTTCGGCAATTCCGCCCTCACCGCCTCGACCGCCGCCAACACCGTCGCCGCCGCAACCGTCGCCAGCCCAACACATCTCCGCATCGTCATTTCAAATCTCCCTTATGTGTCATCAGAAAAACGCAGAATCCACCCGCTCATCATACCACCAACCCCAACCGACCGCCACCCCCGCCAAAGCGGCAGAAGGGGTATGGCAGGGGGGCTGCCATCAGCCGCCCGCCGCGTGCCACCGACAAACATGCGCCGGGTGCCACCGCAGGGTGCCACCGCCAAACACCTTCATCCGCATTTGCTGACCGGATACACCTCCCAAAGCGTCTGTTCCTCGCTTATGCAGCGGCAGCCGCGGGCGTTCGGTGGTGTTGTGCCAACCGCTCATACCTCCGTTGCACAAACTCCCCCAATATGCTAAACTGCCCGTTTTCAACCTGACAACTTCGGAGATCATGGTGATGTTTAACCCGACCACAATGCCCCGCCTCACAGCCCTAATCTGCATACTCCTCCTCTCCTGCGCCGTCCATGCCAAGACCTGGCACGTCTGCCCCAAAGACGCCCCAGAAATCCCCGCCGCCGACCGCCTCAAGACCATCGCAGAAGCCGCCTCCCGCGTCGCCCCCGGCGACATCGTCCTCATCCACAGCGGCACATACCGCGAATCCGTCACCCTCCAAACCCACGGCCGCCTCGATGCACCCATCACCTTTGCCGCGGCCCCGGGCGCCTCCGTCGTCATGACGGGCGCCGACCGCCTCACCCAATGGACCGCCGTCCCCGACCTGCCCGGCGTCTACGTCACCCCCTGGCCCCACCGCTTCATCACGTGGAACAAGACCGGCACGCACCCTGACAACGACTACCACCGCCTCATCGGCCGCTGCGAACAGCTCTTCGCCGACAACTATCCCCTCCGCCAGGTCCTCCAGCGTGACAAACTCACCCGCGGCACGTTCTACGTCGACCTCGACGCTAAACAGCTCTACGCCTCCACCGCCGCCGCTCACGACCTCACCGCCGGCAAGGTCCAGGTCGAAGCAGCCGTCCGCGACACCATTCTCACCGTCAGGGCCGACCACGTCGTCATAAAAGGCATCCGTTTCCGCTACGCGGCAAACCGGGCGCAACAAGGGGCCGTCGAGTTTGCCGGCGACCACGGCCGCGTGGAAGACTGCGTGTTCGAGTACACAAACGCCTCCGGGGCGGAGTTCAGGGGGCAGGGCCTCCTCGTAAGCCGCTGCACCTTCCAGCACAACGGCCAGCTCGGCTTCGGCGCCAACCGCGCCCACAACCTCCGCATGATCGACTGTACCGTTCGCAACAACAACACCAAGGGCTACGACCGCGGCTGGGAAGCCGGCGGCAACAAGATCTGCTTCACTCGCGGCGCCGTCCTCGAACACTGTACCTTCGTCGAAAACCGCGGCAATGGCATCTGGTTCGACATCGGCAACGAAAACTGCACCGTCTGCAACTGCCTCATCGCCCACAACGAAAACGCAGGCATCTTCTACGAAATCTCCTACGGCCTCCACGCCCACGACAACGTCATCATAGGCAACGGCCTCGCCGACACCGCAGGCGCCTGGGGCGCAAACGCCGGAATCAGCCTCTCCTCCTCCCCCGACTGCCGCATCGAGCGCAACCTCCTCGTCGGCAACCGCGAAGGCTTCAACTTCCGCGAGCAGCAACGCTCCACCCCTCGAATCGACGACCGCAAAGGCCGACCCGTCTGGAACCACGACAACACCATCACCAACAACGTCATCGCATACAACCGAGACGCCCAGACATGGGGCTGGTTCGACGTCGACGACAACCGCCACTGGCCCGCGGCAGGGGGGCAGGACCCAGGCGCGCTCACCCTCCAGAAGCTCAACCTCACCATGAAGAACAACGTCTACTTTGCCGACGCCGGCGCCGACCTCTTCAACTGGGGCGTCACTTGGAAAAAGCACAAACGCTGCGCCACCCTCGACGACGTCCGCCGCGAACTCGCCCTCGAACAGAACAGCATCACCACAGACCTCTCCTTCGCCGACTTCTGGTCCCTCGACCTCCGCCTCCCCCCGGACCATCCGGCCATCAGGTCCGCCGCCTACCCCCGCGGCCCCGTCCCCCACACTAAATTGGGAACCGCCACCCCCTGACAAGCAGTACAGCGCAGGCTTCCTGATCTTTCTGCGCTGCTCTTTCCTGCAAGCCTCGATAAGACAAGAAGTTACCTCAACACATCTCCGCGGCGCCTGTTTGTATCTCGAATTCTATAACCTGGTAGTCCTGATCACACGGAATCATTGCAATCATCGCAATCGGTATTTGGTTTCTCTTTTTTGTGAAAGTAAATTCGTGGCGATTCGTGTCTATTCATGGCTTTGTAAACGCAACCAGCCTGTGAACCTGTGCAGACTTTGCAGATTTTTCAGCCTGTTCTGATAAAAACTACTGAATCTGCTTGACTCGCCGCATTTCCGTGATATTATTTGAGAGCAAATGATAGTCAATGAGGCTATTTGAAAGGCCGCACTGTGCCTGACGAAATCCAGACACCGCCAGAAACCGCCGAGGGGGCCAGGAAGTGGTACACAGTCCGCGAGGCGGCCGAATACCTCGGCGTCAACGAGCCCACCCTCTTCCGCTGGATGAAAGAAGGCGCCGTTACCTACTACAAAGTCGGCGGCGCCACCCGCTTCTCCCAGGAAAACCTCGACATCCTCTTCGAAAAGAACACCGGCTCCAAGGAAGCCCAGCTCCTCGCCAACCGCTGCACCGCCTGCGGCCACACCACCCTCGTCGAAGGCCGCCTCCGCGGCGCCGGCCAGCTCTACTTCCGCCCCGACAAATCCGCATTCTGGGTCCTCGCCGAAGCCATGACCCCGACCCGCGCCCGCGTCTGTGCGGCCTGCGGATACATGCACCTCTACGCCGACACAACAAAGCTCAAAAAGCTAAAACCCAAACCCGCTGAGGACAAAACCCGTGCCGAAGATTGACGTCCGGTACGGATGAAATAAAGGCGTGCAGTCCCATCAGTACGCAAACAGAAGGGCGGTTCAGATGAAAGAAGCAGTAACAAGGACTTCGCGCGCCCGCAAACCTGCTGAAACGCCTGAAAGGAGCAGGAGATGCAAAACCCAGGCAAGGGTGGTCCTTACGACGGGTTACATCTACACCTTTCGGTCCAGCGAAAACAATCCAATGGACCAGGACATTGGCGGCCAAAACCCAACCGCCCGAGACAAACAAAATGGCGCCAAAAGCAAAGAAGACTCCTTCCTCGCAATCTGAAAGGCAGCATCATGCAAAACAGAAAGCCTTGACACTGGTGGAGGCACTTGTAACCATGGGCAGCCGAACCTGAGGAACACACAGATGCAAACAAAACCATCAAACCGCCAGGCGCCCACCGGCTTCACAGCCCTCGAACTCCTCTGCATCATAGGCATTATCGCGCTGCTGGTCGCGCTGCTCATGCCGTCGCTCAGCCGCGTCAAGAAGATTTCCACCCGCGTCGTCTGCGGCACCAACCTCAAAGGCCTCGGCGCCGCAATGGCGGTCTACGCCAACGACTACGAAGACAAGTACCCGCAACTGCCCGGCTGCGGCCCCTGGTCCAAGCGCTTAGGCTTTGACTACACAATGCAGCGCCCCGACTTTGCCCCCGGCGGCGCCGAATCCGACGTCCCCCGCACCGTCTCCGCAAGCTGGTACCTCCTCGTCCGCGAGGCCGACGTCTCCCCCAAATCCTTCGTCTGCCCGGAAGGCGGCCAGGTCCCCTTCGGCGGCCGGTACGACTACACCTACGACCGCGACATCACCGAACTCTGGGACTTCGGCCCCGACCCATGGACCCACGTCAGCTACGCCTATCACTTGCCCTACGGCAGTTTTCCCGCCGACGGCTCCCGCGGCGTCGCCTTCGCCGTGGCCGCCGACACCTCCCCCTGGTTCGCAAACGGCGACGTCCGCCCGCCCGGCCCAAGGGGCCAGCCGCCCCAACTCCTCGACCTCAACGCCTCGGCCGTCTCCTCTCTGAGCTATGGCAAGACCCCCTCGCTTGATAACAGTCCCAACCACTACCTCCGGGGCCAGAACGTCGCCTACGCCGACGGCCACGCCAGCTTCGAAACCGCAACCGACGTCGGTATCCGCCGCGACGGCATCTACACGTACTGGCCCCACGAAACCCCGACCGACGACGAAAAACGCATCGGCCAAAACCCAACCGCCCGCGACCCCGACAACGACGCCAAAGATCCCGAAGACTCGTTCCTCGTCATGTAAACAACAACGGAAAACGCGAGGTGCATTATGGACGCCAACCACACCAACGGCCAAAACGGAATCCCCAACGACCCAGCCGCCGCCGCCCCGACCGCCGACACATTCGCCGCCGCCGTCTCCTACAGCGGCAGCGCCGGCAGCCAATGGCCCCTCAACCGCCTGCTGCTCCGCCGCTTCTTCAGTCTCGCCGGCGGCAGCATCCTCTACTGTATCAGCGCCGTCCTCGTCGCCTACGGTGTCGCCTACGTCCTCGCCCCCGTCCTGGCCGAATCCGACACGCTCCTCGCCGCCATGCCCGGCGTCGCCACCCTCTGGATCTATGAACTGGCCCTCCTCGCCGTCCTGCTCCTCATCGTCTCTCGCAAGGTCGTCGACGACGCCGTCTCCGTTGTCATCATCATCGCCCTCTACCTCATCGCCGCCGCCGTCGCTCTCGGCACAGTCGCCGACCGCAACCCCTCCGCCGCCATCCTCCTCTGCGCCGCCGGCCCGGCCATGGCCCTCGGCAAACTCGCCGCCATGCGCCGCTTCGTCCGCATCCCATTCACCTCGCTGACCATCCTCGCCCTTACCTTCCTCGTCGCCGTCAACTATTACGGCCCGCTCATTATGTCCCGCCTCATGACCCCAGACGCCGCACCCGAAGAAACCCGCCGCGCCTGCTGGTTCGCCATCCAGCTCACCATGATCGCCGGCCCCATCCTCATCCTCATCACTATGCTCAAATCGCCCGCCAAACCCTGGCACGACTCTCACAACGCTGCCTTCCTCCGCTCCCCGGCAATGGTCTGCCTCTTCACCGCCGTCATGCTCGCTGCCTCCGCCGTCCACGCCTGGGGCATCGGCTACATGTACGCACTCCCCGAATACCTCGGCGACTACCTCCCCGTCATCGCGGTCGTCTGCCTCCTCCTGCTCGAGATCCTCCCGCGCCTCGGCCTCGTCTTTGGCCCCCTCCACGTCATCATCGCCTCTGCGCCGCTTGCTGTCCTCGCCGTCGCCATCTGGCGCATGTCCATCGGCGCCGCCGCCGGCTGGACCCTCGACCTCGTCGCCTACCCGCCCGTCTTCTGCACCATCACCGGCCTCGCCATCGGCGCCCTCGCCTGGCGCCGCAGACACAGCCCCCTTCGCGGCGTCGTCTTCATGTACCTCCTCGCAGCCATCCTCACCTGCGGCTACGACCCCGAACAGGCCCACGACCTCAACACCCGCATCGCCGGCGCCGTCCTCGCCGCCGTCCTCATGGTTTACGGTATCGAAAGCTGGCGACCCCAGTACAGTCTCCTCGCCACCGCCATACTCACCCTCGGCGCCGCCACCACCCCTGCCTACCTCAACGCCGCCGCCGCCTGGCATCTCACCCACACGGGCGCCGTATCCGCCGTCGCCGGCTGCCTCATGGTCGGCCTCGCCATCGTCTTCGGCAAAAGCCTCGACCGCCACTGGCGATTCCTCGGAGCCTTCTGCATGGCCCTCTTTGCCTACGACCTCATCGGTCCCGGCACAGGCCTCTGCTACTTCGCCGCCGTTGCCTTCGCCTTCCTCCTCGTCGCAGCCGTAGCCGCAGTCCTCTGGTTCCGCGCCCGGGACTTTGCTGCCGCCGCAGCCGTCACCCTCGGCGCCGTCCTCCGGCTGTTTTTTGCCTTCGCCTCCTGGCGCTACATCGCCGCCGGCTTCCTGGCCCTCGCCTTGGGACTCCTCGTCAGCCTGAAAAAACGCCGTCGAAAATAGCCGCCTGTCTCCTTCTCCATCGCATTAAGTGCTTGTGTGGCCGACACTTACGTCTTGCCGCCCCAGGATGACCGTTCCTCTGCCCATATCCTTTAGAAAAATTTAAAAAATTCACAAAAATATTGCAAGAAAATCAAACATTATACGTCTATACATGGGCGGCAAAACCAAACGTCGGTCAAACCGCTGCGAAACCTGGAAAGGAGGAGCCAATGGAAAACACCCGCCCGAACCCGAAAATCTGCACGCCGCCAACCTGCCGCATGCTTGCAGTCCTGGGCATTCTGGCCACGATACGTGTGTCTGCAAAAAAAAGATCCCGGCGCGCCCCAGACACACCGGGATCGAACCTCATATCTCGAATTGCATCCCTACTTCACCGTCAAGGCCGGGCAATCACAAGGCGCATCCCAAAGCTCCAGCAGCTCATCATCCATCCGCGCGATCACCATCTGGAACCCGCCCATCTCCTGCACCGTCAGGAACTCGCCCACCAGCGTCCGCGCCATCTCAATGCCGCGCTCCGCCAGCACCTGCCCGACCCGCCGCAGAATGATATACTGCTCCATCAGCGTCGTCGAACCTACGCCGTTAATCATCACCAACAGCCGTTCGCCGCGCTTCACATCCAGGTCCTTCAGCAGCATATCCAGCATCACTTCCGCCGTCTTGTCCGCCGTCGCCAGGTCCATCTCCCCCTGGCCGGCCTCGCCATGCTGCCCCATCCCGATGTTCATGCGCCCGTCCGGCACCTCTGCGATAACCTGCCCCGTCGCGGGATGCGAAGCACTCGACACCGCCACCGCCAAGGTCGCCATGTTCCGCTCCATCCGCTCCGCCACCTCAAGGCACTTCTCCAGCGAATACCCCTTCTCGGCCGCCGCCCCCGCAACCTTGATCACAAACAGGCATCCCGAAAGCCCGCGACGTCCCTTTGGCTCCTGCCGGCTCGGCGCCGAAATATCCTCGTGCGTCAGCACCTGCTTGACGTTCAAGCCTTCCTTCTTCGCCATCTGCATCGCTACGTTGGCGCTCATCACGTCCCCGGCATGGTTCAGCACCACCAGCAGCACGCCCGCGGGCCGATTAGCCGTCCGGATCGCCTCGATCACGCGCGGCGGCCCGGGCGCCGCAAAAACCTCCCCCGGAACGCTGATATCCAGCATCCCCTCGCCTACAAACCCGCTCAAGGCCGGCTCATGCCCGCTGCCCCCCAGCGTCACCACCGCCACCTTATCCTTGGCCTTCTCCGACGCCCGCACCACAAGATTATTCGCCGCCAGCTTCACCTGCTTCGGGTGCGCCAGCGCAAATCCCTGCAGCAGCTCGCTAACGATACTGTCCGGATGATTAATGAATTTCTTCGCCGGCATACTCTCGCCTTTCTCAAAAGGTTACGACTTCATCTCCATCAGCTCTATCACCGCCGGCCCGTCCATAACGAACGCCACCCGCAGATTCTCCGTCGCATCGAACGGCGGAATAATAACGTTCATCCCCGCAAGCGCCGCATCCAGATCCTCCACCACAAACGCCACGTGAGCGTTCTTCTTCACCGTATCCGGCAGCGGACTGTCCGCCTCGAACCGCAGGAACTCAATCCGGTAAGGATGCGCCTCCGGATTCGTAACA
The DNA here is from genome assembly GCA_035450485.1 of Anaerohalosphaeraceae bacterium. Taxonomy (GTDB): domain Bacteria; phylum Planctomycetota; class Phycisphaerae; order Sedimentisphaerales; family Anaerohalosphaeraceae; genus JACZKQ01. The sequence goes on along the minus strand of DAOTMV010000038.1, from coordinate 5,380 downwards.
TGAACCCCGCCCGCCTCGATGAACACCTCGTCCGCCCCCTTAGCCGTCGTCGGCACCCCATAATGATGAAACTCAGCCTTCACGCCGTACCCTTTCAAAAAAGGTTACCAAAAATACGCCCGAATCACGTCGCCGGAACGCAACTCCCCCCGAAACGCCGGCCCGATTGTACACGCCAACCCCCAACATGCAACCCTTTTTCCCCCACGCCTCGCCGCACCGCCACCGGCCCGTGCCTCATTTCATCGCCCGACCGCCGCCCCGCGACCCTCCCCAAAGCACATATTGAAACCGAACCCCCAATTGTGGTACCATCTGACCGCGTTACGTGTAAGAACACCGTTATGAAGCCGAATTGGAAAACTCGAATGATGCAGAAGATCGAACACGCACTGGTTTGTTTCGCCGTTCTTTCGACAATGCACCTCCTCCCGGCCGGGGCAAGTGCCGCCTCCGCCGACAGGCCCGCTCCCGTCCGCCTGCTTCCGCTCAAGAACATCCGCGTCGACGACGCCTTCTGGAGCCTCAGGCTCCGAACCTACACCGAAAAGACCATCCCGCATTCCTGGCAGTACATGGCCTGGGAGCTCCGCGCCCTCAGGCACGCCAACGGCCTCCCCGTCGACGGCGAACTGAACTGCACCTGGGGCGAGGCCAATCTCTACAAGTTCATCGAGACATGCGCCTACTCCCTCGCCATGCACCCCGACTCCGAACTCGAAAAGAAAATCGACGACGTCATCGCCCTCGTCGCCGGCGCCCAGCGGCCCGACGGCTATGTCCACGCCTACATCACCAACAGCGGCAAGCCCGCATGGGACCGCGACTTCCTCGACGGCTCGCACGACGGCTACGTCCTCGGCCACATGATCGAGGCCGCCATCGAATACCACGCCGCCACCGGCAAAAAGGCCCTCCTCGACGTCGCCTGCAAGGCCGCCGCCCAGGCCTGGGACGAATTCCTCGGCCCGAAAGGCAGGCCCGGCTTCTGCGGCCACGCCGAACTCGAAATGGCCCTCGTCGAACTCTATCGTGTCGTGCCCGACCAGCGTTTTCTCGACCTGGCAAAAGCCTTCATCGAATGGCGCGGCAGGCAGAAAGTCAAACCTGCCGGCCCCACCCCAAGGGCCTATTTCCAGGACGAAGTACCGTTCCGCATGCAGAAGTCCCTCGACGGCCACGCCGTGCGCGCCGTCTTCTTCGCAACCGGCGTCGCCGATGTCGCCATCGCGACCCGCGACTGCGACTATCGCCTCGCCGCCAATCGCTTCTGGGACAGCGCCACACTCCGCCGCATGTACATCACCGGCAGTGTCGGCCCCCGCAGGGAGCACGAAGCCTTCGGCGAAGACTACGAACTCCCCAACGACGGCTACTGCGAATCCTGCGCCGCCTGTGGCCTGGCCGACTTCGCCCAGAGAATGTTCATGCTCGAACGCACCGCCGAAACCGTTGACGTCCTCGAACGCGTCCTCTACAACGCCATCCTCCACGGTATCTCCCTGGATGGAACCGCCACCTACTACCAGAACCCCCTCAGCGACAGGGACAACCAGCGCTACAACTCCTGGGTCTGCTGTCCGCCGAATCTCTCCCGAACCCTGCTGCAAGCGCCCCGTTATGCCTGGGCCCACACCGCTGACGAAGTCTATGTCAACCTCTACATCGGCGGCCGCTGCACGGTCCCCCTGGACGGCGGCCCGCTCGAATTGTCCCTCAGAACCGGCCTTCCCTGGAACGGCGGCGTCGAAATCGCCGTCTCAACGCCCGCCCCCATGCCGGCCGCCATCAACCTCCGCCTGCCCGCATGGTGCCCCCGCGCCGAACTCAAACTCAACGGCCAGGGCATAACCCCCTTGCCCATTGCCGACAGCGGCTATATCGTACTGCGTCGCACGTGGCAGAAGGGAGACATCATCAACCTCAGCCTTGACATGCCAACACACCGCATGCTCGCCCATCCCAACGTCAAGAGCTGCCTCGGCAAAGTCGCCATCCAGCGCGGCCCCATCGTCTACGCCTTCGAAGCACTCGACAACGCGGGCGATCTCGATTTCCAGCTCCACACCGACCCCCAATTCACCGCCGAACACAAACCCGAAATGCTTGGCGGCATCACCCTCATAAAGGCAAGAACCGCCGACGGCAGACAATGCACCGCCATCCCGTTCTATGCACTGGCAAACCGCGACAAGTCCCGCCAGGAAGTCTGGATCCCCCAGCAGAACCTCAAACTCGGCGAAGACTGGTGGACCGGCAAACTCTACCGACCTCTAAAACCCCACGAAACCACCCCCTGACCTGCACGCCCCTGTACTCATACACGTCACCGGGCTCAAACGCCTTGCTGTTTTTACTGCCGGGACATCCGCCCCGCGCCGGCAAATCGCGAGGTACCGCCGTCAAACGCGCGCCCACATGCCGCTTACCCCCGTGCCTGCCTCAAACACCACGGCCAACCCACTCGATGTCGCACCTGTCTGTAGATGGTACACACGGCCATATTCCGCGTAATGCAGCCTGCCGTCTTTCTTCGCGGCATAGCACAGACAGATCCGGTCCTCTTGTACAATATTCCTGATTTACGACTGATTCCTGAATGGTATTGTCCATCTTTCTCTGTTCTTATTCCACCATTATCGGACATCCTCCGACGAGGCATCTTTATTAACCTCACCTTGCGTCAAAACGGAAATCTGCTCTATCAGTTCTGTATCGCCCGCAATGACTTTTTCTACCAGGAAAGGCAGGGCCGCAATACCTGCCTTGCTCATGGCCCACCGTTTGTTGCTTTCATCAGCCCGTAACGGTCCTTCTTTCGACTCTTTCCAACTTGTATATTGGCTCTCAAGTTGTTGACGCACCCGCTCCCCGCCGACCTTGAACCAATGTTGCCATACCTTCTGCATCGATTCAGGCGGCTGCAAGCACGTTTTGGGCATCCGCGAAGGGGCCAGTGAGAACAAGCAGGTGGTGATGGACTTGTTGACGGATATGGTCGAACGCGGCGTCGGCCCGGATCGGCTCAGGCTGTTTGTGATTGATGGCAGTAAGGCACTGCGTCAGGCGATTGATGCGGTGTATGGCTCTAAGAATCCTGTCCAGCGATGCCGCAATCACAAGATTCGAAACGTAATGGATTATCTTCCGGAAGACCAGAGGGATCAGGTCAAGTCGACAATGAAGGCGGCCTTTCTTCTGGACGCCGACAAGGGGACAGCCAAGCTCAAGCAGCTGGCCAAGTGGCTGGAGCAGGAGTATCCTTCGGCGGCCGCCAGCCTTCTGGAGGGGCTGGATGAGATGTTCACGATCAATCGCCTGGGGCTGCCGAGTTCCCTGCGAAGGTGTCTGGCAACGACAAACGTGATCGAATCGCCGAACGGCGGCATTCGCAGCCGCACGGGCCGCGTGAAGAACTGGCGTGATCACGCGATGGTTGTCCGTTGGGTCGCGGCGTCGCTGCTGAACGGTCAACATGGGCGCGGACTTTGGTCTAGGGGTCAAGCAATTGCTCCTTCATGGATATGGCAATCGGGGTTTGCCATCTATATCCACGGAGAGCGGTTAACTGCCGCGCACCCCACCCCTTTCCAATCGACGTTGTTAACCCGTACTCGCTCTCAGCGGTGAGAGTCCGAGAGTTTGGGCCAAAAGCGGGTTGAGGCGGGGTCTGGCGGTTAACAGGGCGAGAAAATTAGCGGCCACGTCCAGACGGAGGAGGTTTGTAAAAGCCTTTGTGCCAGCGGGATATGCGCGTGGTTTCGGCAGCGTGGTCGGCGCAAAAATTTGGCCCGTATCGTGCTCGATACGGGCCAAGACCTCCCCGAGGCGAACGAGTTTCAAACGCGCTCAAACCGTTTATGGGTTTGAGAGTCCAGAAGGCGATGGGACGGAACGCCAGCCCGCCACCCACCTCACGCCAACCTGTATTTCATCGGGTCAGCCTTGACCCGGCCATTGAAGGCATTGCGTCCATGTCCTTCGTCTGTCGTCCGCTACGATAATCCGAGCCTCCGCGAATGGCTAATCTTGCTGGGCCAGTCCAGAGGGTCAGAAGTCAGAACACTTGACGCTTCTATTTACCGCTTTTGGTACTCGAGTGCTTTCTCAATTGATGTGCTAAGCACGCTTAAGATGTCTCGTGGGTTATGCGTGAACTGGGCTCTGTGCAATAGCATTTCAACAAATGTCCTGCCGTCGTATACATGTTCATGCTTCAACATAATGTTCAAAATCTGGCTTGCCACTTGATGCTGGATTTCATTGTATTCTCTAAGACTTGCTGGGTATCTCACTGCATCGGTATTCGGTTCATAGGTGTCACGTGCAATTATTGTGAGTTGGCGCAACAATATGGTCAACATGAGAACGTGGCTCTTTTCATCAAGAGTAGAGAATCGTTCACTGAGATATGCCACCTTCTTATCATCCCACGGGGCCTGCATTTGTCATCTCCCATCATTTGAGTAGTGCTTGAATCAGATCATCACCGAGTGAATCAAGGTCAAAACCCCTTTCCATTAGAATTGTAAGCCGGGTATTTCCATCCATAACGGTCCCGTCAGGCTTATACAAGACTGGTTCATCGACAAAACTCGCAATTATCTGAGCATTACTCTTTGAGTTCCAGTACTCCCAACTGTAGCGGTTACTCCCGCTCATAAGCGTTTGTCTTGAATGTAGCGGTCTTAACTGGGGCCTCCTCCAACAACGATTATGTACAAGAATCTTGGCTTCGGACACATAGTAAGTATGTGCACCGTTGACCTCAAAATTGTAGACCGCCCTGGGGCCTGGAGCAATATCTACGCCATCAATGTTCAGAGGGTTTCCATAGATATCTACGAGCTTTGCGCCGACTTCAAGCTTACCAGCTTCACACCAGCCACCATTGTAGACATAGAAAGGATGTTCAGGTGTCACCTTGATTGTCTCATTATCCACGGTAATGAGAACAAGCGTATCTGCTCGCCTTTCGAAGGTCCTTGTAACCTCATAAACGGCAGTATTACCTGTCGTCTCGTCATATGCCCAGACCAAGCAACCGTTTTCAATGTCCTCAATAGGTATTTCGCCAAACGGGGTTAGGACAGGAGTCCCTTCAGCAAAGCAGATTCCTCCTGTACCTATCGCCAAGGCCACACCACTTAACTGCTGAATGTAGCCACCTAAGACTATCAGTGCAAAGTTCTGGTTTTCGGCACCAACGGCTGCAATCATTGTCCCGGTAGCATACACTTCTGCGGCTGCAAGAAGACCGTTTGCTATATTCAGCGCTGCTTCGCCACGTGGGTCAGTTTGATTAAGGGGGTCGCCCATGCAGTATAGTGCCGTTTCCAGTAATACCGTTTCGCGTTTTTTGAAGAATTCATAAGTTCTT
>DAOTMV010000037.1:0-41713 GCA_035450485.1 Anaerohalosphaeraceae bacterium | reverse complement strand
GCAAACGTGAAGTGAAATCGTTAAGACCGTTTACACAGTTCCATGAACAGACCCGCTATTATTGTAGGCAGGTTGCCGGAAATGTCAACCATGTGATCATATCCCGTCAAAATTAAGGACTGGGGATCATTTTTGTGTAGAGTGCTATCGTCCACATCGTGACGTGCCCGCGATTTGCCTAAAGCCCCGGGTAAGACCAGCTTCATCCAGTTGTCCCGGCCGGCCAAGATGAACCTCCGTGCGTCTGAAAGTTGCCGCGACTTCGCCGCATACCCCTGCGTTTTCATCGCACGTCCCCGTGCTTTTGCCGCAAGATCCCCGCGCCCTCACGGCAGTTCCCCGGGCATTTACCGCACATCGAGGCGCAGCCACGGGAACCCTCCGCGCAGTCACCGTATGCTTCCCCGCAATCACCTCAGACCCCGCACCGTTTCCGCACGTTCTCCGCGCGTTCCCTATACCTTTCACCGTTCTCTGCTCACTATCCTCCGCTCATTACCCTCACTTGTGCCGCCTTTCCCTTCACGCCGTTTTTTTCCGTTATGTTCGCCGCTTCATCTGGCACTTACACACTGGCGGCCTCGTCTTGGCCGCCGGGTATCGCCGACCCCTTTTTTCGGCCCAATAACGCAGGCAGAACGAACCAATGGAGGATTGCAAAATGAAGAAGGCATGGATTTACCTGTTCATCGCAACTATCCTGGCCGCCTCCGGCCTCATGGCCGACTGGGACCCCCAAGACGGCCACAAGATGCACTACCCCCAACTGCCCGACCCTAAGGGCTGGGACGTCTGCCTCAGGCCCATGGCCATAGCCGATGACTTCATGTGTCGCCAGTCCGGCCCCATCACGGACATCCACTTCTGGGTCTCCTGGAAGGACGACTACATCCGCCAAACCCCCGCCTGGGACATCGCCATCTACAGCGATGGCAACGGCACACCCGGGAAACCCCTCTGGCGCTTCAAAGACGGCCGGATTACCCTCCGCTACGAAGTACCATCACTCCAGGGCTGGTTCTGCCCCTGCTATCCCGATGCCGCGCAAAAGATAATCCCTGATAGTCACACGCGTTACGCACAGGTCAACGTCACGGATATCCGCGATCCCTTCAAGCAGGAAGAAGGCACGGTCTACTGGCTGGTGATCCGCGCCAACATGCCGCAACTGGAGAAGGGCTTCTTGCAGCCCGAAACCGGCTGGAAAACCTCCCTGGACCACTTCCGCCGCCCGGCCATGTGGGTCCCCTGGCCCATCGTGAGCACGGAAGCGGTTAACTGGCAAACCGTTGCGCTGCCGGACGACGAACAAATCGATATGGCGTTTGTGATCAACGGCAAAAATACCACCCCGCCGGAGATGGATTTCGGCGACGCCCCCGAATTGTACTGTTTCACGTGGCCCTGCCCGCATTATCCCACCACCTTGGCCAATGATGGGGCCCGGCACATAATCAAGTGGGACGTCTTCCTGGGAAACCCGAATATTGACTACGTACAGATCGACGCCGAAACCGACGGCCAGCCGACCGTAGAAAGCGACGGAGACGACACGGCCGGTTTCAACGATGAGCAGGGCGTCCATTTGCCAAAATCCATAACGCCCGGAACCACCGTTTCGATCACCGTTTGGGCTTCGACGGAAGGATTTCTCGATGCGTGGATTGATTTTAATGCGGACGGTGACTGGGATGATCGCGGTGAACAGATTTTTGCAGGTGCAAAGTTGAAATCCGGCGCCAACGAATTGCAATTTGCAGTTCCGCTGACCGAAAACGACGCAAACACAAAACAGACCTACTCGCGGTGGCGTTTCAGCACCTCCGGCGGGTTAAGCTATACCGGCCTGGCAAAGGACGGTGAGGTTGAGGATTACGTGATCCGGGTAAATCAAAATCCAAATCCCGAATTTGATTTTGGCGATGCGCCCGACGGCGATTTTGCGCCGGGGGGATACCCGACACTGCTGCTGAACGACGGTGCGCGGCATAAGATCAATCCTCGCATACACTTAGGGCGGTATATCGATCGCGAGCCGGACGGCCAGCCGTCGATTGAGGCCGAGGGGGACGATGAGAGCGGCAATGTGGACGATGAGGATGGTGTTTACTTTGGCGGGCCGCTTATTCGCGGTGAAACGGCGGAGGTGAATGTCATTGCGTCGGCGGACGGATTTTTGAATGCGTGGATTGACTTTAACGGGGACGGGGATTGGGATGATGCCGGCGAGCAGATCTGCACGGCGCTGAAGATTGCGGCCGGGTCGAATGGAGTGAGGTTCGATGTGCCGATGGCGCCGGTCAGTACGGCGGGCATCAAGACGTACGCACGTTTCCGGTATACGACGGGCGAAGCGGATGCTCGCTTAGGTTACAAGGGTCTCGCCGAGGACGGAGAGGTTGAGGACTACGTGGTAACGGTGGAGATGCCGCAGCCGATGTTCGATTTCGGGGATGCGCCGGAGCTTCGGTGCGGCCAGCCGGACGTGGTGCGATGCAACAGCTACCCGACAACGTTGGGACGCGACGGGGCACGCCACGTGATTCGGCAGGGCGTGTGGATGGGGCATCCCTACACTGAGGTGGTTCATATCGACGCGGAGCCGGACGGGCTGCCGAGTTCAGGTGCCGACGGCGACGACCTGATGGGGGCCGACGACGAGGACGGCGTGACGTTCGTAAGTCCCCTGATTCCGGGGCATCCGGCAAAGGTGGAAATCCAGGTATCGACGGACGGGTTTATCGACGCGTGGATCGATTTCAATCATGACGGCGACTGGGACGACTTCGGCGAACAGATTTTCGCGTCGGAAAAGGTGGCGTTAGGGACCAACGAACTTGAGTTTCGGGTGCCGCCGCATCCGCACGCGATTGCGCTGGATGAGCGGACATACGCGCGTTTCCGGTTCAGCACGTACGGCGGGTTGAAGTATGGCGGGCCGGCCAAGGACGGCGAAGTGGAGGATTACCTCGTGAAGATCGAGCCGCCGGACCGGCTGGCCGACCTGGGTGATGCGCCGGACAGCAGCAACAGTTATGACGTGAACATGACGGCGTACCCGTCGATGGGAATGCTGCCGGTGGTGGTGCCGGGGCGTTTCCCGACGGTGTATCGCAAGGGGTCGCCGCCGTACGGACCCGTTCACTGGGTGCCGGAGATTGCCCACTTAGGCACGCGGGTGAGCCAGGAGATCGAGGCGGATTACGGCTTCGACCAGGACGGGGGGACGAACCTGGCGCCGTCAAGGGACGCGGCCGACATGGATGGCTGCGATGACGGCGTGGCGATGCCGCTGTACCTGCCGCCGTGCCGCGAAACGCGTTTTGCATATACTGTGAACGTGAATCGGCCGGTGGAGGTGCTGTACGTGAACGTATGGCTGGACTTCAATCGCGACGGCGACTGGGACGACGTGTTAATGTGCGATCTGCCGACGGCTGTCTCGGACGGCCGACGGGTTGCGCGGGAGTGGGCGGTGCGGAATCAGGTGCTGACGGGACTGCGGCCGGGGCTGCATGAGATTCGCACGCCGGGGTTCGTGAGCTGGCATCCGCGTTGGGCGGTCGGCACAGATGCACCGATCTGGATGCGGATTACACTGTCGGATAGGCCGTGGGGAATCCGCAATGCGGACGATGTCGCTGACGTGCTCGGCTGGGGCGGCTCGGGTCCGGAGAACGGCTACTGGACCGGCGAGTCGGAGGATTACTTCTTCACTCCGCTGACGGACATCAACGACCTGGCGGACCTGAACGGCGATTTGAAGGTGGACATGGCGGACCTTGCGATAATGGCGGATCAGTGGCTGTTGGAGATTATCGTGGACAGAGATTAGGCAGGGCCGCCTGGCGCATCGGGTTATTTGCGTGATTGGGGCCGTGGACGGCTGCGTCTGCGGCCCCTTTGTACGCGCATGGGGGGGAGGTGCGCGGGTGTGTGGGCTGATTCCCTACAATCTTCTTGCGTGATGTGCTGCCTTGATTGGCCAGCATGCGCGGGGACCATTATGCGCGCGATTAGCGGCGGTGTTGTGGTTGCAGGGCGGATCGGTTATGATGCGGAAAACCGCGGTGCTGGACCGCAGGCGTGTAGAGAGGTGTCGTGGAGGGTATGGTGTTGCGGCGGTGCGTTATGTCTGCATTTCGAGGACCTGGCCGGGGCGCGTCAGGATGGGGTGTGTTTTTTGTTGTTTTGGCGTTGTCGGCGCATGCGGTCCCAGCGGCGGAAACCGAGCCGGCGTGGCCGCGGGTGCCGGCGGGCGTGGAGTACGTGCATCGGCGGATAGGGGCTGTGCCGTGGGCGATTCACGTGGTGAAGGTGGACCGGTCGCAATCGAACCTTGGTTTCGCGACGGCGCTGGGGCAGGGGCGCATCTGCGGCCTGGAAACCGTACGAGGGCAGGTGGCGGGATTGGGGGGGAAGTTCGGGCGGCCGGTTGCGGCGGTGAATGGCGATTTCTTTGTGATCCGGCCGGGGCCTTACCAGGGGGATCCGACGGGGCTGCATATCGTCAACGGGGAACTGGTGAGTGCGTCACGGGGTTCGGCATTCTGGATCGACGTGCAGGGTCGGCCGCGGATTGGGGAGGTGCATACAAAGATTTGTGTTACGGGGCCGAAGGGGTTCGCCGTGACGGTGGGATTGAATCAGCAGTGCGGGGATGACGAGGCGGTGCTGTTTACGCAGACTTTTGGAGAGTCGACACGGACGTCGGGCTGCACGGATATCGTGCTGGAGCCGGACGGGGACGCAACGCTGCCATTGCAGATCGGCGGGACGTACCGCAGACGGGTTGCCGCGGTGCGGGCCGGCGGCGATACGCCGTTGGGGAGGGGAGTTATGATGCTGTCTTTGGGGGCAAAGAAGGCGGCGGCGCTTGCAGCGCTTGCGGAGGGCGATGTTGTGGAGGTTTCTGTATCGAGTTCGCCGGACCTTGCGGGCGTAAGGACTGCCGTGGGCGGCGGAGAGATTCTGATTCAGGACGGCAAGGTGCGGTCATGGCAAGGGAGACTGCCGCGGCATCCGCGAACGGCGATTGGATTCAACAGCGGGCACGTGTTCCTGGTGGTGGTGGATGGCAGGCAGGCGGGGCTTTCGGCAGGAATGACGTACGCTGAACTGGCGGGCCTGATGGCGGAGCTTGGGTGCACCGAGGCAATGAACCTCGACGGTGGCGGGTCATCGACGCTGTGGTTGGGCGGGTGCGTGATGAATGAGCCTTCGGACGGGAGGGAGCGGGCGGTGGCCAATAGTCTGATCCTGGTTGATACGGCAGCGGGCCAGTGAAGAGGCAGACGGCAAGCAGCGGCAATTTCGCGTGCAGGGGTCGACATGAGCATTTCTGTGCGCGGGATCAGTTCAGTTGTCATTGGCCGCTGTACGGAGAGGCCTGGAAGGATGAGATTGTCAAAAGACGCATCGCGACGGCACGCTGAAGATACTAAGGGGTGGGCAGTGAGGCAAAACATGAGGCAGAAGGCGATTGGCGGTGCGGTCGTCGGCATGTTTGCGGTGTTGGGCATGCTGCGGCCGGTGGAGGCTGCAGCGCAGAATGCGCTGTATGCGGGGTTTCAGAATCCGCCGGCGGCGGCGCGGCCGGCGGCCTACTTCCTGCTCCTGAACGGATACGTGAACCGGCAGTACATTGAGGGTGAGATTCAGCAGCTTTACGATGCGGGGGTTCGGGGTTTGTGCGTGTTCGATATGGGGGCGCGGGGGCCGAAGGAGACACTGCCGCCGGACGGGCCCGAGTTCATGAGCGATGTGTGGCTGGACAACTTCGCGTGCGTTCTTCAAAAGGCGGGCGAATTGGGGATGGACGTGCAGTTGGCGGTGTCGAGCAGTTGGGATATGGGGGCGTCGTGGGTGAGGCCGGAGGACGCCAGCAAGGCGTTGTATCATGCGTCGGTGCGCGTGGAGGGGCCGTGGCGGGTGTTACTGATCGCCTGGTGAAGGTCGAGATGTTCGCGGCCAGGCGGAAGACCGACGTGGGGCTGGAGCGGATTGCGTTTGAGACGGTGACGCAGTTGAACCGGCGGACGCTGCCGAAGGTAACGTTGGGGACGAACCGGATTCGGCTGTCGGCGGATGCGCAGACGGAGACGACGGTGCTGTGGCCGCCGCTGCACGACGATCAGTACAAGAAGACGGTTTACAGCGCGCAGAACATGCATGCCGACAGCAAGCCGGACGGGATGTACAAGGCAACCTTGGGGGCGGGCGTGAACGGCTCGCCGTGCGAGGCGGTGTGGCGGGTGGAGGTTCCGACGGACGTTGTGGCGGCGACATTGGGGGCGGTGGTGACGAACAAGTCGCCGAATTCGTTTGTGGCGCTGTCATATTCGTTCGACGGCGGGCGGTTTGAGGAATTCTATCGCAAGGCGGACGGCGATGCGCCGTTCGACAAGCAGGTGGTGGAGACGGTGCGGCCGGAGGGGGCGGCGCGGCAGGTGTGGTTAAAGACGGTGTGCCAGTGCCGCAGCGGCGCGGCGGCCTACACGATGCCGGGGATTCAGGATGTGGTGATGCAGGTCGCGCACCGACCTCGCGAGACTCGATTTGGATCGGTCGAGGTGACGTACAACTGGACGGAACATCGCGCCGGCGGGGACGTGACGCGGTCGCATACGGAGGTGGTGGAGGCGATGCCGCATGTGTGGACGGTCAACGTGGGCGGGTTTCGCGATCCGACGATGAACTGGGTGCGGGTGAACTTGAAGGGCGGCGATCCGTTGGGTCGGGCGGTCGTTTACGGGTATAGCGACGGCCAGGACGCTGGGGATGCATTCGAGCCGGAGACGGTGATCTATGCATGGGGGGACAATGTGGCTTTGGGCAGGCCGTACACGGTGAGTCGGGCGGCCGATTCGGCGTCGAACAATGGCGATGCGGATGGGGCCGAACTGACCAACGGCAAGATCATCGCGCCAACGGATTACGTGAGTTCGGGCAAGGTGCAGGCGGCGACGGCGTTATGGGCGGCGGGGGAGGCGGTTGTGGTCACGGTTGACCTGGGCGCGGTGCGGACGGCGGAGGGCGTGCGGGTGAGCACGCATCAGCCGAACGCGGCGTATTGTCATCCGGATTGCGTTGAGGTGGCGGTGTCGGAGGATGGCAAGACGTGGCGGCCGGCGGGGACGATTCGACACAACGACCTTTTCACGCCGCCGGGCGACTATGAGCCGTGGGAGCATGACGACAGTCCGCAGTACGACCCTTTGCCGGCCGGGGGGCGGTTGGCGTATTCGTTCCCGTTAGCTTTCGAGGCTTCTTCTGCGGCTCGGTATGTGCGATTCACCTGTATGCCGCAGGAAGGCCGCGGCATGGGCCTGTCGGAGTTTCAAGTCTTCGACAAGGTCACGACGCGGCCGGCGCCGCCTTTTGTGGCGCCGTTTTAAAGAACCTGATTTCACAGTTGAGGGTTCGCGGCTTGAGCGGGCGTCTTGCGCTTGGTGAAGGCAAGCACCAATTTGACGATGCCCCAAATGATCACGCCGAAACCGGCGAGGCCGAGGAATGGGACGGCGACAAAGGTACCCACTATGAGACGGAGCATTTGCGGGAAATCAGATTTGGAGAAGGAGAAGACGAGTTCCTCTTGTCCGCCGGTTACTTCAATCTCGACCTTGCAGGGACCCGGTATTTCCACATAGCCGATGCGACTGCTTGAAGCCTCACTGTTCGCGGACGCCGAGCTGGAGCCGACGAAGTCGAGGGACTTGCCTGTCTGGGCATCACTGATTCGGATTTCCATGCCGTCGGGGAGATACGGGTTGCGATTGAAGCTTCTGCCCTCAAAGACGGTGCGGTAATTGTTCCACAGGTAATAACGGCCGGGCTTGTCCACGGCAATTTGAGTCTTGCCCGGCACCTTGAATTGCGGATCTGTTTCCAGATCGCTGAGCATCATGGGTACAAAGGCCGCCATAGGAACGACGACCAGCGCCAGGAAGACCAGGACGACGCCGGCGATGATCGTAATGATTCCGCCTTTCATGGTTTCCCTTCCGTCGGAACTCAGCGATTCGTTCACGCCTTGGGGATCATTTCCCAGTTGATGTTGAGGCGTTTGACGGCGTAGCCGATTTCCTTCATGTAGTCGCCGTAGCAGGTCATCCAGTGGAAGCCGGGCATGCGTTCGGCGAGGGTGAGGCTGTCGCAGTCGAAACGGATGTCGATCTGGGAGCGGCAGATGTCCATGAAGGGGGCGTCGATGATCTCGCCGAGCAGTCCGACCCAGCGTTTGACGGCAAAGTCCGGGACGATGTTGGTGACGACCTGGCCTTTGCGCATCTCGACCTTGGGCGCGGCGCCATAATCCGACTCGAAGTGGGTCAGGACGCGGACCGGTTCGAGTGTCTTGCCGTCCATCTTTCGCGGGGCGGTGCAGTGCGCCAGGGTGATGATGCCGTCGTGGGGGTACGTGGGGTCGTTGAGGAAGACGGGCTTGCCGGAGATATTGGCCAGCAGGACGCCGGAGGGGATCACCACGAAGTCCGACTCGCAGAAAGCGAGGTAGCCATCATCGTTCAGGAGGGTCAGAGTCAGGCAGGCGGAGGTTTCGGCCAGCGGCATGATGGTGCCCATGCAGCCGTTGATGGTGATTGCCCTGCAGTCGGCCTTAGCCATGAGGGCGCGGAAGACCTGGTCGAGGAGGAAGCAGTTTTCGACAAAGGGCTTCTGCGTTTCGAGCTTCAGGCCGGCGTCTTTGAGGTAGGCGGCGGCGCGGGCCTTAGCGGCATCGAGGGCGGCTTTGTCTGCGCGGGCGGCCACAATGAGCTTGCCGAGATCGTCATACGTCACCGTCTGGATGTCGAACTGCCAGGTCTTGCGGACGAGTTCCGGCACAACGCCTTTGGGCTGTGCCCAGGCATCGGGGCCGCCGACGGCCAGCATACGGGCGCCTAATGTGTTGCGAAGGCCGCAGAGGGCGCGGAGACGCCACATGACTTCGGCCATGCTGTCGATGACGACGTCGCCATCGTCGACGCCCTTGACGGCCAGTGTGTCGGTGTGCTGGCGCAGGAAACGGGGACTGATGATTTCATACCAGAGGTAGACCGGGCCGCTCTTGTGGCGACAGAAGATGATCATGTCTTTTCCGCTCTTGGCGAGCTTGTCGAAGACATCCATCCAGCCGCCGGCGGCGTAGACGATATACACGTCGGCGGCTGCGAGGTCGGCAACGGCGTCGAGATCGGCGGCTCGCTGTACGCCGGCTATGGGCAGGAACTGGACGGGGAAATCGGCCTCAGCCTGGAGCTTCTTGAGTTCGCCCTTGATGCGATTGGTCTCGTCGGCGACGGCGGCTTCGGTCTGAACGCCGCCCCAGTTTCGCCAGCTCGACTGCGGGCGGCGCTTGGGGAGGTCATAGGCGAGAATGGGTTTAACGATGAGCGGCCGGCGGCCGGCCGGCATAGTCTCGGCGGGTGCGGCTATGGCCGACCAGGTAAGGCCGGTCAGGGCGGTGCTCAAGAGCGTTGCGCCGCCGAGGCCCTGCAAAAATGTTCGCCGGGAAATACCGCCGCCGCAAGGGCAGCACGTGGTGTGTTGATGCCAGCAGTTGTTTTGCGGTGTGTGCATGATCCTCTCCTTTTTCTCCAGGACGTCAGATGGCGGGCGCATCCCGCCGATGCGAGTATTGTATCCCGGTGCGGCCGGTGTGTACAGAGGGCGGTTGCAGATTTTGCCGGGGTGGACCGGTGGCACCCGAGGCATGGGGGCAGCACCACGTTCCCAGGCGCCGTAACACTGTTGCGCGCCACGGGTGGGCGGCAAAAAACCGGCGCCTGTCTCCGTTTATTCGTGGCGGAGGGATTCGATGGGGTCCATGTTGGCGGCTCGGCAGGCGGGGTAGAGACCGAAGATGATGCCGACGGCGGTGCTGATGCCGAAGGCCAGGATGAGCGAACCGGAGGTGATGACCGTGCGCATCTGGCTGAAGTGAGAGACGGCGAAGGGTATGGCCGAGCCGAGGACGATGCCGAGGATACCACCGGAGAGGGTCAGCAGGAGCGTTTCGGAGAGGAACTGGATGACGATGTCGCGTTTCTTGGCGCCGAGGGCGCGTCGGATACCGATTTCCTGTGTGCGCTCGCTGACGGTGGCCATCATGATGTTCATGATGCCGATACCGCCGACGAGCAGGGAGATGGCGGCGATGGAGCCCAGGACGATCGTGAAGATGCGCTGGACGTCGCGGGCCTGGCGCATGAGCTCCAGGGGCACGACGATTTCGTAATCGTTCTTTTTGTGGAAGCGGGAGATGAGAGTCTCTACGCTTTGGCGGGTGGGCAGGACGAGTTCGGTGTCCTTGACCTGTACGATGATCTCCTGGAGCTGGATGCGCTCCAGGGACATACCGGTGGAGGAACTGGCCTGAAGGGTCGTTTCGCCGAAGCGGTCCTTGACGGTGGTCACCGGGATGTAGATGTTTCCTACGTTTGCACCGGCGGCCTTCTTGGCGCCGGTGGCGTCTTTGTCCGCCTGCTCGTTCTTGCCGCCGGCGCTCTCGGTGGCGACGCCGACGACACGGTAGTAGTCGGTGCCGATCTTGATGTCCTGGCCGAGCGGATCGTCGAAGCCGAACATCTCCTTGACGACGCGGTCATCGACGACGCAGACGGCGGTCTTGTAGTGCATGTCGATTGAGCTGAGGAAGCGCCCGAACTTGGTCTTGACCGAGGAGATTTCCGGATACCACGGGACGGTGCCGACGACTTCGATGGCGGCGCGCTTGTTGCGGTAGAGGGCCTGCTGAGAGATGCGGCGGTTCGGGACGATGACCTGAACGCCGGGGATGCCGTTCTGGAATCGCTCGGCGTCGTCATAGGTGAGGCCGTACTCCCTGAGGATCTGCTGCTGGCCGGCAACGGATTTGTCTTCAGGCGGCTGGACGGTACGGATGATGATGTTGCGGCTTCCGAGTTGGGCGATCTTCTCCTGCGCGTCGCGGCTGGCGCCTTCGCCGATGGCGAGCATTGCGATGACGGAGCTGACGCCGAAGATGATGCCCAGGGCCGTCAGCGTCGAGCGCAGGCGGTGCATCCAGAGGCTCTTGATGCCCAACTTGATGATACGTTTTATGCGAAAGCCGACCATAGGATCTTACCGTTGGTTAATTTCTTCCTTTACGATGCGGCCGTCGAGCAGGCGGATGACGCGCTGGGCTCGCGCGGCAACGTGTTCGTCGTGGGTGACGACGATGAGCGTTTTGCCCTGGCTGTGCAGGCGGTCGAGTATTTTGAGGATATCAGTGCCGCTGGCGGAGTCGAGGTTGCCCGTGGGTTCGTCGGCGAGGATAATCAGCGGGTCGTTGGCGAGGGCGCGGGCGATGGCGACGCGCTGCTGCTGTCCGCCGCTGAGTTCGGAGGGACGGTGGCGCGTGCGCTCGCCGAGGCCGACCATCTGGGCCAGTTCCATGGCGCGGGCGGCGCTTTCCTGTTCGCTGTAGCCCTGGTAGTACATGGGAATCTCGATGTTTTCGATTATGTTGAGCTGGGCAATGAGCTTGAACGACTGAAAAACGAAGCCGACGTAGGCGCCGCGGATAGTTGATAACTGGTTGTCGTCGAGTGTTGAGACGTTCTGGCCGCCGAGGAGGTATTCGCCGCCGGTGGGGCGGTCGAGACAGCCGATCAGATTGAGCAGGGTGGACTTGCCGGAGCCGCTGGGGCCCATGATGGCGACGTACTCGCCGCTGGTGATGGTCAGATTGATGTCACGGAGGACTTGCAGCTCCACCGTGCCAAGCTGATAGCTCTTGGCGAGGTTCCTCATCACGAGGACGGGGCGGCCTTTTTCAAATGTCAGCGTGTCTCGATAGTCGATCATGGGGCGGAGTATCCTGCGTTACTGGTCCGTGGATTCGGCGGGCTGGCGCGTGCGCTGCCGACGGGGGCCCGGTTCGCCGCCGGGTTGGCCGCCGGCGTTTTGTCCGCCATCCGTGGGTTGGAAGCCTTCGGGTCGCCCGCTGCGCTGGTGTGTGCCGTCGCCGGCCGGTGCGCCGCCATCGGCGCCCATGCCCTCAGGCCGACTAAAGCTGCCTTCGGGGCGTGTGCCGCGCTGACGCTGGCCGCTGCCGGGGGTGTAGCCCTCGGGTCGCGGGCCTGTTCTGGGGCCGAAGCCTTCGGGGCGCTCGCTGCCGGGGGCGAGGCCTGTATTGCTGCCTGGCCGCATCGGACGTTCGGCGCCGGGCTGAGGCAATCCGCCGGGTCCCGATGCTGCCGGGCCGGGCGGCGTGGTTCCATTTATTCCATTTGGCGGCGCCATGCCTTCACCGTCCGGCACACGCATGCGCTGCTGGAGGGTGGGGGCGGCGTTTTCAGCCAGGAGCGGCGGGTTAAGGAGGACCTCTTCACCTTCATCGAGGCCTTCAAGGATCTGTACGAAGGTGTCGTTAAAGACGCCCGTGACCACTTCACGTTCCTGGACACCGGAGGGGGTCTTGACATAGACAACCTTCTTGCCGCGGCGGTTGGCAACGACCTGGATGGGCACGGTGATAACGTCCTGCAACTGCTGGACGAGTATCTCGACCTTGCAGGACATGCGGGTCTTGAGGAAGTCGTGCGTGCCGTCGATGCTGACGAGGGTCTTGTAGACTTTCAGGTCGGGGTTGAGGAAGCCCTGCTGCTGGTCGGGCAGCGGGGCGACTTCGATGACGCGGCCGGTGAGCCGCTTGTCGGGGAAGGCGTCCATCACGATTTCGGCGTACTGGCCGACGCGGACCTTGTCAACTTCGGTTTCATGCACGCTGATTTCGGCGATCATGGACGCTGTATTCGGGGTGGAGATGATCGTCTGGCCCTCGAATACCGTCTCACCTTCGGCGATCATGCCGCTTCCGCCGCTTCCGCCGCGTCCTCGCATCATACGGAAGGCGTCGGCACTGCTGCCGGTGCCGTAAATCACAAGCCCCGGGCCCTTGGCGCGAATGGTGCAGTTAGCAATCTGCTGCTCCTGTTCCTTGACGAGCAGTTCCTGCGATCTGTACCGCTCTTCGGCGCTGTTGAGGGTTGCCTGGGCCTGGGCGAGCCGCGAGCGGCATTGGGCATAGGTGCGTTCGAGTTTGCGGCCGGCCTCGATGTAGGCGCTGAGATACCGTTCGGCATCCTTAGCAAAGTCATACCGCATAAACAGGTCGCGGTTGACGATGGCGTTCTCCAGGGCGAACTGGCGGTTGATCACGGTGAGCCGGTCGCGTTCCAGGTCCAGGTCGGAGACGTACTTGGCCTGGTGAAGGCGTTCGGTGCCCAGGAGCGTATTCTGTGCGTTCTTCAGGTTGCCCTGGGCCAGGACGATTTCGTCGTTGAGGCGTTTGAGTTCCTGGCCGGCGGCGGAGCCATCAAGAATGTTCGGGTCTTTCTTGACCATCTCCAGGATAGGGGCGACGCGTTCGCTCAGGTCGGTGATGGCGTTGCTGTCGGCGGTGAGCTGCTCGGCGATTTTGTTGCCCAGGTATCGCTGCAGGTCCATCATGGCAAAGCGCACCTGGAGGAGGCCATCAGCCTTGTCGCTTTCATTTTGTATCTTCTGGATTTCGAAGGCCTCTCTGGCGGATGTCATGCTCTGGCTGGCGCTGGCCAGTTCCATCTTCTCGCGGGTGAGTGTTTCTTCCAGCGACGACGAATCGAGTCTGACGAGGACCATGCCGTTGTCGACGTCTTCCTGTGTGATGTAGGTGCCGGCCGGCACGATGCTAAGGATCGTCACGTCGCCGCCGCGGCGCTGAACCTCGCACTTGTACTCGATGGATTTACCGGCGCGAATGCTGCCGCCTTCGGTGACCGTGATGGTCAGGTCGCTTCGCTGGACCTTGTAGGTTGCTGAGGCCGAGGTGCCGGACTTGGCGATACGGGCACGGACCACCAGGACGCCGGCAATGACGACGGCGACGACCACAACCGCGACAACCATGCGTCGACCCGCAGATGACGATTTGGCGGGCCCGATGGCTCGGCGGGGACTCGTGAACTGCTCTTGTGTTGGATTGCCTGTTTCGTTCATTTTGCTTTTTGCTCCCACATGCCGTCCGGCTTGACTTGCAGTACCCCGATATCGCGGAAGAACCGCAGCTTGATATTTGTATGATTGACAAGGGCCTCCAGGGCCGAGGTCTCCGCTTCAAGCAGCGCATTTTCCGAATCCAGCAGCAGACGCACCGTGCCGCGGCCGAATTCCAGCGACAGCTTTTCCACCTCGACGCGCTGTCGGGCGAGGTTTAGTCCCATGGTCTGGATGCGGTACGTCTCGGCGGCGGCTCTCAGATCGCGATACGCCTTGCGCACCTCCAGCTTGATCTGCTCGATCTGTTCGTCATATCTGCGATGACTCTGCTGGACGGCGATCAGGGCTTCGCGGTACTCGTTTCGCTGTCTCTTCTGGTCCAGCGCCAGGTCGGCGCGAAGCGCCAGCGAATACACGCCGTCGTGAAAACGCAAACGCGTCCATTCCGTGTTCGGGGTCGACGGCGCGTCGAGACCTGCCTGCACGTCGATCTGCGGCCCGAGGCCCTTGGCGGCAAGGACCAGCTTGCGCTCCACGTCGAAGACGCTGTCGCGCGTGTTTGCAAGATCGAGACGCTGCTGCAGCGCAAGTTCGATAGCTTCTTCTTCGGTGTAGTTGGGGTCGGTTATCCCGATGGCCTTGAGCGCCGCAAGTTCGTTCTGGTCCAGCGTCAGTTCGATTTCCGTCGGCAGGGCAAGCCTTGCCAGCTTGAAATTGTCCAGCGTCTGCTCGTAGTTCTGCCGCGCGGTAATCAGCCTGTTCTCGGAAGACAGGAGGCTCTGTTCGGCCTCGCCCAGATCGTAGGCCGGGCGTCGGCCCACCTCGACCTCCATGCGTATCTGGTTGGTGGACTGAAGCAATCGCTTGTGGCTGGCCTCAGTGATATCCAGTCGCGCCCGGGCCAACAGTACGCCGTAGTACGCCTCCACCATGTCCGTGACGAATTCCTGGCGGTAGCGGTTGAAGCTGCGTATGCGATACAGCACGTTGCGTTCGGCCTGCGTGAGATTCTCCTCGGCCTGCCAGGCGGCCCCGGTCCCTAACAAGGGCGCCGTCAGTGTCGCACTCAGCACCGACCCGAGAGAGGTCTGCGGATCGCCCAGAAGAAACCGAACCCAGTCCACGGCCAGTCCGGCTGTAATCTGTATTCCGTGGCCCAGGAGAAACTTTTTGTTGACGCCCACCTGGCTGTCGAGCCGTGCCGTCTCCGAATCCGCTTCCATGTTATCCACGTAGGTGGCGTCAATCGTCCCGAACCACCGCTTTGCATACTCGTGGCGCACGCCGGTCAGGCCGAGTGCAGAACTGTAGAGCTGCTCCTTCTGTTCCTGGTAGCGGCGGTTGTATTTTGTGGCAATGGCGATCGCATCGGCAAGAGTGAGCACTTGCGAAGGCGGGATCATTGCCATGATTTCGACGTGATTCGGCTCGGCGTCGGCGATCTTGTAGTTGGCCAGGGTGCCGAAGTCCGGGCGCCATTTGTTCTCGAGGATCTGGTAGACTTCCCTGTCGGCATCCTCTTTGTAGTGCTCGGTGCTGCAGCCGGCGATCATGCAGATGGTCGCAAGGCTCCAGGCCAGGAGGCCTGTGTAAACGACACACCCCGCCGTTACGTAACACCCTCGTGTCTGCGTTTTCAATCAACCTGCTCCTTAGCATTTCGAAACACCCCCCGATCCTTTGCAATGTTGCGGCACCGCGGTTTTTCCGGACGCTCGATCTGTTGGGCATTCAAGACCCATCAGGTCGCGTGGCGGCGGCTGGCCGCACTTTGCAAAAGGAATCTACAGCGTTTCTAACAGAACTCCTGCATGTTTTCAACTGTTTTCCATCACTTCACAAGCCGTTCGGGGGCTTTTGGGCCCGCCGGGTGAAAAAACGGCCGCAGGATTACCTTTCGGAACAGTTAGTATTATTCGGCCGCGTTTGGTTACGAAAAAAGCTCGATTCGGCGAAAAAAGGGTCGGAACGGGAGAACCTGCCGCCCAAGGCGGAATTTGGTTGACAACGCCCCGGCCGAGATGATGATGGGATCGAGATTATCGGGGCAGGGCGGTAGCGGGGACCGGTGTATGTTGATTAATATTGTCGACAGCTTGTTTTCGTCTTTGTGCTGCGGTAACGACGCACGCTCTTTTGCGGTGGAGGGGCAGGTGCTGCCGTTTTGTCAGCGGTGTACCGGGGTGTACCTGGGGCTGGCGGTGACGTTTGTTTATCTTTTGGGTACTCGTGCCTATCGGCGCGGGCTTGTGGGGAGTCCCATCCTTGTGGGTATCGCGGCGTGCGTGGGGGTGATGGTTGTCTTCGGCTGTCACTGGGTTGATCCGGGGCGGGCCTGGCGGTTCTGGAGCGGGCTGGTGTTCGGCAATGCGGTGGCGTGGCTGCTGCTGCCGGCGGCAGGGGTGTTGTGGGGCGGGTGTGACGCAAAGCAGCGGGGGCATTCTGCGATTGGGTATTTCCTTCTTCTTGGGGCGTTGAGTGTTCTGCCGGTGTGGTTTCCTTTTAATATTCCCGGCGCGCTGGCGGCGGTTGTCGCTTTGGCCGTCGTCGGCGTCGCCGGTGTGATCCTGTGTGCGGCGATGGTACTGGCCGCTGTCGCCGGAAGAATTGTGCGATTCATTTTGAAAGGGGTGACAAATGGATATGCGAGCACTTAGTCGTTCGGTGAGGCTGCGTGCCGGGGTGCTGGCTGCGGCGGGTCTGGCGGCTTTTGCGATTTACGCAATGTCGTGTGTGCATTCGCCGGTGAGCTGGTCGCCTGATTCATCGAAGATCGCGCTGACGGTGACGCCGACGGGGGACGAGCCGAACATGATGGGGGTCTTCGTCTACGATATCGACAGCGGGCGGCACCGGCTGATCGAGGCGATCGGCAAGAACGGGATTCTGTCCGCGCCGTCGTGGTCGCCGGACGGAAAGTGGCTGGCATTTTATCGCGTTGAGCCGGATGAGGAGAGGCGGCCGGACGAACGGAACGACGCGGCTGCCGGCGCTGCTGCGGAAAAACGTCCGCCTGTCATTGCGCCGTTCGGCGAAGAGAATCGCGTTCAGCCGGCATTTGTGTACGAGGCGTTGCGAGATTTTGCCGATGCGGAGGAGGCCGAGGCGTTTGAAGCGGAGTTGGTGATCGTCGGTGTCGACGACAAGGATCGCAGGATCGAGCGGACGCTGAAATGGACCATCGACGACAATGATCGGGCATTTCTGCTGGTCTTGAGGCCGCGATGGTCGGCGGATTCACGTTGTGTCTTTTACGTGCAGGCCTTTGACGAGTTGGGCTATGTCGGCAGCCTGGACATTGCGACCGGCCGAGCGGAGGCGCATACGTTTGCGTCGTCCATGCTCTGGGATGTGTCGCCGGACGGGACGCGAGTGGCGGCCTGCGTGAACGACTCGTTGGCGGTCAGCCGCATCGACAAGGCCGACTGCAGGTACCTGGGGGTTCCGGTCAAGGCCGAGGACGAATCCTGGGATGAGCGGCCGTTGACATGGGCGTCTGATTCGCGGAGGATTCTCCTGACTCTAACGACCGGCTTCATCGTGGCCGACGTTGAGACCGGCAGGATGCAGACGTACGAAGATACAACGGCCGCTGAAATCGCGTATCCGACCTTTTCCGCGGATGGGACGAAGGTCCTTTACGTTGCCAAGTACAAGGCGAAGGATGGCGACGAGAACGCGCAGGCGGCGGCAATCCGTTCAATGGCGCTGGCGAGCGGAAAGGTGGAGACCGTCACGCTGCTGCCGGAGATCGATGCGGCTGCGGACAACGGCCTTGGGTCGTTTTCTGTCTCGCCCAACGGACGCATGTGCCTGGTGCGCGGCGTTGTCAAGGATGCCGACGGCAAGGAATCGTCTTGTCTGATCTTCTGGGATGGGCGCAAGCGGCGCGTGGTGGAAACTGATTCCTGGCTGAATGCGGCGGGCGAGGTTGGTTTGTAGCGGCAGGGGGGCAAACGGTATCCGAAAAAAGCGTATGTAAAGCCCAAATCGGTATTTGCAGAAGCACAGCGCATCTATTATAATCCTGCGGCCTGCGATTGAACGGAGTATCTTTGACCGAAACGAAGAGAAAAAAAAGGATATTCATTAGTGCGTGCGAGCCGAGCGCGGATGTCCATTGTGCGCGCCTGATCGAGGCGCTCAACTCTCTGGTCGGCCGCACAAAGGGCTCGGAGGAAAGCATCGAATGGGTCGGCGTGGGCGGCGAGCGGATGAAGGCCGCCGGCTGTGAATTGATGGAAAACACGGCCGGCCGGGCCGCCATGCTGCATCACGCCTTCGGACAGGTGGGGTTTTATTACCGTCTGCTCAAACGGATCGGGTCGTACCTGGAGAAGAACAAGGTTGACGTGGTGATCGTGTGTGATTCGCCGGCGTTCAATTTCCACGTGGCGCGTCTGGCCAAGCGAAACGGCACCAAGGTGCTGTTCTACGTCGCGCCGCAGTTGTGGGCCTGGGCGGCCTGGCGGATCTGGAAACTGCGGATGTGGTGCGACAAACTGGCGTGTATTCTGCCGTTCGAGGAGGAATGGTTCCGCTCGCGCGGCGTGGAGGCCGTCTTCGTGGGCAACCCGCTGCTGGATGAGCTGGATGAGTCGCTGTGGCAGAAACGGCGCGAGTACAGCGATTTCGATCCGTGGCAGGCGAAGATCGCACTGTTTCCCGGTTCGCGAAGCGCGGAGATTCAGAAGCTGTGGCCGGCGATGCAGAAGATCGCAATGGGCCTGCAGGCGAGCTGGCCGCGGATACAGTTTGTGGTGAGTGCGCCGACCCAGGAGCGCTTGCAGACGCTGATGGATAAAGAGGTTCGCGGTTTTAACTGCAAGTATACGATCGGTACGGTTGCGGAGACGGCGGCCTCGGCCGACATGGCCCTGGTCGCCAGCGGCAGCGCGACCCTGGAGGTGGCGGCGGCGGGCTGTCCGATGGTGATCATGTACCAGTCCAGCCGGCTGCTGTGGCACCTCGTGGGCCGCTGGCTGGTGCGTACGCGGTTTCTGTCGCTTGTGAATATCTTAGCGGGGCGCGAGGTCGTGCCGGAGTTCATGCCGTATTTCAGCTCCCTGAAACCCATTCAGAAGACGTGCAATTCGCTGTTGTCCAGCAGGCTGCGGCTCACGAAGATCAGCTCTGAACTGGTCGACGTTGTCAAGCCGCTGGTCCAGGGCTATGCCTCTGAAAAGGTCGCCGCACTGGCGATGGACATGCTTGACGCATCGTAGCCGGATTCGCGACGCAGCCGGCCATTCCTTTTGCATTCAGCAGCAGCCAGATTGCGCAGCCGGCAAGTACGCCTCCAAGGTGTGACACGGCGATGGGGATGCCGAGCAGGTCGGGATGGAGGAAGGCGAGAAACATCCTGCCGGTAGCGGCTTCGAGGACGGACTTGCATGCGACCAGCACCAGCGAGACGAGGCCGGCCGTGCGGGCGGTCTTGTCATCCTTTGCACCGCTGATCAGTTCAAGTGCGCAGACGGCCATGAGTCCGTGGCCCAGCCCCGACAGGCCGCAGTAGCCGTACGCCCCCGAGCCGCGCAGGCTGATCATGGCCGCTGTCATGCTGCCCAGGGCGGGCGCCGCAACGTATGCCAGCCGCCGCAGGAAATGCCGTTCGGAAAGCTGCGCATAGAGGATGAAGAAAGCCGCCCCATCCAGCAGCAGATGGTACCAGCTCACATGGACGAACGGGTGCGTCAGGATTCGCCACCACTGCCCGGCCAGGATTTCCTTCGGCAGCAGCGTCATCGATTCGGCGAATCCGCCCCAAAGCAGCGGCAGGTTCAGGATGGCGATCACTACGGCGTAGATGATCATTTCGATTCGTTTCATTGTGCGGCTCCATGAAAGGCCGGCGGCGACCAACGCGGGCCGCCGCCGGCGACAGGTGGATTACCTGTTTTGCTGCCGTTTTCTGCGTCGAGCAAGCCATGCGGAAAGACCTATGAACCCAAACCCTACCGGTCCGGACCCGCCGCCGCCTCCGTTACCGCTCGACCTGCTGCTCGAGCCGATGCCCGGTGCGGGCCGGTTCTGGAAAACGTGCTGATCGCCCGAAGGATTCGAGCCGGTGTTGTCCACGCGATAGCTCCTAACCGGCTGCACTTGCCGCTGCTGCTGGGCCGCGCGCTCCCGCTGCACGCGCTGGGCATTGGTGCGCTGGATCTGCTCGTTTTCCATGGCGATCTCCGACACGACGACCATCGAAGTGTAATCGGTCACCAACGAATAGTCCTTGCCCAACCGGGTCACCTGCTTTCTCAGGCTGTCGGTTTCTCCCTTGTCGCGGATCTCCTGCATGATCTCTTCGATCCGTGAAAGCGCCCACAGCCGCTCGAGCTCCGGGTTGTCCGTGTCGCAGGCGGGCAGGTCGGCGGTACACTTCCAACTGTGTGCCTGGCCGGAGATCTTCGCCTTCAACTCGACCGTCATTTCGCCGGTACCGTTATACCGACCGAACACGACAAGCTGCTGGCCCTGGTAGAGGCTTGGCGCCCGGGCGGGGGTGAGATCCGTGACCTTTTCGCCGTGAAAGATCAACTCCACGTCGTACATGTTTTCGTAGAGGATCTTGCCTTTGGCCTGCAGGAGCCTGCCGATGATGTCGTCGCTTTCCGAGACGTTCATTGCAAAGCCGCCGGAGTCCTTGGCCAGATGGTCCATCAGCGGCTGGTTGGCGCTGTTGCCGATAACGAACGTGAAGAGCCGCACGTCGTATTGCTCCAGCAGCCTGAGGAATTGTGCATGCTGCGTGGGGCCGACGTTGGCGACGCCGTCCGTGACGAGGATGACGCCGGTGGTGCGATCGGCATCCAGCCCCCGGTAGGCCATTTCGATCCCGGCGAAGAGGGCGGTGCTGCCTTCGGCCCGTATCGCCTTGATCTTGTTGAGCATGCTCTGCACGTTGGCGGGCGTGGCGGATATGTAGCCGCCTGTGAAGTCCGTTGCGGTCTGGTTAAAGGTGACGATGCGGAAGCGGTCCTGCGGCGACAAGCGGCCGATGACCCGCGATACGCCGTTTACCAGTGTGGCGATCTTGCCCCCACTCATGCTGCCCGACACGTCGAGGACAAACGTCCAGTCGACGCCCTCGGCGATCGGCTGTAAATCTGCTGCCGGCGTCACCACGACCATCAGTGTTCCGGTCGATTGTACATTCTCGCGGTAGGGGACAAGCTCCACCCGCGCCGGCACATCGTCGGCGAGGCGATAATAAAAGACGATATCGCGCGTCAGCGCCTCGCCTTCGGGGCAGTCTATGGTTACTTTGTACACGCTGCCCGCCCCTGCATCGTCGCCGCCGACTTTTTCAATGATCGCTTTCTCCTGATGCGCCGGCAAGCGGACGTCTTTGACGTCGAAGGCGGATTTCAGAATCAGTTCGAATTTGAAAGAGCCGTGCACCTTGTCGTCGATGGACCAGAAAGAGATGCGTTCCTCGTCGACGCCGCCTTCGGCGAGGGGGTACACATACCGACCGATGTTGGAGTCGATTTCAATGGGCTGGTAGTACACAAGGCGGACACGGGTTTCCTGGTTGGCCCGTACAGGGCTGACCGAGACATCGAACGTCTTGTAGTCGTCCTTTTCGGCGATGGCGGCGTCGTTGCCCTGGGCGGCCTGTTCCTCGTAGATTTTGCGTGCACGTTCCTTCTCCAGCACCTCGCCCACCACTTCATTGCCATCGATCCACAGGCTCAGTTCCGACAGGCTGGCCTCCTTTGGCAGGGGGAACGAGTACACCGCCTCCAGGTCCCTGTCGCCGCCGTTGCCGAAGACCTGGTCGACTTCGGTTCGGGCGAAGCCGTTGTTGATCGTCACGCTGACGTGGTGCGACTTGAGATATACCGCCGAGTCGCTGCCATCGATAGGCTTGAGCAGCCCCGCCCCCATGCACATCCCGGCCGCCGCCAACACCATCATCACGCCTGCGGCCAATCGCACCGGCCTCCTGCAAATGTCCGTTGTTCTCTGCCACATCTTCAATCTCCTTTCCTGCTAAATCCTCGAACACCTTAAGAACAAAACGCTGGAAAGGGTTTAAGCAAGGGATGTGCCACAGGGGTAATATGTGGCCTAAGTGATTGTTGTAAAAGCAGTTACAGTACGTGGCGCTGATAGGGGTGTCTATGTGTCGGATATGTGAACCTGCATTCAGTGCGCCTTGAACGCGCACAAAATGCGTATTGTCGGCAGGACATCCGCTGACGAGCGGCGAAGCTTCAGCGGATCGTGTAATTGTACTTCTCTATCGCTTCCTGTTCGATCTGCTTCATGATGATCGGGAAGTGTTTGGTCGGCTCAACCTCGCTGTTGACGTTGGCCATCTTCTTGAGCTTTCCGTTTTCCGCGTAGATCGAGCTGATTGTGTAAGTTATCTTGATGCCTGTCTGCTCAAGGCCGTCCAATGTGAACAGCGGAATCGAGATCGGCGGCTCGTTCGTGAAGCCCGGGATAATCGACGGGCTGATCATGCCGTCGTCGAAGCCGGCATCCATATTTCGCCTGATCAGCTTGCCCCGGCCGTACCACGTACCGTCGACGGTCCTGGTGATACGTTTGGCGTCCTCGCGCGAGACCATCTGCAGTTTCGCCATCTCCTCGTTAATCAGGTTGGTCATGGCCTCATTGTAGCTGCGCTCGTCGATCTTGCCTTGCTTGAAGGCCTCGCCTGCGAGCTTGGCGCCCACGGCGTTGGAATACAGATCGTCCCAGGCGAACGCCGACTCATGCTCCGGTTCGATCAGCGCGAAATGTGTGCCTTTCCACGTCAGCATTTCGTGCCAGCACGTGGAGTAATACCCGACCACCGGCCCGATGATGGTCGCCGCCTGACGAGCGATCTTCTCACGTTCGACCTCGGGCAGGCTGTCCCAGTTCGGCGGATACTCCAGACGAACCGTATTGGTCGTCATCTCGAAGGCGGGGCCGACGGTGAACATGTCATCTTTGGCCATGATGGCGGCGTAGGCCTTCAGGTAGGCGGCGCGGCTCAGGTCGGCCGTGCCGCGGACGTGGTCCATATCGATGGAACCGCCGCGCAGCGTGTAGAAGATGCCAACCGCCTCCGACCCTCCGAAGCCATACGCGTGCTTGCCCAGATCGTCTGCGTTGCCGAAGCTTCCCTTCGGCGTGTAGCCCCAGCGAACCTTCGGCCCGCCGAAGCCGCAGCCGTTCATCCAGACACACAGTGCAACTGCAACCAACGTGAACAACACCGTTTTGCCTGCTGTCGTCATATGCCGTCTCATCGTGTGTTCCCCCCGCTTGTCGTTAGCAGTTATAAGGTTGGCTCCTCGACGTCCTTGCCGCTGTCCTTGATGGCTTCCTTGCGAATATGCGCAATGATGACCGGAAAATGCACCGCCGGCTCGAGCGTTGTGCCGTCTCCGTCAGGGTAGACGATCTCCAGGATTTTGTTTTTCTCCATCTCCTTCGGCGTCATCGTCAATGTCATCTTGAACCCGTTGCGATGCAGCGCATCCATCCTCGGGGCCGGACACCGCACCTCCGGCGCTCCGTCGGCAATGCCCGGAACGCGAAACGGCGTGATCTCACCGTCGTCCAGTCCCACGTCGAAGTTGCGCTTCTTCATGTTCAGGAACGGGTACCGGCCCGAGTACCACTCGCCGTGAATCAGCTCCGTTGCTTTTCTGGCGGCCTCGGCCGGCAGCGGGTCGAGTTTCTCAATCTCGCGCCTGATGAATTCGGTCATGCCCTCATTGTACGGCTTGTCAGCCTTGAGCACGGCGGCGGCGATATTTGTTCCGAAGAGATCGGAGTATCCATCCTCCCATGAGAACGACGAGGGCTTTTCCGAGATGAATCCCGTAGAGGAATAGCCGAACCAACTGACGATCTCGTGCCAGACGGTGCTCAGGTGCGCGGCGTAGTGGCCGACGTCGATGGCGACCTCGCGGGCGATCCTCGCCTGCTGGTCGGTATTGAGTCGATCCCAGTGCGGCGGGTACACGAGGTGCACATGGTACGTGGCGGATTCGATCACCTCGAAGGAATATTCCGAATCATGCCGCTGGATATGATATTGACTGATCTCGAAGATGTATCGCACCCGGTCCGCCGATTCGCGAAGGTGGCCAAGGTCGATATATCCCGCGCGGGCGGTATAGACCAGACCGTTGTTCTCACCCAAAGAGCTGTCATAATCGTGATCGCCGAGATCGTCGATGCTGGTGTAGTTCAGGCCGACGAGGCTGCCGAAATACGGGCTGACGCGCATTCGCGGCGGACCCACGACCGCTGAAGAACTCATAAGCACGATACCTGCCGCAAGCTGCAAATTGTTGAGCATATCTTCTCCCCGCCGGCCGTGTTCTTTGTTTACAGCCTCTCCTCAGGGCTGCGCGGTGATTATCGACTGTATGCGGCCGCGCCTTAAGCCGCGATTGGATGCATGCTCACGGGCGAGGACCGGTATCACCCGCCGGGCCGCTGTCCGGCAAGTCCACCCGCTGCCAGCCCTCGGCGCCGAAACGGATATCGCGCTCGACGAATTCCCAGATCGCGATCCTCTTGCCCTCGAGCAGTTCGGGCCTGCGGCTGAGTGCCTGCCGCACCAGGGTCGAGGCGCCCCCGTCGTTGACGATGCTGGTCACCGGCTGTTTGAGCGCACGGGCCAGATGTGCAGTGAATCCGGCCGAGCCGGGCTTGTCCGATTCGTAGATGCGCAGGAAACTGTCGCCGAGGACGAGCACCGGCGCTGCATCGTCATCGCTGTACGGCGCGCCCGTGCGCGGGTCGATCACCCGGAGACACTGCACGGTTTGGGGCGCAGCGTTTCTCTCCATCGCCGGTACGCGGGCCATCCGGATGATGTCGCCCATGCGGCTTACGGCTACCGGCTCGGTGTCGTAGTTGACGGCCCCGGCGGTGATGCGGCCCGCTGACAACACGTGCGCGGCGACTGTTTCGGCCGCAAGGTGTGCGCCGGCGGGCGACCAGTGCGTATCCTGCGCCAGATACAACGGTTGCTCGGCCGCCGCGTCACGGCGCGCCTGTGCGAATACTGCAAAAAGGTCGACCACGTCAACGCCCTCGGCCTTCAGCTCGCGGAGAAGGCCTCGCGTGGGACTTTCCATGGCCTCCCTTGACGCTCGCCTGCCCAACATGTCCGGGTAAATGGACGCCTTGCCGGGCGCCGGTACAACGACGAGATGAATCCCGCGTGACGCAAGCTGCGCGTTGAAATCGCATACGGCCGCGATGCAGTCGCGCATAGCCGCGTCACGGGCCTTGCCGGAATCCGTGATGTACTGCACGCCGGGCGTGTAGAACAGCCAGCCGCGGCGGCCGACGATGGCATTCTGCCCCGGATCGGCAAACAGGCGAAAGCGGGCCTGCTGCACCAATGGCCGCGCCCAATTCGCAAACCACGAGTCCGCCTCCAGATCTTCTTCAAAGCCGCGAAGATGTGTCACAGTCGGCCGCCGTGTCAACAGGGCCAGGCAGCCGGGCGAGCGCCCATTTGCCATATCAAGGCCAACCTGGACGACCGGCGGCGCTGCCAGTATCAGCACGAAAGCAATAACCAGAAAGCAATGTCTTGGCCTCGACGGTACCATGCTCTCTCAGAACTGAAAATACAAAAACGGATTAAACGCCTGCGCGGACATCACCATAAGCGACACCGCAAACAGTACAATCAAGAGTGCAATCCTGGGCCAGGTGACCCGCCGCACGTATTCGAACGCCTGCAATGGTCCGAACGCCAGAATCGCGCACAACATCATCATGCTCACATTTGCCGGCGTGTAGAGCCGCGCTGAGACGAGCATCGTTCCCGGCCCTGTCTCCGCCCGCCCGAACATTGTTGTCAGGTAGTGTGCCGCCTCGCCTACCGTTTCCGACCGGAACAGGACCCACCCGAACAACACCAGCACAAACGTTACGCCTACGCGGACTGCATGCGGCAGCCGGCGGTAAAGGCTCTGCTTGTTGCCCGCCCGCTCGATGATGAGCAGCCCGCCATGCCACGCCCCCCACAGCACAAACGTCCAGTTGGCGCCGTGCCACAGGCCGCCCAAGAGCATCACAACGGCAAGATTCACATACGTCCGCCGCCGCCCGCGCCGGTTTCCGCCCAGCGGGATATACAGGTAGTCCCGCAGAAACGACGACAGAGAGATATGCCACCGCCGCCAGAAGTCTGTGATACTCTCGGCACGGTATGGCGCGTCGAAGTTCTTGTCGAACTCGAACCCCAACATGCGGCCCAGCCCTACGGCCATATCCGAGTACGCCGCGAAGTCGAAGTAGATTTGAAATGCGTAAGCGATAACGCCGAACCATGCATCCAGCGGCAGGAGATGGTCTGCGGCAAATGCCGCATCGGCGATCTGTCCCATGGGGTTGGCCAAGAGGATCTTGCGGGCAAAGCCCAGAATGAACAGGCCCGTCCCGGCGGCGAATTTCTCCAGCGTGTGCGTCCGCTCGTGCAGTTGCGGGGCAATCGCGTTGTAACGCAGGATCGGCCCGGCAATGAGTTGCGGAAACAGTGACACGAAGCAGGCGAAGTCGACAAACGACCGCACCGGTGGACATACGCGGCGGTACACATCGACAGTATAGCTGAGGCTCTGAAACGTATAGAAACTGATCCCCACCGGCAGCACGATCCGCCAGACGCCGAACGTTGGCGCGCCCAACGCAGCCAGCATGCCGTTGAGATTCTCCTGCACGAATACAAAGTACTTGAAAAAGCCCAACAGCCCCAGGCTCGCCGCCACGGATACGGTCACCGCCGCCCGCCGACGTGCCGACGACGCCTCAGGCGCCGCCATGACCTTGGCCCCCAGATAGTTGATCACGGTCGCCGCAAACATCAAAAGCACGAACGCCGGATCCCACCATGCATAGAACACGTAGCTTGCCGCCAGCAGCAGGGCGTTCCGTCCCCGCGGCAGAAGGTAATAGGCCCCCAGGACCATGGGCAGGAAATAGAAGACGAAAATGTGCGACGTGAAGACCATGCGCCACGCAGTACATCCGGACGACCTGGCGGCCCGTCACGCGACCGGCCGCACGCATATGTTATGCCGCAAGAACGCCTGCCGCAATGCAAAACGCGGCAAACGCGATCCCCGCACGTACATCCTGCCCGCCACCCCGCTGAACAGGCGGGAAAAGGTTTTCCTCTGCGTGCCCGGGCGCCCCTGGAACTGGCGCGCATAAAAAAGGCCGGTGCACGTCAACACCGGCCTTTCTTTGCTGAGTCAGTTTTCGAATATCGAAATATGACCAAAAGTATTAACTAAACAACTGCCTCAGCGCTCTCGAAACTCATAAGAGTATAAGAAGAATAAGAGCACTGTATCCAACCTTTATTATACCCCATCACCGCCCCCACGCAAAGCTTTTTTTGAAAATTTTTCAAAAATTTTGTGACCGCCGCAAGAACCACTTAGTCAATCCTAACCCTTGTTTTCGGCTGCAAAAACCGGGTTTTCTTGGCCCCAAGCGGCCTCTGGATCGCAGCTATGTGGATCTGTAAGGTTGCATAACTGCCAGGCTTCGTCGCCATCCCGATACCCGCGCCATTTGCACGCGGAGGAAACCCGCAGTTTAAAGCGTAGACACTCGCAATCGACTGGATTAGAATGGTCCATAAGGCAGAGAACGAGAGGCGGATCACATGGATACTATCGAAATAGTGATCAACACGGACATCTCGGATATGCAAAGAATAATGATGTGGCGACTATTCCGCGCTCGACTGTACTGGGCTTACTGCGCCTTGGTCATTGTCGGGACGGTCATGGTACTGGTTGTGCAGGAAGGGGTGTTCGTCAGTAAGGCATACCAAGGGGTGGTTGTGCGTTCGCGTTGATGGCGTTTCCCGTGGCCGGTGCTCTGGGAATTGCACGGCATTGCTGGAAACGCGTCTCACGCCTGCAAACGCGGATACTGCGGTTCGAGAGTCAAGGAGTGCGCTGGATAAATGACTGGGCTGAAGTGCTCTTCAAATGGCGACCAGGGTTTCAGGTACGAGAGAGCAAGCGGTTCTTGTTTGGTACCATCAACGGTAGGCCGATTTTCGTTTTGTCCAAGAACCGCATTGATCAAGCCGTGCTTGATACGGTGAAGACATTCATTGCTGAGATCAACTCTGCAAACGGCGTTCTCGAGGGCGAGTGCACGTCGCGTCAGCCATGACAACATGGCCAGACCGGCGTGCTTTGGCGCGAACAAGGACGTTGTGTACGTTTTGCCAAGCCGGTACAATACCCCCGTATTGCGAGCTATGATACTGGATTCGGGGAGTAGGCTATGTTGGCGAGGCTTCATAGTGTGACGTTGGAGGGCATCGACGCGGTCATCTGCGAAGTGGAGGTGGACGTCTCCCGCGGCGGCTTCGAGAAACCCATGATCGTCGGCCTGCCCGACGCCGCCGTCAAGGAGAGCATCGAACGCGTCCACAGCGCCATCATCAACTCCGGCTACCGCTACCCCGATACGCAATCGCTGATCAACCTCGCCCCCGCAGACGTCAAGAAAGCCGGCCCCGCCTTCGACCTGCCAATCGCCTTGGGCATGCTCTGCTGTTCCGGCTCGCTGCAAAGCGACATGCTCAAACGCTGCCTCGTTGTCGGTGAACTGGCGCTGGACGGCCGCGTCCGCCGCGTCAACGGTGTCCTCAGCATGGCCATGGCCGCCGCCGAAAACGGCTTTACCAGCGTCATCGTCCCATTGGAAAACGCCCGTGAGGCCGCCGTGGTGCAGAACATAGAAGTCTACGGTGTCGCCTCGTTATCGCAGGCGGTCGGCTGCCTCTCCGGAGAATTGCCGCTGGAAACCACCACCGTCGACATCGACGAACTGTTCAACGTGGCGGGCACCTACGATGTGGACTTCGCCGACGTCAAGGGCCAGGAAACGGTCAAACGCGCCCTCACCATTGCCGCGGCGGGGGGCCACAACGTAATGATGATCGGCCCGCCAGGCGCCGGCAAGACCATGTTAGCCGAGCGCATGGCAACGATCCTGCCGCCCCTGACCCTGCAGGAATCCCTCGAAACCACCCGCATCTACTCCTCCGTAGGCCTTCTCGAAAAGAACACCGCCCTCATCGCCACGCGTCCCGTCCGTGCCCCGCACCACACCGCCAGCGGCCCCGCACTCATCGGCGGCGGTACCAACCCCCGCCCGGGCGAACTGAGCCTTGCCCACCACGGTATCCTCTTCCTTGACGAATTCGCCGAATTTCCGCGCCACATCCTTGAAATGATCCGCCAGCCGCTCGAAGATGGCGCCACCACCGTCTCCCGCGCCAAGGGCACCCTCACCTTTCCCGCTCAGTTTATCCTAATCGCCGCCATGAACCCGTGCCCCTGCGGCTACTTCGGCAGCGGCCAGCGAAAATGCAAATGCACCCCACGGATGATTGAAAACTACATCGCCAAGGTCTCCGGCCCGCTCATGGACCGCATTGACATCCACATCGACGTACCGCCGGTCGCCTTTCGCAAACTCCGCTCCCGCGGCGATCAGACACGCTCCGCCCAGATCCGTGAGCAGATAATCCGCGTCCGTGAGATACAGACCCGCCGCTTCGGCGACGGCCCTGTCATGACCAACGCCCGCATGAGCCACAAGCAGGTCGAAGCCCACTGCCGCCTTGATGAATCCGGCGAACAGCTTCTCAAACAGGCCATGGCCGAATTCGCCCTAAGCGCCCGCGCCCACGACAAGATCTGCAAGGTTGCCCGAACCATCGCCGACCTCGAAGACTCCACAGACATCCAGGCCCAGCACATCGCCGAGGCCATAAGCTACAGGAAACTCGACCGAAAACTTTGATTGATTGGAGAAGGTATAAAGATGAATACCATTCGAACCGCAGACAGCAGCGACAATCCGGTTTCCCGCCGCCGATTTCTGAAACAGGGCACATTGGCCGTTGGAGGGCTATCGCTGGCAGCCAGCAGTGCGCTGGCCGTAGATACCGCGCCGAAGAAGATTCGAATCGGCATTGTCGGCGGAGGGTTTGGGTGTTCTTTTCAATGGCATGAGCATCCGGACTGCGTCGTCGAGGCGGTCAGCGATCTGCGGCCGGAGCGGCGGGCCGCGCTGATGCGGACGTACAAATGCGCAAAGGCATATCCATCGCTGGAGAAACTCGTTCTCGACAAGAACATCGACGCCGTTGCCGTCTTTACAGAGGCGCCGAACCATGTCAGGCACACCGTCGAGGCCATGAAGCACGGCAAGCACGTGATCGCTGCCGTGCCGGCCTGCTTTGCCACGCTGGAAGAGGCTGATGAGCTGCTTGATATCGTCCACAAGTCGGGCCGGACCTACATGATGGCCGAGACGAGTTACTATCAGCAGCATACGATTTCGGCACGGAAGTTCTATGAGGCCGGCAGTTTCGGCGAAATCTTCTACTGCGAATCCGAGTACCAGCACGACGGCCTGGAATACCTGTACAACGAGCCGTACGGCGACCCGACCGCCAAACGTACATGGCGGCACGGCCTTGCTCCGATGCACTACCCGACGCATTGTACGGCCCACCTGGTGGGCGTCACCGGTGAACGGCTGACGCAGGTGGTCTGCCACGGCTGGGGCGACGACAGTCCCGCATGCACGGATAACGTCTACGGCAATCCGTTCTGGAATGCCTGCGCGATGTTCCGGACGGACAAGGGACATGCCTTCCGTGTCAATGTCTGGTGGAAGGGGGCTCACAGGGGCTGCGAGCGGGCCCAGTGGATCGGTACGAAGATGAGCTTCTACACCGCGCATCCGCATGGGCTTGGGCCGGTGATCGTACGGTCGGGCAAGCAGACTGAAACCGATGACGCGGGATTTGTGCGAAGTCTTCCGAATTTTGAAAAATACGACCAGCCGCAGTGGTGGAAAACGGACATGCTGCCCGAGCCGCTCCGTCACGACACCGGCCACGAAGGCTCGCATTCGTTCCTTACGCACGAGTTCATCGACGCCCTGACCCACAACCGAAGGCCGACGGTCGATGTCTATGAAGCGCTTGCCTACACCGTGCCCGGGATCGTTGCCCATCAGTCCGCACTGAAGGGCGGCGAGCAGCTTCCGATCCGGCAATATGAGCGGCCGTCATAGGCCCCGCCGCTCAGGCGTGCTTCTTCAGCAGCGTGACGTCTTTTTCCGTGCCGCCCACCAGCAGCGTGTCGCCGGCCCGGAAACAGTAGTCCGCGGTAGGCGTCACCAATCGCGGCTCGTGATCGCCGTGATGTTCTTTCACGACGAAAACCGACACATTATGCTGCGCCCGCAGCGCAAGTTCGCCCAACCGCTTGCCCACCATCCACTCCGGCACGGGCATCTCGGCAACGACCGTATCGCCGCCGATGTGCAGCATCTGCGACGGGTCGTGGGCCGCGATGCGTGCGCCGAGTTCGATGGCGATATTTCGTTTGGTTACTTCGCGTGTGTATTGCCGCATGATGTCGGCGGCGACCACCGAACCCACAAGGCGATCCGTGTTGTCGACCACCGGCAGCCGGTCAAAGCCGGTCTCCGCAAAGCGCCCGACCACGCAGTCAAGCGTTTGCGTCACAAGCACCGGCATCAATTCCTGCATGCAGTCGGTGATATCGCATGCCAGCAGTACCTCGCGCGGCTGGTTCAGGATATCCATCAAGTCCTGCATGGCGATGGCTCCCCTGTACCGCCCGGCCTCGTCGACGGCGAATATGACGTTTCGCCGCGTCTCCAGG
Source organism: Anaerohalosphaeraceae bacterium (assembly GCA_035450485.1). Taxonomy (GTDB): domain Bacteria; phylum Planctomycetota; class Phycisphaerae; order Sedimentisphaerales; family Anaerohalosphaeraceae; genus JACZKQ01. The sequence continues at coordinate 9,989 of DAOTMV010000037.1, read as the reverse complement.
GTCAGGCGCACCAGTGCATCGAACGATGCCGTCTGCGGAATAGTCGCTTCATCATGCCGCAAGACGTCGCGCACCGGAATCGCACGCAGGATATTGAGATCTCCACCTTCGTGCGCCGCAATCCCTCGCCGCACGAGATCTTCCGTATAGATTGACTCGGGGTACAGTTTTCTTGCTACAAATGTCGCCATCACCACGGCGAACATCAGCGGCAGGATAATGCCGTACTCGCCGGTCATCTCGAACAGGACGATTATCGCCGACAGCGGCGCCTGCGTGCATGCGCCGTTGACCGCGGCCATGCCTACGAGTGCGTACGCCGCGGGCGAGGCCGTCACGCTGGGAAACCACTGGTGCGCCACCGTGCCGAACGTACCGCCGGCCATCGCCCCAATGAAAAGCGACGGCGCAAAAACACCGCCGGAACCGCCGGAGCCGACCGTTGAAGCGGTTGCCACGATCTTGAGAAATACCAGAAGCGCCATTACGCCCAGCGCCAATTCGCCCTCAAGCAGGACGCGCATCGTATCGTAGCCCACGCCCATCACGTGCGGAAAGGCGATCGCCATCGCCCCGACCAACAGGCCGCCGGCGGCGGGGCGGACACAGGCCGGAATTCGCGATTTCTCAAACAGGTCTTTGCTTATGTAAACGCAGCGGGAGAAAACGTAGGCGATCAGGCCGGCGAGGATACCGAGAATCAGATACAGCCCAAATTCCCAGTGCGATTTCATGGAGAACGCCGGCAAAACAAATTCTGTGATGTTTCCGTGGAAATGGCGGGTGAGGGCTGTCGCGGCGACGGCCGAGACGAGAATGGGGGTAAACGAGGTCAGGCCGAAGTCGGCAACAATTAATTCCATTGCGAAAAGAGTTCCGGCGATCGGCGCGTTGAATGTTGCGGCAATTCCCGCGGCGACGCCGCAGCCGACCAGGGTCTTTAGCATCACGGGCCCCAGACGGAGCATCTGGCCCACCGTTGAAGCGATGGCGGCCCCAATCTGGACAATCGGCCCTTCGCGGCCGACCGAACCGCCGCTGGCGATGCTCAAAGCCGAGGCGACCGCCTTAACGACCACGACAATCGGGCGAATAATGCCGTTTCGCGTGATGACGGCAATCATAACCTCGGGCACGCCGGGTCCGCGGGCTTCGCGGGCGAGAAAATATATGAGCGGCCCGACAATAAGCCCGCCGAGGGCCGGCATCAGGAGACGCCGCTGCCATGCCAGCGCCAGGAGCGTTTCCGGGGCCATATCCTTTGTCGCCCAGAACAGCGCTTGCAGGGCCAGGATGAGCTTCTTGAAACCCAGGGACCCGAAGCCGCCCAGGAGGCCGACGATAACGGCCAGCATGAGCATCCGCGTTGCGGGCGTCAGCTTGAAGAAACTGCGAATTGTCTGTTGATTGATCTGCATTGTCGCAGAACTCCGTCAGAGGGAACCCAGCCAAATCATCGAATATACAAGCTTGCGGCGCTGGGTCAAAGGGGTGCGCCTGGATTCGGGAAGTTTTTTGTTGGCGGGCTTTGAAACTGGCGTCGGGGTGGTAGGGTTTGTATGATGCAGGGGCAGGAATGGTGAGGATTCGGCGGTGAAGGGCTTGTTTTGCGAGGGTTTCCGGTTATGGATAAGCGCTTTTCGTGGGTCGTTCTGACCGTGCTTGCGGCCTGCACGTGTAAGGCGTTTGGTGGCAATCCGCTGACGGAGTTGGCGGAGGAGGTGAAGGACAAGGGGTGGATCGTGTTCAGTGCACGATCGGCGAACGGTTCGTGGGACCTGTTCGTGATGCGGCCGGATGGGTCCCAGCGGCGGCAGTTGACGGATACACCCCAGGTGGAGGAGGCCGGGCCGCGTTATTCACCCGACGGCAAAAGACTGCTGTTTCGGACGATGAAGCGGGGCACCGTATTGGACCACGATCAGTGGGGATTTGCAGGATCTCTGACGGTTGCGGATTGGGATGCATCGAATCGGCGTTCTCTGGGCAGTGAAGGGGAGTTTACGTGGGCGTCGTGGCTGCCTGACGGCAAACAGGTTGTGTGCCTGACGCTCAAGGGCATTCTCGTTGTGGATCTTGCGACGATGGAGGTGGTGCGGCGGATCGATCGGCAGGGGATCTTTCAGCAGCTCTACTGTTCGCCGGACGGCACGGCACTCTGTGGGGTGGGCAACTACCGGGGGCAGACGTGGACAATAATGCGGGTAGACATGGCCGACGGGAAGGTCAATGAGGTCAACAGTCTTCAGAGCTGTACGCCGGATTGGTTTTCGGATTCGCGGCGGGTGATCTATTCATGCCGGCCGGCCGGCCAGCGGGCGAATCGCGGATACGGCTGGACACAGTTGTGGATGGCGGATGCGGCCGGCGGGGAACAGCGTCTGGTGTATGGGGAGGACGGCACGCACGTTTACGGCGGTGCGCTTTCGCCGGACGACCGGTATGTCTTGTTTACGCGGTGCGAGGTGGACGGCGGCGGGGCGGAGAAGGCAGGCGGATCAATGCACTTGATGCGGTTGGCGGATGCACCGACGATCCGGGGGCGGAGTACGGCCTTGAGAAAGCTGCATCCGGAGACAAAAGACGGGCCGGTGCTGACTTTGCCGCGGGGGTGGGAGCCGCACTGGACGTATGCTGAACTGGAGTACTGATGGGCACAATGCGTTTGAGGTGGGCGGTTTGCGGGCTTGTGGTTGTGGCGTGTGCCGGCGGCTGTCGGCAGAGGCCCGCCGACGGGGCGGATGCGGAGGTGGTGCGGCGAGGATCGGTGGAGGTGACGGCCGAACTGGTGGAAATTCCGGACAAATTCCCTGACATTCCGATGTACGATTACGCGTTTGTGTTGAAGTATCGCGTTCTGGAGGTGCATCGCGGAGAGGTAGCGGCGGACGTGATTTATGTGGGGCACTACAACCCGTTGAAGGCCCGGGCGGAAGCGGCGGATGCACGGGTCAGGGAGATCGGCGGCGACGTGAAGAGGATCCGGGCCGGCGATATCCATCGGATGGCGCTGGAGGTGCCTATCGATGATTACTATATGGGTGGAATCATCAACAAGTACCACGGCACGGCCCAGGGGCCTATCTACTGGGCAGTGTGGACAAACAGGGTGGTTCGGTAGCGATGATTCTTCATGATGAACTATTAGCGCCGGATGGAGCGGTGGCTGCCCCTTGCCAGGGCCCGCATGATGGAAGCGAGGAAATAGCGAATGCGGGTTTCAATACGAAAGGTTTCGAACTCGGCGTTCACGACTCGTTTGCCCTTGATGGGACGCCGTGGCCGCAGGTATTATGTACACGATGAGGCCGCAGCCACATTCATCACCGCTTTCGGCCACATGGCCGATGCGATGACAAGGGCCGCCCTACGGCACGGCTGCACGTGAAACAGCAAAACATTATTAACCATTGAAAGGAGAAAAGCATGAACAGACAGCAAAGAACACAAGCCCTTGTGGCCGTGGTACTTGCCGCAACACTGTTCGGCTCCGCGGCCTTGGCGCAGATGCCGCGCGGCCCGCGTGTCGTGTCACCCGAGGTCACGGCCGACGGCCAGGTTACCTTCCGCATCCTGGCGCCCAATGCCAAGGCCGTGCGTCTCACCGGCGGCGACATGCCGCAGATCGCCCGGGGCGTTGATTTGAAGAAGAACGATGAAGGCGTCTGGGAGGCGACCGTGGGTCCCGTCGACCCCGGCGCCTACCGCTATATGTTCAACGTCGACGGCGTCTCGGTAGTCGACCCACGCAACCCAGCAACCAGTGAATCTCTGTCCAACGTCTGGAGCCTGGTCTACGTGCCCGGTGCGGAATTCATGGACACCCGGAACGTTCCTCACGGCACGGTTGCCGAAGTGACCTATTACTCGAAGTCGCTCAAGCGGTTCCGCCGGATGCACGTCTACACGCCGCCCGGCTACGAATCCGGCAAGGACAAGTTCCCCGTCTTCTACCTGCTGCACGGTGCATCGGATTCCGACGATTCGTGGACGACCGTCGGCCGTGCGGGCTTCATCCTGGATAACCTCATCGCCGCCGGCAAGGCCAAACCGATGGTCGTCGTCATGCCCGCCGGCCATACCGGCCCGTGGACCTGGGGCCAGCCGCTGCCCGGCACCGACCCGTTTATCGAGGATTTTGTCAACGAGATCATGCCGTTTGTCGACAGCCATTACCGCGTTTACACCGATCGGGCCAACCGCGCTGTGGCAGGTCTGTCCATGGGCGGCGGCCACACTCTGACGCTCCTCGTCGGACACATGGATAAATTCGGGTATGCGGGGGTCTTCAGTTCGGGCGTCTTTGAACTCGGCGGCCGAGGCCGGCCCGGCGGTGACAGTTCCGGACTCGGCTGGGAGGAACGCAACGCCAAAGTTCTGGATGATGCTGAACTCAAGAAGGGTCTCAAGCTTCTCTGGTTTGCCACCGGCAGTCAGGACTTCCTGCTCGAAACCTCCCGCCGAACCGTAGAGGTCTTCAAGAAACATAATTTCGACGTTGTGTATAAGGAAACCGACGGCGGCCACACGTGGATCAACTGGCGCCTGTATCTCAACGAATTCGCACCTCTGCTCTTTCAGAGATGATTCGGCGCGTTTGACAATCTGCCCGCGGAATTGTATAACACGAACGGAGCGAGCTGAATGTTAACTTTTTTGGAGGCTTTACCATGGAACGAAAAGTACTTTTCAAGACCGTCGTACTATGCTCGCTTATGAGTATGGTTCTGCTTGCGGTGGAGGTCCCCGCGCAGCCGCAGGGGCAAGCCCGCCGGGGCGGCGTGTACGGCGACTGGCTGGCCAAGGTGCAGTTCGGCGAGAACATGGCGATGGACGCCATTCTGTCGTTTTCGCGGAACGCAGAGGGGCAGCAGACCGGCCAGTGGATCAGCTTCTGGGGTATCACCGATCTCAGGGACGTTGCGTTCCAGGACGGGACCCTCACGTTCACGTGGGCCATGCGGGGCCGCGAAGGCCAGGAGATGACGTCGAAGTTCACGGGTAGGATTGCCGAAGGCAAGCTCACCGGGACGTTGGCCGGCGAACGGGGTGAAATGAAGGTCGAAGGCGTCCGGGCGCCGCGTTTTTCGAGGGCGATCGGCCAGTGGGAACTGAAATACAAGATCGGTGAACGCGACGTTACGTCGACGCTGGTGATTGCCGCCGGCGAACAAGAAAACACCCTCGTCGGCCAGTGGAAAACCCAGCGAGGCGAAAGCACGGTTTCCGACGTCACGTTTGAGCGCGGCACGCTGAGTTTCAAAAGGACCAGCAGGTGGCAGGACCGAGAGTTCGTGATGACTTTCGAAGGGACGATGGAGGGTGATACACTGAAGGGTGTGATGAAATCCGATCGTGGCGAAATCGCGGTCGAAGGCACGCGAATCGGTGCGGCCGTCATCGGTACGTGGAACTTGGAGATCGCCGGTGAGCAGGGCAGCCGCAAGCAGCGCCTGACGATCAACCCCGATCTGAGCGCCCTTTACGGGACGCTGCCGATCAAGCAGGTTGCGCTCGACGGCGACAAGGTGAGCTTCGCTATTGTGATGGAGTTTGGCGAGCAGCGGTTCGAGAGCAATTTCGCAGGCACGGTTGCCGAGGGCAAACTGACCGGCGAGGTGACTTCGAGCCGAGGAACGCAGAAGATCACCGGCGAAAAGGTGGTGCGGCGGTTTGGCAGACGTCCCGGCCAGCAGGCTGCCCAGCAGTAATTCGTGATCCAAGGGCCTGCCGGAGCGATCCGGCAGGCTCCTCTTGCTTCGTTCAAGAGACGCGAGATTTGTGCGCGAGGCGATCACGCCTCGATTAGTTTCAAGAGGGCGGTGAGCGATTCGCCGGTTTTCCTGACGGCGGCTTCGTCGTCCATTTCGCGGAGTTTCTGATCGAACGGTTCGCACTCCACCGGCCCATCATATCCGATTTTGACCAGCGCGTTGATGAACCCTTTCAGGTCGATGACGCCGGTGGCCGTGGGCAGACAGCGCGTGCTGTCTATCTGCTTGTCGACGTCGGTCCCTGCCGGTGCGTCGTTGACGTGAACGTGAACGATATCCTTGTTGGACAACTGCATTAGTTCGTCCACGGTGCCGTGCGACGTATACCAGTGCCAACTGTCTAACAGAAGGCCCACATTGGGCCGGTCGATGGCGCCGACAAGTTCCATCATGTCGGCCTGGGCGCAGGCAAAGGGATAACGGAACCTTGCCCGCGAGGTGCGTGGGCCGACGAATTCCAGGCCGAGCCTGATGCCGTGGTCGCCCAGCACCTTGGCAACCTCGGCGAAGCGGCGGCGATGCTGTTCGAAATTCTGCATGTAGGTCAGTTCATTGTGACCGGGCAGGACCCACGTGGCGACGCGGTCGACGCCCAACTGCTTGAGCAAGGCGGCCTGTGCGGCAAGGCCGGCCATGTCCGTCCTGAAGCGGTCTTCATCTCTGCGGAATTCAACGGGCAGGCCGGCGGCCCCGTAGCGGATGCCGGCGGCTTTCATCTCGTGCAGCCAGTCACGAATCTGGGCGGCGGACTTGCCCTGGAATTCGCCTGTGTTCGGCGTGATGCTGTCAAAGCCGTATTTAGCGGCCCAGATCATTGCCTGTCGCTGATTGGCCCCGACGCCAATGTGGCCGGGCGCGAGATTCTTGAAAAACTTGACCTTTGACATTTGCCCGGCTGCGCGGACGCTCGGCCAATACGCGGCCGCGGCGCCGGCGGCGGCCCAGCGGCAGAATGTTCGCCTCGAAACGGTGGGAAGTCCTTGCGAAGCCATCATGCTCTCTCCTGTACGGTCTCTTTCGCACCGCTGCAATGCCTTGGCTCGGCGACTCAGCGGTTGCGCCAACTATAGCCGACCGGGTACGCGAAGTCAAACGCCGCACTTGTGCGCCCGGCCGGAGCGATTGGCAGGCGGCCTTGAAAGCGCCGGACGGTGCTGGTAACATGGGGGTGTACGAGTCCAGTAACGACCGGTTTCTGTAATGGAGGTTTCTATGTCTGCCAGCAGGTGTGTGCGAATTCTCTTAACGGCATTCGTTGCGGTGATCTGTGTTGATGTCTCGGCCAAGGCGCAGCCGGCCGGGGCCAATTATGACGAGTCAAAAGTGCCGGCTTATACGCTGCCGGATCCGTTGGTCTGCAATGACGGGACGAAGGTCGATAGTGCGGAAATGTGGCGCCAGAAGCGGCGACCGGAGATTTTGGCGCTTTTTGAGACCCATGTCTATGGCAAGGCGCCCGGCCGGTCCGAGAATGTGAAATATGAAGTTGAGAAGAGTGAAAATGCAATTGGGGGAAAAGCGGTCCGCAAGCAGGTGGCGATTACGCTTTCCAATAAAGGCAAATCGGTAACCTGGGATTTGCTGATTTATCTGCCAAGAGATGTATCCGGCCCGGCGCCTGTGTTTCTGGGGTTGAATTTCGCGGGAAATCATGCCATCCACAGCGATCCTGCCATTCGGATTCCGAAGAGCTGGATGCGGGGCGGAGATCATCGGGCGACGGAGGCCGGGCGCGGGGCGAGCGCATCGCGGTGGCCGGTGGAGAAGATTCTGGAGCGGGGATACGGCGTGGCGACGATCTACTACGGCGACATCGATCCGGATTTTGATGATGGGTTCCAAAACGGCATTCACGCGCTATTTCATGAGCCCGGTGAGAAGCCTGCGGCGGATCAATGGGGTTCGATTGCGGCGTGGGCGTGGGGGTTGAGCCGGGCGATGGATTATTTCGAGACGGATGCGGATATCGACGCCAAACGTGTGGCGGTGATGGGGCATTCGCGATTAGGCAAGACGGCGCTGTGGGCGGGGGCGACGGATGAGCGTTTTGCAATGGTGATTTCGAACAATTCGGGCTGCGGCGGTGCGGCGCTGTCGCGCCGTGCGTTCGGGGAGACGGTCAAGCGGATCAATACGTCGTTTCCGCACTGGTTCTGCGATAACTTCTTGAAGTACAACGATGCGGAAGGGGCCTGTCCGGTCGACCAGCACATGCTGATAGCGCTTGCGGCGCCCAGGCCGGTTTACGTGGCCAGTGCGGAGAAGGACCTTTGGGCGGACCCGAAGGGGGAGTTTCTGTCGGCCATGCATGCCGAGCCGGTTTATGAGTTGTTGGGGGCGGGCAAGTTCGGGGCCGACGAGATGCCGCCGCTCAACAAGCCGATCATGGGCGCCATTTCTTACCACATCCGCACCGGCGGCCACGACGTCACCGAATACGACTGGCAGCGATACATGGATGTCGCCGACCGTTTCCTTAAGGGCAAGTAATTCTGATGAGATTCAAGTCTGTAGAGGCCCATGCCGGATTAGCGGCGTGGGCCTTGACGCATTTTGACAAGGTGTACTGGCGGGGCGGCTACTACCAGTCGACGGATATCGATTACCCGAACGAGCGGGCCAACGCCATGGCGGTCGTGACCGGCCTGGCGGACGAGGCCAAGTGGCCCGCGATCTACGAGAATGTCCTGTCCAAAAAGCTCAACCCGCACTGGGAAGGGGGCAATACATACAACGCCAGTTCGTACTTTGAGCGCTGGATCATGGAGTCCCTGTGCAAAATGGGCAAGCAGGAGTTTGCCCTTCTGCGGATGTACGACCGTTACCAGGATCAGATTCGGGTCCACACGACGACGCTGTGGGAGCATTTCGGCCGGTGGTGGGAGACCAGGTTCGACGCCAATTCTTCGCAGAACCATGGCTGGAACTCCCCCAATACGGTTCTCAGCCGGTGCATCGCAGGCGTTGCCCCCGAGGCGCCTGCCTGGAGCACGTATCATGTCCGGCCGAAGGAGGCGTTTCTCACGGCCATCCGGGTCGTGGTTCCCACGGTCAAAGGGGATGTTGCCGTCCGGATAGATAAGAACCTCGCAATACTCCCTGAGTCTGAAGTCGCCGGCCGGCACCAGGGCGATCGTTGGTATCCCGCTGGGCTCTTTTTCGCGGCTGGATGCAATCGAGGTCAACGGCACGACGATCTGGAAGGGCGGCTATCAGGGCGGCGTTGCGGGCATTGCATGGCATGGCCAGGACCGCGAATATGTGCAATTCGAGGCCGAGCCCGGCACGTGGACGTTCACGGCAACCGGCGTGCTGCCGATCACTGCGCCGAAGCCGCCGCGGGCTGCCCAACCGCGCTCAACGCCGCTCAACAAGAAGGGCTGGAAAGCCTGGGCCTCCGTCACGCATACTGGTCCCACGTTCTCCTATGATTGGGGCAGGAAACAGGGCGGCTCCGCCTTCGACGCGATCGATGGCGACTACTGGACCTGTTGGAGCACGGGGACCAGACAGCAGGCGGGGCAGTGGTTTGCGCTCGATCTGGGCCGGGCGCAGACGTTCCACAAGGTGGTCCTGGAGAATGGCTGGGCGCCGTACGATTCGCCGCGCCGCTACAATCTCTACGTCTCGGACGATGGGGAGACCTGGGGCCAGCCCATCGCCACGGGCTCGGGCAGCTATAGCATCACGGAAATCACCTGCGAGCCCCAGACCAAGCGCTACCTGCGGATCGAACAGACCGGCAGCGACTCCTTCTACTGGTGGTCCATTTTCGAAGTGAATGTCTATTGACTTGGTCGCTCGGGCAGATTGTGGCCAGGCCAACGCCGCGTTGGCCCTCTTCGCGAGGCCGGCGCCTCGGCTCGCGGGAGGCGGCACGGGCATTTTGCCCGCGAAATGAAGTTGGATGGTGCTTCTGGAAGGTGGTAAAGAGCGCGGCAGTTTGTTAGAGTAATGGTTTGAAGTGGCGGCCGGCCATGGTCGAAGAAGGGAGGACAAAAGTGTCTGACACAGTTAGTCCAGGGGATATTCCACGGATCTTTAACATTACTGAGAGTGCTCACCGTATCCATAATCCGTTCACAGCCGAGAAGATGGCGACTCTGGGGGCGGCGCTGCGTCTGGCGAGGGGGACGCGGGTGCTGGACCTTGGCAGCGGTTCGGGGGAGATGCTGTGCACCTGGGCACGCGATTACGGCGTCGTCGGCACCGGCA